>DAOUAM010000024.1:0-1711 GCA_034433305.1 Dehalococcoidia bacterium | reverse complement strand
GCCAGGCCGATGAGGCCGGCCACGCGCAGGGCCGTGGGCAGATGGGCAAGAATGCTGGTGCCGTAGTGAAGGGTCCGCACCCAGGCGTCAAAGAGGCCCACGTTGCCCAGCATAGAAGGGACCCGGGTGGTCAGATACACGAAGGCGATGGAGAGGAGAAGCTTCCACAGGAAGTCCTTCACTGGCTGGTTGGCAGCCAGGGCGGCGAACTCGTTGAGGAAGGCGAAGGCCAGGGCCAATGACACGAGCTGGACCGCCTGCTGGAAGACCACCGTGAGGAAGGTCCTGAGCCAGTAGCGGCCCCATCCTGCCGTGTTGGGCAGCACCCACAGCCCCAGGGCTGCGGGAGCCAGCACCAGCAAGAGGTCAATGAGAGCCAGCCGGATGATGAACTGGCCGATGACATAGAGGACGAAGAAGCCGTAGACCAGGTAGAGGACCGCTATGGCAAGGACCATGCCGGTGTTGCCGAATTCGATGGCGTCCAGAAAGACCTTGAGGGGCGCCCGCAGCAGGTCGTTGGCGGTAACCTGCAGAGAGGCGGCCACGAAGCCAGCGATTCGGTCAGCCAAGTCAATGATGAAGCTGCCCCACCAGAGAGAGCTGGACGCCGCCACCACGGCGATCATCAGGCGCGGCACCAGCTCCCTCCACCCGCTGGGTGGCCCGCCCAGGTGCTCCCGGAAGATGATGGTGATGCCCACCCAGGCCAAGAGCACGCCGATGCCGGCGGCCACCACTACCCATACCACCTTCCAGGCCTGTTGAACCGCAGGGTGCAGATAGGTCAGCGATGATGGCGTTCCGGTGAGAATGTCTTCCAAGGTCTCCCTCCTCTACTCGCGGCAGCGCTCCAGGCCCGAGCCTGCGACCCTCTCCACCACGCTGCACAGGAGGCCGTGGGCGCCTTCCACCACCCAGCGGGCGAAGGCCCGGGCCCAGGTGGCCGGGTTGAAGGCGTTAAGGATGCGGTCCCAGAGGCCGGAGGGCTGGTAAATGGGGATGACGGCCTCGAAGGTGTGCACCTGACCCTGGTTGGAAGCGAAGAGGGCCAGGATGTAGGCGCGGTCCCTGTCCAGGGGTGGCTGCTCCTTCAGCGTTGGATACTCGATGCTGTACTCCCACCCCTCGTTGACCTTTTTGGGGTTGTCACTGACCAGATAGACCGCAGTCACCCATGATCCGTCCCTGGGGTCTTTTACCCCGTAGGCCAGAAAGTCGGGCCTGGCGTCAAAGATGGGCCGGGCGACGAACCCGCCGTCGTCGCGCCGCTCTACAAACTCCCGTCCCTGGTTCACCAGAGTGAGGCTCCCCTGGGCTAGGGCCGCTGCAGCAGCCGGCACCGGCTGGCACTGGGACACGGCCAGCATCAGAAGCAGGGTCGCTATGAGGACTCCGCCTAGAAGCGCCCAGCCCGCTTTTGCTCTCATCGGCCTCCTCGTTGTTAGGTGTGTCAGCTTTCAAGTGTCGGGCCGGGCCCCGTGGCTTTGTAAGGCCCCGAGGGGAGGGGCCGAAGGCACTCCCGCCCTACAGGCCCTTCAGGTGGTGGGGTCGCAAGTGTTCCAATTGGCATGTCAGGGAGTTTGTGCTTCGTAGCAAGCAGACAAAGCCCAGTCCATGTTGACCCGCCAGTGGCCACGGCCCCCTACAGGAGTGGTCAGACGGCCATTGGCACCGGTGGACACCGTGGAACGGAAAAGTGGCCAGTTGG
>DAOUAM010000023.1:0-30807 GCA_034433305.1 Dehalococcoidia bacterium | reverse complement strand
GCGGGGCCGGCGGTCCGGGGGCCTGTGCGGGCCTCCAGGGCCACGGCCTGGCGGCCTGTAGCCGCCGCGGTCGCCGCCAGGGCGGCCATCGCCGCCTGGCCTGCCCCTGGGAGGCTGGCCCGGCCTGCCGGGCGGCCTGCCTTCCCTGCCCCCCTCCCGGCCCCTGCGCTCCTCGCGCTTGCCTTCCTCCTCCGCGCCCTCCAGCAGCGCGCGGCGGGACAGGTTGATGCGGCCCAGGGAGTCTATCTCCTTGACTATCACTGTGACCTCGTCGCCCACCTTTACCACGTCCTCCACGCGGGGGACTCGGTACTCGGCAAGCTCGCTGATGTGGACCAGGCCATCCTTGCCGGGCAGTATCTCCACGAAGGCGCCGAAGTCGGTAATGCGCACCACCTTGCCGGTGTAGATGTCCCCTACCTTCACCTCGCGGGTCAGGTTCTCGATCATGGTGACGGCCCGCTGGGCCGATTCGCCATCCACCGAGCCAATTATCACGGTGCCGTCGTCCTGGATGTCCACCGTGGTCTTGGTGGCCTCGATGATGCTCCGGATGGTCTTGCCACTGGGGCCTATGACCACGCCGATCTTGTCCACCGGTATGTTGATGCGTATCATCCTGGGGGCGTAGCGGCTGAGCTCGGGGCGCGCCTCGCTGATGGTCTCGCGTATGCGCTGGAGGATGAACAACCTCGCCTCCCTGGCCTGCTCCAGGGCCGCCCTGACGATATCCATGCCGATGCTGGTAACCTTGATGTCTAGCTGGATGGCGGTGATGCCCGCATCGGTGCCGGCGACCTTGAAGTCCATGTCGCCTATGTGGTCTTCCAGGCCCTGGATGTCGGTCAGGGTCACAAACCGGCTGTCATCGCCGGTGATAAGGCCGATGGAAATGCCCGCCACCGGCTTTTTGATGGGTACGCCGGCGTCCATCAGGGCCAGGGTGCCGGCGCAGACGGTGCCCATGGATGTGCTGCCGTTGGAACTCAGGACCTCGGCCACCAACCTTATGGTGTAGGGGAAGTCCTCTTCGCTGGGCAGTACCGGCTCCAGGGCGCGCTCGGCCAGGGCGCCATGGCCTATCTCCCGGCGGCCCGGCGAGCCTATGCGGCGCGCCTCGCCCGTGGAGTAGGGCGGGAAGTTGTAGTGGAGCAGGAAGCGCTTGGTCTCCTCGGGCGTCAGGTTCTCCACCTTCTGGGCGTCGCCCACGGAGCCAAGAGTGGCCACAGCCAGCACCTGGGTCTCGCCGCGAGTGAACAGGCCGCTGCCGTGGGTGCGGGGCAGCAGCGCCACCTCGCAGGTCAAGGGCCTGATGTCCCGCAGGCCTCGGCCATCCGGGCGCTTGCCCTGGTACAGCACGCGGCTGCGGAACTCTTTCTCCAGCAGGGACTCGAACACGGAGCCTACGTGGGCAGGCTCGTACCTGTCTTTGAGGCGCTCCACCATCTCGGCCTTCAGCGCATCCAGGGCGCTGGCCTGGACGGACTTGCCGCCGCCGGCGTCCAGCACGGAGCTCAGCCGGCCGTTGAGCAGGGATGACACCAGGGACTCAAGCTCGGCCGGCGCCGAGTCCGACTGGTAGCTGGCCTTGGGCTTGCCCACGGAGCGCACTATCTCCTCCTGGAACTGGACCAGCTCCAGGTTGACCCGCTGCGCCCGCTCGATGGCCTCCAGCACCAGCTCCTCGGAGGCTTCCACAGCCCCGGACTCCATCATGACCACGCCGTGCCTGGTCCCGGCCACCACCAGGTCCAGCTTGCTCTTTTCAAGCTGCTGATAGGTAGGATTGACGATAAACTCGCCGTCCACGTAGCCCATGCGCGTGGCGGCCAGCGGCCCGTCGAAGGGGATGTCCGAAATGCCCAGTGCCGTGGACGCCCCCAGGATGGCCATGATGTCGTGGGGGTTCTCCTGGTCCGCGGACAGGGCGGTGATTACTACCTGTACCTCGTTGCGGAAGCCTTTGGGGAACAGCGGCCGGATGGGCCTGTCGGTGAGCCTGGCCGTAAGGATAGCCTCGGTGCTGGGCCTGCCCTCGCGCCGGAAGAAGCTGCCCGGGATCTTGCCCCTGGCGTACAGCCTCTCCTCGAAGTCCACGGTGAGGGGGAAGAAGTCTATCCCCTCCCTGGGGGGACTCATGGTGGCGGTGACCAGCACCATGGAATCGCCGTAGCGGACCAGGACCGAACCGTTGGCCTGCTGAGCGAGCTTACCAGTCTCGATGGTAAACACGCCAGAGCCAATCTGACGTTGGAAAGTCGAAACCATGAGAACGTAGGGCCTCCTGGCGGTTTGGGGAACCCGAGAAGAAGATAAGGGCAGAGCGGGGAAGGCCCAGGCGGGTATTGGCTACCTTCTGATCCCGAGCTTGGCGATGAGAGCCCTGTAACGGCCCACGTCCTCTCCGCTGAGATACTGGAGGAGCCTCCTGCGGCGGCCGACCAGCTTGAAGAGACCTCGGCGGGAGGCTTCATCATGGCGATGGTCACGAAGGTGTTGAGTCAATCGGTTGATACGCGCCGTCAGTAGGGCGACCTGCAGTTCGGTGGAGCCTGTGTCGCTCTCATGGGTCTTGTACTCGCCGATGATGGCCTGCTTTTCAGCTTTCTCCAGTCCCATCTCTTGGGTCCCTGTTTCTCTCTTATCTTGCTTATCGCACCAAGTGTACCACATGGGGTAAGCATGCGCAATTCCGGGCGAAGGCTCGCGCCCAGCGCTCCGCGCCTGCGTGTGACATTCCTTTCACACTCCAGCCCGCCGGTTTTCCAGGGTAAGGGGTCTGGCAGGCGCATTGCCCCAAGGCGGCGACGCAGGCATGCGGCGGCCCCACGGGCGGGCCGTTGCTCCTGGGCACGGTTTGCCCCACTCAAGGGTCTATGGTATACTGCCTTGGGTAAACTATAGTCTGAAACTTTTTTGTGTCAACCGTGAGAAAGGCAGACCTTATGGAGCAACGAGTGGAGGAAGAAGTAGCAGTCACGCAGGCACCAGGGCCTGTCACCATGAAGTCCCTGCTTGAGGCCGGCGTCCACTTCGGACACCAGAGGCGGCGCTGGAACCCCAAGATGAAGCAGTACATCTTCGCCCAGCGCAACGGCATCCACATCATTGACCTTCAGAAGACCCTCAAGATGCTGGACCGTGCGTGCAACTACGTTTCCGAGGTAGCCGCCGAAGGGAAGAAGGTCCTCATGGTGGGCACCAAGAAGCAGGCGCAGGACACCGTGGTGACGGAAGCCAGGCGCAGCGGGTCCTACTATGTGACCACGCGCTGGCTCGGCGGCACCCTGACCAACTTCAGGACCATACAGTCGCGCATTGACTACCTGGTGAGGCTGGAGACTGCCCAGGCAAAGGGCGAGTTCAGCCGACTCCTCAAGAAGGAGGCCCTGAAGCTGGAGGAGACCATCGCCCGCCTGAACAAGTACCTGGGCGGCATCAAGGAAATGACCCAGATGCCCGGGGCGCTGTTCGTTGTGGACATCGGCAAGGAGGCCATCGCCGTGGCCGAGGCCAGGCGCATGGGGGTACCTATTGTGGCGCTGGTGGACTCCGACTGCGACCCTGACCTGGTGGACTACCCCATCCCTGGCAATGATGACGCCATTCGCTCCATAAGGCTCATCACGTCGCGCATAGCCGATGCTATAATCGAGGGCAACAGGAGAAGGGCCGCGCTCCTGGAGAGCCAGGTCAAGGACAGCGAGGAGGCCGTGGCGCCCGAGGCAGCCGCGCCGCCCGTGCCCACCTTGACGCAGTCCGAGTCCCCTGTCAGGGCCGACAGCGCTCCCACCCCCACGGCTCCGCCCGAGCCTTCCGAGGGGGACGGCAGCGGACTGGCCCAGGCCGAGAAGGTCAGCGGCGAGGTCTGAAGCCCGCACTCCGGGGCCGCGACTACCCGGCGGGACTGGCAACCCTGCCCCTGCCTGCGCGTCAGCCCCTGGGACAATCCCCAACTGTCCTGGACCAGCCTTGTGCCAGGTGCGGACGTCGCTAGCTCCCCTTAACATTCTGTGTGTGGACATCTAGGAGGCAAATTGGAAGTCGGCGTAGAAATCATCAAGGCCCTCAGGGAGCAGACCGGGGCCGGCATAATGGACTGCAAGCGGGCGCTGCAACAGGCCAACGGCAACATGGAGAAGGCCATCGAAATCCTGCGAGAGCAGGGGATGGCCACGGCCATGAAGAAGGCCCACAGGGCCACCAACCAGGGCATTGTCGAGGCCTACATTCACAGCGGCGGGCGCATTGGCGCCCTGGTGGAGGTCAACTGCGAGACCGACTTCGTAGCTCGCACCCCGGACTTCAAGGACCTGGCCCATGACCTGGCGATGCAGGTCGCGGCCATGGCGCCGCAGTACCTGGACGTGACCGACATACCCCCTGGGGTCGAGGCCAACCCGGACGAGGTCTGCCTGCTGCGACAGCCCTTCATCAAGGACCCCACCAGGACCGTCCAGGACCTCGTGAACGAGGTTATTGGAAAGGTGGGAGAGAACATCAGGGTCCAGAGATTCGCCAGGTTCTCCCTGGGCGAGTAGGAAGGGACAGAGGCTATGACGGCGGCCAGCGTCAAGTACACCCGGGTCCTCCTGAAGCTGAGCGGCGAGTCCTTCAGGGGCGACGGGAGCTACGGCATAATAGACCCTTCCGCCGTTGACTACATAGCCCGGCAGATAGAGGGCATCCATGGCCTGGGTGTGCAACTGGCGGTGGTGGTGGGCGGTGGCAACATCTGGCGTGGGACAACGGCCCAGGCCAGGGGCATGGAGCGGGCCACCGCGGACTACGCCGGCATGCTGGGCACCGTGATAAACGCCCTGGTGCTTCAGGATGCCCTGGAGCGCCGCTATGGCATTGATACCCGCACTCTCAGCGGCCTCAACATACAGCAGGTGGCCGAGCCTTACATCCGCCGCCGCGCCATCCGCCACCTGGAGAAGGGCCGCGTGGTGCTCTTCGCCGCCGGCACGGGCAACCCCTTCATGACCACCGATACGGCTGCCGCCCTGCGGGCCATCGAGGTCGGGGCCAACGTGCTGCTCATGGCCAAGCACAACGTGGACGGGGTATACACCTCTGACCCCAACAAAGACCCCAGTGCCGCCAAGTTCGAGTTCGTCAGCTACCAGGATGCCCTGGAGAAACGGCTGGGGGTCATGGATAGCACGGCTTTCTCCCTGTGCATGGACAACAATGTCCCCATTATCGTGTTTGATCTCTTCGTCCCGGGAAGCATCGAGCGGATAGTCAGGGGAGAGCGCCTGGGCTCCCTGGTAGCCGAGAAGCAGAGCGGGTAGCGCGCCTCCGGTGCGCTGCCACGGTCTGGCGGGACGCCCATGGCCTTTCCACTGGAGGCCAGGTGCTATAGCTCAACTTGGGAGACCTAGCCATGGCTACGGTGCCAGAGGTGCTGTCTGAGACCGAATCCAAGATGCGAAAGTCCCTGGAGGCGCTGAAGCGGGAGCTCAACTCCATACGCACCGGCAGGGCCAACCCTGGGCTTGTGGAAAACCTTATGGTTGATTACTACGGCGTACCCACGCCTCTCAGCCAACTGGCATCCATCTCGGTGCCGGAGGCGCGTATACTTCTCATCCAGCCCTGGGACAAGCAGGCCATCAAGGACGTGGAGAAGAGCATCCTCAAGTCCGAGCTGGGGCTGGTGCCCAGCAACGACGGCAACGTCATACGTATCACCATACCCACGCTGACGGAGGAGCGCCGCCGGGAGCTGGTACGGCTGGTGGGCCGCAAGGCCGAGGAGGCCCACGTGGCCCTTCGCAACATCCGCCGGGACAGCCTGGAACGCTTCAGGCAGATGGAGAAGAACAAGGAACTCTCCCAGGACGAGAGCAAGCGAGCGCAGGAGCGTCTCCAGCGGCTGACTGACTCCTACGTCAGCCAGATGAACGCGCTGCGCCAGGAAAAGGAAGCAGAGGTAATGGAGGTTTGAGCACTGACGGCCTCGCGCCAGACCGCCAGAAGTCTGCTCCACGTCCGGCTATTCAACCCGTGCCCCAGCATGTGGCCATTATCATGGACGGCAACGGCCGCTGGGCCAGGCAGCGTGGCATGCCCCGGCTGGAGGGCCACCGCGCCGGCACAGAGAACATCCGCCGCGTCATCAGGTGCTTCGCCGAGCATGGTGTCAGGTACGTTACCCTCTTTGCCTTCTCCACCGAGAACTGGGAGCGCCCGGTGAACGAGGTCAACGGCCTGATGAAGCTGCTGGGCGAGGTCATCGAGTCCGAGTCCCAGGCCCTGCACGAGAACGGCGTGAGGATCAGGCACCTGGGCCGGCTGGACCGCCTGCCGCCAGAGCTGCGGGAGGCCATTGGCAGAAGCCTGGAGCTGACGCGCCACAACACAGGCCTGACGCTCAATGTCGCCTTCGACTACGGCGGGCGCGCCGAGATACTGGAGGCTGTCCGGCGAGTAGTCGCCAGCGGCCTGGCCCCGGAGGAAATCTCCGAAGAGGTCCTCCAGCGCCACCTGTACACCTGCGAGGTCCCCGACCCCGATATGATCATCCGCACTGGCGGCGAGATGCGGCTGAGCAACTTCATGCTCTGGCAGTCGGCCTACAGCGAGTACTACTCCACGCCCGTCTTCTGGCCGGACTTCGACGAAGAAGAGGTGGTCAAGGCGCTGGTCGCCTATAGCCAGCGCCAGCGGCGCTTTGGCAGGGTGGCGCCAGAGGACGGGCCGGGCCAGTCGTGACCTGGCCTGCATGGCTGGCCGCTCTGTCCGGCGGACAGGGGCGGTCCCCTGGCGCCGCTCTCAGGCGACCGCTCCAGCGAGGCGCGGCATGGCAGCGAGACTAGCCAGCGCGGCCGTGGGCCTTCCCCTGCTGCTACTGGCTGTATGGGCCGGCGGCACCTGGTTCTCTCTTCTGACGGCGGCCGCGGCGGGGCTGGGCGCGCTGGAGTTGTGCGCCATGGCGCGCCAAAAGGGCCACCGCCCGGCGGAGCCACTGGCGGCGTCCTGGGCGCTGGCCCTGGTGCTGGCCGCCTTCTTCCTCTCCGAGGGCTACCCGCTCCACGCCACTGTCCTGCCCGTGCTGGCCGGCGGCTGCCTGGTCCTGCTGTGCTGGCTGCTCTGGCGGCCCCAGGCATCTGCCGGGCTTGCCGACTGGGCCGTGACCGCCGGGAGCGCCCTCTACCCTGGCCTGTTGCTGCTCCATGCGCCGCTGCTGAGGGCCACGGACGCTGGCCGGGACTGGGTGATGTTCCTGCTCCTGGCCACCTTCGCCACGGACACCTGCGCCTTTTTCGTGGGCAGGTCGCTGGGCCGGAGGAAGCTTGCGCCGTCGGTCAGCCCCTCCAAGACCTGGGAGGGCGCCGCTGGAGGGCTGCTGGGCGCCATCGCCAGCAGCGCCGCGCTGTTCTACCTCCTGGGCCTGCCCGTTGGGCTGACGCAGGCGCTGACGCTGGGCGGACTGGTCGGAGTGGCCGGACAGATGGGCGATCTGGTAGAATCTCGGTTGAAACGCGCCGCCGGCATGAAGGAGTCTGGCTGGTTGGTGCCAGGCCACGGCGGCATTCTGGACCGTCTGGACTCAGTCCTGTTCAGTCTGGTGGTTGGGTACTATTACGTAGCATGGGGCGTGCAGTAAAAGGTCTGGCCATTCTGGGCTCCACCGGCTCCATAGGCACCCAGGCCCTGGACATTGTGCGCGCTTTCCCGGACGCCTTCAGGGTCGTGGGCCTGGCGGCCCGCAGGAGCCTGAAGCTCCTGGGGGAGCAGGTAAGGGAGTTCCAGCCCAGGTTCGTCTCTTGCGAGGGCACGGATGAGGAGAAGGCCCCCCTCCTCTCCAACGGCTGCGCCGAGACGACGCTGGAGGCTATGGCCTCGGACAGCGAGGTTGACCTGGTGATCACGGCCACCGTGGGGGACGTGGCCCTGCTGCCCACCTTCACCGCCATAGAGCACCGCAAGGCCATTGCCCTGGCCAACAAGGAGTCCATCGTGATGGCCGGCGAGCTGCTCACCGGCCTTGCCCGCAAGCATGGTGTCCCCATCCTGCCGGTGGACAGCGAACCCAACGCCATCTGGCAATGCCTGAGGGGCGAGGACAGGACCATCGCCCGGCTCATCATCACTGCCTCAGGGGGCGCCTTCCGCAAGACGCCGCTGGAAGAGCTGGCCAGGGTCACGCCAGAGCAGGCCCTCAAGCACCCCACCTGGAAGATGGGGCCACAGATAACCGTGGACTCGGCCACCCTGATGAACAAGGCCTTCGAGGTCATCGAGGCCCACTACCTGTTTGGCGTGCCCTGGGAGAACATCGAGGTCGTGGTGCATCCCCAGAGCATCATCCACTCCATGGTGGAGTTCGTGGATGGCTCGGTGAAGGCGCAGCTCAGCCCGCCAGACATGCACCTGCCCATCCAGTACGCTTTGTTCTATCCCGAGAGGGTTTATAATGGGAGTATACGCAGGTTCGATGCTGTCGCAACTGGCGCCCTGACCTTCGAGCCGCTGGACAGCAAGCGCTACGGCTGCTTCCAGATGGCGCTGGAGATTGCCAGGCGTGGAGGCACGTGGCCCGCTGCGCTGTGCGGCGCCAACGAGTCTGCCGTCAGGATGTTCCTGTCCCGCCGCATAGGCTTTCTGGACATAGGCCCGGTCATTCAGGAGGCGCTGAAGTACCACCAGAGCGTGCCGCAGCCCACGGTCCAGGACATCCTGAGCGCGGCCCGTTGGGCCAGGGAGCGGGTGAGGAAGGTAGTGGAGGGTAATAACTAGTGTTCGATTCGCCTACATGGCTTCTGGTAGTCCCGGTCCTGGGTTTCCTCATATTTGTCCACGAGCTGGGACACTTCGTTACCGCCAAATGGTTTGGAATCAAGGTCCTCGAGTTCGGGTTTGGGTTCCCCCCCAGGCTTCTTGGCTTCCGCCGGGGCGAGACCATCTACTCCATCAACCTGGTACCGCTGGGCGGCTTCGTCAAGATGCAGGGCGAGGAAGACCCCACCGAGCCCAGGAGCTTCGCCCGCCAGACCGTCCTCAAGCGGGCTATCGTGCTGAGCGCCGGCTCGTTCATGAACCTCCTGGTGCCTGTGGTCATATTCACGGTGCTGTTCATGGTGCCCCAGGATACCGTGGTGGGGACTGTCACCATCAACGGCGTTGCCCCGGGCTCTCCCGCCGAGAGGGCCGGCCTCAGGCCGGGCGACGCCATCCTGAGCGTTAACGGCGAGAAGGTGGACAACCACGTGGAGCTTATCCAGCGGGTCATGACCCGGCTGGGCGACCCCATCGAGCTTACGGTCCGCCGTGGCGTCATGGTCCCCGGGCTGGGCCAGTCCCCCGAGTACGCGTCGGTGGAGACGGTACGGGTGGTGCCGCGCCTCAACCCGCCTGAACTCAGAGTAGTAGATGTGGTCACCGACCCCACCAGGGAAATCTCCCTGGCCGAGGCCCGGCGCTACAACGCCCAGTTGAAGGTGGGCGACACCATGACCCAGGGGGCCATCGGCGTCATCATCGGCACCAGCAACCCCAGAATAGTAAAGGAGAGCTACCCCTTCTGGCAGGCGGTGCCCAGGGCCGTGGGGCGCATCTGGGAGGTGCTGGTGGTCACCAAGAACGGGCTTATGCGCTGGGTGGCCGGCGGGCCGGACCCGGGCGTGACCGGCCCCATCGGCATTGCCCAGGTCACCGGCGAGGTAGCGCGGGCTGGCATCTCGCCCATCTTCGAGTTCATGGCCCTCATCAGCGTGAGCCTGGGCATTGTCAACGTGCTGCCCATTCCCGCCCTGGACGGCGGGCGGCTGCTGTTCGTGGTCATCGAGTGGGTGAGGCGCGGCAAGCGGATTTCCCCGCAGCGCGAGGGCCTGGTGCACTTCGTGGGGTTCATCATCCTCATCAGCCTCATCGTCATCATGAGCTACTTTGACGTGATGCGCATCCTGAACGGCGAAAGCTTCATCCGCTAGGCCCGCCTGATGGAAGCCAGAACAGGGCTGGTCCCCAGGCCCAGGGCCATCTCCAGGGCTACCGCCCTGCGGTTTGTTGTGCTGCTGGGCGTTGTCAGCCTGCTGGCGGACATGACCTACGAGGGCGCCCGCAGCGTCACCGGCCCTTACCTGGCGGTGCTGGGCGCCAGCGCCACGGTGGTGGGCTTCGTGGCCGGGTTGGGAGAGCTTATCGGCTATGGCCTGCGCCTGGCTTCCGGCTACCTGGCCGACCGGACACGCCAGTACTGGACGATTGCCATAGTGGGCTACGGCATCAACCTGCTGGCGGTGCCCCTGCTGGCCCTGGCGGGCAACTGGCCGGTCGCCGCTGCCCTCATAGTGGCCGAGCGCATCGGCAAAGCTGTACGCTCGCCGGCCAAGGACGCCATCCTGTCCCACGCGGCGCACCAGGTGGGCCAGGGCTGGGGGTTCGGCCTCCACGAGGCCCTGGACCAGACCGGCGCGGTGCTGGGGCCGCTTATCGTGGCTGGTGTGCTCCTGGTGAACGGAGGCTATGAGGCCGGGTTCGCCGTGCTGCTGGTGCCGGCGCTCCTGGCGCTGGCCGTCCTCGCCGCCGGGCGGCTGCTCTACCCCAACCCCAGGGACTTCGAGCCACGGAAGCTGACACTGGAGGGCCAGGGCCTGCCACGGGTGTTCTGGCTGTACCTGGCCGCCGTGGCCCTCATCGGCGCGGGCTACGCCGACTTCCCGCTGGTGGCCTTCCACTTCCAGGAGGCCCGGGTGGCCTCAGGGGACATGATTCCGGTGTTCTACGCGGTGGCCATGGCGGTGGACGCCGTGGCGGCCCTTGTCTTTGGCCGCTGGTTCGACCGCTCCGGCATCTCAGTCCTGGTAGTGGCCGCCCTCATTTCCGCGCTCTTCGCGCCCCTGGTGTTCCTGGGAGGCTTTGCCCTGGCCATGGTGGGGGCGGCCCTGTGGGGCGTGGGCATGGGGGCGCAGGAGTCCATCATGCGGGCCGCCGTTGCCCAGATGGTACCTTCGGACAGGCGCGCCGGGGCCTACGGCATCTTCAACACGGGCTATGGGGTCGCCTGGTTCCTGGGCAGCGCCCTCATGGGCCTGCTGTACAGCGTGGCCATCCCCTCGGTGATAGCCTTCTCCATGGCTATGCAGTTTGCCTCCATACCGCTGCTGCTTGCCATCAGCAGAAGGCGCATGGGGGCGGCCTAGCTGCTCAGGGGCTTTCTACGCGTCCCTCTTTCGTTTATCATACGGAGGGCGTCCAATGTTCTTCTGGCCAGAGGAGCGACTGACTTGAGAAAGCGCAGAGTTACCAAGGCCATCAACGTAGGCAGTGTCAAGGTCGGCGGCGATGCGCCCATCAGCGTGCAGTCCATGACCAAGACAGATACCCGTGACGTGAAAGCCACGGTGGAGCAGATCAAGCAACTGGAGGACGTGGGCTGCGAGATTGTGCGCTGCGCCGTGCCGGACATGGAGGCGGCCCAGGCCCTGGCCGAGATAAAGAGGCAGACCAGGATTCCCCTGGTGGCCGACATCCACTTCCACTACCAGCTTGCCCTGGAGGCCCTCAAGAGCGGCGTGGACTGCCTGCGCCTGAACCCTGGCAACATCCGCGACCGCGAGAAGGTCCAGCTTATTGTGCGCGAGGCCAGGGCAAGGCAGGTCCCCATCCGCATAGGCGTCAACTTCGGGAGCCTGCCGCCGGTGGGTGGCATCGGCCTGACCCGGGGCCTCTCCCGGCACACCGATGGCGTCAACAAGCTGCCCAAGGGAGGCCGCGCCGAGCCGGGCGAGTACACCGTCGTGGACCACATGGTCCAGACAGGGCTGTGGGAGATCAGCATCCTGGAGGACATGGACTTCGACCTTATCAAGATCTCCCTCAAGGCCTTCGACATAGACACCACCGTGGAGGCCTACCGGCGCATGGCGAAGCTTGTCCCCTACCCTTTCCACCTGGGCATCACCGAGGCCGGCACTGTCAGGTCCGGCAGCATCCGCAGCGCCATCGGCCTGGGCATGCTGCTCTACGAGGGCATTGGCGACACCATCCGCGTTTCCCTCAGCGACGACCCGAGGGAGGAGGTCTACACCGGCATCGAAATCCTCAAGTCGCTGGAGCTGCGCAAGGAGGGCGTGGTGCTGGTGGCCTGCCCTAGCTGCGGCCGCGCCGACGTGGACGTGCGCAAGCTGGCCAACACCGTGGACGAGCTGCTCCGGAAGACCAGGACGCCCCTCAAGGTCGCGGTGATGGGCTGCGAGGTCAATGGCCCGGGCGAGGCCAAGGACGCCGACGTGGGCATCGCCGCCGGCGCCGGCCGCGCCATCATCTTCCGCAAGGGCCAGAAGGTCCGCGTGGTCAACGAGTCGGAGATGCTCAGCGCCCTGATGGAAGAGGTCAAGAAGGCCGAGACGGAGGTCAAGGTCTGAGCCAGCGGGGCGCAGCAACGCATGGCCTCCTCATGCCCTGGCGGGAGACGCACGCCATCGGGACGGCGGGCGTTGTCGCCCTGCCTTCCAGAGTCCCCTTCAGGATGCCTGCGGCCCTGTCCCTTCGCGCTCCACTGACAGGCCACCCCTGGCCCCGGCCCCCATTCCTGTTTGACCTTACCCTGGACCGTCCGACGCAATGGAGTACCGCAGGGGCGTTGCATGCAAGGCCTGTACGGAACGCGTACACGCTCGCGTGATAGATGATACACACCATAGAGACACTACTCCTCGATTTCATACGCGGCGTGTACGACGCTATTGGCTGGCCGGGCCTGGTGGCGCTCATGGCCATCGAGAGTGCCTGCATTCCCCTGCCCAGCGAGCTTATCATGCCCTTCGGCGGCTGGTTCCTGGTGAAGGACAAGGGGCTTGGCCCGGAGTGGGTGTTCCTGGCTGGGTTCTTCGGGGCGCTGGGTAACCTGCTGGGCTCGCTGCTGGCCTACTGGGCCGGCGCCGTGGGCGGGCGTCCGCTGCTGGAGCGCTACGGCAAGTACCTGCTCATATCCACCCACGACCTGGACATGGCCGACCGCTGGTTTACCAAGCATGGCGATAGCACCGTCTTCTTCTCCAGGCTGTTGCCGGTGGTACGGACCTTCATCAGCCTGCCTGCCGGCATCTCCAGGATGAACCTGTTCAAGTTCTCCCTGTTCACGCTGGTGGGCTCCTATCCCTTCTCCACGGGGCTGGCCTACGGCGGCTACCTGCTGGGCGAGCGCTGGGAGCGCCTGCGGGAGCTAATGCGCCCCTTTGACATCCCCATCCTGGTGGTCCTGGGCATCCTGTTCATCCTCTACGTCTGGAGGCACTACAAGCGGGCCTGGCGCTGACAGGGGCCATGGCCACCACTGCACGGTGCCGCCCTGGCATGGTAACATCAACTGTACTCTGGTGCTTTTCAGTAGTCTGCAAGGCAGGAGGGCCGGGGCCAATGCGCTGCAAGGCCGCGCCCACCCATTGTTTCAAGTGTTGAGGTCGCCTGTATATGCGTGTTTCCAGACTGTTCGGCAAAACGCTGCGAGAGGACCCGGCGGAGGCGGAGCTTGTCAGCCACCGCTACATGCTCAAGGCGGGAATGATATTCCAGGTAGCGTCGGGCGTCTATAGCTACCTGCCGCTGGCCTGGCGCTCCCTGCGCAAGATAGAGCAGATCATCCGCGAGGAGATGGACGCCGCCGGCGCCCAGGAGCTGCGGATGCCCGTGCTGCAACCCCGGGAGCTATGGGACGAGTCGGGCAGGACCGCCGCCTTCGGCCCTCTGCTCTTCCGCCTGACGGACCGGCGCGAGAGGCCGCTGGTGATGGCCCCCACCCATGAAGAGGTCCTGACATCCATGGTGCGGGCCAACGTCAGCAGCTACCGCGACCTGCCACTCATCCTCTACCAGGTCCAGACCAAGTTCCGGGACGAGCCACGGCCCAGGGGCGGCCTCATCCGCGTCCGCGAGTTCGACATGAAGGATGCCTACAGCTTCGACATGGACGAGGAGGGCCTGGACCATAGCTACCAGGCCATGGTGCAGGCCTACAGGAACATCTACTCCCGCTGCGGCCTGGACGTGGTCATGGTGGAGGCCGACAGTGGGGCCATCGGCGGCAAGGACTCCCACGAGTTCATGTTGCTGGCCGACTCGGGCGAGGACACCATCATACTCTGCCCGGCCTGCGGCTATGCCGCCAACGCCGAGAAGGCCCGGTTCGCCAAGCCGCCCCAGCCGGTGGACTCGCCCTTGCCACTGGAAGATGTCCACACGCCAGGCGTCAAGACCATCGAGGCCCTGGCACGGTACCTGGGCATACCCACCAGCAAGACCCTCAAGGCCGTCTTCTACTGGGCCGACGGCCAGGTGGTCTTTGTCGCCATCCGCGGCGACCTGGAGGTGAACGAGGTCAAGCTGCGCAACTCCCTGCACGCCACCGACCTGCGGCTGGCCACGCCGGAGGAGGTTGAGGGCGCCGGGCTGGTGGCCGGTTCCGCCTCGCCGGTGGGACTCAAGGGCGTGAAGGTGGTGGCCGACGACTCGGTGCAGCTTGGCTCCAACTTCGTGGTGGGCGCCAACAGGCCGGACTATCACCTGCGCAACGCCAACTATCCACGGGACTTTCAGGCGGACATCCTGACTGACATCGCGCTGGCCCAGCCGGGCTACCAGTGCGCCCGGTGCGGCGGCAAGCTCCAGGCCCGGCGCGGCATAGAGGTCGGCCACGTGTTCAAGCTGGGGACCAGGTACAGCGAAGCCCTGGGCGCCTACTTCGCCGACAGGGACGGTGTGCAGCACCCCATTATCATGGGCTGCTACGGCATCGGCGTGGGCAGGCTGCTGGGCGCTGCCATCGAGCAGCACCACGATGAGAAGGGCATCGTATTCCCCAGGCCCATCGCGCCCTACGAGGTCTGCCTGACGGCGCTGAACGCCGACACTCCGGAGATCGCCCAGGCGGCCGAGGCCCTCTACGACGCGCTGCAACGCGCCGGCGTCCAGGTGCTCTTCGACGACCGCGCCGACGCCTCGGCGGGCGTCAAGTTCAACGACGCGGACCTGTGGGGCCTGCCCGTGCGTGTGGTGGTCAGCCCGCGCAACCTGCGCCAGGGCGTGGTGGAGGTGAAGCGCCGCGCCGAGGCCGGGGCCAGCACCGTGCCCCTGGAGCACGCCGTCCAGAAGGTAATGGAGCTAGTCAGCCCCTAGCCGGGAGTTGAAGTACTCCACTATCCGCTCCACGTACTCGTCCGGGTGCAGCAGGAAGGCGCTGGTGTGAGGCGCGTCCGGGACAAGCCACAGCCTGCTGCCTGGTGGAGCGGCCTTGTGTACTCGCACGCCATGGAAGTAGGGGACGCGCGTGTCAGCCATCCCGTGAATGACGAAGACGGGGTAGTCCAGGCGCGCCACCGCCTCCTCGGGGCTGAGGGCGTCCACGTCTATGCCATAGAGTCGCGCGGCGACTAACTGGGCCCCTGGCAGGAAGGCCGGCACCATCCACTCAGTGAATATGGTACGGCGCGCCGTCTCCTGGGCGATAAGGTCCGAGGCGCTGGCGAAGGCGCTATCGGCCACCACGGCCCGGATGGCTGGCTCCTCCGCCGCGGCCATCAGCGCGATGGCGCCGCCCATGGAGAAGCCTATGACGCCAATTCTGTCCGGCGGCACTCCCCTCTTCACCAGGTAGTCGAAGGCCCCCAGGAGGTCGTACCGCTCGAAGTACCCGCCCGACACCATGAACCCATCGGAGGCCCCATGCCCGCGCAGGTCGAAAAGCAGCACGCTGAACCCCTGGCGCACCAGCCGGGAGGTAAGCTCGATGGAGTTAAAAGACCCCCGCGTGCCGTTTATGCCGTGGACATATATGATGGCCGGCCCCGGCCTGTTGCCGGGCACGAACCAGCCCCTGAGGGTGATGCCACCTGCCCGGGATGGGAACTCCACGTCCTCGAAGGCGAGGCCTCGGGAGGCCGGTGTAGCCATAAAGGGCACTCGCCTCGCCCTGGTGACCCCAGCAGCCATCTGGTAAGAGATGAAAAGGTACAGCGTCAGCATAACCAGCGTCAGCGCTGGCAAAGTCCTCTTAAGCTTTAGCCTCATGCCTTAACCTGTGAAGACTAGCTGACTGATTATACCAGCTAGTCGGTCAATATTAGGATAAGCTAGAAGACCATCTAGCGGTAAATACAACGGCTTTCCCTTGTCAAGTGTCAGCACCACTTTCGGTCCAAACTCCGGGCCAGGCCCTCCAGCGCTGCTATAATGGGCTGTGCTAGCGCGACCCAAGGAGGTGTTCCCATGACAGGTATCTGGCCCGGCGACGTGCGCTGTGTCGTGGTGCTGAGCTTTGATGTGGATGGAGTCTCAGGGGCCATCAACCGCAACCCCGAGGCGGCGCGCCTTCCCAGCCTGATGTCCATGCGGGAGTACGGCCCCAGCGTGGGGGCGCCGCGCATCCTGGACCTGCTGGACGAGTACGACATTCCCGCCAGCTTCTACATCCCCGGCTACGTGGCCGAGACCCACGAGTCGCTAGTGGAGGACATCCTGGAGCGAGGCCACGAGGTGGGCCATCACGGCTACATGCACGAGCCGCCCGCCAGCCTGTCCAGGGAGAAAGAGGAAGAAGTCCTGGACAGGGGTATAGCCGTGCTGGAGCGCATTACCGGCGAGAAGCCCAGGGGCTATCGCTCTCCGAGCTGGGAGCTGAGCGAGCACTCGCTTTCGCTCCTGGCGGACCGGGGCTTTCTCTACGACTCCAGCCTCATGGGCGATGACATACCTTACATGGTGGACGTGGGCAACCAACAGCTTGTAGAGGTGCCCGTCCACTGGGAACTGGACGATGCCCCCTACTTCAACTACTCGCCATCGCTGGGGGCGCGCAACCTCATGGCCAGCCCTGAGCACGTGTACCAGGTCTGGTCGGCGGCCTTCGAAGGGATGTACCACTATGGCCGTTCCTTCGTGCTGACCATGCACCCCTTCGTCATCGGCCGGCCTGGCAGGCTGCGTATGCTGGAGAGGCTCATCCGGTACATCCGCGAGTTCCCGAGCGTGGAGTTCATGCGTGCCGTGGACCTGGCCGAGATGTTCGAAAGCCGCGCCACGTCCTGATTTGATAGCACTTTCAGGGCTAACGTCCGTCCCCTCTCCATCGGCAAGCTCAGGGCCTGCCCCGGGCCTTCGGGCCGAGTCCCAACAGGCCGTGGGCATGTCGAGGGGACAGGTCTGGCTCTCCCCTGAAGGGCCTTACTGCACGACAGTTTTTGAACATGCAGCGGACAGTGGTGCAGGCGCCGACGCCTCCATCTCCTTCTGAAAGTGTCGTGCAGCAAGGTCAGCGGGGAGAAAGGGGACTGTGGCAGCCCACGGGTGCATGGAAGGGGCAAAAGGTCCCTTGCTCCGCCGGGAATGGCGGCAGTGGGGACTTGTCGGCCACTTTCACCCCAATCTGGTATAAAATTGCTGACTACCACCCTCATGAAAGGAGAGCCATGGACCTGGGTCTGAAAGGCAAAGTTGCGCTGGTCACCGGAGGCAGCGAGGGCATCGGCAAGGCGGCGGCCAGACGCCTGGCCGCCGAGGGCGCCAGGGTCGTCATCTGCGCCCGCAGGCCAGACGTGCTGGAGAAGGCCGCCGCCGAGATACGGGAGGCCACCGGCGGCGAGGTCATGCCCATCTCGGCGGATATCTCCAGGCCAGAGGACATCAATTCGCTCTTCGAGAAGGTCATCGCCACCTACGGCCGCATAGACATACTGGTGAACAATGCCGGGACTTCCGCCGCCGGCTACTTCGAGGACGTGACCGACGAGGCCTGGTACGCCGACCTGGAGCTAAAGCTCTTCGCGGCCATCCGCTGCGCTCGCCAGGCCATACCCCACATGAAGAGGCAGGGCGGTGGGCGTATCATCAACGTGACCAACCTGGGGGCCAAGGCCCCTGGCCCGCGCTCGGTGCCCACGTCGGTGAGCCGCGCCGCCGGGCTGGCGCTGACCAAGGCCCTGTCCAAGGACTACGCCAGGGACAACATCCTGGTGAACACCGTCTGCATCGGCCTGATCAAGAGCGGCCAGCACGAGCGGCGCTGGGAGCGCGCCCGCGCCCAGGACCCCAGCCTGACGCTGGACGATTGGTACGCCAACATGGGCAAGAACGTCCCGCTGGGCCGTGTCGGCGAGGCCGAGGAGGCCGGCGACGTCATCGCCTTTCTGGCCTCGGAGCGGGCCAGCTACGTCACGGGCGTAGCCATCAACATTGACGGCGGCACGTCGTCGGTGGTATAGGCGCTGGCTTCCAGGGCAGCCTCACACTCTCCCCACCTGGCCGCGCTGGCGCAGGGCGTGGTCCACCAGCACCAGGGCCATCATGGCTTCCACGATGGGCACGGCCCGCGGCAGGACGCACGGGTCGTGCCGGCCCCTGGGCTCCAGGATGGTGGGGTTGCCGTCAACGTCCACCGTCTCCTGGGGGCGCATGATGGTGGCCGTGGGCTTGAAGGCCGCCCGGATGATGATGTTCTCGCCGTTGCTTATGCCGCCCTGGATGCCGCCCGAGTAGTTGGTGCGTGTGCGGATGCGGCCCC
This sequence comes from Dehalococcoidia bacterium, assembly GCA_034433305.1. GTDB lineage: Bacteria > Chloroflexota > Dehalococcoidia > Lucifugimonadales > DAOUAM01 > DAOUAM01. The sequence goes on along the minus strand of DAOUAM010000023.1, from coordinate 12,299 downwards.
GGTCGTTGTAGAAGGGGTCGTTGTGCTGGGAGCCGGTCATGAGCACGCCGGCGAAGCCTGAGCCTACCTCGAAGCCCTTGCAGGCCGGCAGCGAGAGCATGGCCTTGGCCAGGTCTGCCTCCAGCTTGTCGAAGACCGGCTCGCCCAGGCCCGGAGGCACGTTGCGGGCCACGCACTCCACCACACCCCCCAGGGAGTCGCCGTCCTTGCGGGCCTCCTTGATGCGCTCGATCATCTTCACGGCCATGTCCTGGTCGGGGCAGCGCACCATGTTGGACTCCACCTCGGCGGCGGTAACGGTGTTGGGGTCCACGCTGGCCTGGAGCTGCCAGACCTGCTTGACGTAGCCCACGATCTCGATGCCATGCTCCAGGGCCAGCACCTTTCTGGCGATGGCCCCGGCGGCGACGCGCCCGACGGTCTCCCTGGCGCTGGCCCGGCCGCCGCCCTTCCAGTTGCGGATGCCGTACTTGGCCTGGTAGGTGTAGTCGGCGTGGGAAGGCCGGAACCTGGTGCGCATCTGCTCGTAGTCCCTGCCACGGGCGTCCTCGTTCCAGACGCCGATGAGGATGGGCGTGCCCAGGGTCAGCCCGTCGAAGACGCCCGAAAGTATCTCGGCACGGTCGCTCTCCTTGCGCTGGGAGGTTATCTCGCTCTGGGCCGGCCTGCGCCGGTCCAGCTCCTTCTGGATGTCCTCCACGGACAGGGGCAGCCTTGGCGGACAGCCGTCCACCACGACGCCCACCGCGTCGCCATGGGACTCGCCCCAGGTCGTCACCCGGAACATGTGGCCGAAGGTGTTACCCATAGGATGCTACCTTGATGATTGCTGATGGGTGTTGTGGCACCGCTACCCGAAATATACTATCACTTCGCCGCGTGGCGTGATATGATGAAAGAAAGCCCAGTGTAAAGGCAGGGCTATGCCCTGCCTTTACACTGGGACGAAAAATGCTCGGGCCCAGGTGAACACCTGCGAGTACCTCCTGTGCCAGTCACAGGTGAGCGTCGCTCGTAGCCTGGGCCCCTTAATTTTTCTGCGCAGTCCGGGCACGGGTCTTGCGTCGGCGATAAGACCAGGCCAGCCCCATCTCTAACCTTCCGTCACAGGGGAGAGACCAGCAAGCCAGCGGCCACGCCACGGAGGAAGTGGGCGTTCCCGTGGTGCCAGTTGGGTACCAGGGAGTGATAGAACATCACGGTACGCATGCGGCCCGCCTGGACTGCACAGAGTCAGTCCCTTCCCGAGAAGGCTAGCTCTCTATATACCGCCACGTACTCGGCGGCCATGCGCTGCGGGTTGTACTCCAGCGCCCGCCTGTAGGCGCCGGTCGCCAGCAGCCCGCGCAGCGCCTCGTCCTCCGCCAGCTCCTGGATGGCCGAGCAGAGGGCCTGAGTGTCGTCGGGGGACACGAAGATGGCCGCGTCCTCCCATAGCTCCCGCAGACTGGGTATATCTCCAAGGACGAGGGCGCACCCGGACAGGGCCGCCTCCACCACCGACAGGCCAAAAGGCTCGTACCGCGCTGGCAGGGCGTATACTGACGCCCTGGCGTACCAGCGGGCCAGATGCTCTGGGGGCAGGGGGCCGAGCAGCCGGATGTGCCTGGCGCTGATGGTCCCGCCCTGGGGATGGGTACACTCGCCCGCCGCGTAGACCGGCCAGGAGAGGTGCCGGGCCACGCTCTCCAGGGCCAGCACGTTCTTTCCCTCGTCCCACAACCTGCCCACGGTCAGCACCAGCGGCTCCTTGCTGGCGGCAGCGAAGAGCGCCCGGTCGCGGCCATTGGGCACCACGCGGGTGGCCAGAAGCGGCCCGAACAGCCGCTCCAGTTCCGAGAGCATGGCCGCCGAGGGGGCCACCACCATGTCGGCGCCGCGCAGGCCCCTGGCTACCGCTTCCCTGTACGCCGACCACGACGGAGGCGCTGGCGTGCCCTTGACGGCCTGCCACCAGGAGAGCACGCAGGAGTGGCCCACCACCAGGACAGGAGCGCGCCAGGGCAGCGCCCCGAAGGCGTAGCAGTTGAGGTGTACCACATCTGGCTGCACCATGTCCTCGAGGCGCAGCAGCCACTCGCCAGCCGCCTCCACGTCCCTCCAGGGGTCCTCCATCCACTCCAGCCTGTACTGGCTCTCGAATAGCTGGAGCGTGGGGATGGCATGGGCCTGCTGGCGCTGGAATGGGGCCAGGGCGCCGCCCATGGTGGCCAGCGCCACCTCGATGCCCTGCTGGCCCAGCGCCCTGGCCAGCTCCAGCGAGCAGGTCCACACGCCCCCCAGGCTATCAGCGGTCATCAGCACGCGGGCCGGCCCCTGGGTCCGTGCGGAGGGTTGCCCTCCGCCGGCGCGCGCCTTCGTGGCCTGGGCATCGGTCCGCCAGGGATGGCGGGCATGGGCCTCCTGGCGCGCCTCCAGCGCGTGCAGGCTGCCCCGGCTCGTACCCCTGGGGCCGGGGGAAGCTGGTGTCATAAGAGCGCTCTTGGAAACCTAGTGCGGCAGGTGCGGCTGGCGGCAGCCGAAACAGGTGCTGGCGTCAAAGGCCCAGTTGGGATTGACCAGGGCAAACTTCACAGTCCGCCTCACAACCAACCCACCACCCGCGCGCACCTGCACACGGGCGGCGGGGCATTTTCCCCTTTAGAGTAGCCTGGCCCATGCCCCGGACAGGATGCACGGACAGCGGATTTCAGGTAAGACAATCTGATTAAGCAGGCGGCAAAGCCCCTCGCATCGTGTGCCGGGCTGGCCCCAGGGCTCGCACGTCAGCTATGAAGTTCGAGTGCTCGTACTCGCCAGGGCTGGAGTGTGGGAATGCTGTCTCGGAGTCCGGGTGGCTCATGCGCTCAGCCCCCGCGAGGTAAGCTCGGCGGCCGCCTCCTCCACCCGGTCAACGGCGATCTGGCCGGCCAGCCACTCGGCCATCTCGTCCATTCCCTCCTCCAGGGCCACCTGGGGACTGTAGCCCAGCACCTGCCGGGCCTGAGAAATATCGGCGAAGCAGTGGCGTATGTCCCCTGCCCGGAACTTGCCCGTGACCTGGGGGCTGATGCCCTCCTTGCCCAGCACGCGGGCCATGAGGTGGGCCACTTCCAGCACTGTGAAGGCGCTGCCGCTACCCACGTTAAAGGCTTTGCCCGCCGCCTCCGGCACCTCCAAGGCCAGGCGGCAGGCCTGCACCACGTCATGGACGCTCACAAAGTCCCGCCGCTGAAGGCCGTCCTCGTAGATCAGGGGCGGCCTGTCGTTGAGGAGCCGCGACGCGAATATGGCCAGGACGCCGGTGCAGGGGTTGGACAATGCCTGACGTGGGCCATACACGTTGAAGAAGCGCAGGGCCACAGTAGGGATATCGTAGGCGCGGCCAATGATCATGCACATACGTTCCTGGTCGTACTTGGACAGGGCATAAATAGAGGCCAGGGAAGGAGGCTTGGTCTCCGGCGTAGGTAGAGGCTCCAGCGCCTCGCCTTCGGGAGTGCGTGGCTCCCACTGGCCTGCTTTGAGCTGCTCCAGGGTGCGCTCAACGCTGTCGTACATCCGCCCATCGGGCGCGCGGTAGAGGCCCTCGCCGTAGATGCCCATGCTGGAGGCGACTATCAGCCGCTTCACGGGCCGCTCCAGCAGGGCCTCCAGCAGAACGGCGGTGCCAAAGTTGTTGGTGCTGGTGTAGCTGGCGACCTGGTACATGCTCTGGCCCACGCCGATGGCCGCCGCCAGGTGAAAGACGGCCTCCACACCGCGCAGCGCACGCCGCACCGTCTGCGGGTTCTGAATGTTGCCGACTATAAGCTCTACCTCTGGATTAAGGTACGCCGGCCGGCGGCCCTCCTCGCCATGCACCTGCGCCGAGAGCCTGTCCAGCACGCGCACGCGGTAGCCAAGCCTCAGCAGTCCGTCGGCAAGGTGTGAGCCGATGAAGCCCGCCCCACCAGTGATGAGAATACGTTTGCTCATATTGAGTGCTCCCAGTCCTGCTTCAGTCAACGCTCACACAGGCCGCGCCCGGCGGCTTCAAGATGTGTATGGATGAGACCTTGCCCCTTCCTGGCCTTCACCCCTGGGGCCATAAGCAGACAGTCCTACAAGGGGAAAGGGGTGCAGGGCGAGAGTGTGACCCTCTCCAGGCACCAGGGCCTGTCAGACACCCTGGGGTAAGCGTTGCCAGACAAACACGTTATGAAATAATGGTGACAGAAGTAAATAGGTTACCAGCTAAACTTAGACCGTATATCGCCGCCGAGCAGACTGTACATGAGGACTAATCGTAAACGTCAGGGAAGCTGCATCCATGGCCCCAGCGCAGCAAGCACAGGTTGTGCTTGCTGCGAAGGCGGGTGTATAGTAGCCCTATGAGCGATAGCACCCACCTGGGCACTGAGGAAGGTCCAACCGTGGCCCGGCCCACCGGGGCCAGGAGTGCCGGCCAGGCTTCCTTAGCGCAGTCCGGCGGGGCTGGCCAGGCCAGTGCCAGGTCCGGCAGCATCGGCCATACCTTCGTCTCCCTGGGCAACCGCGACTTCCGCTACCTGTTCGCTGGACTGCTGTTCACCATGGGCAGCATCCAGATGCAATCGGTGGCGCGGAGCTATCTGACCTACGACATCACCTCGTCGCCTTTCATCCTGGGCGTGGTCAACGCGGGGTTTGCCCTGCCCATGCTGAGCCTGGCCCTGTTCGGCGGCGCCATCGCCGACAGGCTGGAGCGGAGGCGAGTAATCCAGGCCAGCCAGGCCTTTGCCGGCCTCATCGCGCTGTACATCGGCCTCACCGTGACCGCGGGCATTGTGACCTGGGCGCACCTGCTGGTGGCCTCCATGCTCCAGGGAATCGTCTTTTCCTTCATGATGCCGGCGCGCCAGGCGATAATCCCGCAACTGGTGGGCAGGTCGCTGCTAGCCAACGCCATGGCCCTCAATGCCGCCGGCATGAGCGCCGCGACCCTGGCGGCGCCCGCTATCGCAGGCGTGCTCTACGACTTCATCGGGCCGGACTGGGTCTTCTACATAACCGCGGCCATGTGCTTCGCCTCGGTAGTGCTCACGGGCATAATCCGCAACCCCGGCAAGTCCACTGCCGCCAGGAGTGCCATGCTGGGCGACATCAAGGCCGGGCTGTCCTACATCTGGCGCAGCCCGCTGGTGACGGTGCTGCTCATCGTGGGGCTTGCCACGGCGCTGCTGGTGATGCCCTTCCAGCAGTTGCTTCCCGTCTTCGTGGTGGACATATACCACCGAGGCCCTGATGTCCTTGGCCTGCTGCTGAGCATCATGGGCATGGGGTCACTGGTCGGCTCCCTGGCCATCGCCTCGGTGGGAAGGTGGAACCGGGGCATGCTGCTCATGGCGGGGACGTTCATATCTGGCGTCGGGCTGCTGCTGGTAGCGCTGGTGCCCGTGTACGCCGCGGCCATCGGTATCATGCTGGTGCTGGGCCTGGGAGACTCGGGCCGCCGGACGCTGAACCAGGCCCTCATAATGGAGGTCACCGAGGACCAGTACCGCGGCCGCGTGATGAGCGTTTTCCTCATGAACTTCGGCCTGATGCCTCTGGGCGTCCTTCCGGCGGGGGCCATCGCCGAGCTGCTGGGGCCGCGAGTCGCCGTGGCGACGCTGGCCGGCATGGTGCTGGCTACCACCGCCATCATCGTCGCCACCCAGAAACGGATCAGGGAACTCCAGTAGGCAGCAAGGCAGGCGCGGCGGCCCCCTCTCTAGCTCTCCTCTTAGAGGGTGTGTGAGAACTCGTTCCCCGCAGGGCTGGGACTTGGTCAAGGCAAGGCGCCTGGCCCCCTTCCTGGCCTTCCCCCACAGGGGGAAGGGAGGGTCCTCGCCCCCTATGGGGGAGAGTCAGTGAGGGGACTGGCCTTGCCCGCATACCAGCCCAGCATCAATTGCATCACGTCCCCACGTCTCCCGGTAAGGGCTAGAACAAGGCTTCTCACACACCCTCTTAGGGAGGCGATGACCGTCCCTGCCCCCTGTGGGCTTAAACGCGGGCAGTTTTTAGAGGGTAGATGGGAGGCGACCACACCGGGCCGACCTCGCCCCACGCCCCTTTACTATAGAAACAGTCAAGCTGTTTAACTTCATGGCCCCTCCCCTGCACTGCCATGGGAAGCAAGTGCGGTGTAGCCGGCCGGTGGCAAAGGGGGCCTGTTGCAGGAATTCGGCGGCAGGCATATAGTATGCCTATGTCCGACACCGACGACGCAACCTCAGGACCAGTTGCTGATGCCCTGCCCGATGGCGGCGCTTCGGCCCAGGAATCTCGGGCCGAAGCGGGCAGACCGCGCGCCGAGCGACGGCCTGCCGCCGGGGCCACGAGGGCCGATAGCCCGGCCCGTGGGAGCTGGCGCTACACCTTTAGCTCCCTGGCAGTGCCCCAGTTCCGTTACCTGTTCTTCGGCCTCCTTTTCATGATGGGCACCATGCAGATGCAGATGGTCGCCCGGGGCTACCTGGTATATGACCTCACCTCGTCGCCGTTCCTCCTGGGCGTGGTCAACGGTGGCACCGCCGTGCCCATGCTGACGCTGTCCCTGTTCGGCGGCGCCATCGCCGACAGGCTGGAGCGCAAGCGGGTGATCCAGGCCAGCCAGGCCATGGCCGGGCTGGTCTCCCTTTTCATCGCTGTATCGGTCAGCACCAACACGGTGACGTGGGTCCACCTGCTGGTGGCGTCGGTGCTGAACGGGGCGCTATTCTCCTTCATGATGCCCGCCCGGCAGGCCATCATCCCGCAGCTTGTGGGCCGCGAGCAGGTCAGCAACGCCATGGCCCTCAACGCGTCGGGCATGAGCATCGCCACGCTGACGGCGCCCAGCATCGCCGGCGTGCTGTACGCCTTCATCGGCCCGGCGGGGGTCTACTACCTGATGGCCGCCATGGCCCTGGTGGCCGTCGTCATGACGGGCATGATACCCAAGCTTGGCGGAGGGCCGGTCAAGACGGACGTCCCCATGATGCGCGACATCAAGGAGGGGCTGTCTTACATCCGGCATAGCCCGCTGGTGCTGGTGCTCCTGGTGATGGGCCTCTCGACCACGCTGCTGGCCATGCCCTTCCGGTCGCTGATGCCGGTATTCGTGGTGGACGTGTACAGGCGCGGCCCGGAGTCGCTGGGGCTGCTGATGAGCATCATGGGGCTGGGGTCGCTGGTGGGGTCGCTGTCCATCGCCTCGCTGGGCAAGTCCCGGCGCGGCCTGCTGCTCATTGGTGGGAGCTACATGTCCGGCATAGCCCTGGTGCTGGTGGCGCTGTTCCCGTCTTACGCCGCCGCCGTGGGGTTCATGGTCCTGCTGGGCCTGGGCGACGCTGGACGTCGGACGCTGAACCAGGCCCTCATCATGGAAGAGGTAGAGGACCAGTACCGGGGCCGCGTCATGAGCGTGTTCATGATGAACTTCGGCCTTATGCCCCTGGGCGTGCTGCCAGCCGGCATCGCCGCCGAGTTCCTGGGGGGCCAGGCGGCCATAGGCATGCTGGCCGTGCTGCTCCTGCTCACGACTACGGCCATACTCTTCACCCAGCGACGGCTCCGGGAAATGCCCTAGCTCACCGGTGACGCTGCGAATAACGTACGGCTGCCGACCATGCTTGACAAGCTGTTCACTATCATACACTATTAGTGCTTAACACCTGCCAGCGGCGCATAACGCAGCTAGTGGCTACTGCGCCTCCGGCTGGCAGAGTCATCCTCGGCCCGATGGCCGAGCGTATGCCAGACGGGGCTGTGGAAAGGAGAGTTAGATGAGTCAGTTGACGCTCAGGGCCCCTGGATTTTTCCAGTTGTCCCGGTACGCTGGGCCGATATTCCTGGCTCTGGTGCTGGTGCAGGGGTTCCACGAGGTGGAGCACGTAGTCCAGGTGCTGCAACGCTACGTGTTCGGCAACCCCAGGGGCGCGGGCTTCCTGGGCACCTGGGTAGATGTGGAGCCGCTCCACTTTGCCTATAACGCGGTCTTTCTGCTGCTGGTGGCTGTCTGCTTCGTGGCGGCTGGCTACCACAGGGGCCTGGGCAAGCGGCACCACATGCTGGCCTTCTGGTGCATGGCTTTCGCGCTACACTTCCAGGTCTATCACTTTATCGAGCACGTCTTCAAGATAGCCCAGTTCATAGACACCGGCCGGAACGGCACGCCGGGCATCATCGGCAACTTCTTCAATATCGTCTGGGTCCACTTCTTCTACAACACGATAGAGTACATCCCCATCGTGCTGGCCTTCGTGATAGATGGCTACCACAAGGAAGCGGCGGCCAGCCTGCGTGATATGTTCAGCTTCAAGGCGCCGCCTCCCAGGCGGGCATAGCCACTCCCACGGCCTGGCGTGACCTCGGCCACGCCAGGCCATTCAGAGGCAGGCTTTCTCAGGGGCGTTGCGTGCAACGCCCCTGTTGGCGTGTAAACATGGGCCACGTTGTTCTACTGGGCGATTCAGTCCTGGATAACGGCGCATACACCGCCGGTGGGCCAGATGTGGCCGCGCACCTGCGCCACACCCTGCCACCCGGCTGGCGGGCGACGCTGCTGGCCCTGGACGCCAGCTTCACCCACCAAGTGCCGTCCCAGCTTGCGCGGCTGCCCCAGGACGCGACGCACCTTGTCATCAGCGAGGCCACAGGGGCGGGCCTGCCGCTGATAGACCTGCGCCGCGTCTGCACCGAGGACGCTGACTACGCCAACCCCATCGAGCCTTCAGCGACAGGCGGCGCCAGGATAGCCCGGGCCATCGCCAGGGTAGTGCAGGAGCACGACTTTTCCCGTGGCCTGGCGGCGGTGTACACTTAGGCGACGCGGGGCCACCCTGCATCAGGAGGAGCGTATGCGGCTGAAGGACAAGGTCGCCATCATTACCGGCGCAGCCCACGGCATGGGCGCGGAAGAGGCCAGGCTATTCGCCAGGGAGGGCGCGAAGGTCGTCATCGCCGACGTCCTGGAGCAAGAGGGGAAGCAGATGGAGGCCGAGGTCAACGAGTCGGGCGGCGAGGCCATGTTCGTGCGGATGGACGTCACCAGCGAGGCCGACTGGCAGCGCACTATCCAGGCTACTGTTAGCCGCTTCGGCAAGCTGGACATCCTGGTGAACAACGCCGGCATAAGCAGCGGCTCGGTGGCCGACCCTCTGGACACCGAGGGCTGGCGGCGCATCATGGATGTCAACGCCACGGGCGTCTTTCTGGGCACCAAGCACGCCGTACAGGAGATGCAGAAGCGCGGCAGGGGGTCTATCGTCAATATCTCGTCCATCATGGGCTTCGTGGGCGGAGAGGGCGGCCACCCGGCCTACCACGCCTCCAAGGGCGCCGTCCGCATCTTCACCAAGGCCATGGCGGTGAAGTACGGCCCCCATGGCATCCGGGTGAACTCGGTGCATCCGGGCTTCATGCCTCCCATGCGCTCGGCCCGGCACTCGGACCCCTCGGTGCGGGAGGAGCTTATCAGGCTCACGCCGCTGCGCCGGACCGGCGAGCCTATCGAGGTCGCCTACGGCGTGCTGTTCCTGGCCTCCGACGAGGCGTCCTTCATCACTGGCACGGAACTGGTCATAGACGGTGGCTTCATCGCCAGGTAGCCGCCAGGGCCGGGCCCTCCCGAAGCGGCGAGAGCACAGTCCCTTTCCACGCTGGGGAGAGCCAGGAAGAGGCCAGCCCTATGAGCTTGTGACTGGCTCCTCGGACTCCAGGCTTACCCTGGAAGAGGCCTGTGTGAACGGCTGGAAACGGTCCAGCACCAGATAGGTGCCGGAAGTACTGCCGGCCCAGTAAAGCAGGACAATCCGGGCCTGCTCTGAGGCCTTCTCCATCGCGGCCTTGCGAATAAACTCGGACAGCCTCATGCCCGCCCGCTCGGCGGCAGCGGACACCAGCTCGAAGTCCGACCTGGGAAGGGCGACTGACACCACTGCCCGAGGCGACTTGACCGCCGGCCTCTTTTCGGCGCGTTCCAGGTCCCAGGCAGCGGGACTCTCCAGTTCACCCTCTTCCCTTCTCCGTGCGCTCATACCCCTTGTCTCTCCAGTAACATGGTCGGAGTTGACACGAGACATACCAGTACCTACAATATACCTACATATTTACTACACACGCACGTGAAAGTCAAATGGACGTGGAATGGCTCATCCTCTGCGACGCGGCCCAGGTGGTGGGCAACAAGCTCTACCTGCTGGGCGGAGGCTGGGACAGGGTTATCGTCAACAAGGAGTTCCCGGCGGAGCAGCTCATTGGCCTGGCGGTGGCCTTCCAGGTGCCCTGGAACGAGACCAATGAGCGGCACACCTTTGAGATCGAGATTGCCACCGAGGACAGCCAGACGCTCCGCAAGATAGACGGCGGCTTCGAGGTGGGCAGGCCCGCCGGCATCCCGCCCGGCCAGGAACAGCGCGTCCAGATTGCCGCCAACATGGCCCTGCGGCTCAACGGCCCCGGGACTTACGTCATCATCGCGCGGGTGGACGGCGAGGAGAAGCGCAGAGTCCCCTTCAACGTGATGCCCGGCCCCGGAGTCGCCAGGCGCTGAGCCGTCAGGTGTTCCAGGCCCTACGCGTTTCCACGTAGGCCACACCGTCTCCAGCCCATGTGCCAACACAGTCCGTACAAAGCTCACCAGGCTTTACAGATATACTGAGTGCGGGCTGCCCTCGTGTCAGCCCTCTGGAGGGCCTCTTTGTGAGAAGGGCCGCTGAGGGGGGTGCTGGGACGCCAAGAGGCCCTTCCAGGTACACCGCGCGCCACCAGCAGCCCTCACCCCCAGTGTGTAAGGGCATAGCGCCAACGGAACCGGGCGAGCACAACCCTTCATGCTCTGGTACACTATCGTTGCCAGTTACAGGAGGTCGAACATGAAGGGTGTTGTGTTTCTGGGCAACCGGACGCTGGAAGTCAGAGAGTTCCCCGACCCCGTCCCCGGGCCTGGCCAGGTAGTGGTGCAGATGCGGGCCTCCGGCCTGTGCGGCAGCGACCTGAGGCCCTACCGCTCCTCGCCCGAGGCCCTGAGCAACAGGAAATCGGTCATATGCGGCCACGAGCCGTGTGGCGTGGTGGCCGAGGTCGGCCAGGGCGTCAGGAACGTCCAGGTAGGCGACCGGGTCATGGTGCACCACTACAGCGGCTGCGGGCGCTGCAAGCACTGCCAGACGGGCTGGACACAGCTCTGCCTCAAGGGCACCACGGTCTATGGCTCCGGCGCTCATGGCGGCAACGCCGACTATGAGCTGGTGGAGGACTACATGTGCGTGCGCATGCCCGAGGGGCTGGGCTTCGCCGAGGGCGCGGCCTGCTCCTGCGGCACCGGCACCGCCTATCAGGCCCTCAAGCGGCTGGACGTCTCTGGCAGGGACACGCTGGCCGTGTTCGGCCAGGGGCCGGTAGGCCTCAGCGCCACGCTGCTGGGCAGCATTATGGGCGCCAGGGTCATCGCCATTGACCCCATCCCGGAGCGCCAGAAGCTGGCCAGGCAACTGGGCGCCCGGGAGGTCATTGACCCCACCAGGGCCAACCCCATCGAGGCCATCAGGGAGCTTACCCAGGGCGAGGGGGCCGAGGCCACCCTGGACGCCACGGGCATCGCCGAGGTCAGGGCCGCCGCCGTCCGCAGCACGCGCATCTGGGGCCGGGCCTGCCTGGTGGGCGAAGGCGGCACCGTGACCTTCGAGCCTACGCCCGACATCATTCACCGCCAGCTCACGCTCCTGGGCTCCTGGACCTTCAGCACGACGGTCCTGGAGGAGCTGGCCAACTTCGTCGTGCATCGCCAGGTGCCTCTGAGTGCCCTCATAACCCACCGGTTCCCGCTGGAGAAGGCGGCGGAGGCCTTCAAGCTCTTCGAGTCTGGCAGGTCGGGCAAAGTGGTGCTGGAGTGGCAGTAGGGCCGCGCCTGGTCCCGTAGGGCAAGACCCGCGCGCCATACTTCCGCCCCTTTCACCACACGACCCTTTTGAGAGCGCGGCAGGTGATTGGACAGACGCTGCCAGACCTCACCCCTGGTGTTTAAGGGCAAGACGTCGGCTGAGCTATGGCCCCATCTCCGAAATGAGGATTGACAACTTGAAAGGGTAATTCAGGGCGGCACCATGCCCCCATTCCCTCGACAGGCCCGGGACAGGCGTCTGGCCCCCTTCCTGACCTTCCCCCACAGGGGGCAGGGACTGTTCTCGCCCCCTCTGGGCGAGAGCTAGAGAGCAACTGTCTTGGGTGTCAATCACTTTGTATAGGCAGGGTTCCAGGGACGGTCTTGCTTGAGCAGCGCATTCAACACCACCAGGAGCTTGTGCATGCAGGCCGTTAGCGCTACCTTCTTG
>DAOUAM010000022.1:0-25044 GCA_034433305.1 Dehalococcoidia bacterium | reverse complement strand
GCGGGAGCACAACCTCGACCTTGCCACGCTCCAGGGCACCGGCCCCGGCGGCCGCATCGTGGAGGACGACGTGCGCCGCGCCATCGAGGCCCAGCGGCAGCCGGCGGCGCGGGCGCCTGTGCAGGTCGTCCCGGCGGCCCGGCTGCTGGCGAAGCAGCGCGGTATAGACCTGGCCACCGTCCAGGGCACCGGCCCCAACGGGCGCGTCCTGGTGGCCGACGTGGAGCGGGCCATCGCCCGGGCTGCCGCGCCCTCGCCCCGTGGAGCAGAAGGCGAGGTGGCGCCCCTCAGGGGGCTGCGCCGCACCATCGCCGAGCGCATGCTGCGCAGCACCCAGACCATGGCCCAGGTGACGCTGACCACCGAGGCCGACGTCACCGAGATGGTGCGCCTGCGCGAGGCCCTGGTGTCCCACTGGCGCGCCCAGCGCATCCGGCCACTGGACCTGGACCTCATTGTGGCGGCCACCGCGTCAGCCCTGCGGGAGCACCCGCGCCTCAACGCCTGGCTGGCCGAGGAGGGCCTGCGCCTGGTGAAGGAGGTCAACATCGGCACTGCTACCGCTGTGCCCGATGGCCTCATGGTGCCGGTCATCAGGCGCGCCGATGAGAAGGACCTGCTGTCCATCGCCAGGGAGATACGGGAGCTGGCCCGCAGGGCGCGCGACGGCAAGCTGACGGTGGACGATGTTACCGGCGCGACGTTCACCATCACGTCGCTGGCCAGCCAGGAGATAGACACCTTCACGCCCCTGGTGGACCCGCCCCAGGTGGCTATCCTGGGCGTCGGCCGCGTGGTGGAGAAGCCGGCGGTGTACCAGGGAGAGATTGCCATACGCTCCATGATGGCCCTGAGCCTCACCTTCGACCACCGCGCCCTGGACGGCGTGCCCGCCGGCGAGTTCCTGCGCGCCGTCAAGCGCAAGCTGGAGTCCCCCGCCTGGATGGCGCCAGGGCTGCCAGCCTGAGCAGGTGACCGCGGAGTCGAGGGGGCAGGCGCTGGCCCCCATCCTGACCTTCCCCCACAGGGGGAAGGGACTGTTCTCGCCCCCTCTGGGGGAGAGCCAGAGAGGGGGCAGGCGCTCAATTCAGGCTACCTCCCTGGATTCCTCGCCTGCGGCTCGGAACGACATGTAAACAGGAGAACCAGTTATCTTGGCAACCGTAGGCATAATAGCTAACCCGGCGGCGGGCAAGGACATAAGGCGGCTGGTGGCCCATGGGCGCTTCGTGCCCAACCAGGAGAAGGTCAACGTGCTGAAGCGCCTCCTGGCCGGCCTGGATGCCGCCGGCGTCGAGCAGGTGGTCATGATGCCCGATGTCGCCATGCTGGGCCGGGGCGCCCTGGATGGCGCCGACCTCAGGCTCCAGGTGGACTTCCTGGACATGGTCATCTACAACGAGGAGCGGGACTCGTCCCTGGCGGCGGAGCTTATGGCGCGCATGGGCGTCGGCTGCCTGGTCACCCTGGGCGGCGACGGCACCAACCGCGCCGTGGCCAGAGGCTCCGGCGGCGTCCCGCTGGTGGCCATCTCCACCGGCACCAACAACGTCTTCCCGTCCATGGTGGAGGGCACCCTGGCCGGGCTAGCCGCCGGCGTCGTGGCCCTCGGGCTGGTGGAACTGGACAGGGTCAGCACCGTCAGCAAGCGGCTGGAGGTGTACGTGGACGACGCGCCCAGGGACATCGCCCTGGTGGACGTGGCCGTGTCCAGGGAGCACTTCGTGGGCGCCCGCGCCATCTGGGACATGAACACCGTACACGAGATATTCCTGGCCCGCGCCGAGCCTGCCAGCATTGGCCTGTCGGCCATCGGTGCCCAGCTCCGCCCGCTCTCCCTGGAGGACGAGCTGGGCATGCACTTCACCCTCGGCCAGGGAGGCACCACCGTCCACGCGCCCATCGCGCCCGGCGTGGTGCGGGCCGTGGACATCCAGGACTGGCGGCTGCTGCGGCCCGGCGACTCCAGGGAAGTGGCCCTGCGGCCCTGCACCATCGCCCTGGACGGCGAACGCTCCTTCAGCGTGCTGCAAGGCCAGACGGCCAGGGTGCACCTGGCCAGGAACGGCCCTCGTGTCGTCTCCGTGGAGGCGGCGCTGCGCGAGGCCGCCCTGGCCGGCGTCTTCCGGGACGGCCACGCGCCGAGCGCCGAGTAGGGGCAACCCTTGTGGTTGCCCTGGGTAGGGCTTGTGGTTGCCCTGGGTGAGGCAGGCATTTCATGGATGTCCAGAGGCGGGGCAGGCACAAGACCTGCCCTTACTGTGGAGATATGAAGGATGAAGTTCACCTCCCGGCGCTCCAACGTGGTGGCACGCAATGGTATGGTGGCGACCAGCCAGCCGCTGGCGGCCATGGCCGGGCTGCGCATGCTGCTGGAGGGCGGCAACGCCGTGGATGCGGCAGTGGCGACAGCGGCGACGCTGGCCGTGGTCGAGCCAGCCTCCACCGGCCTGGGGGGCGACGTCTTCTCCCTGGTGTGGCTGGCCCGCGAGAAGCAGGTGCGGGCGCTCAACGCCAGCGGCCGGTCGCCAGCGGCGGCATCCCTGGACGAGCTTCGGGCCAGGGGCATGGCGGCCATACCGCCCGAGAGCGCCTGGGCCATCACCGTGCCGGGCGCCGTCAGCGGCTGGGAGGCCCTGCTCAGGGCCTGCGGCACCATGCCCCTGTCCAGGGTGCTGGGGCCGGCCATCCACTACGCCTCCGCCGGCTACGGCGTGTCCGAGGTCATAGCCTCCTTCTGGGCTGGGCTGGAGGCCAGGCTGCGGGCGAGGCCATCGGGCGACGAGTTGCTGCTGAATGGCCGGGCGCCCAGGGCCGGCGAGGTCATCCGGCTGCCAGAGCTGGCCCGCACGCTCCAGGCCGTCGCCGAGGGCGGCGCCGAGGCCTTCTACAAAGGCGACTTCGCCCGGAAGGCCGCCCGGTTTGTGCAGCAACAGGGCGGGTGGCTGTCGGAACAGGACATGGCCGAGCACCAGGCCAACTGGGTCGGGCCTGTGTCCACTGGCTACCGGGGCGTGACCTGCTGGGAGTGTCCGCCCAACACCCAGGGCCTTAACGCCCTGATGGCGCTGAACCTGGCCGAAGGCTTCGACATCAAGGGCATGGGCTTCCAGACGCCCGATACCTACCACCACCTCATCGAGTGCATGCGCCTGGCCCTGGCCGACGGCATGCACTACATCGCCGACCCCGACAGGGTGCCCGTGCCCACGGAGGGCCTGCTTTCGAAGGGCTACGCCCGCGAGCGGCGCAGGCTCATCCGTCCCGACCGGGCCATGGACTACGCGCCCACCGGCCAGCCCGGACCTTACACCGACACGGTGTACATAGCCGCCGTGGACGGCCAGGGTAACGCCTGCTCCCTCATCAACAGCGTGTACAGCGGCTTCGGCTCCGGCATGGTGGTGCCTGGCACGGGCGTGGCGCTGCACAGCCGAGGGGCCTCCTTCTCGCTGGACCCGTCGCACCCCAACGCCCTGGCGCCGCGCAAGCGCCCCTTCCACACCCTCATCCCCGGCCTGGCGACCCGCGCCGGCGAGCTGTGGCTGTGCTACGGCGTCATGGGCACGACGCAGCAGGCCCAGGGGCACTTCCAGGTGCTGGTGAACATGGTTGACTTCGGCCTCAGCCCGCAGGCGGCGCTGGACGCCCCGCGCTTCAGCATCCGCCTGGGCGAGGGCACGGCCATGGAGGACCTGGTGCCCGCCGAGACCATCCGTGAGCTGGAGCGCCGGGGCCATTCCATCATGGTGCGCCCGCCTCACGGCATCTTCTTCGGCGGAGGCCAGGTCATCCAGCGCGACCCGGACACTGGCGTGCTCACCGCCGGCAGCGAGCCTCGCCTGGATGGCTGTGCTGTGGGGTGGTAGGAGATAAGGCCAGGACAATACTGACTCTTGACGAGGTCCTGGGCGTGCTGCGCTCGCACATACACAGAAAATCTGAAGCGCTCGCAGCCAGTGCCCCTACCCCAGCGGCCCCAGCAGCCAGTGAAGCCCGTAGTGCCCCACCAGAGCGAGGGCCGTCACCTTCAACACCTTGCCCGCCAGGACGAAGGCCATGAAGCGCGCCAGGGGATAGCGCACCGTCCCCGCCCACAGGCCCGCCACATCGAAGGGCACGGGCAGCGCGGCCATCACCAGCAGCGTCGCGCCGACGCGCCCGCGCGTCAGGGAGTAAAGCCGGCGGTGCAGGCGGCCACTGGCCAGCGCCTCCCGGCCCCTGACACCGACCATGTAGCCGCTCAGCTCACCCAGGGCGGCGCCCACGCCTCCGATAAGCCCCAGCAGGGTCGGCGACAGGGCAGGGGCGATGGCTATGGTGTAGGCGTGGCCCGGCGTGGGGATGAGGACCGAGGCGCTGTTGGCCAGCTCCACCACGAAGACGCTCAGGTAGCCCCATGCGCCCAGCCACGACAGCGACTCCCGGAAGTGGACCAGGGCCAGGGAGGCCAGCGCGAAGAAGCCAGCCATGGCTACCGCGGGCGCCAGCCTGCGGAGGCGAAGGCCGTGCTTGCTGCCCTGGACAGCCAGCCCGCCGCACTGTGGACTCGTGGCCTCGATTGCCTGCACCATCGTGCCCCTCCCTGTCTGTAGTGGCACCAGTGTATGCGGTCGTGGCGGGGGCCTTCAGTGACAACCGGACTATTCCGGCATGGTATGCCGTACTATGGCCAATGGCACGGCCTCTGCGTCCCACGGGGGACACTGGCACCCCATGCCACCCTCGCGTAGAACAGGCCGCGTTGACTTTTGCACAGGCGTGCTCTATGCTGTAACCACAACCTAATAGTGCTCAGGTGGGGAGCTTGGGTAAGCCAGGCTGAGAGGGTGACCGGAGTCGTCACCGACCGCCAGTACCTGATCTGGGTAATGCCAGCGCAGGGAGACACACCGCACGGGGCAAGCTTCAGTTGCCCAGGGCAAGACTTATCTCAGACCGCTGGCATTGCGCCAGCGGTCGCTTTTTTGCCCCAGTGGCGCGTCCGCCCGTACCCGGCAGCAACGCGGTCCTGGTGGAAGGGGCTACCTGGGTACTATCCTCCGTGGTCTGCCGGAGGAGGCCTCACGGCCTCCGGCCGGGTAGCAGATGTCACACCCAGGCAGCAGGAGCTGTTGGAGAGGAGAAAGGCCAATGAACGATCCCCTGGTCATAGCAGGCAAGGAGTTCAAGTCCCGGTTGATGGTGGGCACAGGCAGGCACCGCAGCATGCAGGAGATGGTGGACTCCATCGAGGCTTCGGGCGCCGAGATAATCACCGTGGCTATCCGCAGGCTTAACCTGGACAACCCCAGGGAAAAGAACATCCTGGACTACTTCGACTGGAGCAAGTACACCATCCTGCCCAACACCGCCGGATGCAAGACCGCCGAGGAAGCCATCTTCACGGCCCAACTGGCCCGCGAGGTCACCGGCTCCAACTGGATCAAGCTGGAGGTCATCCCCAACCCTCAGAACCTGCTGCCTGACCCGGTTGGCACCTTCGAGGCCGCGCGCAAGCTCATAGACATGGGCTTCGTGGTGCTGCCCTACATTCATGCTGACCCCGTGCTGGCCAAGCGGCTGGAGGAGATGGGCTGCGCCACCGTCATGCCCCTTGGCTCGCCCATCGGCTCCGGCCAGGGCATCCTGACTCTGGACGAGATCAGGGTAATCATCCAGGAGGCCAGGGTGCCCGTGGTGGTGGATGCCGGGCTGGCCGTGCCCTCCGAGGCGTCCCAGGCGCTGGAGGAGGGCGCCTCCGCCGTGCTGGTGAACACGGCCATCGCCCAGGCACGCGACCCCGTCCTGATGGCCCAGGCCTTCAAGCTGGGCGTCGAGGCCGGGCGCAAGGCCTACCTGGCAGGCAGGATCCCCCGCAAGGTCTACGGCGTCGCCAGCAGCCCCACCGAGGGCGTGGCCAGGGCCGCCACTTCCCGGAGCTGACCCGCCGTGGCACTCTTGCCTCGTCCCTGCCTCTGCCTGGTGACTGACAGGGCCCAGTGCGCCGGCAGGCCGCTGGAGGACGTGGTGGCCCAAGCGGTGGAGGGCGGGGCCAACATGGTGCAGCTACGGGAGAAAGACCTGCCGGCCGGCCAGTTGCTGGCGCTGGCCCAGCGGCTGCGCCAGGTCACGCAGGGCAGGGCGCTGCTCTTCGTCAACGACCGCCTGGACGTGGCGCTGGCCGCCGACGCCGATGGCGTCCAGCTTGGCGAGGAGGCCCTGCCGGTGCAGGCGGCCCGGCGTGTGGCCGGTGACAGGCTCCTGGTCGGACGCTCCGTCCACAGCCTGGAGGGGGCCATGGCGGCGGAGGCTGAGGGCGCCGACCTGCTGATAGTCGGCACCATTTTCCCCACAGGCTCTCACCCGGGGGCCACGGCGGCGGGCGTTGGCCTGCTGGAGCAGGTCCGCCAGCGTGTCAAGGTGCCTTTCCTGGGCATCGGCGGCATCAAGGCCGACAACGTGGAGGCGGTGGTCAGCAGCGGGGCCGCCGGAGCGGCGGTGATCACCGCCATCACCCTGAGTCCAGACCCCGGTCGCGCCGCCCGGGAGCTTATGGACAGGATGCGTGGCGCCTCGCGGCGGGGCCAGGGCCATCAACCGGCATAGCGTGGTGGCGAAGACATGATAACCCTGACCATCAACGGTAAACAGCAACAGCTTGAGCAGCCAGTCAGCCTCCTGGGCTACCTGGAGTCCCTGGGCGTCAACCTCAGACACATCGCCGTGGCCTACAACGGCACCGTGCTGCGCAAGGACGAGCTGGACAAAGTCACGCTGTCCCAGGGCGACCAGGTGGAGATAGTCCGCGCCGTCGGCGGGGGATAACGCCTCCCACCCCTCCGTTGGCTGGGGTATCCTGACCTTCCCCCACAGGGGGAAGGGAGGGTTCTCGCCCCCATTGGGGGAGAGCCAGAGAGGGGGCTGGCCTAGCACACTCACGGCATCAGCAGGGCTGGGATGCGCAGGTCGGGCAGGCTCTCTTTATCGGGGTGCAGGCCCGGCACCAGCCTGCCCCTGGCCAGCTCCCTCATGCGCTCCTGGTACACTCCCAGTGACTGTAAGCGGTCCCTGGCGTAGGAGTCCGCCGCGCTGGGAGGGTAGTCCACCAGGTAGTTGTACAGCCTCAGGGATGACTTGACGCCAAGCTGTCCCCTGTCCAGCAGCTCCGCCTTCAGGTCCTCCAGCTTCGGGTCGCTCAGCACGACAAGCCACTGCAGCAGGTAGCCGAAGGAGTGTTCCTCCCTGGTGTAGTCCTGCTGCCACCTGTTGAAGCGCTCGTCTATCAGCACCTGGAAGATCTCGTAGTCCGGGAACGCCAGCAGGTCCAGGCCGGTGAACTCCTCCAGCTTGAGCCAGAAGGCCCGCTCGAACTGCTGGGCCTGGGCCTCCTGTATGCCATTGAGGGCATGGGAGCTGCTGACCACGCCGTCGCTCTGCTGGGGGTTCAGGAAGCGCTGGCGCATATGGCCCATCTCGTGGGCCAGGGTGCTTATGACGTCGGCCACGCCGCGCTGGGCGTCCACGATCACGGCCACCTTGCCGAAACGGTGAGTGGTGAAGCCCAGTGCGCTGGACTTGATGGCCTCGCGGCGCGCCACGATGGCGTCGTACTCCGATGGCTGGCTGACGGCCAGCTCCTCGTCGGTCTTGGCGTCAATCCAGGCCAGGTAGTCCTGGTGGGACAGCAGCAGAATGGTGGCCCGCTCGTCCCGGATGCTCTTGCCCGTCAGCAGGTAGTAGCCCGCGTCGGCTATGTCCAGCACCTCCTGGGCGTAGGCCGGCCCCTGCGGCCCCACCACGGGCTCTCGGATGTCCAGCAGCGACTCTATATCCTCCAGCTTCTGGCGTAGCGCTTCCTCCGAGTAAACGATGGGAGTGGGAGAGGCGACCTGTCCCGCCGCCCAGGTGAAGGTCTTCTCGTAGGTGTTGTCGTCCTCGTTGGCCTCGGCGATGGCCTGCTCCGGGTCTATCACCAGCTTCAGGGTGTGCGGCCCTGGAGTCAGCGCTGCCTTCTCGGCGAGGTCCTCCCAGTCCGGCCAGGTCGCCAGCTCGCCAGGCCCCAGGCCCTCGGGGGCCTCGAAGCTTTCCACTCTGGTGCCGTCGAAGTAGAGGTCCACCGTAAACCCCTGCTCTACTCCCACAGGGCTGCGGTTCAGCACCACCACATCCACCAGGGGCGTGCGTTCGAGGGTCAGCGGGCCGTCCAACTGGCTACCCTTCTCATGGGATACGACAATAGGCCCGTCCCAGCCGAACCTCCAGCCCGGCACGAGATTGGGCTGGGCCGGGGGCAGTGGTGCCGCCGGCGTGGGAGTGGGCGTCGCCGTGGGATGTGGCGGGACGGGGCCGGTGCTCCAGGTGACCTGCTTCTCCAGGGTGTTGTTGTCCTCGTTGGACTCCGTGACCAGCCCCGCCGGGTCCACCATCATCTTCAGGGTGTGGGTGCCGGGCGCCACGGGAATGACCTCCAGCAGCTTGTCCCACTGCAGCCACTCCACGTGGTCCTCGGCCAGCACGCCCGAGACCTGCCTCAAGTCCACCAGTATGTTGTCCAGGTAAAGGTAGACCCACACGTCCTCCGGCGTGGTGGCCAGCCCCTGGTTCCTGACGCTGTACCTGACGTATGTTGGCGTGTTGACCGACAGCGGGCCGTCGGTCACGTCGCCGGCGTAGGAGGTAGCCACCAGCGGGCCGCTCCAGCCCTCGGGCGTGAAGGGTACCAGGTCAGGCAGCTTGTGGGGCAGGGGCGTCGGTGTGGGGCCTCCTGGCGACCAGGTAAACTCCCGCTGGTAAACGTTGTCCGACTCGTCCGTCTCATTGATGAGGTTGGTGGAGTCCACCACCAGCCGCAGGGTGTGCTTGCCTGGAGTGATCCTCACGCGGTCGTTGAGTTCGTCCCAGTCAGGCAGATAGCTGAAGTAGTTGACAGACATGCCTTCGCTGGGCCACCTGCCCACTGGGATATGGTCGAAGTACAGGTCAACGAAGAAGGGCTTGTTCAGCGTGAAGGGCCCCTTGTTGCCGATGGCCCAGCTTACGTAGGTCTCGCGGTCAACGGCCAGCTCGGTGCTCCTCCGGGCGCCCCGGCTGCTGGCGGCGACGATGGGGCTGTCCCACTCCGCCGGTACATAGGGCGCCAGGTTGGAGGTCGCCTTGGGCGTCGGCGTGGGCGATGGTGTTGGCCCCGGCGTCGAGGTCACCGTGGGCGTCGGCGAGGGCGTAGGCGTGGGTGTAGCTGTCGCCGTGGGCGATGGCGTTGGCGTCGCCGTGGGCGACGGCGTTGGCGTGGGCGACGGCGTGTTGGTAGCCGTCGGGCTGGGTGTGGCGGTATGGGTGGCAGTGGGCGACGGGCTGGGCGTCAGAGTAGGGGAAGGCGGCAACGTGGGCCTGGGTGTGGGCGAGGTAGGCCCGGCCACTGCCGAATGGTCCGGCGTGGGCGTGGCCGAGGCCGACGCCGAGCACGCCGCCAGGAGCAGCGCTGCCATCAGGAGGGACAGCAGGCCGGCCAGCACCCCTGGCGCGGTGGAAGTCGCGTGACTGCCACGGGCAAAGCTCGCCACGTCCGCCAGACTGCTCATACAGCCTCACCTGCGTCCAGCCCGGAGCGCTGGGTACTCGCCCCCGGAGTGCTGGCACCAGGGCTGCTCAGGAGAGGCGTGGGCCTGCTGGCCCCAGACGCAAGAGGCCCGACATGAAGCAGTACTTGCCCTTTCGTCCGGCCCTCCTCTCGGCAGGGGAGGCGGGACTTTTCGCCGCCTTTAATCGCACCTGGTGCAAGACAAGTTAAAGACTTCTCCGGGGCCGCAAAAGTTCCCCGCAGGCCGGGAAAGGGGGGCAGCCTCATAGCTTGCGTGCCTTGTAGATGATGGCAAAAGGCACGCGGGCAAGCCTCTCGTACTGCTTCTCCCAGAAGTCCCCGGTGTAGGGGATAGCGCGTCTTTCTGTCTCGCTCATGGCATGGATAGGGTATGGGTACGGTTCCACTACGTCTTCGACAGTGAAGCGGCTGGAGGTGAGCAGCCTGAACATGTCCTCAAAGGTGTGAAAGAAGGTCAGCGGGCGCTGTCCATCTATCTCCCCTGAATCTTCCCATACCTCCACCGGAATATGGAAGTAGTCTGTGACCAGCAAATGGCGCTCTTGCTCGTCCCACTGGAAGGCCGACAGCGGGTGGACGGTGCAGACCAGCAGCAGTCCGCCGCTCCGCAGTACCCTGTGGCACTCCTGGAAGCAGGCCTCCAGGTCTGGCACGAACTCCCAGCCGAAGGAGGAGAGCACAAGGTCAAAGGAGTTATCGCGGAACATGCCCAGCTCTTCCATGTCGCCGCACACCAGGGAGACATCAACGCCTTCGCGGGAGACCAGCGCCCTGGCCCTGCTAAGCTGCCTTGGGGAGAAGTCCAGGGCGACGGTTTCGGCGCCCCACCGGGCCAGGGCAATGGAGTTCTGGGCGGCGCCGCAGGCCAGTTCCAGCACGCGCTTGCCCTTGACATCGCCTATAAGCCGTAGCTCTCGCTCGCCTGGACACAGTGGGGCATAGTGGACGTCGTCCAGGGAGATGCGCGTCTCAGACTGGTAGGAGTCTGACATGGCGTCCCAGCCAGCCCTGATGGCCCTCTTGATACGGTACGTGGACATGATGGCAGGCCTTGAAAATGGCCTGGCCTGCCGGCTCCGGGGCGCGGGCTGCCAGGCCAGGGGTATTCGTCTGGCAGGGTAGGCGAGTGCTCTCCTGGGAGAAGTTAAGTGCCAGGAGCGCCCCCAACGGAATTCGAATCCGTGTTTGCGGCTTGAAAGGCCGCTGTCCTGGGCCGCTAGACGATGGGGGCACAGAGCGCCGGCGGCAGCCGGCAACCAGCGAGAGGGAATTAACCTTGATGGCGCAGCGCTACTTTGCGAAAACCGCCTCTTCTATTCTAGGCTCAAAACAGCAGCGCCGCAAGCCAACTCACCCCGCATTGCCTGGCCCTGGTTTAGCTCATGGCGGCAGCGGTTATGTTCCTATTTGACAGCAGCCCAGGAGGGCCGCCGTGAGCGTTACCAGCGTGCTCATAGTAGAAGACCATGCCCTGTTCCGCCAGATGCTGCGCTCGCAACTGGGCAGGTACCCTGAAATCCAGGTGGTCGGGGAGGCCTCCAGCGGGCTTGAAGCTGTGGAGAAGGCCAGGGCCGTGCAGCCAGACGTCGTGCTCATGGACATAGAGCTTGGCCCTGGCCCCAGCGGCATCGAGGCTGGCTACAAGATCAAGGCCATGAACCCGGCCATCGGTATTGTGCTGCTTTCCATGCATGTTGACAGGCAGTTCATAGTCAACGCCGCCGGTTGGTCCTATTTGCTGAAGAAGAATGTGCATGATGTTGATGTCGTGGTCCGGGCCATTAAAGGATCGTCCTGGGGGATGATTGTCATAGACCCCGAGGTGACAGAGGTCCTCAGGCCCAGACGTGACACGCCCGTGGGCAAGCTGGCCCCCGAGCCAGCCAGGGTCCTGGAGCTGATGGCCCAGGGTTACAGCAATGCCGCCATAGCTCAGAAGATGGGCATCAACGAGAGGATGGTGGCGGAGTGGCAGGACATGATCTACTTCGAGCTGGGCATTGCCCGCGAGGGCGACATAGACCCCCGCGTGAGGGCCATCCGCGCTTATCTTGAGCAGACCAGAGGCAACTGAGCGGGTGGCCCTCCGGCTATGCCTGCCGTGCCGGGGTGGCACCTCCAGGTGCCACCGCAGTCAGGGCGAAGACGCCCCTGGACGATTCCACTTCCGCACCTGCCGGGGACAGGTTGCTCCGGGCCTTTGCCATCATCGCTGGCGTTTACCTGAGGGTAACGGGATGTTTGAAGTCATGCTAGTGGATGACCAGGCGGCTTTTCGTCGCCTGGCCCGGTCCTTGCTGGAGCGAGACGAGGAGTTCCGGGTGGTAGCCGAGGCCAGCAGCGGCGTGGAGGCTTTGAGCCTGATGGAGCGCATCAGCCCCGACCTGGTCCTCATGGATGTCCAGATGCAGCCCATGGACGGCTTCGAGGTAGCCAGGCTGATGCTGGGGCGCTACTCCAGGGTCAAAATAGTCCTGACCAGCATGAACTCTGACAATGAGTACGCGCGACTGGCGCGAGAGATTGGCGCGCTGGCCTTCATACCCAAGAAGGACCTGCGTACCAGCACTCTACGACAGGCTTTGCAGAGCTAGGGGAGCGTGAGCCTGGGGCCTGCCGCCCATGTCCTGGTAAGTGGCTGGTTCCAGCGATGCTATCGCGGTTATCCGTGTGCCCTGCCCCGGGGCCGAGATGACCTCGAAGCTGCCCCCGATGGCGCCCATGTAGTCCGCGATGGCGTTCAGCCCCAGGCCGCGCCTGCTGGGGTCAGGGACGAAGCCCTTGCCGTTGTCCTCCACCGTAAGGCAGAGCTTGCCGCCGTCGGGCGAAGTCACCAGCTCCACCCTGGCACTGGTGGCCTGGGCGTGCTTTATGGTGTTGGACAGCGCCTCCTCGGCGACCCTGTACAGGCCCAGCCGCACGTTCAGGGGGATGGAGGACTTGCCCACCGTCTCCATGGCGACCACTTCAGGGCCGATGTCCAGTTCCACCTGGATGGAGCGCTCGTACTGGTCGCGCAGAGAGCGCAGGCCGGCGCCCAGGCCCAGCTTGATAATGCTGGGGTGCAGCCTGTGGGACAGTTGCCTGATCTCCTTATCCCGCAGGCTGTCCAGCTCCCGGGCGATTTCCTGGAGTTCGGCGGCCAGCCCCTCCAGGGCTGGGGGGACTCTGTGCAGGGCGTCCTGCAACCGCAGGTACAGCATGTACATCCGGGTCTGGACGTTGCCATGTAGCTCCTCGGCAATGGCCTGCCTCACGTCCTCCTGCACCACCACCAGGCGCGAGCGCGAAAGGCGCAACTCGACCACGGCCTGTTCCAGCTCCTTGACGTAGCGCGCCGTCTCCTGCTCCACCCGCTGCTGCTGCAGAGTCAGGATGCGCTCGCCGACTCGCATCCGGGCACGCAGCTCCTCAGGGTTGAAGGGCTTGGTGATGTAGTCGTCCGCGCCGGCGTGAAGGCCGCGGATGAGGTCGTTCTTCTCGTTCCGCCCCGTCAGGAGGATGATGTACATGCCATCGCGGGCGGCTATGCGGAGTTTCTGGCAAAGCTCCAGCCCATCCATCCCGGGCATCAGCCAGTCCAGAATGGCTATCTGGGGGGCCGGAGCAGTCTCCAGGGCCTTGTAGGCCTGCATGCCGTCCCCAAAGCTGATGACTTCGTATCCCCACTGGGCCAGGAGGGTCTCAAGGACAGAGCGGAAAACAAGGTCGTCCTCTGCGACTAGAACCCGCGTAACTTCTCCTCCTCCAGCAGAGCGGAAAGCCCTCGCGTAAGGCGTCCTATCTCCACTTCCAGCTTCGAGAATACCTCTTGCGCATGGGAAAGGTCGCCGTTGCGGCCCATGGTCTCCAGGCTGAGGGCAGCCTCGGTGGCTGCATGGGCCGAGAAGTAGCACATGGCGCTTTTGAGGGCGTGGGCGGCCAGGACCAGCGCGTCGCTGTCATGGTTTTGCACCGCCTGCCTTATGTCCTGCATCCGCTTGGAGTAGTTGGACAGGAAAAGGCCCACAACCTTCAGCAGGAGCCTTTCGCTGCCCAGGCTGGCAACAGCCGCCGCTTTGTCAATGGCGAGGGCGTCGCCGTTGCTTCCGGGCATCTCTGGCGTATGGCTGCCGAGTCCAGTACGTGTTTCGTCCGACATCCTCTGGTTCTCTACATGGTCCACGTGGCATCGGGCACCTGCCAGTGTCACACCGCCTGGAAATCTATCTTCGCTCTTTGAGGAGTGGTACGCATGGGGGAATCCACTTGGGGGCGGTGGGTGTTTCAACGCGGGCACTGGCATAGTTCTGCCACGTGCTTTCCCCATGTCGGGCCGGGAAAGCAGCATGGGGGCAGTCACTGATGGACTGCCCCCATGCCTGATGGCGAAGGCGCTGGTGCCCCGCTGGACAGGCTGTCCCTGGGGCGCGCGGCCTGTCAGCCAGGACCGCCTCTAGGGGTACAGCGCTAGCTGCTGTAGCCCCTCGTCCTCGGCTATGCCGAACATCAGGTTCATGTTCTGTATGGCCTGGCCGGCCGCGCCCTTCACCAGGTTGTCCAGGCAGCTTATGGCGATAAGCCGGTTGGTGCGTGGGTCCAGGGTGGGGAATATCACGCAGAAGTTGCTACCCAGGGTGTGCTTGGTCATGGGCGACTCGCTTACCACCCGGACAAAAGGCTCGCCTTTGTAGAAGTCCCGGTAAAGCTGCATAAGCTCACCCCTGGCCGCCTGGCCCGAGGCGATGGCGCCGCTGCGCAGCGGGGCATAGCAGGTGGTGAGGATCCCCCTGGTCATGGGGATGAGGTGGGTGAGGAAGGTTATCCTCATATCCGAGGCGCCATCTATCTTGCGCAGCTCCTGGGTGATCTCCGGCAGGTGGCGATGGCCTTCCACCGAGTAGGCCATCACGTTCTCGTTGACCTCGGAGAAGTGGGTGCCCAGCGACAGCCCCCGGCCCGCCCCCGATACACCGGACTTGGCGTCTATGATGATGTCAGGCCCGATGATGCCGGCCTTGATGGCCGGCGCCAGCGCCAGGATGGCCGCCGTGGGGTAGCACCCGGGGTTGGCTACCAGCCTGGCCGCCGAGACCTCCTTGCGGTTCAGCTCCGTCAGGCCGTACACCGCTTCCTCCAGGAACTCCGGGCACGGGTGCTCCGCCTTGTACCACTGCTGGTACTCGGCCACACTCTTCAGGCGGAAGTCGGCGCTGATGTCAATGGCCTTGACGCCCTGCCTCAGCAGCGGCGCCAGCTTCTCGGCGCTGGCCGTCTGGGGCAGCGCCGAGAATACCACGTCAACGCTCTCGGTTATCTCCTCCGTGATGGTCAGGTCCATGTCCGCCAGGTGGGGAAAGAACTCGCCCAGCTTCTTGCCTACGGCGCTTCGTCCGGTGACGGAGGTGATCTGTGTGTCTGGATGTCGGTGCAGGATCCGGGCCAGTTCCACACCTGAGTACCCGGTGACGTTAATGATCCCTACCTTCACCGTTTTTCACCTCCTGGTTGCCATTGGACAAAGTATAATCCTGGGCCTGGCTGTGGAACAAGGGGCAGACCTTATAGGGGGGTGCACTGGCAAGGCACGGCCCCCTTCCTGGCCTTCCCCCACAGGGGGAAGGGAGTTCTCGCCCCCTCTGGGGGAGAGTTAGAAGAGGGGGCTGGCGTCTGGCCCGCGTGCCAGCCCGGTGCCGGGATGGGTCAGGCCCCTGGAAGGGGCCAGCATCACGTATCCTTCACCCACAGGGCACCTTTTTTCACCAGATTTCCCCTCTTGTATTACCAGGACTTCACCTGGCTCTTCACTCTCCGGTACTAGAGTTGATGCATACTGCCGGCCAGACCACCAGTAATGGGGAAATTGCCTGGCCAGCCTGTCCAGCGCTTGTCGCCTCCTCGTCCTTTTGTGCTATTATGTCCGCTCGGAGCAACCAGGCGGCCTGTGCCGCAGACCCAGGGAGAGCGGGAGATGAGGAGGTCAGTCCGTCATATTCTTATTCCTGGCGTGCTGGGCAGGCGCGCTGCAGCGAGGCGAGCGCATTGGAACGTTTTATCTGTGTCCATGGGCACTTTTATCAGCCGCCCAGGGAAGACCCCTGGCTGGGCTACGTGGAGCGCCAGCAATCGGCGTACCCCTACCGGGACTGGAACGAGCGCATCACCGCCGAGTGCTACGGCCCCAATGGCAGCGCCGCCCAGGCTGACCCGAGCAACTACGCCAGAATGAGCTTCAACTTCGGCCCCACGCTTCTGGCCTGGCTGGAGTGCAACGCGCCAGAGGTGTACCAGGCCGTCCTGGCGGCGGACAGACAGGGCCAGCACCTGTTCTCCGGCCACGGCCCGGCCATCGCCCAGGCATACAACCACATGGTACTGCCCCTGGCCAACCGGCGCGACAGGTACACCCAGGTGCTATGGGGTATCCGCGACTTCCAGCACCGCTTCGGGCGTATGCCTGAGGGCATGTGGCTTCCCGAGATGGCGGTGGACGTGGAGATACTGGATGTCCTGGCGCAGCTAGGAATTCGCTTCACCATCCTCAGCCCGTACCAGGCGCGCCTGGTACGACGAGTGGGGAACAACGGTAGCGCTTTCCCCGCCGACCTCGCGTGGCGCGACGTCACCGGCGGCCGGATTGACCCCAGCACGGCCTATCTGCACCGGCTGCCATCGGGCCGGAGCATAGCCCTGTTCTTCGCCGATGGCCCCATATCCGCCGGTGTTGCCTTTGGCGAGCTGCTGTCCAGCGGCGAGCGGCTGGCGCGCGGCCTGGCGGCAGGTTTCGCCGCCGGGCGCTCCTGGCCCCAGCTTGTCAGCGTTGCCACCTGTGGCGAGACCTACGGCCATCACCACCGGGCCGGCTACGCTGCCCTGGCCCAGGCCCTCGACTACATCAAGGCCCACAGGCTGGCCCGCCTGACCAACTACGCCGAGTACCTGGCGCTCCACCCGCCCATGCACGAGGTCAGGGTTTTCGAAGGCAGTTCCTGGAGTTGCGCCCATGGCGTCGAGCGCTGGCGCGCCGGCTGTGGCTGCCTGCAGGCCCAGCAGGGCCAGGGATGGCGCGCGCCGCTGCGGGAGGCCTTCGACTGGCTTCGGGACACCCTGGCCCCGGTCTACGAGCGGCAGGCCAGCGCCTTCCTCAAAGACCCCTGGGCCGCCCGCAACGACTATATCTCGGTGTTCCTGGACCGCTCCAGGGAGAGCGTTGAGGAGTTCTTCCTCTGGCACGCTGTCCGCCAGCTTACCGAGGAGGAGAAGGCCACGGTACTTGGCCTGCTGGAGCTACAGCGCCATCTCATGCTCATGTACACAAGCTGTGGCTGGTCCTCCAGCGACCTCACAGCCTCAGAGACCGTCCAGGTCATACGCTACGCTGGCAAGGCGGTGCAACTGGCCCAGGATGTCTGCGGCAAAGACCTGGAGGCACGCTTCCTCTCCCTGCTGGAGCGGGCAGCCAGCGGCCATGGCGACGGGCGAAGCCTCTACAACAGGTATGTGAGGCCGTTCAAGGCGCGCAATGGCTTCAGGGCTGCCTCCACCGGGCTGCGCTACATCATCCAGCGCCGCTTCCTGGCCGCCGGCGAGCGGCTGGCAGAGAACGGGCAGGCCCCGGCGCCTTCCCACGGCCAGGCGCAGCCTGCTCCTACCGGGGCGAAGAGCTGATTGCCCAGGCCTCTCCAGGAGGATGTGTCCCAAGTCCCTCCCATTGACAAGGCCCATGATGCAATGGGCATAAAGCTGCTGCAAGGGCTATCATGCTCCCTTCCTGACCTTCCCCTACAGGGGGCAGGGAGGGTACTCGCCCCCTGGGGGAGAGCCAGAGAGGGGGCTGACGTCAGCGCGGCATGATGCCCGTGCTGCACGGCCCGCGCCATTGACACGCAGCCGCGCGGGCCGTATGCTGCGCTACAGGTAAACCCCCGCTCCAGGAGAAAGCTGTGAAAGATAGCTTCTATGGCGTCCACTGGATGCTGGCCACTCCCTTCGATGACAACGAGGATGTTGACGCCGCCTCCATCCCCGGGCTGGTGGAGAAGGCGAAGGAGGTCGGCTGCCGGGGCGTGGTCGCCCTGGGCGTCACCGGCGAGGCAGCCCGCCTGACCGACGCCGAGCGGCGCCTGGTGGCCGAGACGGTGGTGAAGTCAGCAGACGGCATGCCCGTGACCCTGGGCACTACCGCCGCCAGCACACGGGTTGCCGTCCAGCGCTGCAAGGAGGCGCAGAGCATCGGGGCTGCCGCCGTCATGGTCGCGGCGCCGCCCATGGCCAAGCCCAACCTGGATGCCCTCTTCGTTTACTACCAGCGCATCGCCGAGGCCGTTGACCTGCCCATCGTCGTCCAGGACTACCCGCAGACCTCGGGTGTACACATGCCGGCCAGCTTCATCGCCCGCCTGGCGCAGCAGATACCCTCCGTGCGCTACCTGAAGCTGGAGGACCCGCCGACGCCGCCCAAGATAACCGCCATCCGCGACCTCATCGGAGACCGGCTCAGCATCTTCGGCGGGCTAGGTGGCGTCTTCCTGCTGGACGAGCTTTCCCGCGGCTCCGCCGGGGCCATGACGGGCTTCGCCTACCCCGAGATATTGGTGGACATCTGCCGGGCCATGGCCGAGGGCGACAGGAAGCGCGCCGAGCAGGTCTTCTACCGACACCTGCCCCTCATCCTCTTCGAGGGCCAGGAGGGCATCGGCCTCAGCATCCGCAAGGAGGCGCTCTACCGCCGCGGCCTCATCCGGACGCCCAGGGTCCGCCACCCCGGCCCGCAGACCACCGAGGCCACCAGGAAAGAGCTGCAGCACCTGGTGCAGATGTTGGGGCTGTAGAGGGCGCAAAGTCCTTCAAGCGCAGTTGCGGGGACCGGCCAGCTTGGTACGCTATACCGCCGGGAAACGTGGGGCTGAAGACGGTGCCCGATAGCAGCATCGGCCGGGGCCTTGTGGGTGTTCCCCTGGGAAAGCCCACGGCCCTACAGGAGTAGGGCCGTGCGCCGGTCCGTACTTAACTGGACGGTCCGTTTTTTCGACTTCAAGTATATGGGCTGCTGGGTCCGAAGTCAGTCCCCAAAAATAAAGCCGCCGCCCGGAGCAAAGGCGACGGCTTGAGGAGGTCTCACGCCACTTTTGAAGCGGCGGGGCGCGGCGAGCGCTCATCTGTAATGTAAACCACCCCGCGTTAATTTAAACAGCATGCTGGCTACTAGGTAAAAACACCTATGCCAGTTACGTGTTTACACTTACGTCAGGCGGCACTCGCCCCATCCTCATGGGACGGGCGGCCAGACTGGCGTCCCTGTCCGGGCAGTTGCTACGGCCCTCGCACCACCACTGTACCCGCTACCTTGTCGTGCAGCGCCTGGCGGTCCCTGTCCCACAAGGGCCACAGGTTATCAAGCCACCACACCACTGAAGCGGTAATGGCCGCCAGCAAGCCGAAGATGATTCCCTTGGCCACAAACTCTCGCAGGAACGTCCGTCCCCAGCGGGACGGCTGGCCGTTGTCCTTCATGGCCCTGATGCCCAGCAGTTGCTTGCCGGGCGTCTGCCCCCTCTCCAGCACGATGAGCCACCAGATGAGGTAGCCGATGAACGGCGTCAGCGGGACGAGGATGTTGTCCAGCGAAGATGTTAGGATCACCCTCATACTTGCCGAGTAGCCGATGAACAGCGTCAGCGGGACGAGGATGGTGTCCAGCACCACTGCGGCCAGCCTCCGCGCGACGCTGGCGGCCCTCACGCCTCGGGGCGCCAGCAGGAACTGGCCACACCAGCGGCAGAAGCGGCCATCTCCCATGTCGGAGCGGCCACAGTCGAGGCAGGTCGTGGGCGTCGCGGCTGGCGGCTGCATGGAGTACCTCCTGCAAGGATGAGGGGACTCCCCCTTGACGAAGGGATTGTACGGGCCGCCATCTCCCATGTCAACCGCGCGGCGATTCCCTGGCGCCGTTGCCCTGCGTTCCAGGCCCCAAGCTCTCCTCCAGCAGCTCCAGCAAGTCCTTCGCCTGCTTTCTGTCCTGGAGCTGCCTGGAGCCGATGCCCTCCACGAACATCTGGAGGCAGAAGGGGCAAGACACGCCGATGGTGTCCGCCTCTGTCGCCAGGAACTGCTCCGTGCGGACGTGGTTGATGCGCCTGCCCCGGCTCTCCTCTATCCACATGTGCCCGCCGCCGGCGCCGCAGCAGAAGCCCCGGTCGCGGCAGCGCTCCATCTCCACCAGCTTCACGCCCGGGATGGCCCTGGCGATCTGCCTCGGCGGCTCATACACCCCATTGTGCCGGCCCAGATAGCAGGAGTCGTGGTAAGCCACCGTGGCGGAGACTGTGGCCACTGGCCTGAGCCTGCCCTCCTGGATGAGCTGGGCCACGAACTGGCTGTAGTGTACGACCTGGAAGCTGCCGCCCAGGTGCGGGTACTCGTTCCGGATGGTATTGAAGCAGTGGGGGCAGATGGTCACGATCTTCCTGACGTTGTAGCGCTGGAAGGTCTCGATGTTCTGCCGGGCCAGTACCTGGTACAGGTACTCGTTGCCCATGCGCCGGGCCGGGTCGCCGGTGCACACCTCCTCCATGCCCAGGATGGCGAAGTCCACGCCGGCGCGCTTCAGCACCGAGGCCATGGCCCGCGCCACTCGCTGGCTGCGCTGCTCCAGCGCCGCCGTGCAGCCGACCCAGAACAGCACCTCGGCGTCCGGGTGCTCGGCCAGCGTCTTGACATCCAGCCCTTTGGCCCAGTCGGTGCGGGTGAAGGTCGTGCCGCGCCAGGGATGGCCCCGCTGCTCCACGCTCTGGAGCGCATTCCTGGCCGTGTCTGGCATCTTCGCCTGCTCCATGACCAGGTAGCGGCGCATGTCCACTATATGGGCTATGTGCTCCACGCCCACCGGGCACTCCTGCACGCAGGCGCCGCAGGTCAGGCAGTCCCACAGGGCCTCCTCCGATATCCAGCGCCCGATGAGGGGCTTCTCCTCCTGCTCGTCCTTGCCCCTGGCGACGCCTGGCCCCACCTCCAGCAGGTGCTCCTTCAGGTTTTCCACGATGTGCATGGGCGACAGCACCTTGCCGCTGATGTTGGCCGGGCAGCTATCGGTGCAGCGGCCGCAGACGGCGCAGGCGTAGCCGTCCAGCAGTTCCTTCCAGGTAAAGTCCTGCACCCTGGACGCGCCGAAGCGCTCCGCCGTCTCCAGGTCCCTGGGCGTGGAGAGGGTGCCCACTGGCTCCAGGGAGCGCATATAGAAGCTGGCCGGCGCCGCCACGATGTGCATGTGCTTGGACAGCGGGATGTAGATGGCGAAGCCCAGTATCACGCCCAGGTGCGCCCACCAGAAGAAGCCCTGCAGCCCGTTGGCGACGCCCGCGCCGAGTCCCAGGCCCTGGAGCCACCGGCCTATAGCTGGCCCCACCAGCGCCGCCGCCTCCGGCCCCTGGCCGCCGGCGGCCACGTAGAACGCCTCGGCCAGCAGCGTGAAGGCCATCAGCAGGCCGATGAGCACCAGGATAATGGCTGCCTCTGGTTTCTGCGTCAGGTCGAAGCGCAGCCGCGACGGCCTGACGGCCCACCGGCGCAGCGCGGCCCAGAGCAGCACAGCCAGCAGCACCACGGCCAGAATGTCCAGGTACACCGCGAAGGCTTTCACGCCGGTGTCGGTCAGCAGTGTGCTGGAGAAGGGCCGCCAGGCGGCGTCACCGAAGATGAATATGACGTAGCTCAGGGTGAAGGAGATGAAGGCCCAGAAGATGACGAAGTGGCCGACCCCCGCCATGTCCTTCCGGAGCGACACGCGCTGGAGCACCTTTTTCTGGCCAAAGACCAGGGGGATGGCGCCCACGGCCCGACGCAGTGGCTGGTCCAGCCTGTCCGCCGGCTTGCCCAGGAGGATGAGCCGCACCACGCGCCGGTACAGAATGTACCCGGCCAGCCCGAAGGCCAGCGCCGTCAGCACGTAAACGCCCACCCACGTTGGAATGAAGCCAAACACACTCTCAGGCGGTGCCATAGCTCTCTCCTGGCGCGCGTGCAGAATGCCGGGCTAGAAGCAGTTTAGCACAGGACACACACCAGGGGGCAGCAGGGGGGCTACGGGGGTCAGGTCACCCCCGGAACACCACCAGGATGACAGCGGCGCTCACCAGCCACAGGACTACCGACACCATGAGCGGAATGTCGGAGGTGATGATGTCCTCGGGGTTCTCGCCGATACCCTGCCGGTGGACCAGGTACAGGTAGCGGAACAGCCCGTATATGACGAAGGGGATGGTGAGCATCATGGCGTGGTTGTCAGGCAGGTTGGGCGCGGTGAAGGTGTACAGGGTGTAGGCCAGAAGCGTGGACGGCACCACGATGGAGATGAACTGGTCCAGCATGGCCGGCGTGTACTTGTCCAGCGTCTTGCGCTGGTTTATGGCGTTGTCACCGGCGGCGACCAGCTCGCTACGGCGCTTGGACAGCGCCAGAAAGAGCGCCACCAGGCCCGCGCAGATGTACAGCCATGGCGATATGGGCACGTGCAGCACGGCGGCGCCGGCCACGGCCCGCAGGATGAACCCTGCGCTTATCACGAACACGTCCAGCAGTATGACGTGCTTCAGCACCAGGCTGTAGGCTATCATGGTCGCCAGGTACACCAGCGACACCGCGCCAAACATAGGCTCCAGCACGAAGGAGAAGGCCAGGCCCAGCGCTATCAGCGTGGCCGCGCCGGCCCACGCCACCGGCACGGGTAGCTGGCCCGACGCGATAGGCCGCAGGCGCTTCCTGGGGTGGTTGCGGTCCTTCTCCACGTCCATGATGTCGTTGATCAGGTACACCGCGCCCGTGAGGGCCGAGAACAGCAGGAATGCCAGGGTCGTCTTGCCAAAGACCGAGAGCAGGTCGCCGGGGTTGAGGGGGTCCCACGCCTCCTTCACCGTGAAGAAGAGGGCGAAGTAGATGATGAGGTTCTTGCTCCACTGCTTTGGCCTGGTGCCCACCACCAGCGCCCTGGCCATGCCCAGTACGGCGAATACAGACGGCAGGTTCCTTGAGTATTCCATGGTTCGATAATAGACGCTCGTTTCAGTCTCAGTCAACGCTGTTACACTCAGGCTAGATGGGTATATATACCACCAGGAACCATCTTAAGGACGAGGCCCGATTGTCCGAAGGGATGCCTTTCCTTTCAAAATACCTACAGCGGGCGCCTCGCGGAGTCCGGCTCTGAGGAGGCTTGCGCGCCTGTAAACTGACGTGGGCGCCCCACAGTCTCCCTTCTCCCCACAGTATTGACAGCGGATTTGTCGTTTATTAATATGGCTACGGTGTTAGCAGTCTCACCACAAGAGTGCTAACACCGCAGGGGGTCCTGGTTGACGGAGGATGCCTGGGCTTCGCACATCTCCTGCGAGGGCCAGGGTACGGTGCATACCGGCCTCTCCCCTAGCCCGATGCAAACAGGCCCCGTTCAGCACATCAGCACACAACAAACTCATACAAGGAGGTCAAGGTCGCATGGCAACACAGGCGAAAGTGTCCTTCAAGCCCTTGGGCAACCGCGTGGTCGTGCAGCCCCTCAAGCAGCAGGAGCAGATGAGCGCAGGGGGCATCTACATCCCCGACACCGCCAAGGAAAAGCCCCAGGAAGGCCGGGTGGTGGCCGTTGGCCCGGGCCGCCTGACCGACGACGGCAAGCGCATCCCCATGGAGCTCAAGGTGGGCGACACCGTGGTCTACTCCAAGTACTCGGGCACCGAGTACAAGGAGGGCGACACCGAGTACCTGGTGCTGCGGGAAGACGACATCCTCTTCGTCAAGTAACCATCAAGGAGACAAGCATGCCAGCCAAGCAAATCACCTTCAGCGAGGAAGCACGGGCCGCCATGAAGCGCGGCATAGACACCATGGCCAGCACCGTTGGGGTGACATTGGGGCCCAAGGGGCGCAACGTGGTGCTGGACAAGAAGTTTGGGCCACCCCAGGTCTGCTCCGACGGGGTGACCATCGCCAAGGAGATCGAGCTGGAGGACCCCTTCGAGAACATGGGTGCCCAGCTTTTGAAGGAGGCGGCCAGCAAGACCAACGACGTGGCTGGGGACGGCACCACCACGGCCACGGTGCTGGCCCAGGCCATCATCCATGAGGGCTTCAAGAACATTGCCGCCGGGGCCAACCCCATGGCCCTGAAGCGTGGCATCGAGAAGGGGGTAGGTGCGCTGCGGGAGGCCATAAGCCAGATGGCCATCCCAGTGCAGGGCAAGGCCCAGATAGCCCAGGTGGCCTCCCTGTCTGCCCACGACGAGGAGATGGGCAACCTGATAGCCGAGGTCATGGAGAAAGTGGGCAAGGACGGGGTCATCACCGTGGAGGAGTCCAAGGGACTCAACTACGAGCAGGAGTACGTGGAGGGGATGCAGATAGACCGGGGCTACATCTCCCCCTACTTCATCACCGACCAGAACCGCATGGAAGCGGTCATCGAAGACCCCTACATCCTCATCACCGACAAGAAGATATCGGCGGTGGCCGACATCCTGCCGGCGCTGGAGCGGATACTGCAGGTGAGCAAGAACATCGTGGTGGTGGCCGAGGATGTGGAGGGGGAGGCCCTGGCGACCCTGGTGGTGAACAAGCTGCGGGGTACGCTGAACTGCCTTGCGGTGAAGGCGCCTGGGTTTGGGGACAGGCGCAAGGCCATGCTGGAAGACATGGCCATACTGACCGGTGGGCGAGTCATCAGCGAGGAGGTAGGCAGGAAGCTGGACTCGGTGACGGTGGAGGACCTTGGGCGGTGCCGGCGTGTGGTGGCCACCAAGGAAGAGACCACCTTCGTGGGCGGGGCCGGGTCAGAGGAGGCCATCCAGGGGAGGATAAAGCAGATAAAGGCCCAGATCGAGGAGACCACCTCGGACTACGACCGGGAGAAGCTGCAGGAGCGGGTAGCCAAGCTATCCGGAGGGGTAGCCATCATCAAGGTGGGCGCGGCCACCGAGGTAGAGCTCAAGGAGAAGAAGAACCGCATCGAGGACGCGTTGTCAGCGACGCGTGCGGCGGTGGAAGAGGGGATCGTGCCTGGTGGCGGAGTGGCGCTGATTCGGGCGCGCAAGGCACTGGAGGGGCTCAAGCTTGAGGGGGACGAGGCCACGGGTGTGGGGATCCTGAGGAAGGCCCTTGAGCGGCCGATAAAGCTTATCGCCGAGAACACAGGGGTGCCCGGGGAGGTAATCCTGGCGGAGACGGTGAAGGGGGAGAAGGACTGGGGGTACGACGCGGAGAAAGGGGAGTTCTGCCACCTTCTGGAGCGCGGGATAATGGACCCTGCCAAGGTGACGCGTGCGGCCATTGAGAACGCGGCCAGTGTAGCGGCGATGGTGCTGACCACGGAGTCGTTGATAACGGACGTGAAGGAGAAGGAGCCAGCCACGCCGCCTGCGCCTCCCATGGACTACTAGGCCAGGGCGGGGGTGCCGCCCCCTGTCCCGGTAATGGCGGTAAAGCACAGGAGGCCCCGG
>DAOUAM010000021.1:0-6793 GCA_034433305.1 Dehalococcoidia bacterium | reverse complement strand
TGGCAGGCGCCAGGCCAGGGCGCGGCCATCCCTGACGCATCTCCCCAGGGCTGCCCTGCATCTAAATATAAAAGGGCAGATAGGCCCTTCGTAGCATGCTCCAGATGGCGGAATAGCACCAGGCCGCTTTGGCGAGAACGCAGGCAACCCTCGTGGTTGCCCAGGGGCAGCCCGCCTCCTGGCTCCTTGAGGCATAACCCCTGTTACCCACCTACCCGCCCAGCCCCGCCATATGAAGATTAGCAACTTGAAGGGGTAATTCAGCGCGGCACCATGCCCCCTTCCTGGCCTTCCCCCACTGGGGGGCAGGGACGGTCCTCGCCCCCCTCTGGGGGAGAGCTAGAGAGAGGGCTGGTCACGCCATTACCCAGTTATGTTGTTAAACTTCATCTGGCGGGGCACATACGCTATGCCTCATGGAGTCAGGAGGCAAAGAAGCCGCATCTGCGCTACCATGAAAGTAAGAGATTCATACCCCCTGGAGAATAGAATAGAAATGACCACACAGAACGCCACTTACGATGTCTTGATAGTCGGACAGGGAGCCGCAGCCTACGCGGCGGCCATGTATGCCGCCCGCTACCAGATGAAGCCCATCATATTCGGCGCTAGCTTTGGCGGCGAGACGGCCACCGGCGGCCTCATCGAGAACTACCCTGGCTATCCAGAGATAGAGGGCTTTGAGCTTATGTTGAAGTTCCGCCAGCAGGCGGAGAAGTATAACGTGCCCATCGTGGAGGAGGACGTGGCCTCGCTGGCCAGGAAAGGCAACTGCTTCGAGGCCACCACATCCGAAGGCAACAAGTACCTTGGCGCCTCGGTGGTCCTGGCCGTGGGCCGGGAGCGCAGGAAGCTGGGCCTGCCCCACGAGGACGAGTGGACCGGCAAGGGTGTGTCCTACTGCTCCACCTGCGACGCGCCGCTTCACAGGGGCAACGTCGTGGCGGTAGTGGGCGGTGGCGACGCCGCCATTAAAGGCGCCATCCTCCTGAGCAATTACGCCCGGAAGGTCTACATCATCTACCGCCGCGAAAAATTTGTCCGCCCCGAGCCTATCAACCTGCGCCTGCTGGACGAGCGGCCCAACGTGGAGCGGATTTTCAGCACCAACGTCATTCAGCTCAAGGGCAAGGACGGGCTGACCGGCGTTGTCCTGGACAGGCCCTACAACGGCTCCAGCGAGCTGGCCCTGGACGGCCTGTTCATCGAGATTGGCGCCGAGCCGAGGGCCGAGCTGGCAAGGCAGCTAGGCGTTGAGCTCAACGAGCGCAACGAGATCAAGGTGGACAAGTACATGCGGACCAACGTCCCCGGCGTGTTCGCCGCCGGCGACGTCACCGACGCCTCTGGAGAGCTCAAGCAGACCATAACCGCCGCCGCCCAGGGCGCCCTGGCCGCCACCTCGGCCTACGAGTACGTCTCCAGGCAGCCCACCCGCTGCGAGCTGCACGCCGTCGGGTATACCCTGGCATAGGTGCCCTGACAGACAAGGCGAAGCCTCCGCAAGCCGCGACGGCGTGTCTTGCAGAGGCTTCGCCCGTAAAGACCTGCACAGGGTGGCCTAACTAGCACAAGATGGCTAGGGCAATCGGCTAGTTACGCTATTTCAGGCGCGAGCGGGCCGGCCTTAAACTTGGGCTGAGGCCGCCTGGGCCACAGTACTAGCCGGGGTATGGGGGTGGAGCGTGAGCAGGAAGGTGCAGGACTCGGTAGTGGTGGTAACCGGCGCCTCCAGCGGTATTGGCCGAGCAACGGCGCTGGAGTTCGCCAGGCGGGGCGCGACGGTGGTGCTGGCGGCCCGCAGGGAAGCCGCGCTCAAAGAGCTGGCCGCCGTATGCGAGCACCTGGGAGGCAAGGCGCTGGCTATGACGACTGACGTCGCCAGCGAGTCAGCCGTCCAGGAGTTGGCACGGCGCGCCGTGCGGGACTTCGGGCACATTGACACCTGGGTGAACAACGCGGCGGTCACCATGTTCGCACGGTTCGAGGAAGCCCCATCGGAAGCCTTCCGTCGTGTCATTGACACCAACCTCTTCGGCTACATTCACGGCGCGCGGGCCGTGCTGCCCTACTTCCGCGAGCAGGGAAGCGGCGTCCTCATCAACGTCTCGTCGGTGGTGGGCGAAACGGGCCTCCCGTACATCAGCGCGTACGTCGCCAGTAAGGCGGCCATCCTGGGCCTTTCCGAGTGCTTGAGGCAGGAGCTGGTGGACACCCCGGACATACACGTATGCACCATTCTGCCTGCCTCCATAGACACCCCGCTGTTCCAGCAGGCCGCCAACTTTACCGGCCGCGCCGTCAGGCCATTGCCGCCCATCCTGCCGGCCGAGGACGTGGCCAGGGCCATCGCCGATTGCGCCGAGTCCCCCAGGCGCGAGGTCACGGTGGGAAGCATGGGGCGCATGATGGGGTTCATGCATGCCGTCGCGCCGGGCATGTCCGACCGGATGTACGCGCGGCGCGCCGAGAAGCGGCACTTCCTGGACGAGCCAGCGCCACCCACCATGGGCAACCTGTTTGAGCCTATGCCCCATTGGGCGAGGGTGAGCGGAGGCTGGCGGGCCGTGAGCCGTGGCCCCATGGCACCGGCGGCTATAGCCGGGGCCTTCGCGCTGGTCGGTATGGCACTGTGGGGATGGTTCTGGCTCAGGCCACGCATGGCGAGGCGCGAGTCCTTCTGGGAGCGCATGAGCAAGCAGGTCATGCCCTGGCGCCGGCGTGCCCGGGCAGCCCGCGTCACGCTTCCCGTAGCCAGGCCCATGGGCCGTATGATGGCCCGGCGCGCGGCATCCAGGCGCGGCATGGCTGGCGCGGCGCGGCTTGTCAAGATGGCACGCAGCTAGCACTGCCTGTCAAGCCGAGGCGCGACGATTTCCGCCGCCTCCCTGGGCTAACCGGGGTGAGCATTTTCCCTGGCGCCGGCCTGCATTGCCTGGCGGAAGCCTGCGCTATACCCCACGTCCCAGCCTAGCGGGGCTGGTATGCAGGCAAGGCCAGGAAGGGGGCCATCGCTCAGCCGACGCTGTGCCCTGGCATACTGGAGGTGAGATTGGCAGCGCCTGCCTCCCGTGGGACGCGGGAGGAGAGGGCCAGGGGCCTACCGGTTTTCCTCCTCCGGTGCCGGCGACTCGTCGGGCACCTCCTGGGAGTAGTGAGGAGGCTCCATGCGCTCCACGCCAGGCTCGGCTGGCTCCTGGGGGCGCTGGTCAAACTCCGGCGGCCTGCTGTCATAGGGGTGCCCGTAGGGAGGGCCAGGCCGGCGCACCCGAGGCATGGGGCGCCAGCCACCACGCCGCTGGGGGTCTGAGTACTGGTCGCCATTGCGCAGTCCCGCGCGCCTTCGGCTCCACAGGTCACCGAAGTAGTCCGGGGTGAAGAACTCGCAGGTATCAGCCACCTGGGCCAGCTCCCAGGACATGTTGGCCGGGAACGCGGCCACCTCCACGTGTTTCCCTATGTTCTTGATGGCCTGGAGGGCATAGGCGAAGTCGCCGTCGCCGCTGACCAGGATAGCCACGTCGTAGAGGTCCTGCCACGCGAAGCGCAGTAGGTCGGTGGCCAGCATGATGTCCACGCCCTTTTCAATGGCTATCTCGCCCCGGACCTTGGCTGCTCCCAGGCGCACCTCCAGGTAGGGCGTGTTGTAGAGGGCGCTCAGGAACTTCTGCTGGTCCTGGTACGCCTGGGGATTCCGCTCCGGGTCCCTGAGCACATTGTAGTAGTAAGTACGGAACAGTTTCCTGCCCTTACACAGCTTCTGGGTGAAGGCGCCAAAGTCCACGTCGAACCGTTTGCAGTTCTCTTCCAGACTGTGGTATAGATTGCTGCCGTCTATGAATATGGCTACCGTCTCGCTGCCGTCAACTCTGTTAAAGTACCTGTTATGCGGGGGGGTTGGCATAGCAATGTCCCGAGAGGACCTGTCTCTTGGCGTGTCATTTCTTGGGCCGTTGTAATACATGTCTCTTCTTCCAAGTCTTTCCACCCTCCCTACCCTTCAAACCCTTGGTCTTGCCGTGGCCACAGGCCTGAGCTACTCCTGGAGTTCGGCCAGCAGTTCGTTCTCGATTTCAGCGAGGGACTGGTCTATGGCGTTGGTAATCTCGTCCACCTCGGCGCGGGTGATGCAGAGGGGCGGCGCAATGGGGATGGTCTGCCCGCCGGTGCGCAGGATAAGCCCCTTCTGCCGGAACTTCTCTGTGAGCCGGTCGCCTAGCTCCAGGTCTGCCGGAAAGCCCGCCCTGGTCTCGCGGTCGCTGACCAGCTCGATGGCCAGCAGCAGCCCTATGCCCCGCACGTCCCCGATGATGGGGTGCTCCTCCTTGAGGCCCTGCAACTGCTCCAGGAAGTAGGCCCCCACCTGTGCGGCGTTCTGCACCAGGCCCTCCCGCTGGATAATCTCGATGTTCTTCAGCGCGGCCGCCGCCGATACCGGGTGGCCGCTGAAGGTCAGGACGTGCCGGAAGTACCTGTCCTCGCCGGCGAAGGCGTCGGCCACTTCCTGCCTGGCTACGGCGGCAGCCAGGGGCAGGTAGCTGCTGCTTATTCCCTTGGCCACCGTCATAATGTCCGGGACCACGCCCCAGTGCTCCACGGCGAACATCTTGCCCGTGCGCCCGAAGCCCGTGATTACCTCGTCGGCGATGAGGAGGACGCCGTACTTGTCGCAGATTTCCCGCAGCATGGGCCAGTACTCGTCGCCCGGGACCGCCGCGCCGACGGAGGCGCAGACAGGCTCCGCTATGACGGCTGCCACCGTCTCGGGCCTGTGGAACAGAATGAGGTCTTCCACGGCCCTGGCGCAGAGGGTGGCACACTGGGAAGGTGTCTTGCCGCCCAGCTCGCAGTGGTAGGGATTGGGCTGAGGCGCGTACACCATGCCGGGATAGGCAGGCTCGTAGTCCACGCGGTCGGCGTTGCTGCGGCCTCCCAGCCACAGGACTCCCCCGGTGGCGCCGTGGTAGGAGCCTTTGCGGCTGATGACCTTGTAGCGCCCATGCTCGCCGCGACGGTGGTGGTAGGCCCTGGCGATCTTGAGGGCGGTCTCGTTGGCCTCGGAGCCGCCGCTGACGGGGAAGACCCGCTTCAGACTGCCCGGCGCCAGTTCCGCCAGCTTCTCCGCCAGCTTGATGGTCGGTACCGTGGTGGTGCCGTTGGGGAAGTAGGCCAGCTTGCGCATTTGCTCGTAGGCGGCCTCGGCGATCTCCGTCCTGCCATAGCCGACATTCACCGAGGAGTAGCCGCCGTTGACGTCTATCCATGACCTGCCCTGAGAGTCTGTGACCCTGGTCCCCTGGCCCCCCACGATGATGAGCGGCTCACCACCCTCGGCCATCTCCACCCAGTCGCGGTTGTGCATCCAGAGATGGCGCAAGGAAGACTGCCGCAGGGCCTCGGTCTCAGGTAGCACCGCCATAGACTTCCTCCTTGCGAGTGGCCGTCACCGTCCGCTGGCCTGGCGGGGCCGAACGCTCAGCCATGCCCTCGCCCTTCACCAGTCCAGGCTGGTATAGCTCAGTGTACTCCCGCTCCAGGGCCAATACAAGACGGGGCACCCCACACCATGGCTGCACATGCCAGGCTGGCGCCGCAGGCCGCCAGGCCGGAGTGCTGAGGCCCCCGGCCTTTACCCTCTGTCTGTCCAGCCAGAAGCGGCGTCGCGGCCATGTTTCCAGCGAGAGTCCGCCTGTCCCCGGAGCGTGACGCGGGCATTTCCAGCGCGCACGGAAAGTGAACTTTTCGTCACAATCCCATGATCCTGTCCAGGCCGACCACCAGCCCGGGGGGCGACTTGACCACGTGGCGCACCGCCATCATGACGCCTGGCATGAAGCTCTCGCGGTTGATGGAGTCGTGGCGGATGGTGAGGGTCTGGCCCAGGGTGCCGAACACAAGCTCGTGGTGGGCCACTCGGCCCGGCATCCTGGCGCTGTGGATGCTGACGCCCTCGTGGGTGCCGCCCCGGGTGCCCGGAATTATCTCCTTCTGTGCCCTGGGGGCGATGAAGGGGCTGCCTTTGCCCTGGGCCGCCGCCGCCGCGATGGCCAGCGCCGTCCCCGATGGCGCGTCTATCTTGGCCTCGTGGTGCATCTCCGTCAGGTCCGCGTATTCGAAGAACCGCCCGGCGATTCTCGCCAGGTGGACCATAAGCACCGCGCCCAGGGCGAAGTTGGGCGCCACTATGACGCCGACCTGGTGCTCCCGGGCCAGGGCCTCCACCTCCTTGAGGTTGTCCCTGGACAGGCCGGTGGAGCCAGTGACGACGTGGACTTTGTGCGCCGTGGCCGTCCTGACCGCCTTCATGGCGCCCTCGGCGCTGGTGAAGTCCACCACCACGCCGGCGCTGCCTATGACGTCCTCCAGGGAGCTGGAAAGGGGTATGCGGCCCGAGCCGTCGGGCAGTGGCAGCGAGCCGGGGCTGGCGCTCCTGGAGACAGCGCCCACCGCCTTCATGTCTGGCTGCTTGCAGAGGGCATTCAGCACCTCTCTTCCCATTTTGCCCAAGGCGCCGTGGACAACAACTCCGATGGGTTCCATGACTGCCCTCCTCTGGGTATTGCGACAAGTTGTACAGGATTTTACCCCATCCGGGCTGCTGGTGCGTACTCCCGCGTGCTCTGCGTGCCTGCCTCACCGGGCTATGAGAGAGGTGCTGCCAGGCCGTGGACGCCCCGGCCAGCCAATGCCAGGCAAAAGCCCAGGGGCAGCCATATGGCGGCCCCTGGGCTTTAAGGTCCTGGTGGACCGCT
Source organism: Dehalococcoidia bacterium (assembly GCA_034433305.1). Classification (GTDB taxonomy): domain Bacteria; phylum Chloroflexota; class Dehalococcoidia; order Lucifugimonadales; family DAOUAM01; genus DAOUAM01. Next base: position 41 of record DAOUAM010000021.1, on the reverse strand, counting down.
CCTTCCGCCTTACGCTGGCAGAGGACCGGTTGCTAATAGCG
>DAOUAM010000020.1:0-38208 GCA_034433305.1 Dehalococcoidia bacterium | reverse complement strand
CGGCTGGAGCAGGCTTGTCCGGGGCCTGCTGGACCTCATCGCCATAAAGCTGCTGCTTTCCTACATGACCCGGCCCATGCAGATATTCGGCGGCCTGGGCCTGCTGCTGCTGGCCCTGGCGGGCCTGTCTCTGGCCGCGACCCTCTTCATGAAGTTCGTGGCGGGCCTGGACGTCACCGGCAACCCTCTGCTGTACCTGGCCATGCTCTGCTTCATCACCAGCGTCCAGTTCTTCAGCCTGGGCTTCCTGGGGGAAATCAGCATACGCACCTACCATGAGACGCAGCGCAAGCCCATCTACGTGGTGAGGGAGGTACTGGGCAATGGTAGCGAGAGCGTGGCGCACTAGCCCCACCGGCGCGGCGATGGCGCTGGACAGGACGCCGGCCGTCGCCGTGGCCGCGCTCCTGCTGGTCGCCATTGCCTACTGGCTGTGGCTGGGGCTGGAGCAGCGCAGCGTCAACACCGACGACGGCATCTCTGTCCTGGCGGCCCAGGGCATACTGAAGCACGGCTACCCACGGATGCCCACGGGCGAGGTGTATCTGCGGGCCTATATCCCTCACTATCTGCTGGCGGCTTCCATCTGGCTCTTGGGCCAGGGCCATCTTGCCGTCATGCTACCCAGCCTGCTCCTGGGCCTGGGTTCGCTGTGGCTGACGTACCGCCTGGCGCGGGACGTCCTGGGCATGCCCTGGGCAGGAGTGGCCGCCGTGGCCCTGCTGCTGGCCCTCCAGATGCAGGCCTTCTACGCCACCAGTCCGCGCATGTACATGGCCCTGCAACTCTGGGCCACGCTGGCCCTCTACAGCGGCTGGCGCGGCTACGTCCAGGGTGAGGTGAAGTACCAGTGGGCCACGGTGCTGGCGGTGGCCGCCGCCATGCTGAGCCACCAGGAAGGGGCCGCTCTGCTGGTGGCGGTGCCCGTGGCGGTGCTGGGAGCGCTGTGGGCCAGGAGGCAGCCCCTGCCCAGAGTCCACCGCCTGCCGCTGCTGGCGGGGCTGGCCCTCAACGGCGTCATAGCCCTGTACCTGCTGTGGGGCCTGTCCATCATGGGCCATCTATCGGTGGCCACGCCTCTGAGCAATGCCGAGTCCGATGCAGGCCTTAACCTCAAGCCCGCGCGCTGGCTGAGGCACCTGCTGCAACTGGAGAGGGCCTTACCCCTTGGCCTGGCGGCCGTCCTGGCGCTGGCGGTCGTCGAGGTGCTCCCTGGCCCCTGGAGGCAGGGCCGCCGGCCAGACCTCCGGCGCGAAGGCCCGGCACTCGGGCTGATGTATCTCTCACTGGCCGTACTGGCCTGCGCCGTCATGGTCATGGCTGGCACCATCAGGCTCCTGCCAGGGGGGCGCATCTGGTTCTTCCTGCTGCCGGCCTATGCCGTCCTGGCATGCCTGGGGCTGCGTGCCCTTGCCCATGCCGTGGTCGCCGCCGTGCGGGGCCTGGGGACTGGACGCCCGGCGCTCCAGCAGACGCTGGCGCTGCTGCCGGCAGGCTGCTTCGTTGTCGGCGGAGCCGTGGCGCTCCTGACCTCTGGCCCGGGAGTTGCGGCCTTGGCACAGGCCTACGGCCTGCCGTGCAGGGGTGCCTCGGGGTGCGAGAGGGACATCAGGGCGCACTACGCCAGCCTGGTACGCCAGGTAGAGGAGGAAGACCTGGTGATATCCACCAATCCGGCTGTCACGCACTTCTACCTGGGCAGGGTGGACGGCCTGCTGCGCGAGAAGGTCGCTGGCCTGGATGGCAGGCCCTATACCAAGACTTACGAGTCGGACTCCCACTTCCCGGTGCCCATCGTGGATGACACGGCGGAGCTGGAGGCGCTGCGCCAGGGCCACCGCCGGGTGTGGGTGATTGTGGACGGCAAGCTGGAGCCTGACGCCACCACAGACCTGCGCGACCTGCTTCAGAGGGAGTACGAGGTTGTGCAGCGCAACGGCCCCATAGCCACCTACGTGGGCTGCTTCCAGGCGCCCTGCGCGCCGGTGCGGAGCGCCGGCGTGGGAAGCGGCCAGCCCTCCGACGCTTCCAGCCAGGGCCACTGAGCGGGTAGTCTGAGTTGATATGCACTTTCAGGTGCTAGCGCCAGCCCCCTCTCTGGCTCTCCCCCACAGGGGGCGAGAACCCTCCCTTCCCCCTTTGGGGGAAGGCCAGGAAGGGGGCAGGACCCTGCTCTGATATACATAAGTCCATCACAACCGCGGCCACCTGCTTCGCGCCAGAGGCTTCCTGTATATAGACCATGCGAATACTCATGCTGGCACCCCAGCCCTTCTTCGAGCCGCGCGGGACGCCCTTCAGCGTCCTGGGCAGGCTGAAGGCCCTGTCCCACCTGGGCCACCAGGTGGACCTGGTCACCTACCATATGGGGCAGGACGTGTCCATAGCCGGCGTCAGCATCTACCGGACGCCGCGTATCCCCTTTATCAAGTCCGTCAAGGTCGGCCCGTCCCTGGCCAAGGTCTTCCTGGACGCGCTGGTGCTGGCGACGGCGGCGCGCCTGCTCCTGAGGCGGCGCTACGACCTGCTGCACACCCACGAGGAGGCCAGCTTCTTCGGCGTTCTGCTGGCATGGCTGTTTCGCCTGCCGCACGTCTACGACATGCACTCCTCGCCGCCCCAGCAGTTGAGCAACTTCCAGTTCACGCGCTTCGGGCCGCTGGTGTGGCTCTTCCAGTGGCTGGAGCGGAGGGTCATCGCCTCCAGCGACGCCGTCATAACTATCTGCCCGGCGCTGGAGGAGCATGTGAAGCAGGTCTGCCAGGACGCGCGCCAGGTGATGATCGAGAACGTCGCCAGCGAGGCCGACCCCTGGGCCGCCCCGGAGGCCGACGTGCGCAGGCCCAGGGACAGCTACCCGCAACTGGACTCGCGCCGCGTCGTCCTGTACGCGGGAACGTTCGAGCCTTACCAGGGCCTGGACATGCTGCTGGCCGCCGCCGCGCCAGTGGCCCGGCAGGCCGGGGACGTCCTGTTCGTCCTGGTGGGTGGCAAGCCCGAGCAGGTCCAGCGCTACCAGGCCATGGCCCGGTCGCTGGGCGTGGCCGACCACGTCCTGTTCACCGGCACGCGCCCGCCCGAGGAAGTCCCGGCCTTCATCCGGCTGGCCCACGTCCTGGTGTCGCCCAGGGCCAGCGGCACCAACACACCCCTCAAGGTGTACAGCTACCTGCGCTCGGGCAAGCCCATCGTGGCTACTGACCTGCCGACCCACACCCAGGTGCTCACGCCCCAGGTGGCGGTGCTGGTCAGGCCTGAAGCCGAGTCCCTGGCCCAGGGCATCCTGTCTGTCCTCCAGGACCCGGCGCTGGCGCGTCGGCTGGGCGAGAGCGCCAGGCTGCTGTTCCAGCAGAAGTACAGCTTCGAGAGCTTCCTGCGCAAGACCGAGCAAGTCCTTCAGATGGCGATGGGGTAGGGCCATGTGCGGCATCGCGGGTGTCGTGTACAGGGACCAGGGGGTGCAGGTCAGCACGGGCGATCTGCGCCGCATGTGTGACACCCTCGTGCACCGTGGGCCGGATGACGAGGGCTTCTTCGTGGACGGAGGCGTCGGCCTGGGGATGCGCCGGCTCAGCATCATTGACCTGGCCGGGGGCCACCAGCCCATGTGCAACGAGGACGGGCGCATATGGATTATCTTCAACGGCGAAATCTACAACTTCCCCGACCTGCGAAAAGAGCTGGAGCGCCTGGGCCACAGGTTCGCCACCCACAGCGACACCGAGGCCATCGTCCACGCCTACGAGGAGTATGGGGACGACTGCGTCAGCAAGCTCAACGGCATGTTTGCCTTTGCCATCTGGGACCAGCGCCTGCGGAGGCTCTTCCTGGCGCGGGACAGGCTGGGCGTCAAGCCCCTCTACTACTACCTGGACGGCGACTTCCTGGCCTTCGGCTCCGAGATAAAGGCCATCCTCCAGCTTGAGGAGGTGCCCAGGGAGCTGGACCTCCAGGCCCTGGACGCCTACCTGACCTTCGAGTACATCCCGGCGCCGCTGTCCATCTTCCGGGGCATACGCAAGCTGCCACCGGGGCACACGCTGGCCTTCCAGGAAGGCCGCGCCCTGGTCCGCCAGTACTGGGAGGTACCCTGCGGTGCGCCCCTGGCCGGCGGCGAGGAGGAACTGAGGCAGCGGCTCTACGAGCTGCTCAGGGATGCCGTCAGGATCAGGCTGATAAGCGACGTGCCCCTGGGCGCCTTCCTCAGCGGCGGCATAGACTCCAGCACCATCGTCTGCCTGATGAGCGAGGTCATGGACCGGCCGGTCAAGACCTTCTCCATCGGCTTCGACGACCCCTCCTACAACGAGCTGGGCTACGCTCGGGCGGTGGCACGCCATTTCGGCACGGACCATGAGGAGTTGACCATCAGGCCCGACGTGGCCGGCCTCACCCAGGACCTGGTCAGGTACCTGGACGAGCCTCTGGCCGACGTCTCCATCTTCCCCACGTACCTGGTGTCCCGGCTGGCGCGGCAGCAGGTCACCGTGGCGCTGTCGGGGGACGGCGGCGACGAGCTTTTCGCCGGCTACGACTGGTACCTGGCCGACAGGCTGGAGCGGGCGTACCGCCACCTGCCGGCTTCCCTCCGGCAAAGGCTGGTCCCGTACCTGCTCAGCCACGTGCCGCCTTCATCTCAGAAGAAGGGGCTGGTGAACGTCCTGAAGCGCTTCGTGGAGGGCGCGGCGCTGCCTGCGGAGTTGGAGCACTACCGCTGGAACACCTTCCTTACGCCCGAGGCCAGGCGCCAGATGTACACGGGCGAACTGCTGGCCGGGCTGGACGGCTGGAGCGCCGCGTCGCGCTTCGTGGCCTGCCTCAACGCCTTCGGCAACGCCGACCCGCTGTGGCGCCAGCAGACCGCCGACATCAAGACCTACCTGGCCGACGACATACTGATGAAGGTTGACCGCATGAGCATGGCCAACTCCCTGGAGGCGCGGACGCCCTTCCTGGACTACCGGGTGGTGGAACTGGCGGCCTCGCTCCCCAGCCAGTTCAAGCTCAGGGGCCTGAAGCGCAAGTACCTGCTGAAGCGCTGCATGGCCGGGCGGCTGCCGCCGTTGGTGCTGTCGCGGGGCAAGCAGGGCTTCAGCATCCCCATGAAGAACTGGCTGCGCGGAGAGCTGCGCCCGCTGCTGCTGGACGTCCTCTCGCCGGCGCGCCTGCGACGGGAGGGCCTCTTCAACCCCCCCTGCGTGGAGGAGCTGGTGCGCCAGCACCTGGAGGGTGTCGCCAATCACAGCCATCAACTCTGGGCGCTCATGGTCTTTGAGGTCTGGCGGGAAATCTATCTCAGGTAGGGCGTTGGGTGCAACGGCCCTGCGTTGCGGGAAAGGGGCAGGACACATGGGCAGCAGCCGAGGGCTGAAGGCGGCGCCAGGCCATGCCAGCGCCAGCCGCCAGGACATCATGAAGGCCGTCCGCGAGTACTGGGATACCCACGTCCACGACCTGGAAATCGCCAGGCACCCGGTGGGGAGCAAGGAGTTCTTCCAGGAGCTGGAGGACTACCGCTTCGAGAAGCTGGAGTACCTGCCCCGCGTGGTGGACTTCGCGGGCTACCGTGGCAAGCGGCTGCTGGAGGTGGGCTGCGGCGTCGGCACGGACCTGGTGCGCTTCGCCAGGGGTGGCGCCATAGTCACCGGCGTTGACCTGGCCGAGACTTCCATCAACCTGGCCAGGCGTAACTTCGAGCTTCACGGCCTGGCCGCCGACCTGCGGGTGATGGACGGCGAGAGGCTGGAGCTCGGCGACGGCGAGTTTGACGTGGTCTACGCCCACGGCGTGCTCCAGTACACGCCCGACACCCAGCGCATGCTGGACGAGGTCCACCGGGTGCTGCGCCCTGGCGGCGAGGCCATCCTGATGGTCTATAACCGCTACTCCTGGCTGTACCTGCTCTCCAGGCTCTTCGGCACCAGGCTGGAGCACCAGGACGCGCCGGCTTTCAAGACCTTCGCCATCGGCCAGTTCCGCCGCATGCTGCGCCGCTTCACGCGGGTGCGGCTCACAGTGGAGAGGTTCCCAGTGCGGACGCGCCTGCACCACGGGCTGAAGGCGGCAGTCTACAACGCCGTCTTCGTGGGCGGCTTCAACCTCGTTCCCCGGCCCCTGGTGCGGCCCCTGGGATGGCACATCCTGGCCAGGGCCATCAAGTAGGGTATTGCTCCATATACCAACTCTGCTTAGAGGGTGTTTCCTGAGAGGACATGTCCGAAGTCGGGTCTTATCCCTTACCAGGGGACGTGATGCCCTTGGGCGCCGCGCCGTGGTAAAGCAAGGCCAGCTCCCTCTCTAGCTCTCCCCCAAGGGGGGGAGAGGATGTCCCTTCCCCCGTGGAGGAAGGCCAGGAAGGGGGCCGGGCCAGGGCCTGCCCCGAGCCTGTCGAGGGAATGGGGGCATGATAGCCCACACAGCCACAACCCGCCCATACCGCCGTGTAGACGCAACTCAAGAATGCTATATGATAAGAGACCTTTCCCGTTTGACCGGCACTGAGCATGACCTCCTGGTCATAGGCGGAGGCATCTATGGGCTGTTCATAGCCTGGGACGCGGCCATGCGCGGGCTGTCGGTGGCGCTGGTGGAGAAAGGGGACTTGGGAGGGGCCACCACAGCCAACACCTTCAGGGTGGTACACGGTGGGCTGCGCTACCTCCAGCACGCCGACATAGGGCGCATGCGCCAGTCCATCAGCGAGCGGGCCACGCTCATGCGCATCGCGCCCCACCTGGTGCGCCCGCTGCCCTTTCTCATCCCCGCGTACGGCCACGGAATGAAAGGCCCTGTGCCGCTGGCCCTGGCGCTGCTGTCCAGCGCCCTGGTGGGCGCCGGCAAAAAGGGGCCTCTGCCTTTGGGGCGGCTGGTGTCCCGCTCGGAGTGCCTCCGGCTCTTCCCGGCCCTGGATGCCAGGGGCCTGACCGGCGGTATCATCTACCACGATGGCCAGTTGCAAAGCTCGGAGCGCCTGGCCATAGCCGTCGCACGGGCCGCCGCCGAAACCGGCGCGGCCCTGGCCAACTACGTCGAGGCCACGGGCTTTCTGGCCAGCGGCCGGCGCGTCATCGGGGCCACGGCCAGGGATGTCCTGTCCGGGGCGCGACTGGAGGTGCGGGCGCGGGTGACGGTCAACGCCGTCGGCCCCTGGATGGACGCCGTGCTGGGCCTGCCGGGCGGCTTTCCGCACCGGCGCGGGCTGCTGCTGTCCAGGGCACTGAACCTGCTCATCAGGCGCCCGCTGGTGCAGGAGTGCGCCGTGGGGTTCTACAGCCGAGGGACTGGCCTCGGCCTGTCCAGTCGCGCCCGCATGTACTTCATCGCCCCGTGGCACGGCATGTCGCTGGTGGGCACGCGGCACCTGCCCCACGACGGCGGCCCCGACGGCCTCGCCGCCACAGAGGCCGACGTCATGGCCTTCCTGGAGGAAATCAACAGCGCCTGTCCGGCCCTGAGGCTTGGGCTGGAGGACATGGTCAGGGCCTACGTCGGCCTCCTGCCGGCCGACCACTTCACCGCTGGCGGTGTCCAGCTTACCAGGCACTACCGTGTCCACGACCATGCAGAGGACGGCATGGACGGCCTGGTGTCGGTGATGGGAGTGAAGCTCACCGAGTCCAGGCACGTGGCGGAAAGGGCCGTGGACCTGGTGGCCCGGAAGCTCCGGAGGCGTCTTCCGCCCTGCGCCACGGCCACGACGCCCGTGTATGGTGGCGACGCTTCCGGCCAGGACTCGCGGCCCTGGCACGGCTTGCTGGCCCCGGACATCCAGCGGCACCTGGCGCAGCACTATGGCTCGGCCTGGCACGAGGTGGCCCGCCTGGCCCTCGAAAGGCCCGGTCTGGCACGGCGTCCCTGGAGCGCCTCGCCCGTCGTCGCGGCGGAGGTGGTGCACGCTGTCCGCCGGGAGATGGCCCTCAAGCTCGGCGACGTGGTGTTCCGGCGCACGTCCCTGGGGCTTGCCGGCGTGCCCGACGAGGCTTGCCTTTGGGCCTGCGCCGCACTCATGGGCAACGAGCTTGGCTGGGACGCGGCCAGGGCCAGGCGAGAGATAGCAGAGGTAATGGCGACAGGGCGCCCCGTGGCCGTGGGGCCTGTCGCGTATTCGGGAGGTGGAACATGACGACCGCGACGCGGCCCTGGCAACTGGAGGTCTTCAGCCGGGGCCTGAAGAAGAACCAGAAGCTGCGGCTGCTGCTGAAGCACCTGGGGGACGTTTCGGGCCAGCGCTGCATGCTCCTCACCTGCGGCGACAACAACGGCGCTCTCAACTACTACTTCCGCCAGGCCGGGGGCCAGTGGACCTGGGCCGAGATAGGCGAGCACGGCCTGGGGCCAGTCCGGGAGATGGAGGCCTTCCTGGGCGAGAAGGTCCACGTCGTCGGCACCCACACCCTGCCATTCCCGGACGAGTCCTTCGACTGCGTGGTGGTCATAGACGTGCATGAGCACATAGATGACCCGCGCCCCATCACCCGGGAGCTACACCGGGTAGTCAGGCGAGGAGGGCGGGCCATCGTCACCGTCCCCAACGGCAACCCCTGGAAGCCCGTCACCATTCTCAAACACCTGGTGGGCATGACCAGGGAGAAGTATGGGCACAAGCGCATCGGCCTCACCCTGGCCCAGCTCAAGGGGCTGATGGCCGAGGCCGGCTTCCGGCCCTACGCCACCGGCAGCTACTCCAGGGCCTTCACCGAGCTGCTGGAGCTGTGCGTCAACTTCGCTTACGTCAAGGTGCTGTCCAGGAAGAGCAGGGGCGTCCAGGTGGAGGAGGGCACCATAGCGCCGGCCTCCATGGAGCAGCTAGACGCCGTCTCGGGCGCCTACGGGCTGTACAATCGGCTTTTCCCCGTCATCAGGGCCATATCCGGGCTTGACCGGCTGATGTTCTGGGGCGTCGGGTATGCAGTGATGGTGGCGGCCAGGAGAGTCTAGAGATGTACAGGACTGTGCTGGTAACCGGCGGCGGCGGATTCATCGGCTACCACGTGGTGGCGCGCCAGCTATCGTTGGGACGCAGGGTGCGGGCGCTGGACCTGCACCTGGACAGGTTCAGGCACCTGCATGGTGGTCTAGCCGGCCAGATGGCGTCCCAGGGCCTGGAGCTTGTGCAAGGCGACTTCACAGACCCGGCGGTGCAGCAGCGGGCCGTGCAGGGTGTTGACCTGGTGTTCCACCTGGCCAGCGCCCACCTGGAGGTAAGCCTGCCCCAGCAGACCTACTGGAGGACCAACGTCCACTCCCTGCCGGGCTTCCTGGAGGCGTGCCGCGCCGCCGGCGTCAGGCGCTTTGTCCACGTCAGCAGCGTCGGCGTGCATGGGGACGTCCAGGGGCCGCCGGCCAGCGAGGACTCGCCGTGCCGCCCCAGGCTCCTCTACGAGCGCACCAAGTACGAGGGTGAGCTGAGGGTAAGGGAGTTCTTCGAGAGGACGGGCTTCCCCATTGTCATCATCCGGCCGGCGTGGGTGTACGGGCCGGGCTGCCCCAGAACGCAGAGGCTCTTCCGGAGCATACAGAGGAAGCGCTTCTTTTTCGTGGGCAGCGGCAGGGTGCTGCGGCACTGCGTGTACATTGATGATTTGGTGGACGCCCTGGACCTGGCGGCCACCAGCGACGCCGCCGTGGGCCGTACCTACATCATTGGCGATGACGGGCCGGTGACGCTGGAGGCGCTGGTGGCGGAGGTCGCCAGGCTGTGCAAGGCCAGGCCGCCGAAGCTCCACGTGCCCGTGTGGGCCATGACGGCGGCGGGCTTTCTCATGGAGATGGCCTTCCTGCCACTGCGACGGCAGCCGCCGGTGTCCCGCCGCACCCTGAGGTTTTTCACTGGCGCCACGGCTTTCGATACATCCCGTGCCCGGCAGGAGCTGGGATTCACGCCGCGCTACCAGGTGCAGGACGGCCTGCTGGCCTACGCTCGCTGGTACGGCCTGCAGGCAGGTGAGGAGGTACAACGTGAGCAGCGCGCAGAACCAGCAGAACGTCCCCAGGTTTGACCGCTGGGCCAGGAGCTACGAGCGGGGGCGCATGAGCCGCTGGTTCACCAGCGGCCAGGCCAGGGTCATCGAGGTGTTGGGCCTCAGGCCGGACGACTGGCTGCTGGACGTGGGCTGCGGGACCGGCTGGGCAGTAGTCCACGCCGCCCAGAGGCTTCCCGGTGGCATGGCCTGTGGCATAGACCTGTCGCCGGGCATGGTGGCGCGGGCGCAGGCACTGGCCCAAGGCGTCCACAACGTCGAGTTCAGGGTGGCTGATGCCGAGGCCATACCCTATCCGCCGGGTCGCTTCAACGCGATCATCTGCACCAACTCCTTCCACCACTACGCCGCGCCGCTGAAGGCCCTCCAGGAGATGCGCCGGGTGCTGAAGCCAGGCGGCCAGCTAGTCATACTGGACTCGGACCGTGGGCGCTGCCTCTGGGTGAAGCTGTGGGACCTGTTCAACAGCGCCTTCGAGCGGGGCCACGTCCGCTACTACACCGTGGCCGAGGTGCTGCAACTGCTCCGAGGCGCCGGGATACGGCGCGCGGGAGTCGTGGAGACGGAACACTTCCACTTCCGCAGGGGGAAGATAGGCTACGCGGTCTATGCCATCAGGGCCTTCGCGCCGGAGCGATAGCACGGCCCCAGGCGCTGCCTGGCAGTGTTCAGGAGGATTAGCATGAGAATTCTGGGAGTCCATGACGCCATTGACAGCGGCGCGGCCATCATCGAGGACGGCAAAGTCCTGGCCGCCGTGAGCGAGGAGCGCGTCATCAGGGCCAAGATGGCCTACGGCTTCCCCAGGGAGGCCATCCGCACCGTCATGAGGCTGACTCGCACTGCCCCCGAGGGGCTGGACCTGGTAGCGGTAGCTACCAGGAACAACTACTTCGTCAACGAGATCACCCGCTTCAAGGGCTGGTACGAGACCCGCAGCACCCTGTCCAGGTCTGTGTTCATGTCCGTGGCCTCGGCGGTAAGCCCGCTGGACGCGAAGCTGGGCTTCATGGAGGACCTGTACTACTCCCTGCGCTATCCGGTCTTCCTGCACCGCAGGAGGGAGGTACGCCAGGTGCTCAGGGGCGAGTTCGGCATCACCTGCCCGGTGGAGTTCATTGACCATCACCTGGCCCACGCCTCCTCGGCCTACTACTCCTCCGGCTTCGACGACGCGCTGGTGGTGACGCTGGACGGCGGTGGCGATGGCCTCTGCTCCAGCATCTACGCCGTGCGGGGTGGGAAGTTCACCAGGCTGAACGAGATTGCCAGCATCAACTCCATCGGCAACTTCTACTCCTATGTCACCCACATCTGCGGTTTCACCACCCACAAGCACGAGGGCAAGATCACTGGCCTGGCCGCATTCGGCGAGCCGCGCTATGTGGACCTGTTCAGGTCGCTGATTGTCCTGGAGAAGGGCAAGATTATCAACCGGCGCAAGCTCTTCGGGGCCAACGCCATAAGCTACATCCGGCGCGCCCTGCCCCAGGACTTCTCCCACGCCGACCTGGCCGCCAGCATTCAGCGCCACCTGGAGGACATCGTCACCGGGTACGTGCGGTACTGGATGGACCAGTCGGGGCTGGGCAACCTGGCCCTGGCTGGCGGCGTCTTCGCCAACGTCAAGCTCAACCAGCGGCTCCACGATATGGAGGGCGTCCAGTCAGTCTTTATTCATCCCGCCATGGGCGACGACGGCATCGCCGTGGGCGCGGCCCTGGCACGCTACTACGCCCTTCAGGCTGGCCAGGACAGCAGGCCGGAGGTCAGGCGCTGCATGGAGCACGTCTTCTTCGGCCCACAGTTCTCCAATGACGAGGTCCAGCGTTGCCTGGAGGACAGCGGCTTCGAGCATGCCTACTGCCAGGACATCGAGGCCCGGGTGGCGCGGCTGCTCAGCGAGGGCTACGTGGTCGCCCGCTTCGATGGCCGCATGGAGTACGGGCCGAGGGCGCTGGGCAACAGGTCCATCCTCTACCAGCCCACCGATCCCTCCGTCAACAAGTGGCTGAACAAGGGCCTCAACCGCACCGACTTCATGCCCTTCGCCCCTTCCACCATCGCCGAGCAAGCGACCCGGTGCTTTGTCAATGTCCAGGGCGCCCTGGATACCGCCAGGTTCATGACCATAACCTTCGACTGCACCGACTGGATGCGCCAGCACTGCCCCGGCGTGGTACACGTGGACAACACCGCGCGGCCCCAGCTTGTGAGCGAGAGCGACAGCCCTGACTACTACCGCATCCTCAAGGAGTACGAGCGGCTGACAGGGCTGCCTTCCATCGTCAACACCAGCTTCAACATCCACGAGGAGCCTATCGTGTGTACTCCGGAGGACGCGCTGCGCGCCTTCAAGCAGGGCCACCTGGACTACCTGGCCATCGGCGACTTCCTGGTCAAGAACCCCAGGCCCATAGAGAGGCGGCTGGTGCCTTCGGCCAGGCGGTAGGGGCGTTCCAGACCTCACCCGTTCTCCCTCTCCACCCTTCGGCAAGCCCTCGGCCTGATGGGCCTCGGCCCGAAGGCTCAGAGCCTGCCCCTTCGGCACGCTCAGGACAGGCCCGAGCCTGTCGAGGGGGCAGGCTGGAGAGGGGGCCATAGATTAGCCGACGCTGTGCCTTCAAATACCGGGGTGAGGTCACGCGGAGCTTGCCCCGGCACATCACACAAGAGAGGGCGACATGAGCAAGGCCAGAGCATCTGAGATCGAGTCCAGGGTGGTGCGGATGTACGAGCAGCACCCGTTCCCGTCCATCGCCGACAAGGCCCGGAAGGCCGAGGACGAGATGGACCTGCGGCTGCTGTTCCTGGGCATCAGGCCGGAGGACTACGTAGGTAAAAGGGTGCTGGACGCTGGCTGTGGCACAGGCGAGTATAGCTGCTGGTATGCCCGCAGGGGCAGCTACGTTACCGCCGTGGACCTTTCGGCGCCCTCCTTGAGGCTGGCCGCCGAGTACGCTCGCGGCCAGGGACTCGAGAACATCCAGTTCCTCAAGCAGTCCGTCCTGAAGCTGGACTTCCCCGACGCCAGCTTCGATTACGTCTATAGCATGGGAGTCCTGCACCACACGCCGGACCCCTATGGAGGCTTCCGGGAGCTATGCCGCGTGCTGCGGCCTGGCGGCGTGGTCATGGTCAGCCTGTACAACAAGTTTGGCCGCTTCCGCCACAACCTAAAGCAGCGCGTGGTCAGGGCCATCGCCGGCGACGACATGGACAGGCGCGTGGCTGTCGCCAAGCGCCTGTTCCCGGGCACCTGCCGCGCCCTCAAGCGCAACCGGGGCGATGACTCCGACATCATCATCTATGACGCCTTTGGGATACCCCACGAAAGCCAGCACTCCATGGGCGAGGTGCTCCGCTGGTTCGAGCGCAACGGCATCGAGTACCTGGGGGCCTTCGGGCCTGCGACCATTCGCGACAATCTCCTGGCGCTGAAGCTCATGCAACAGGGCCAGTACCGGGGCTTCAAGCGCTTCTTCGAGGGCTTCCCGCTGGCTGCCTGGGCGGCCAGCAGCCTGCCTCGCGCCATGGACCCGCTGGCCGGTGAGCCAGACCTGCAGCGGCTGGCCTTCCAGCGCCCCTCGTGGGCATCCAGGGGCATGGTCCAGGCGTGCTGGTTCCTGCTGGGCTTCAGGTTCTCCATATTCGCCCTGGCCGGCCGGAAGGCCGCCAGATGAGGATGGCAGGCCCGTTGAAGCACTCCATCCTGTACCTGTCGCGGCGGTGGTTGTCCTCCCTGGTGCTGGGCGCCCTGGTGGGCGCCACACTTTTCGGGCTGGTGCTTGTCTGGGGTGGCGTGGACGATGTCTGGCGCCAGCGGCGGGCCATCAGCCTGCCGCACCTGGGCGGGTTCGTCTTTCTCACCCTGGTGGTCTACTGGCTGCGGGCCTGGAGGTTCCATCTGCTGCTGAGGGCCAGGGGCGCGCTGGCCAGGCTGTGCGGCGTCGTGTCGGTACACACGCTGATGCTCAACCTGCTGCCCTTCGGGAGCGGCGAGGTGACCTACCCGGCGCTGCTGAAGCGGTACGGCATCGCCGACGGCCTGATGGATGGAGTGCCCAGCATAGTCATAGCGCGGCTCCAGGACAGCTCCATCTACCTGGCCTTCCTGGTGCTGGCGCTGGCCTGGACAGGCGACCTGCTGCCGGTACTCCGGTGGGCCGCTGGGCCGGTGCCTCTGGCCGCCACCGGGGCTGTCCTGGCCATTGGTCTGGCGGCGCTGCCGCTGTGGAAGGCCCTGGGCGGGAGGCTGCCCATACCCAGGGACATGGAGCGTTGGCTGGGCAAGGTCGCCGCTATTCTCCGGAGCATCCCGCCCTCGGCGTGGTTTGGCACTCTTGTCATCGCCCTGGCGGCCAGGTCCGCCGCTCTGCTGGGGGTCATGCTGCTGTTCCAGACACTGGGACTCCACCTCTCCTTCTCCACGGTCTTTCTCATCAGCAGCCTGTACGTGTTCCTGCCCTACCTTCCCATCAACACCCCGGCCGGCCTCGGGGTGACCGAGGGCTATCTGGCGGCCATGTTCGTCCACTCCGGGATAGACAGGAGCGTCGCCGCGGCGGCCAGCTTGCAGAGCCACCTGCTGCAACTGCTGGTGGTGGCCGTCCTTGGCGCTCTGGGCCTGCTGGGCTTGCAGTACATGCGAGGACGAGGCCACGCTGGCAAGGCACCACGGCCCGTAGAGAGGTGAGACATGGACACACTGGAAGAACAGAAGCGGTACTGGGACGAGCACCCCATCGGCGCCGAGATTATCGGCGCGGAGCTTGGCTCCCGCGAGTTCTACGAGAGGTACCTGGCCTACTACGATGACTTCTACGACTACAAGGCGAGGACTTTCCAGTACGAGCGGTACGCCGGAAGGCGGGTGCTGGAGATAGGCTGTGGCCTGGGGATAGATACCATCAAGTGGGCCCGCGCCGGCGCCAGGCTAACGGCCATAGACATTTCAGACACCTCAGTGGCGTGTACCAGGAGGCTGCTCGGGTACAATGGCCTGGATGCGGATGTGAGGCTTGGGGATGCCCAGAGGCTGGAGTTCCCGAATGAAAGCTTCGACGTAGTCTATGCCTATGGAGTCCTCATGCTCGTGCCGGACATCGGGGCCGCCGTGGCGGAGATGCACCGCGTGCTGAGGCCGGGCGGCGAGGCCCTGGTCGTCCTGTACCACCGCTGGTCGTGGTACTGGCTGCTGGTGAAGCTTTCGGGCACCAGCGTGGAGAGTGAGCGAGGGGACCCGCCCATAAACCGGGTGTTCTCCAGGGGAGAAGTCCGGCGGTTGTTCCAGCGGTTCTCCTCGGTGAAGGTGAGCTGCGACCGGCAGCCTCGGAAGACGCTGCGGCGGACCGGTCTGCTAGCAGCTATCTACAACAACGTTTTTGTGCCTGCGTATGGGCTGGTGCCGGGTGTGGTGACCAGGCCCCTGGGCTGGCACCTGATTGTCAGGGCAGTGCGCTAGACGGGCAACCTTACCATGGCAACACCGGTCGGACACTACCTTCTTGGCCTGGCGGTCGCTCAGGCCCTCGCCAGGAACGAGGCCGAGCGGCGGCGTGGCCTGTGGCTGGGCCTCGTGGCCTGCGCGCCAGACCTGGACGTGCTTCCGGGCCTTGCCCTGGGCGAGATAGGCAGGTTTCACCACGGCATCACCCACAGCCTGGCCGTGGCCGCGCTCGCCGGCGTAACGGCCTTTCTCGCGCCGAGGCTATTGGCCAGGGGGTGGCCGGTGTACCTGTCCGTGGTGGTCTTCCTGGTGTATGGCTCTCACCTGTTGCTCGACTACTTCACCCTGGACACCGGCGCGCCCTATGGCATACCCCTCTTCTGGCCTTTCAGCCAGGAGACATACCAGGCCTGGTGGCCTTTACTGCCCAACGTACAGCACACCAGCGGGCCTCTGCTGAGCGCCCATAACCTTATGCTGATGCTGAGAGAGGCGGCGGTGCTTTTGCCGACCGTTGGGCTGGTGCTGGCGCTGAAAGTCCATGGCCGCCTCTGGCCCCGGGGCACGGCGTGGCTGCTTGGAGCCTCCTCCTTCGCGGCGGCCTGCATCTCGGCCCTGACCGTGCGCTAGGCGCCAGGGCCTTGCTCCACATTATGCAGTGACACCTCGCTGACTCTTGCAGACGAAGAGGGCGCTCGCCTTCGGGCGAGCGCCCTCTTTTTGTGTCTGTGGGGAGTAGCTGGCGTCGGCTTACGAAGTCAGCAGGTGGAAGAGCTCCACCACGTCCGCCATGTCGGCCCTGCCGTTGCCGTTGAAGTCGAAGCGCATGGCGTTGCCCGTGACGGCTGGCGACTCCAGCGCGTCGAAGAAGTCCACCACGTCATCGAAGTCCAGCCTGCCGTTGCCGTTGAGGTCCTCGCACCTGGCGTCGCCGTCCATGTCCCGGGAGGGCGATGTCGCGCCAGAAAGGGTAGGGCAGGTGGGGCTGACAACTCGCAGGGAGCCAGCCGTGTACTGGACCTCCATAGGGCTGCCGCTGTCATCGTCCAGGCGCAGAATGCGTACCGTGACAGCAGTAGTCCCCTGGGCCAGGCCCCGGACTTGCAGCGTGGCCAGGACGGCGTTAGTGGCGCCGCTTTCCAGCATGTCCTCGCTGTCCACGGCCCGGAGACGCGTCCTGGAGCCGGAGAGTAGCTCATGCTCTGCCAGGCCGAAGTCAGGGAACTGTACATCGCTGATGCTGGCCACCGCCGGGTCGGACAGCGTTACATCCAGGTCAAAGCCCGACACGCCGTTGGGTGCCTGGCTCAGCACAATGGGTATGGACACGGTGCCCAGCACCTCCACGGTGCTGGCCTGGACATCCAGGGTCGGCCTGCTGGGCCTGGGTGTTGGGCTGGCCGTGGGCGTGGGAGTGGGCGTGGCAACAGTGCCTCCGGCCACTATGGCTACCGTGTAGTTGCTTTCGGCGCCCGAGGCCCCAGGAGCGAGGTTGGCGCCCAGGGTGACCGTCCCCGCCGGGAAGACCCTGGAGTACAGCTTGCGGTCTGTGTCCGTGGTGCCCAGCACCAGCCCCGTGTTGTTCCAGCCCGATAGCCAGTTGGGCAGAGACCTGGCGCGGGCGTCGTAGGCTACAAAGATGGTCACGGTCCTGTCCACAGTGAAGGTCAGGAAGGACTCTTCCGTCCTGTCTTTGTCGTCGTTGGCGGTCTTGATGTAGGGAGCTCCGCTGATGGCCTGCGGGACGCTGGTGAAGGTGTAGCTGCGGTCTATGTAGACTCGCTCACCGCTCTTGATCCCGTTCATGGTCTGGTAGCTGGCGCGGCTTGCCACGGAGACGCCTGATATGGCCGCGTTGTTGCCTGAGCCAGGCCTGGGTGTGGCGGTGGCTGTAGGTACAGGCGTCCGTGTCGCCGTGGCAGTGGGCACCGGTGTCCGCGTGGCGGTAGCTGTGGGCACGGGAGTCCGGGCAGGAGTGGCGGTGGGCGCGGGCGTCGCCGTGGCGGATGGCCTGGGGGTAGGCGTGGCGGTGGCCGGACTGCCTGAGCCGGAGGCGCTGAGCAGCAGCACCCAGTCGTCCTTGCTGGGTGGCGTCAGCGTGTGGTCCTGTCCGCCCCTGATGGAGCCAGCCCTGGTCTCGTTACCTGTGCGTGTGTCGAACCAGATGGCGTCGTAGGTCTTGCTCAGGCCGGACAGCTTCAGTGTCACGTTGCCGCCGTTGCCTGAGTCGTACCTGTCGTTCACACCCATGAGGAAGTAGAGGAGCTTTGTCCTGTCGGGGTCGGCCAGGGCGTAGCCGTTGGAGACCAGGGACGCCTCCGGGGCCATGGAGCCGTAGGTGTTACCCAGCTTGTCCTGGATGAACCGATTGACCAGCCGCAGGTACTGCTCCGACTCCAGGTCCGATTCGATGTTGCTCATGCGGAACCACAGGTCATTGTTGTACAGGACCGAGCCGCGGATAAGGCTGCCAAGGCCGCCAGCCATCACTGTCTTCCAGACGGCGCGACGGATGTCGTCTTCTGTGAAGTCCTTGCCCCGGCGGGCTGCCTCGGGCGCATTCTCGCTCCAGGCGTCGTCCATGCTCACCGGCACCCTGGACTCCTTGAAATACCTGGTCATGTCGCTGATGATGGCGAGCCTGTCGCCCCTGCTGTCGAAGGTCTGGCCGGACATGACCAGGTCGCCAGACCCACCGCCGTAACGGCTGGAGACCGGGTGGCCGTAGGGGTCCAGGGCGCGGACCTGCTGGCCGTACCAGTTGATCCAGGCCTGGCCCCTGTTCTCGGCTATGTCAATCCCTGTGTTGAACCATACCACCGGGTAGCCGGCCAGGCGGGCCACCAGGTAGCGTAGCAGCAGCTTCTCGGCGTCGGACTGGGCGGGCCAGGCAGGCCGCTGGCTGTCATCGCTGTAGAGCATGAAGTGGATGCCCAGCCCGCGCTCGGCCAGGACGTCCATGCGCTCTTCCAGGCGGTCCCACAGCGCCAGGTTGAACTGGCGCTTCTGCCAGTCGGAGTACACCTCGTTGCGGAAGGTGAACTCGAACATATGGCCTCCGACGTCATCCTTGAGGAAATCGGCTATCTCGGTGAACCGCGCGATGGTGCCATCCTCATGGAACAGGTCGAAGCGCAGGGCTATGGGGACAACGTATGGCCCGTCGGTGTACTTCCACTTCCTGGGGTTGGCGCTGTCCGCTTTGAGCATGCCCGGGTGGCCGGACTCGACGGCCATCAGCGAGCCAGTTACGTTATCCAGGTCCGGGTCGCTAGAAGAGGTGACATAAGTCCATTCGCCGGTCCTGGTGGGCATGAAGCCGACTTTCCAGGTGTTGTTGCCGGCGTAGTACCCGGGGAGTTTGATGGTTGTCCCGCTGGACTTGTGGGTGAAGGTGGCGTCCAGCGCCAGCTCAAAAGGGTTGCCAGAGAAGCTCTCGTTGCGGATAGATACCGCGTAGCGGTGCCACTTGCCCACCGAGGGCGCCTCCGCCTGCTGCTTCTGGGAGGTTGGCGAGGCGGAAGGCCCCCTCTCGACGGAGTTTGCCGATGCTGGCACCGTGAATACTATGCCCAGGAGTAAAGTTACCAGGCAGGCCCTGAACACACCAGGACTTGACTTACAAGCGGCAAGTATTGGGCCGGCCCGAAGAAATCCATACGCACGCCTGTGCATACTCCGGTTCATGGTAGCATGGTCCTTGTGCAATCTATCACGATGCCAGAATAGACATCAAGTCTAAAAAGTGCTGAATTCCGGGAATTTTTGGTGAATCCTGTGACAGCAAGGCCACTTACCGTCACTGTACAGCAAGCACGGGCGGCAAGGGGTGTAAGCACCGTTTGTTTTTGGCGTGTCTGGTGACGAATATCGTTATGCACTCCTGCCAATGGCAAATAACAATGGCGCGACGGCGCAGGCCCCTCTCCCCGTTCACCGTTCTGTCACCAAATGTGACAAATTATTATCAATTGTTCCTCTGAGGGTTCACCTGCACCGAATAGATTGCTGGGGGTGGAAGCCATTGAGGCATGATGGACAAGGCAGGTCTCTGAAGGCTGCCCCAGTAGGAGCTGACCTCCGGTGCCTGGCCGGCCCAGTGTTAGGCTGGCCTGGTGCCACCGGGTATGCCGCGCTCGCAAGCTGGAGGTATGAGGAGTGCAGCATGAAGGTGCTCTTGATCTGTGTAGATGACAGGAAGGTGGAACAGCTAACACTGGCGCTACGTCTGGGCTGGCCGGACCTTCGCATGTTCCTGGCACGAAGCATGCAGACCGGGCTCAGTCTGCTGGAGCGGGAGGGGCCAGACCTGGTGCTGCTGTGCCAGGGCACGCCAGATATGGACATCTGGGCAGCCATCGCAGAGGTGCGGCGGAGCTCCAGTGTCCCCATCATAGTAGCTGCTGAGACCAGTGACGAAGGGGATGTGGTCAAAGCCATAGACCTTGGCGCTGACGATTACATTAACCTTTCAGCCAATCTGATGGTGATTATGGCCCGCGCTGTCGCCCTGCTGCGCCGGACCGGCATGTGGAAGCAGGCCCTGAGCGATGGCC
This sequence comes from Dehalococcoidia bacterium, assembly GCA_034433305.1. GTDB lineage: Bacteria > Chloroflexota > Dehalococcoidia > Lucifugimonadales > DAOUAM01 > DAOUAM01. Next base: position 18,223 of record DAOUAM010000020.1, on the reverse strand, counting down.
TGGTACGCCACGGCGATCTGCTTATCAACCCGGCTACGTACGAAGTCTTCATGGGGTCCAGCAGCCTCAGGCTTACCCCTACCGAGTTCAGGCTCCTGCACCTGCTGGTGAAAAACCAGGGCACGCCGCTTTCCCACGAGGCCATACAGCAAGCCTTGTGGCCGGACAGCGGCGAGGTCATGACCACCGGCCTCAAGAAGCACATCCAGCGGCTGCGTCAGAAGCTGGGGGATGATGCACGCAGCCCCAGGTGGATAGGGACTGTCCCGGGCGTGGGCTACTGCTTCCTTTACAAGAGCCCCAGGGGCTAGCAGGTCGCCTGAGTTGATATGCACTTTCAGGTGCCAGCGCTAGCCCCCTCTCCTTCGGCAAGCTCAGGGCCTGATGGGCCTCGGCCCGAGGGCTCAGGGCCTGCCCTTTCGGCACGCTCAGGACAGGCCCGAGCCTGTCGAGGGGACAGGTCTGGCTCTCCCCCATGAGGGGGCAAGAACAGTCCCTTCCCCCTGTCAGCCGGTCGGGGGAGAGGAGTTGCCCGGCCTCTTTTGAGCAAGAATGGCCTGAGGTGACGCGGCACTAATTCTTGTGGCTGGCCTGGTAGGGCATGGTGTAGGTGACAGCAGGCTCCAGCGGCAGCAAGAACGAGAACCGGGAGCCCTTTCCCTCGTCGCTGTCCACCCAGATCCTGCCCCCGTGGGCCTCGGCAATCTGCCTGGACAGCGCCAGCCCCAGCCCCAGCCCGTGGAAGCGGTGCCTGTCCTGCTCCGTCCGGAAGTAGGGCTGGAAGAGACGGGCCTGCTCCTTGCGGCTGATGCCCGGGCCGCGGTCCTCCACCTGCACCACCAGGGCGTCCTTCTGCTTCCAGGCCCTGACGGTGATGGGGCTGCCTTCGGGGCTGAACTTCATGGCGTTGACCAGCAGGTTGGAGAGCATCTGCTGAAAGCGGTGCCTGTCCGCCCTCAGCCTGGGCAGCGTCTCGGGCACTTCCAGTATGACCTGCTGGGCCTTCTTCATGCCCTGGGGCGCCAGGAACTGGCAGGTCTGCGCGATGGCCTTGCCCGCATCGAAGCGCCTGAGCCTGAGGCTGAACCTGCCGGCCTGGAATGCGGCTATGTCCAGCAGGTCGTTGATGCAGTCCCGGAGGGCCTCGGCCCCGGTCAGGATGCTGGCCAGAAGCTGGCCCTCCGTGCTGCCCGGCCTGGGCCTGAGCAGCCGCTCCAGCGCTCCCGCCGCCGTCATCAGCGGCGCCAGTGGCGTCCTGAGTTCATGGGCCAGCACCGACAGGAACTGGAGCCGCGTCTCGTTCTGTTTCTGCAGCTCCAGTTGCATGCCTGCTAAGGTGGAGTAGAAGTTGAGCAGCCGCTCGTCATCGGCGGAGAACTCGGGCGCGCCCACCTTCCCTGCCAGGTAGAAGGCGCCACAAGGGACGCCGCCCACGGACATGGTGGCGCTGAGGAAGCTCTTCATCCTCGGGTCGTCGGGCAGCAGCGCCCATAGCTCTGGCCGCGTGGATATGTCGGCCAGGCGTAGGCTCCTTGCCTTTCCGTGCTGGAACTCCATGGGGATGCCCGCGCTCCGGCACACGTCAGCGATGCGCTGCGCCTCCTGGGGCGGCACACCTGAGACCTCGAAGTGCGTGATTTTCCCCTCGGCGTTCCACAGGGCAAGGGAGCAGTAGTTAGCCATGACTATGTCCCTGGCCAGGTGTACCATCCTGTGGACGGTGAAGGCGGGAGTATCGTTGAAGCTGAACCCTTCGATGGCCTTTCGAAAGGCGTCTAGCTGGCGCTCGTCGTACTCCAGTTGTGCCTGTAGCTCCTGCTGGAGCCGGGCGTTCTCCAGCAGCACGCACATGCCATCGGCGATGCCCTCCAGGAACCTGACAAGCTCGGGGGTGAAGTGGCCGGGCCTGCACGAACTCAGGGTAGCCACGCCCCTCACCCTTCCTTCTGCCCTGATGGGCAGGGAGACCATGGACTTTATACCCTGGGACACCAGCGATGGGTGGGCCAGCGGATGAGAGGGGTAGTCGTTGGCGACCACCGTCTGCCCCTGCTCGTAAGCCAGATGGTAAAAGCTCCTTTTCAGTGTCTGCACCGGGGGTGGCCTCTGGCCCTCGGCGCCCACCCAGCCCACTAGCTGCAGCGTCTGGGACCTGTCGTCGTAGAGGCGCAGCACCACCCTGTCGGCCTGGGCCACCCGGGAAAGCTCGTCCAGCACCCTTGCGGTCTTGTCCCTGAAGTCCCCAGAGCTAGCCAGGATGTCGGCGACCGCCATGAGGGCCTCCAGTTGCTGGGTGCGGCGGAGCAGCGACTCCTCCATGCGCTTGCGCTCGGTGATGTCCCGCACAATTACCAGCGCCTCGTCCTGCCCGCAGGCTGTGGCCCGGGCCTCAAACTCCCGTGTGCCGCTAGCCAGCGCCAGCGGGTACTCGTACACCTGTATGGTGTTGGTCCTCAATGACTGCTCCACGTGTTGCATGTGGAGGCTGGACACCTCAGAGGGCATGATGTCGTGGGCCTTCTTCCCGATGAACTGGTCTGGCGGGACGAAGGTCTCGAAGTCCCTGGCCTGCTTGCAGTCCAGGTAGGTGCCATCACGGCGGATGCGCATGATGAGGTCGGGGATGGCGTTGAGCATGGCGCGGTTGATGGCCTCGGAGCGGCGCAGGGACTCCTCGGCGCTTTTCAGTTCGGCGTAAAGCTGGGCGTTGGCGAGGGCGCCGGCTATCTGCGCGCCTATTTGCTCCACAAGCTCAAGGTCGGCCTCGGTATAAGCGTTCACTTCCGAGGAATGTACCTGCAGCACTCCCACGGGTTTGCCCTTGGATACCAGCGGCACGGACAGGAAAGACCTCAGCCCCTCGTTCCAGCAGGGGGCGAGGCCCGGGAAGCGAGATGCCACTTCCTCATAGCTGGAGGCGTTCAGGACTATACCCGGGCCGCCGCTCACCACCGCTGCCGTGAGGGTGCCTTCCATCGGCAGCCTGTCGCCCCGGCGCCGTTCGGGCACGTCTTTCCCCGTCACGTAGGTCATGGTGTAGGCGTGCTGCTCCATGTCCACCAGGGCGACGGTGATGCGGTCGAATGAGACCAGCTTGTGTACCTGCTCGGCGAACCTCTGATAGACCTCCTCGAGTTCCAGGGAGGAGTTGATGATGCGTCCAATGCTGGCCAGCGTCTCCCGTACCTGCATCTGGCGCTGGCAGGTGGCGTATAGCTGTGAGTTGGCGATGGCGCCGGCGATCTGGTTAGCGATTCGCTCCGCCAGGGCCAGGTCGGCCTGGCTGTAGGCGTTGGTCCTGGTGGAGCGCAGCGTCATGGTGGCTATGACCTGGCCATTGAAGACCAGCGGGACAGCCAGCAGCGACCGCAGCCCGGCGGCAACGCTGGAAGCAAGGGACGGGTACCGCTTCAGGAAGTCCTCTACCGACTCGGCGCCCTCCAGCAGCCTGGCGCGCTTGTGGACTATGGCCCTCGCTGGTGTGTCCACGATGGGGAACTCGCAACCCACCTCCAGGCCGGTGACCCGCAGCCCGCTGACATAAGTGTTGACCAGCAGGTTGCGAGCGTAGTCCACCAGGGCGATGGTGATGCGGTCGAAGGGGATGAGCTTCTGCACCTGCTGGGCAAAGCGCTCGTAGACCGTGGAGATGTCCAGGCTGGAGCTGATAATGCGGCCTATCCTGGCCAGGGTCTCTCGCTCAAAGACCTCGCGGCGGACCTGGGCATGGAGCCGGGAGTTGGCCAGGGCGCCGCCGATGTACAGCCCGATGCGCTCTGCCGCCACCAGGTCCCGTGGCGTGTAGGCGTTGCGCCTGGTGGACTTCAGGTGCATGGCCCCCACGGGCTGCCCATCTGCTATCAGCGGGACCGAGACCGCGGTCTTGAACAGGGGATCGTAGCGGCAGGCGAAGCCGGGGAACCTTTGCAGGATGGCCGGGTCGTCCGTGTTGTCCAGGATTATGCCAGAGCGGCGGCGCATCACCTCCTGGGTCACCGTCCCTTCCAGGGGGATGATGGCCGGTTCCGACGGCGCTGGCTTGCCCAGTCCGGCCTCGTAGGCGATGCACGCCGTGCTCTCTTGCGCATCGGCGATGCCGATGGCTATCCTGTCAAAAGGGATGAGCTTGTTGACCTGCTCGGCGAAAGCCTGATAGACCTTGGGTATGTCCAGGGATGAGCTTATAATGCGGCCTATCTCCGCCAGTACCTCGTTCTCTCGGGCCAGTCCGCGCTCGGACGCTGTTTTCCTGGAAAGCTCCTCCTCGGACTTCTTCTCCTGGGTAATGTCTGCCAGCAGGGTGGCCGCCAGGCTCAGTTGGCCCACACTGTCGGCAATGGGCAGAGTACGCGCATGGACCCAGCGCTCCTGGCCCGTGTCCATCCTGCGCAGGCGCAGTGTGGCTTCTGGCACGTGCTCGCCCCGGAGCACTCGATGGCCTGACGGCCACGCCTCGCACAGCGACGCCCCCGACTCATCCATCACCTGGACAGTGCTGTCCAGCGCCGCCGTGGCACCCTGGCTGCAAGGCCCCGCCCATGGGAGGCCACACACCATGGCTGCCGCTGCGTTGGCGTAGACTATCCTGCCAGAGGCGTCTTGAATAATCACCCCTTCATTCGTGCTATCCAGTACGCCCAGGACAGACCTCAGCGACAAGTCCGCCAGGGCTGTTTGTCCTTCCGGACCGCTTGACATGTGTACCACTCCACAGTGCGCTCTCTGCCGAACGATGTAGCTTGATAGAACAGGTAGTCTCCTGCAAATTATAGTCTATTCCACGATTCCTGGTTACACCAACTGGTCACGCCGGCTGTTGCCGACACCGTGAAGCATGAAAGCCCCCTCGCCCTCTCTGTCGCTGCGGGGGCAGCCAGGAGTCCAGTCCTGGGCCAACATAGCTTTGCCGAAAGGGCCTGCCCTGAGCGTGCCGAAGGGTGGAGAGGGAGCGCACCAGGCCAGCTCGGGCTTTATACACCATGGGGTGAGGACAGTCCGGCCTGACTGCCTCCCAGCTATCCTCAAAAACCGTCCGCTTATGGGCCACGGCTGGACCTGGACTCCTGTGGGAGCGGGCGTGGGCTAGGACGGCATCGAGAAGCTGTAGCCCGCGCCGTGGTGTGCCAGGACAATCCGAGGGTTCTGTGGGTCATCGCCAAGCTTCAAACGGAGGCGGCGGATGCACATGGCGATGGTGGACCTGCTCAGGTGATTGCCCCCCCAGACCGCGTGGGCTAGCGCCTCCAGGGGTACGATTTTGCCTTTGCTGCGCACGAGAGCGGCCAGCAAGGCCCACTCCTTGGTCGTGAGCCTGACCTCACTGCCGTTGAGAGTTACCAGATGCCTGGCCAGGTCAATGCGCAGACCCTGGCCCTGGGCCACAGGCTCCCTCTGGGGCGGCGGCTTCTGCGTCCGGCGCAGCACAGCCCTGATGCGGGCCAGCAGCTCGGCATAGGAGAAAGGCTTGACTATATAGTCGTCCGCGCCGATCTCCAGGCCCTTGACGCGGTCGGCCTCGTCGCTGCGTGCTGTGATGATAAGCACCGGCACCTCAGAGAAGGCGCGGACTTCCCTCAGCGCGTCAAGCCCGTTGCCATCGGGCAGGCCCAGGTCCAGAAGCACCACGTCGGGCGCTTCCGTCTTTACCAGTTGGGCCGCTTTCTTGCCCTCGCTGGATGAGACGAAGGCTGTACCAGGCCAGCGCATGTTGCAGCTTACTCGGATGACCTCTACCAGGTTCTCTGAGTCCTCGATTACCAGGACTTTCATAGTCTTGGCCCCCACCACAGTCTGAAGGCTACCAGCGCCGGGCTAAAGCTCCATATCCAGGATGTACAGGCCGCCCCTGGCGCGCTCGATGGCGTACACAACGGCGTTCTCGTCCACGTACACGTCGTTGATGTTGACCCCACGGGCGCCCGCCGGGACTGGCGGGATGTAGTAGGCCGCCTCTTGGGGCTGGAAGGGGTTGCTGACGTCGTGGACGCGCACGCCGGTATTGAAGTAGGCGCCCACAATGTACCTGTCGGACACCCATGAAGTCGGCAGGGGCTGGTTCTCGTGGATGTTGTGCGAGCCGAACCTGCCGCCGCGCCCGCAGTACTCCTCTCTGGGCGGCATGGGGAAGGTGCTGATGGGCACCGGATTGGACTCCTCACGGGCATCCATGACCCAGGTGAGCTTGGGCCAGTCCGAGCAGTCCTCGGTGTTCGCCTCGTCGGTCACGATGAGCAGGCCGCGGTCGAACAGGGGCATGACGGTGTGGGTGAAGCCGGGGAAGGGCGGGTGGTAGTCCACCCGGCTGACCATGTGGGGGCGCGCCATGTCCGAGATGTCCAGTACAATGGCCCCGCCGTCCAGGTAGCCCAGGTAGGCGCGGTCCGGGCGTTGAGGGTAAACATTGGCGTTGTGGACGCGGAAGCCGGCGTCTATGTGGGTATGGCGTCTGGGCGGAGGCTCGCTGTCGCCCTGGCGCGTGCCTGGGAGCCACCAGCGCCCCGCCTCCCTGGGGTGGTGGGGCTCGCTGACGTCCACTATCATGTAGAACTGGTCGTCCCTGGGGTTGGTGGGCACGAAGTCCGCCGCGCCGGTGCTCAGGTGGGCGTACCTGCCATCCACGTACCACAGGCAGTGGGCGCCACGCGAGTGCGGCCCGGAAGTATCGAAGAAAGCCACCTTTTTGGGATTGGCAGGATCACTGACATCATATACGCCCATGCCCACGGGGCTGACGCCTGGCCTGGAGGACTGGTAGGCCACCAGCAGCAGGTCGTCCACCAGGGCCAGGGAGTTGGAGCGCACCTCCCGGCTGTAAAGCTCCGTCTGCACCACCAGGCGAGGGGCCTTGGGATCGGTGACATCAATGGCCGTGAAGTCCTTGGGGCCGCTCTCGTGGGCGATGTAGAGGATGCGCCGGCCGCCACGGGCGGCCTGGAGCGCCATACCCTCGCCGCCGTTGCCGAAGCCATTCAGGTCGTGGTGCGCGATGAGGCGCATGTTGCGGGACTCTGCTCTGGTCTGCGGCATGGTGCTGCCTCCTTAATGGGTTGGCAACATTCTAGGACGCGCGCCGCCTGCACGCAACCCGTAGCCGCTGGGCCAGCAGGTGGCCGGGAAAGCTATTCCGTCGCCATATCTTTGCCGCCTTCATCCAGCCTGACCTGGTGAGCGTCATGATGGCCTGTGCCCGCCTCGCGCCCGTCCGCGCTAGGTGCGCTGGTTGTAGTGGTAGAAGGGCGCGCCTCTGTCCAGCGTCCAGCCGGCGAACCAGCGCTGGATGTAAGGCAGAAGCTCCCGCGCCAGCTCCCGACGCCGCAGCTCGTGGGGCTTCAACGGCGCCTCGAGCGACTCCTTGAGCTTTGCCACCACCTCGGCCCTGTCCAGGCGCGTGGGCTTCCCGTGGCGGAGCAGCACCTCGCCGTCCACTATGACCGTGTCCACGTCCAGGCCCTTGCCCCTGTACACCAGGGCGTCCACGATGCTGGTGCCCGGCTCCAGGTACGGCTCGGTGATGCGCTCCAGGCTGACCAGCACCATGTCGGCGCGCTTGCCCGGCTCCAGTGTGCCCACCTGGTCGCCGAAGAGGGTGACCGCGGCGCCGCTGGCCGTGGCCATGCGCAGCACCTGGTGGGACGTGGGCGCTGGGCTGGAGACGCCCGGCTCGCGGTGCAGCTTGTGGGCCAGCCGCATCTCCTGGAGGATGTCGTTATCGTCGTTGATGCCGGCCTCATCTATTCCCAGTGCCACGGTGACGCCCCGCGCCAGCATGCGGTTCAGGGGGGCTATGCCGCTCTTGAGACGCAGGTTGGAGCTGGGGTTGGTGCAGATGGCCGTGCCCGTCTGCGCCAGCAGGCCCATGTCCGACTCGGTGAGCCAGACCCCGTGGGCGCAGGAGACCTCAGGCCCCAGGAAGCCCAGGTCGGCCAGGTGGGCCAGGGGCGTGCCGCCCCAGTGGCGCGTGGCGTACATCTTCTGGTAAATGGTCTCCTGAAGGTGGATATGTATGCCCGTGCCGTGTCTGGTGGCGAAGTCCTTGATGGCCCGCAGCAGCGTATCGGAGCACCAGTGGACGTTGTGGGGGCTGATGAGCACCCGTGTGCGGCTGGAGCTCCTGCGGCTGTGGAGCTCGGCGCACAGCGACAGGTAGTCCTCCAGGGGCAAGGCGCTGGCCTTCAGGTGCTCCCGCACGCGCTGGGCCAGGCCCGAGGGCAGGGTCGCCAGAAAGCGCTCATCATCTTCATATACCAGGAAGTTCTGGTCGCGGTGGGAGAGGGAGAAGGCGACGCGCATGCCGGCGTCCTCGTAGGCCTGGATGATGCGGGAGCTGGACTCGAAGCGGTCCACGCCCGCCGGCAGCCGGGCCAGGCCGTGGTTGTGCATGACCGTGGTGATGCCCGACTCCAGCATCTGGAGGGCGCAGTAGAGCGTGTCCAGGTAGGGGTCAACGTCCCGAATGCCCCAGCGGGCGATAATCCAGGTCTCCAGGGGCATGTCGGGTATGCCAAGCTGGAAGGGCGTCAGGCCCACGTGGTGGTGAGCGTTTACCAGGCCGGGGATGACCGCGAAGTCCGGGGAGCCAATCTCCTCGTCGGCCACGTAGCGCGCCCTCAGGTCGGCGTAGGGGCCGACGGCGACGATCTCCCCATCGCGCTGGAACACCGCACCGTCCTCGATGACCTGGCTGCTGTCGTCGCCGGTGACCTTGCAGACCACGTACCTGCCGCGTACAAGGGAGGTGGGCATTGTATTACTCTATGTTACTGGTCCCAGTTTATGGGAATCACAAATGCCATCAAGGCCACTTGATGGCTATCTTGGCTTTGCCGCGCCGTGGTAGAGGGCATTGAAAAGCAGTTTGTACGTGCCCCGCGCCTGGGCGCGGAAGTGGACCCGGAAGCCGATGAGGACCACCTGGCCCCGGCCAATGGGCACCACGGCCAGCGCGGCCCTGCCGGCCAGCCTCTCCTGGCCGATGACCCAGCCGCTGAGCACCAGGCCCTCCGAAGGGTACTTGCCCACCACCTGCCCCTGGCGCACGTCGTAGGCCGGGCCGTTGACCAGCATGATGGCGCACTCCCTGGGCATGCCGTAGGCAATGGGGTGGGCCGTGTCCAGCACCACCCGCAGCAGGCTGCCAGGGGCGTAGAACTCGGTGCTGGCCAGCCCGGTCAGCACGTTGGAGACGGGAAGCTCGAACCGACGGCGGACGTACTCGGCGGCGCCGCCCCAGGCGACCAGGGTGCCGCCCTCCTCCACAAACTCGCGCAGGCTGCTGGCCCCGGCGATGCCCAGGCCGCCGGCGTAGGCGGCGGGGTAGTGCCTGGGGCTGTGCCCCTCGTCCAGGTGGCGCGAGCGCTGGCTGGGCAGCAGGATGACGTCGAACCGCTCGGCCAGCCGTCGCCGCCTGATTTCCTCGTCAGTCAGCGACGCATAGGGAAAGCTGTAGTCCTCCAGCACAAGGCGAGTCCAGCCTTCCTCGGTGGTGGGCACGTAGCTTTTGTAAACGCCTACCCTTGGCGTGCGCAGCTCGGCCAGCGGCACCACTGGGGCCGAGGCCATGGCGGCAAAGTCCAGGCTGCACTGGCGGGCCAGTTGCTCCACCAGGGATGCGAGGGCGCTGCCATCTTCCATCACGTATGTGCCAGGAGGGTATGGGGCACCCTCCGCCGTGAAGGCGTCCCGGGCGCGCCAGACCCTGACGCCGGCGGCCAGCAGCCGGTTCACCGCCCGGACGCTGGCATTGCTGCTGGGGCTAAGCAGGTACACAGTGGACGTTTTGGGGTCGCGGCGCACCACCTGCCCTCGGGGCGGCCTGACGTCGTCCACCAACCTGAGGCTTGCCTGGAACGGCTTCCTGACCTCCGCTATACTCACACCCATCTGGAGCGGCAGGCTGTGGGCCGTCACGTCGTAGGGCGCCCTGGGCGGGCCGCCAGGGTACTGCCGCAGGTCGGGGTACTGCTGGGCCATCAGCATGGTCCTGGCGAAGGCAGCGTAAGGTTGGGCCGCCAGGACTACTCTGGTGCCCGCCGGGTACGGCTTGCCCTCAGCCACGAAAGGCCCGTGGGCCTCGTGGACCTCCACCTGGGCGGTGCGCAGCACCTGGAGCATCTCGGCTGCGGCCACGGGGTCGTGCTGGACTGGGGGCACCAGGAAGGCGAAAGGCCCCTGCTGCCCGGACACCGCCTTCTTGCCCACCAGGTAGAAGTTGCGCAGCCACATGTCGCGGTAGCGCGCCGCATGGCCCAGGCAGGCCATGGTGGCGGCCAAGTCGTACTCCACGATGTCGCGCAGGCCCCAGCGGCCCCCCTTCCAGGGTAGGGGATGGTTCCACGCCTGCTGGGTCGGGTCCTCGCCCCTGGCGGGCCGCAGGTCCTCGGGCCGCAGCTCGACGGGCGTGGCGATGCGGGCGCTGGCCGCCTCCGACAGCACCCGGACTCCGCCGTGGTAGTGCAGGTAGGAGCGGCTGGGGCTGAAGGCGTCGTACACCACGTTGACGGCCACGCCTGCCTTGCCCTGCGCCGTAAGCTCCGCGGCCATGGCCGAGCCCAGCATGGCAAGCTCAGCCTGGAGGATAGGGTCAACGTTGGGGTCCACGGGGTCAATGTAGGGCGGCAGCACCATGCGCATGCCGTCGGAGCGCGTCTGGTGCAGGTCGTAGGCGATCTGGGGGTGCCAGGCGTTGAGGCAGTGCTCCACCACCAGCCGCGTCTCCACCAGGTTGAAGGTGGCCCAGTCGCGGTTGTTGTCGTGGCCGGCGTACTTGTGGTACAGGAAGGGTGGCGGCACGCCCTCGAAGGGCGTGCCCAGGGTGCTGTCGTACCAGGCCTTCACCTTGATGAGGCCGTCCGGGTTCAGGCAGGGCACCAGCAGCAGGATGACGTTGTCCAGGACGCGCAGCACCTCGGGGCTATCGCTGGTGGCCAGGTGGTAGGCCAGCAGAGGCGACATCTGCGTGGCGCCGACCTCGGTGGCGTGGATGCTGCACGTCACCAGCACCACGGCCTTGCCGGCGGCTATAAGCTCCTCGGCCTCGCCATCGTTGCGGATGGTGCGCGGATCGGCCAGCCTGGCCTGGATGCGGCGGTACTCCTCCAGGGCCTGCAGGTTCCGGGGCGAGGAGATGATGGCCAGCAGGAAAGGGTTGCCCTCGGTGCTGTCGCCTGGCTGTCTGGTCAACACGCGGTCCGAGGACTGGCCGAGGAGCCGGAAGTAGTCCACAAGCTGGGGCCAGTCGGCCAGCTTGCGGTCTTCACCTGGCTCGAAGCCCAGCGCCTCTCGCGGGCTGGCTATGGTGGAATGCCTGATGGATGTCATGCTGGCACCGTGGCGCCTCCGGGACTCAGGGCGGTCTACCCTGGTCTTGAAGTTACCAGAAGGGGCTGGAATTGACCAGCCCCTTTCCGACAGGGAACGACGGCCCTGGCGCGGCATCTCACCCCGGTATTCAAGGGCATGGCGTCGCCTGAGCGATGGTCCCCTCCCCGAATTGACGGTTGACAACTTGAAAGGGTAATTCAGGACGTCTTGCCCCTTCCTGGCCTTCCCCCACTGGGGGAAGGGATTATCCTCGCCCCCTGTGGGGGAGAGCCGGAGAGGGGGCTGGCCTCTTGCCCTTCCTGGCCTTCCCCCAAGGGGGGAAGGGATTCTCGCCCCATCTGGGGGAGAGCTAAAGAGATCCTATGGTTGCTTGTCAAGAGGTGCAACTTGCCTATGGACGCGGTCAGGCTGGTATTCGGTGCCATGACGCATCAAGGACCAGCACACGCGGGCCAGCTTGCGGGCCACGGCGTTGAGCGCGGCAGTGCTGGACAGTCCTTTGGCCCGCTCCCGAGCATACTGGAGCTTGAAGGGGTTGTGAGGGTCTTTGGTCCGCAAATTGGCCTGGGCCGCCAGGTAGAACAGCCGGCGCAACTGGGCGTGGCCTCGCCTGGACAGCGCCTGCTGCCCCTGGCGCTTGCCGCTCTGGCGCACACGCACGTCCAGCCCGATGTAGGCCACAAACTGGTCAGGTTGGGTAAACTGCTTGGCGTGCAAGCAGGCCGCCGCAGCCGTGGCCAGCACCGGCCCGATGCCCGGCACTCGGTCCAGGGTATCCACTCCAGGCACCTGGGCCCTGCGCGTCTGAGCGGCAATCTGACGGTCCAGGACTCGCTCCTGGGCTTGCAGGGCACTAATGGCCGCACTCAGCACCGGTCCAGCCGCAGGCAAGCAAGCTCGTTGCTGGCGCAAGCGGGCCAGGCTCTGGGCCAGCCCCTGGCGGGCGGCCAGCAGTTGGTCCAGTTCCTCCAGGGCAGGACTCTTCAGGGGGTAGGCTGGCAAGGGCACAGCGTAAGCATAGCGTGCCAGCCCCCGACTGTCCAGCCGGTCGGTCTTGGCCCGGGGCTGCACCGAGCGCAAGAAAGCCTGGGCCTCCCGGGGCCGGGCCAACAGCACGCGTCGGCCAGCTTCCACAGCCCGGCGGGCGATGGAGGTGCTGTAGCGGCCTGTGGGTTCCAACACCCAGGGGTGCTCCACGGGGGTTTCCCGCAACAGGACCTCGATACCCCCAGGGCTGTTGGGGACGCGGCGCTCCCAGCACAGCCGCTGGGCGTTGTCCAGGAGGGTGGCAGTGATACTGTCCTTGCTCACATCCAGGCCAAGCATGGAGGCAACTCCTTTCTGACACCTCCGCACCCTTGCGGTACATGGACCGTCTCCTTTTCTTGGGGAGCGGTGGGACCCCGCATCGGCGGTGGGTGTCACTGGTGGCAGAGTCTCTCTAAGGCCGTCCCATATGGGCGGCATGGGGGACCATGCTGCTCATTAGTACACCCAACCGCCGACTCCCTAAACATACAAGACCCTATGTGCCAGGGCGGAACCTTTGGGCTGCTGTTGCTGCCAAAATGGTATTAACCGGAACCTCAGTCAGCTATACCGAAGCCCGTGATGAGATAGACAAGCACTTCTGCTTCGGCTACCTGTTTCCAACGTTAATGGACAAGACCGTCTTTGTGCCCTTTTACGAGAATGGTACGGTGCTATTTGGCCCAGGCTCCGCAATGAGCAAGCAGGAATTTGAATACTGCTTTCTCGGCTCCACAGCCCATACAGCCCTCAGTCTCGAAAACCGTTGTGCAGAAGAAGGAAGCCTTCACGAAGTCGAGTGCATTCTCCCTCGAGCCCGGCCGGATGGAGAGTCGGTTTACCTCACCGGAGCGCTCTTCGTCCGACGGCAGTCAGATAACAGCAATCTTGAAACTCTCCTGAGGGACCTTCAGGTAGGCGGGGAACGTACCTATGGAATGGGTAGGATACAACTCTCGGAAATGCAACCTGTATCCAATGGTATCTTCGCGGGCTTCACGCTGGACCTGAGTGCTGAATCCCCTGTTGTTCGAGGACGTAGCCCAATTCCGGCCCACTGGATACTGGATAGAAGCATTCCTGCATCTCCGACTGCTGAGGGAGATGTGGAGGTGCTTGTCGGACGGGATACCTCAGACTCCGGTTACGGTGTCAATCTCGCTCCTGCCCGATTGTGCTGGGCCCCTGGTTCTGTCCCTGACGCCTCTCGTGCCTTTCGGATATCGCCCCAGGGATTCTGGACGGAATTGTAAGAATGGCAATGCATCCACCTAACAGAATGTGAGTCTATGGCTTCGCAGGCGATAGCAGGCTAAAATATGGACATGACTGGCTAAGCGACCTCTCGCCGTCGGCCCGAGGGCAAGGCCACTGCGAGGGTCAAGCTCAAGGGTGCACTTGTGTCCATTCCCTCTCCGAATTCGGAGAGGGGGCTTTCCTTTGCCCGCTCCATCCATAAGGAGGCTGCGGCCTACATTAGCTGCCGCAGCCGTGGATCCAGCTTGTCCCGCACCCAGTCGCCCAGGAAGTTCAGGGACATGACGGTAAGGAACAGGGCCAGGCCAGGGAAAGTGGAGGTCCACCAGGCCGTCTGGAGGTAGTCCCGGCCCTCAGAGATCATGTTGCCCCAGGAGGGCGTCGGCGCGGGTATGCCAGCGCCCAGAAAGCTCAGCGTTGCCTCGGCCAGGATAAGCTGTCCCACGCTCAGCGAGGCAATGACCGTCACCGTGCCGATGGTGCCAGGCAGGATGTGCCTGACAATGATGCGGCCAGTGGACGCCCCCGCCACCCGCGCCAGCGCCACGAAGTCGCTCTGCTTCAGCACCAGCACATCGGCGCGGACGCTGCGCACGAAGGAGCTCCAGGCCAGCAGGGACATGAGCGCCATCACCGTCACGAAGCTGGCGCCGATGACCACGGCCACCACCAGGGCCAGCAGCAGGAAGGGGAAGCCCAACCAGATGTCCACCAGCCGGGTGATAAGCTCGTCCAGGATGCCGCCGAAGTACCCGGCCAGCAGCCCCAGCGTGGTGCCCACCACCAGGCCGGCGGACAGGGCGATGCTCATGACCGTCAGGGAGATGCGCGCGCCATAGACCATCCGGCTCAGCACGTCGCGGCCGACGTGGTCGCCGCCCAGCAGGTAGTGGCTGCCCTGCTGGTAGAAGGGCCTGGCGTTGCGGTCGGGCAAAGACTGGGCGATGGGGTCATTGGGCGCAATCCAGGGCGCTCCGATCCCCACCACCGCCAGGGTCGTCAGGACCACCAGGGGGATGACAGGCCAGCGGCGCAGGAAGCGCCATACCGGCACGCCGGGATGCAAGCTGAGAGTGGAAGCAACCTGTGTTGTTTGCATATTTCAGGACCTAGTTGTACCTGATGCGAGGGTTCAGGATGCCGTAGGCCAGGTCGGCCAGGAAGTTCATCACCAGGAAGGCCAGTGTCCACAGCAGCACGGTGCCGGTGAGGGTAGGGAAGTCATTGTTCCACACCGCCTGTATGGTCAACTGGCCGACGCCAGGCCAGGCGAAGATGCGCTCGGCCACCACGGAGCCGGTGATGAACCCGGCCAGGGTGATGGCCGCCAGGGTAAGCGGCTGCAACACGGCATTCCTGAAGGCATGCTTCCAGATGACAGACCGGCGGCTTACGCCCTTGGCGCGGGCCAGCTTGATGTACTCCGAGTCCAGCACCTCCAGCATGGCCGAGCGCGTCAGGCGCAGGAAGGCCGCCGCTGGAAGCCAGCCCAGGGTGATGGCTGGCATCAGGAAGTGCTTGATGCGGACCCAGCTCAGGGGGAAGGCGTTGGCCGGCCCCGGGGTGCCCACGGGCAGCCACTCCAGGACCACCGCGAAGACCAGTATGGCCATGATGCCCACCCAGAAGGTCGGCAGCGCCTGGCCGAAGAGGGCAAAGCCGCGGCCCAGGTAGTCCCAGATGGTGCCGCGTTTCACCGCCGACAGGACCCCCAGGGGTATCCCCACCGATATGGCAAAGATGAAGGCCGCCAGGCCCAGTTGCAGCGTGGCCGCGATGCGCTCCCGGATGAGCCGCATTACCGGCGTTTCGTTGACGATGGTGTTGCCCAGGTCACCCTTGAGCGCCCGGCCCAGCCACATGAAGTACTGCACAATCAGCGGCCTGTCCAGTCCCAGCTTCTTCTTGAGCGCCTCCACCCGTTCGGGCGACATGCCATAGCCGCCGGGCTTGGCATACAGGAGCAGCGGGTCGCCGGCCGCGCGTGACAGCCCGAACACAAGGAGAGTGGCCGCCACGAGGCTGAGGAGTGCAAAAGCCAGTCTTCTTATAAGGTAACGGTACATCCCGGTCACTTCCAGCACATGTCTATTGCATCCTGGCACTGGCCCCATAAGACCGCGTGGCGCCTGAGGCGCCACGCGGTCAACGGTCCGTTGCTACTGTCCAGCCAGGACTATATTTTCAGGCGAGTTAAGGGAGTTGCCCAGGTGCATCGGCCATTCCTTGATGTACTTGGGGTTGGCGAAGTAGGCATGGGGGATGCTGACGTACCCGGGTGAAAGCGCCCAGAAGTGGAGGTACTCCAGCACCTTGTTGTTGATCTCGATGCGCTTGTTCCTGTCCACCTCCCGGGAGCTCTGCTGGTACCACTGGAGGATCTCCGGCGACTCGAAGCCGCAGCTAAAGCCGCCACGGGTGAGGGTGGTCATGACCAGGCCCTTGGGCCAGTCCCAGGGATAGGACTCCTGGCCATCGTCGCAGGAAGTCAGGAAGGGCGTAACCGAGGTCCTGCCCACCAGGCCGGGGCGATAGACGGCGTAGGCGTACTTGAGGACCTGCACCTTTATGCCGATCTTGTCCCAGAAGCCGCTGATGGCGTCGCCGATCTCGCCGGCAGGGCCTTCGCCGCCACCCAGCTCAGGGCCGACGAAGAGGGGCATGTCGAAGCGATAGCCGTTGCTGCCCCTGGGGAAGCCGGCCTGCTCCAGCAGCCGCTCGGCCTCAGCCGGGTCGTAGGGGTACTCGTACTTGCTGTCTCAGTTGGGGCTCTTGGTGCTGAAGTACTCCACGTGTACCGGCGTGCCGACGCCGCCCATGACGTGGGTGATGATGGCGTTGCGGTCCACCGAGCGGGCCAGCGCCTGGCGCACCAGGCGGGCCTGCTCCATGTCGTTCATGCCTGAGGGGTTGTTGGAGTCATTGGGGGTCCAGGGGTTGCCGATCCAGGGCAGCTCGCGGGCGTACACGCCATGCTGGGTGAAGTCTATCTTCTGGCCGGTGAGAGCGTTGACCTCTTCCCACAGGTTGCCGGGGAAGAACACGCCCTCCTGCACGCCCTGGCCCGCGCCGACCTCCATGAAGCCCATGGCCTTGACCCGCGCGAAGTCCTTGGGGTCAATGTAGGCCACATCCACCTCGCCGGTCTGGAGCATGGCGATGCGTGTAGCCTCCTCGGGCACGGCTATGACTTCCAGGCGCTGTATCTGGGCGTTCTTGCGCCAGTGGTTGTAGGGGACTTTCTCGTAAGTGCCGCCCAGGTCCACCTTGTGCTCCACCTGCTGGAGCGGGCCGGTGCCGATGAAGTTGTCTTTCAGCCAGTCCTTGCCCTTCTCGTCGAAGGCGCGCTTGGGCGTGGCGATGGACGTCAGGCCACCTGAGGCCTCCTGATTGAGCAAGTTGCTGGCCCAACGCACGTCAAACTTGTTGAACCTGGCGCGTATGGTATAGTCGTCCACAGCTTCCACAGGGTTGGAGCCAAAGAGGGCCGAGAAGTTGGCGGCGCTGGAGGCGATGGACTCAGGGTTGAGGGTGGGGTTGGTGCGATTGATGACCCAGGCCATGTCCACGGCCTTGAACTCGCCCCAGTCCTTGTGGAACTGGACGCCCCTGCGGAGCCTGACGGTCACGCTGCTCTGGTCCGGTGCCAGGTCCCAGGACTCGGCCAGCATGCTGCTACCCCAGTCATCGCCGCTGGGCACGAACAGGCTCTCGCCCACGCCCCACTGGCGGGCCGGGAACATCTGGAGGTCGGGCAGGCTTCCCGCCGCGCCCGTCAGCGCCTGCTGAAGCTCCGCCAGCCTCACCGTGCCCCTCTGGCTCTTGGAGTTGGGCACCTCGCCGGTTACCTGCTGCGCTGTCGGTGTAGCCGCGGCGCCCGAAGTCGGCACAGGCGATGCCACGCTGCCTCCTGTGGTGGGCGTGGGAACGGCAGTGGGTTGCGCTGCACCTCCACATGCCCACGCAGCAAGAAGGAAGAGAGAAGCAATCGCGACCGCAATTACGCTTTTCGTTTCATAAAATTATGCGATATTCTCCTTTCCAAATCGTGATAAAATGGCTTCCTGTTTACGGTCTAAGGTTGGCCTGAAGTATAGCACAGTCCGTACGAAGTGCCAAATAGGCCCCAGGTAGGCTGCCCGCCAGGGGATGGGAGAAGTACTGGATGAGGGTGAAGCCATCCACCAAAGCTGTGTTGGCGCTGAACTAGGCCAGCTCGTGGCCGATGTGGCCTTCGAGGAGCTTGCGTGCCTCCTCAGCCTGGTCTTCCATGACCATGACGCGGCAGGGGTAGGCGCGGACGCCCAGGAAGGACACGGTGTCGCCGGGGCGCACCAGGGCCGGTATGCCCGCCGACACCAGCAGGTCGCGCCACATCTCAGCCTCTAGCTGGTTCTGGGCCGTAGTCAGGTGGACCCACTTCAAGGGAGGCCCTCCACGGTGACCGTCACCCGCCCGGAGGCGCCGGGCAACTCCTGGAGTTGCTGCTCCAGCTCCGGGCAGGCGTTGACCCGCACCATGGGCCACTCCAGGATGACCAGCTTGCCATCTGTGGTGGCAATCTCCAGGCTCACCTCGTCCTCGCCCCTGTACTCCAGCAGCAGTCGGCGCATGTCCT
>DAOUAM010000019.1:0-9019 GCA_034433305.1 Dehalococcoidia bacterium | reverse complement strand
GCGGCCAGCGCCCAGCAGGCGCCGCCCCCCACCTCGCCGGCAGCCAGCCCCTCGCCCGCGGCCACCGCCCAGCAGGCGCCGCCCCCCACCTCGCCGGCAGCCAGCCCCTCGCCCGCGGCCACCGCGGCCAGGCTGTCCGGCACCATCGAGGTTGACGGCTCCAGCACCGTGTTCCCCATTACCGAGGCCGTGGCCGAGGAGTTCCGCAAGGTCCACCCGGGCGTACGGGTCAACGTCGGCGTGTCGGGCACCGGCGGCGGCTTCAAGCGCTTCGTCAGCGGCGAGACCGACATCAGCGACGCCTCCAGGCCCATCACAGCCTCAGAGGTCCAGGCAGCCGCCCAGAACGGCGTCGAGTACATCGAACTGAAGGTCGCCATTGACGGCCTCTCGGTGGTGGTCCACCCGGAGAATAACTTCGTGGACTGCCTGACGGTGGAGGAGCTGAAGCGCATCTGGGAGCCGGGCAGCGCCATCAACAACTGGCGCCAGGTGAGGGCCGGGTTCCCGGACCAGCCGCTGCACCTGTACGGGCCGGGCACCGACTCGGGCACCTTCGACTACTTCACCGAGGAGGTCGTGGGCCAGGCCAGGGCCAGCCGCTCAGACTACACCGCCAGCGAGGACGATAATGTCCTGGTCCAGGGCATCTCCGGCGACCGCAACGGCCTGGGCTACTTCGGCTACGCCTACTACGTCGAAAACCCGGGCAGGCTGAAGCTGCTGGCCGTGGACTCGGGCACCGGCTGCGTGCTGCCCACCTCCGAGACCATCGAGGGCGGCTCATACACGCCCCTGTCGCGCCCGCTGTTCATCTACGTCAACAAGCAGAAGCTGGCCCAGCGGCCAGAGCTGCGGGCCTTCGTGGAGTCCTACATGCAGCAGGGCGCCGAGCTGGCCGCCGAGGTCGGCTACATCCCCCTGCCTGACCAGGCCTACCAGGACAACCTGGCCAGGCTGAGGTAGCGTGAGCTTATGGAGAGTCCATTTCTCGGTACCCGCCAACAGGCCGGCAGTACGGTTATAACACCTGGCAGGCAGCCCATACAGCTACGCCGGTCGCCGCGCCGGCGGGACCTGGAGGGCAGGGTCGTCCACTGGGCCTTCTTCGCCTGCGCCCTGGCCTCGGTGCTGACCACCGTGGGCATTGTCGTCAGCCTCCTGGTGCAGTCGGCGGGCTTCTTCAGAGAGGTGCCCTTCTGGGAGTTCCTCACGGGCACCCGGTGGTCGCCCATCCTCATTCCCCAGTCCTACGGCGTCCTGCCCCTGGTGGCGGGCACGCTGCTGGTCACCGTGCTGGCGGCGGGGGTAGCCCTTCCCGTGGGGCTTGCCACCGCCATCTTCCTTTCCGAGTACGCCCCCAACCGGGTGCGGCACGTCGTCAAGCCTGCTCTGGAGGTGCTGGCCGGCATCCCCACGGTGGTCTATGGCTACTTCGCCCTGACCTTCGTCACGCCCCAGCTTCAGAAGCTCATCCCTGACCTGCTCATCTTCAATGCCCTGAGCGCTGGTGTGGTCATGGGCATCATGATCATACCCATGGTCTCGTCCCTCAGCGAGGACGCCATGATCGCGGTGCCCCGCTCGCTGCGCCAGGCGGCCTACGCCCTGGGTGCCACCCGCGTGGAGGTCGTCCTCAGGGTGGTGGTGCCCGCCGCCCTGTCGGGCATCGTCGCCGCCTTCATCCTGGGTATCTCCCGGGCCATCGGCGAGACCATGCTGGTGACCATCGCCGCCGGCGCCACGCCCAGGCTGACCTTCAACCCCCTGGAGAGCATCCAGACTATGACCGCCTACATCGTCCAGCTTAGCCTGGGCGAGGCCCCCCACGGCTCCCTGGAGTTCAACACCATCTTCGCCGTGGGCCTGCTGCTCTTCTTCATGACCCTGGCCATGAACCTGCTGGGCCACTGGGCCGTCCGCCGCTGGCGGGAGAAGTACTGAGGTCGGCAGATGCAAGGCAACCCGACATACTTCAAGAAGCGCCTGGCCTTCCGCAAAGCGGTATCCAACGTGTTCTTTGTCCTGTTCCTGGCGTCGGTCTTCGTGGGGCTGGCCGGCCTGGTGGTCCTGCTGCTCCAGGTGCTCATCGAGGGGCTGCCCTGGCTGGACTGGCAGTTCATCACCAGCTTCTCCTCCCGCAGGCCCGAGGAGGCGGGCATCAAGGCTGCCCTCTTTGGCACCATCTGGGTGATGGTCGTGACGGCTGCCTTCGCCATCCCCGTGGGAGTGGGCGCCGCCATTTACCTGGAGGAGTACGCCCCCAGGAACTGGTTCACCCAGGCCATCGAGGTGAACATCTCCAACCTGGCCGGCGTGCCGTCCATCGTCTACGGCCTGCTGGGGCTGGCCCTCTTCGTGCAGTGGCTGGCCCTGGGGCGCAGCGTCCTGGCCGGCGCCCTGACCCTGTCGCTGCTGGTGCTGCCCGTGGTTATCCTGACCTCCAGGGAGGCCATCCGCGCCGTGCCCGACACCTACCGCCAGGCGGCCTACGCCCTGGGCGCCACCCGCTGGCAGGTCATCCGGGGCGTGGTGCTGCCGGCGGCGCTGCCCGGCATCCTGACGGGCACCATCCTGGCCATGTCCCGCGCCATCGGCGAGGCCGCGCCCATCATCGCCATCAGCGCCCTGGTCTACCTGACCTTCGTCCCCACAGACCCGCTGGACAGGTTCACTGTCCTGCCCATTCAGATATTCAACTGGGTGTCCAGGCCGCAGGAAGCCTTCCGGGGCCTAGCAGCCGCAGGCATCATCGTCCTGCTGGTGCTGCTGCTCTCCATGAACGCGCTGGCCATATACCTTCGCAACCGCTATCAGACGAAGTCCGAGGAGTGATATGCCAGACGTGCAACAAGGCGAAATCGTCCTGAGCGCCCGCAGCCTCAACCTCTGGTACGGCAGCTTCCAGGTCCTGCGGGACATCAACCTGGACATCAAGCGGCACGAGGTTACGGCCCTCATCGGCCCCTCTGGCTCCGGCAAGAGCAGCCTGCTGCGCTGCTTCAACCGCATGAACGACCTCATCCCCGATGCCCGCGTTAGCGGCCAGGTGCTGTTCAACGGCCAGGACATCTACGCCCACGGGGTGGACTCCACCGAGGTCCGCTTCCTCGTCGGCATGGTGTTCCAGAAGCCCAACCCCTTCCCCAAGTCCATCTTCGAGAACGTGGCCTTCGGGCTGCGCATCAACGGCTTCAAGGGCGACCTCAGGAGGGCCGTGGAGCGCTCCCTGCAGCGGGCCGCCCTCTGGGACGAGGTCAAGGACCGGCTGGACAAGAGCGCCCTCGCCCTCTCCGGCGGCCAGCAGCAGCGCCTGTGCATCGCCCGGGCGCTGGCCGTGGAGCCTGAGGTCATTCTCATGGACGAGCCTGCCTCCGCCCTTGACCCCATCGCCACACTGGCTATCGAAGACCTTATGCGGGAGTTGAGCCGCGACTATACTATTGTTATAGTTACCCATAACATGCAGCAGGCCGCCCGGGTCTCTGACAATACGGCGTTCCTGATGGTCGGCGAGGACCGCGCCGGCTACCTGGTGGAGTACGGCCCCACCCAGCAGGTCTTCACCAACCCCAGGGACGAGCGCACCGAGGCCTACATCACCGGCCGCTTCGGCTAGCGCTGCGTTGACCTGGACTTGATGGAGGGTTTACCCTTCATCTCGCACCGCTTCCGCCGAGGGAGGGGAATACCCCTCTTGGCACGCGTGATGCAGGATAGCGGGCTGGCTGTGGCTGAGAGGTCAAGCCCCCTTTCCTGGCCTTCCTCCACAGGAGGAAGGACTTATTCTCGCCCCCTCTGGGGGAGAGTTAGAGAGGGGGCTGGCGTTTCCCGCATTCCGGCCCAACGCCAATGTGCATCACGCGTTCGACGGGAGAAGGTTGGGATGAGGGTGAAGCCCCTCATCAAGACTGCGTTGACGTAGTGCCAGGCAGCCGGAGTTTTATGGCCTCGTGAATGTAACAAGGCAGGACGCTCTGGGGACAGGCCGAAAGGGCAGGGCGCACCGCCCGCCCATCCACCGCCGGGGTGGGCCTCACCCTGGCCCAGGAGGGGGCTATGCCGAGGACACGGACCGACTTCGACCGCGAGCTCAGGATGCTCCAGGACGAGCTTCTTCTCCTTGGTAGCATGGTCGAGAAGGCCATAGCCAAGGCACTGGACGCCTTCAAGCGCCGCGACCTGGAGGCTTCCAGAGAGGTCATTAAAGAGGACGACGTCATTGACCAGAAGCGGTTCCAGCTTGAGGAGAAGTGTATCGAGCTCATCGCCACCCAGCAGCCCCTGGCCCGGGACCTGCGCATCGTCATAGCCGTCCTGCAGATCGCCGTCGAGCTGGAGCGCATGGGCGACTACGCCGAGGGCATCGGCAAGATAAGCCTGATGATGGGCGAGGAGCCGCCCCTCAAGCCCCTCATTGACATCCCGCGCATGGCCGAGAAGGCCACCGACATGCTGCGCCGCAGCCTGGACGCCCTGGTGAACCGCGACATCATCGCCGCCCGCCGCGTCTGCGACGACGACGACGATGTGGACGCTCTCTACGACCAGGTGTACCACGAGCTGCTGATGTTCATGATCCAGGACCCCAGGACCGTCCAGCGCGCCACCTACCTGCTCTGGGTCGCCCACGACCTGGAGCGCATCGCCGACCGCGCCACCAACATCGCCGAGCGCGTCATCTACCTGGTCACCGGCAAGATGGTGGAAATCAACGTGTCCAGCTACTAGGGCACGTTTCACGGGCGGAGAGCCCTGGAAGCAAATGGCGTGCGGTGAGGGAGAGGTCCAGACCTCATCCCCATCGCCCCCTCTCCAGCCTGCTCTGAGCTTGCCGAAAAGCGGAGAGGAGGCCATAGACTGACCAGCGCTATGCCCTTAAACACTGGGGGTGAGGTCCGCACGGTGCTCTATTGACAGACCAGAACATTAGTGCTATTATGCGCTTGCATAACTGAATAGCACCCGCCAGGGAGCGACGCCAAGACGCCCCCGATGGGTGGCCGACGACGGCCATCGTCGGGGGCGTCTTGTTTGAGGCCAGAGGAGGTATGCATGCAGGGCTTGGCTCGGACGATGCACATGGATGTAGTGGCCAGCAGGACGCTGGGCGAGAACCTGTACCGCGTGACCATCGCGGCCAACGAGAAGGCCCGCCAGCCGCCAGAGTTGGATTTCGACGGGCTGTCCTTCGAGAACTATCTGAAGAACCCGGTGGTCTTGTGGGCGCATGACGTGGCCGGGCGCTCGCCTTCGGGCGGGCTGCCCATCGGGCGGACGCTGCGGCTGCACCGGACACCGACAGGGGAGATGGAGGCCGAGTTCGAGTTCCTGGAAGATGACCCCTTCGCCCGGCGGGTCAAGAACGCCTGGGACAGGGGCTTCATCCAGGCGGCGTCCATAAGCTGGGTCCCCCTGGAGAGCAGGCCGGTGGAAGGCGGCGGCTGGCGGGACACCCGCTCGGAGCTGCTGGAGTGGTCCATCGTGGCGGTGCCGGCCGACCCGGATGCGCTGCGAGAGGCGCACCGCCGCATGGTGGAGGAGTTCCTGCGCCCAGGCCAGGAGCGGCAGGTGCTGTCGCCCTTCGACTACGACGACCTGGTGGAGGCCCTGGCGCTGCTGCGGGATGTGGTGGAGGGCATCCAGGCGCGGAGCGGCCATTCGGCCAGCCAGGAAGGGCCACGGGGCCTGGCCGAGGTCCGGCAACTGGTGGAGGAAGCAAAGGCAGCCCTGGCAGCCGGCCGTCCAGGGGTGTAGCCCCGCTGACGGCTGCAAGCTGAAGGCTGACAGCTTGAAAGAAAGCTTGAACAGGAGGTGTGCATTGGCGGCATCAGACATGGAGGCAATCAAGAAGGGGCTGGCGGACATCAACGCCTTCGTCAGGGAGAGGCTGGACTCACTGACTCAGCAGGTGGGGCTGCTGAAGGAAGAGACGGAGCGCCTGAAGCGGGAGGCGGTGGAGCTGCAGCAACGGGAGCGGGCGCTGCGGCGCGAGGCGCTGGCGCGGTATGCCGAGGAGTGGCCGTCGCCGGTGGTGCCGGAGGGGCCATACGCCGGCATGGATGTGCTGGACCTGGGCCTGCTGCGGCGCTTCGCCTACTCCCAGCGCAGGGAGTCCCACGGCCCGGCCTGGATTGAACGCGTCCAGGAGGCCCGGCGGCTGCTCCTGGGCAGCGTGACGCCGGCGGCCATCCAGGCGACGCACCAGGCGGCGGTCCGCAGGCTCCAGGCGTGGCACACCCTGGACGGCCGGCCCACGGGGCAGTTCGAGTCCTTCAGCCGCTCGGTGCTCCAGTCGCTGACCAGGGCGGCCATGGACAGCACCACCGCAGGCTCTGGCGATGAGCTGGTGGCGACCCTGGAGGCGCGGGAGTTGTGGCTGGACGTGAACCTTCAGACCCTGGTGGCGCCTCTGGTGCCCACCTTCCCCATGCCGTCCAACCCCTTCGACATCCCGCGACAGCTTGGGGACGTCAACTTCTACCCGGGCACCGAGAACGTGGCCGCGCCCAGCACGGCGCTGCCCACGGGCAAGGCTACGCTGACGGCCTACGAGCTGGTGGGCCAGGTGCCCTACTCCTTCACCCTGGAGGAGGACGCCGTCGTGGCCATGCTGCCGGAGATCAGGGCGGGCCTGGTGCGCAACGTGGCCGAGGCGCTGGACGACATCATCCTCAACGCCGATACCACGGCCACCAACAACATCAACGCCGACGGGGCCACCATCTCGGCCAGCACGCCGGGCAAGGCCCACTGGCTCATCGGCTACGACGGCATCATCCACCTGCCGCTGGTGGACAACACGGCCCAGGCCAACAACCACGGCGCCGCCGTCTCCGACGACATGTTCAACGAGGTGCGGGCCAGGCTGGGTAAGTACGGCGCCAGGCCCTCGCAACTGGTGTGGGTGATGGACGTCAACACCTTCATACGGGCGCAGTCCATCGCCAACTTCCGGACCATGGACAAGCTGGGGCCTAACGCCACGGTGGTTACGGGCATGCTGGGCGCCGTGGAGGGCATCCCGGTCATCGTGTCGGAGCAGATGCGGCTGGCCGACAGCGACGGCAAGGTGACCGACGGCGGCAACGCGGTGGACACGGGCAGGCTGCTCATCTTCAACCGGACCCAGTGGGCGCAGGGCTTCCGCCGGGAGCTGACTATAGACGTGGACCGGGATACCCAGAAAAGGCAGACCGTGGTCACCGTCAGCTTCCGGCACGCGCTGACGGAGCGCAGCGGCAGCCGCGCCAGTGCCACTCACACGGCGCTCCAGTACAACATCACGGGCGTGTAGCAATCAGCCGTCAGCTATCAGCAGTTAGCTTTCAGCACCCCACCCGACCCCTGGGGTGGGGCAGGGAAGCTGAAAGCTGAAGTCTGACAGCTAACTGCTAAAGGAGGCAAAGGATGGTAAGCAGAGCATCGCCAGTAGCGCAACAGGTGGACAGCGTCCTCAACAACAAGGTGCTGAAGTTCACGGTGGTGAACGGCGCGGCGGCGGGCAACAACATCGCCGTCGCTGGCATCAAGACGGGCGACAGGCTGGTGAGCGTGGTGAAGCTGGACTTCACGCTTTCCGAGGGCACGCCCAACACCAGGACATGGGAGGCGTCAGACCTGACGTCGGAGGCGTCCATCCCCTCGGACGGGAACATACAGCTCAGCACCACCAACACCACGGGCGAGGTCCTGCTGGTGCTCTGGCTGGATGTGACGGAGTAGAGCTATCAGCAGTCAGCCGTCAGCTATCAGCCCCCTTCCCACTCCAGGGCGGGAGGAGAAGCTGAAAGCTAATAGCTGACAGCTACCCAGGAGGCAACCATGGCAGCGAGCGAGTCGCCGGTAGTCATGTCCGGCGAGAAGACGGTGACGACCGCCGGGACAGCGGTGGCGCTGCACAGCAGCCGGCGAGTCAAGGCGCTGACGGTCATCGCCAAGAGCAGCAACACGGGCCGGGTGTACGTGGGCGGCGCGGACGTCAGCAGCGCCACCAACGAGGGCCTGGGGCCAGGCGAGACCATCAGCTTCGAAGCCGTCAACTGGCTGGACCTGGCCGACATCTACATTGACGCCGACAACAGCGGCGAGGGCGTGGACTTCTACGCCGTGAAGGCATAGGAGAGCTTTTAGCTGTCAGCTATCGGCGGTCAGCGGCCACCCCAGCCCATCATGGGAGGCTGACTGCTGATGGCCGATAGCTGACAGCTAAGCCAGGAGCTGGCAATGGCTAAGGCACGGGCAATCTACATACCCAGGGCGCACATCAGGGACCTGCTGCGGCAGGACCAGTGGACGGACTACTCCCTCAACGCTGGCTGGACGACGGTGACCACCGGCTCCGGCTCGGTGGTGCAGTCGCCGCGTCACATGCTGGTGCGCACCCAGTCCACCGCGGCCTCTACGGCGGCGGCATACCATAACTCCAGCTCCGGCTTCTCCAGGGGCAGGGACATCAGCAGCATGGACTTCGGCAAGTACATCGTGGTGCACGTAGGCTTGGCCATAATAGCCAGCACGGCCAACGGCGTCTGCCGCGTCACCCTGGGGAAGGCCGGAGGCACCATCGGCGCGCTGGCCGAAAAAGGCATCGGCATCCAGGTAAACAGCCTGGCGCTCACCGGCATCGCCCATGATGGCGCGACACTCCGGAGCCAGGACCTCGCCACCAGCCTGACGGCCAACACGCTGTACATCGTAAGCATCGTTTCTGGCGGCAACGGCCGGGTGGAGTGGCTGGTGGACGGCGCACGCAAGGGGGCCATAACCAACGGCCCGACGGGCCTCAAGTCCGACGTGACGCTCCAGGTCGAGGCCGACAACGGCGGGGACGCCGCCAACCAGGCGGTCCGCGTGGCCTTTATCAAGGTGTACGTGGAGCAGTAGGGGGCGGAGTGTGGCACACGTCAGCCCCCTCTCTGGCTCTCCCCCAAAGGGATGAGAGGATGTCCCTGCCCCCCTTGGGGGAAGGCCAGGAAGGGGGCCAGACGTCAGCCCCCTCTCTGGCTCTCCCCCAAAG
>DAOUAM010000018.1:0-18959 GCA_034433305.1 Dehalococcoidia bacterium | reverse complement strand
GTGGAGCGGCTGATCAACCGCCTCAAGCAGTACCGGGCCATTGCGACCCGCTATGAGAAGCTGGCGGTAACCTATCATACGCTGCTCATCATTGCGGCCATTATCATGTGGCTCTAGGTTTTCAAACACGCCCTAGTATCGCTCGTGAAGGACTTCAGGCAGGGAGTGGTGCGATGGACAGAGCGATGCCAGGCATGGCCGTACTGGATACCAGCGGATGCATTGTCAGCGTGAACCCGGCCTTCGTGGCGCTGACAGGCTTCGATGTGGACGAGCTGCGTGGCATGTCCCTTGAGGACATCTTCCCCGGGGCAGACAGGACCCTCGCTTCCACCGCCGAGGAAGGCACACGCTGGCACGGAGAGGCAGAGGCCAACCATAAGAGCGGCGCCGCCATACCCCTGTCGTTGACCATAGCCCCGTTGACGGCCGGCCACAAGGCGGTCCTGGGTTTCTTTGTCCAGGCCATGCCATTTTCCGGCCAGGGTAGCGAGTCGCACCCATCCCAGACCAGGCAGCTTGAGCTGGAGCTTCAAAAGGTGCTCAGGATGATTGCCGCCTGCCTGGACGTTATCGAGAGGGGCACCAGTGAAATGGACCTGGTGCGCCGCCTTGCCCTCGCCCGGACTACCACCGAGACTGCCCTGGAGCTTCTGCGCGAGATGCAGCGGCAGGCCAGCCCCTGAAGCCATGGTTATACGCTGTACCGCTGGTGTACACCCCTCGACAACTGGGACTCCAGTAATGCCCCTGCCTCTTTCCGTGCAATTGACTCGTAAGGTCGGGCATTGGTATGTTATAGCACTTCGACCAACCCAGGGCATAACAATTCAGGCCGCCTGCCTGGGCGTGGAGTGTCCCCTTACGCGAGGAGGCCGTATCAAGGGGAAGGGAATATGCGGCTACCAGAAGGCAACTTCTCCATTGCAACAGTCCTGGCCCTGGTAACGCTCTCCCTGAGCGCCTGCCTGACTGATGACAACCCGCCAACGGAGCCGACCGGGTCTGTCTCCGAGTCGCCGTCACCTACTGCTGGGCCAACCCAGCCTACCTCCAGCATGGGACCAGGAGAGAGCGCCGGTCAGGGGTTAGCGCGGACGTGGTTCCAGTTCTTTCCGGTCATGACCCGCTACCACTTCTTCCCCAACGGCTCAGGCGTGTACCGCACCATTCCGGTGGACCCTTCCATTCAGCCGTCAGTGCAGGTCGCCTTCCAGTGGGTGGAGGCAAATGGACAACTGCAACTATACCAGGAGGACAGCACCCTGCAGGTGTTCCAGATTCTTGGCTACGACGCCCAGAACGATACACTCTTCTGGAGCGTGGCGACCGTGGGACAGGGGGCGTGGTATGGGTGCCAGTCACCTGCGCTGCCCGAATCCATCAAGCTAGTGGTGTGCAGGTGAAGATTTCCGACCGTTCTACAGCCGATGCACTGGAGCGGGAGACGGGACTCGAACCCGCGACAGCCTGCTTGGAAGGCAGGAGCTCTACCGCTGAGCTACTCCCGCTTATATTTCTAGCATAAAGAGCCAGCGTCCGCCCGTCAACTGGATGGGCCTGGCAGCCCAAGACGCCCCTTGAATGCCACCAGGCCCTGGGGCCGTGCTAGCGTGGCTCGGCCAGGATGCTCCTGACGTACTCCACGCTGCGCCGGTCGGCGTGGAGCTGGTCGCCCAGGTTCGCGCCCTCGATGGCCAGGTAGCCGTCGAAGCCCGCGTCCTGCATGGCGTTGATGGCGAAGCGATAGTCTATGTCGCCGTCGGGCAGCGGGACGCGGATGAAGGTCGAACGCTCCATGTCGGCCAAATAGACCCGGTGCAGGTTCTTGCAGTGCCAGTACCTGGAGTGGGGCGCCAGCGCCAGGATGGCCTCCTCCGAGGACTCCTCCGGCACGTCGTAGTTCCAGTAGATGTTCCCCAGGTCCGGGTTAGCGAAGACGTATGGGCTATCGGTAAGCTCCAGCAGGTGCAGCGTTGACCAGCTATTGTCGGCGATGGAGTGCTGGTGTACCTCGATGGTAATGACCAGCCCGGCCGCGCCGGCGCGCTCGCCTACCTCGTGCAGCACCTGGGCCGTGCGGATGAAGTCCTCTTCGGTGGCGAACTGGCTGGAGCCGGGCGCCGTGGGGTAGCCCACCTGGGTGCTGCCCAGCTTGCGGTTGCGTGGCGGAGTGGCCAGCGCTGTGTTGACCACCGACGCGCCCACCCACTCGGCCACCTGGACGGCCTTTTCCAGCCTGCGCTGGTTCTGCCGGGCCACGTTGGGCTGGCACAGGCCCCCGCCAGCCCGTACGCAGGCGCAGGGCACGCCGGCGTCCTCCAGTTGCCGGCGCACCGCAAGCACCTGCTCCCTGGTGGCCTCGATGCCGCCGAAGCTGTCCAGGCCCAGCTCGATGCCGTCAAAGCCTATGTCCTTGACGTGCCGGAGGTACCTGGCCCTGACCTGGCCATCGGGCAGCGCCCAGGACTGCCCTGCCACGTAGGGGTAGAATGTCCCTCGACGAAAGGCATACGCGATCTTCATCCGTAGCTCCCTCCTGTTGCTCTGGCTGTGCTACTCGTCAGGTCAGCCCTCAAGGCTGAAGGACTTCCTGGCGAGGTCCACAATGTAGCGGCTGATAGTCAGGGACGAGGTAGCCCCTGGCGATGGGGCGTTAAGCACGTGAATGGCGTTCTGCGTCTCGGCGATGCTGAAGTCCTGCAGAAGCTGCCCCTTGCGGTTGACGGCCTGGGCGCGGACGCCAGCGCCCGGCTCGACCAGGTCCTCCATCTTTATCTCTGGCACCAGGGTCTGGAGCGAGCGTAGGAACACGCTCTTGAAGATGGAGCGGTACTGCTCATCCACGCCCGTCTTCCAGTAGGTCCTGGCCATGCGCCAGAAGCCAGTGTAACCCAGCGTCCCGATTACATCGCCCAGGTTGAAGGAGGTCTTCCTGTAGCCTTCGCGAGCGAAGGCCAGGACGGCGTTGGGGCCAGCCTCGACCTCGCCGGTGATGCGCCTGGTAAAGTGGACGCCCAGGAAGGGCAGCCTGGGATTGGGCACCGGGTAGATGAGGCCGCGCACCAGGTGCGCCCTGTCCGGCCTGATGGAGAAGTACTCGCCTCGGAACGGCACTATCCTCACACCGATGTCCACGCCCATCATGCGGGCGACTTTATCGGCGTGAAGCCCGGCGCAGTTGATGACGTACTTCGTCTGTAGCTCGCCCTTGCTGGTCTCCAGGTACAGAGAGCCGTCCCGCCGGGCTATGGACATTACCCAGGTGCCCGTGAACAGGTCGCCACCGCTCTCACGCATCTCGGTGGCGTAGGCGCTGGCTACCTTGCGATAGTCTATGATGCCCGTGTTGGGCGACCAGATGGCCTTGACGCCGGCCGCGTGAGGCTCCAGCTCCTTCAGCCGCTCAGGGCTGACGACCTCCAGGCCCTCGGCGCCGTTGGCGGTGCCACGACGGTATAGCTCCTGCAGGCCCGGTAGCTCCGATTCGCTGGTGGCGACAATCACCTTGCCGCACATCTCGTAGGGAATGCCGCGCTCGTCGCAGAACTGGCGCAGCAGCTTGCCGCCGGTGGAGCAGAAGTTGGCCTTCTGGGAGCCAGGCGCGTAGTAGATGCCAGCGTGGATAACGCCACTGTTGTGGCCTGTCTGGTGCTGGGCTATCTCCGACTCCTTCTCCAGCACCGCTACCTTGTACCTGGGGAACTCCTGTGCCAGCCTCATGGCCGTGGCAAGGCCGATGATCCCTCCCCCGATAACCCCTATGTCGTACTTCTGAAAGCCCATTGGCCATCTCCGCTGCACGCCGGGCACATGCCCGGCCCCTCGTGTATAAAGCGTCATGCATTGTACCATAGACGCTGAAATCTGTGGTTCACAAGACGCCACAGGACGTGCTAATCTGCCTCTGTCCGGGCAATACCCAGGAGAGTCCCATGGCAGAACGCTATTCGGCAATCATTATCGGTGCAGGGCATAACGGCCTGGTGGCCGCCAACTACCTCGCCAGGGCTGGCCTGAAGGTGCTGGTGCTGGAGCGGCGTGAGTTCGTGGGAGGCGCCTGCGTCACCGAGGAGCTTTTCCCTGGCTTCCGCGTCTCCAGTTGCTCCTACGTGTGCCACCTGCTCCAGGAGAAGGTCATAGAAGACCTGGATCTGGGCAAGCATGGGTTCGAGGTCTATCCCCTGGCGCCGTACCGGTTCCATCCGTTCCCGGACGGTAGCCATGTCATGGTGTGGCCGGAGGACGAGCGCACCGCCGAGTCGGTGGCGCGGGTCTCACCCCGCGACGGCCGGCGGTGCCGGGACTGGGCCGACTTCTGGCAGCGGGCGGCTGGCATTCTCCACCGCTACTTCCTTTCGGAGCCGCCTGCTCTGGCCCAGGTGGCGGCCAGTGTTCGGGGCACGCCAGACGAGCCTGTGTGGGAGCGCATGCTCACTGGCAGCATGAAGGACCTGGTGGAGGAGTACTTCGAGTCCGAGGCAGTGCGGGCGGCCTTCATCGAGGCCCACGACGCCGGCGACATCCGCGCGCCGGGCAGCATCATGGCCGTGGCATACATCAAGTGCAACTACTTCACGCCCCAACGGTACCTGGGCATCCCCAGGGGAGGCATGGGGGGCATCACCCAGGCCATGGCCAGCGCCGCCCGGGCGAGGGGCGTGGAGATCAGGACGGGCGCCGAGGTGGAGCGCGTCCTGGTGCGCCATGGTAGGGCCACGGGCGTCCGGCTACTCTCCGGCGAGGTCATGGAGGCCGACATTGTCCTCTCCAACGCCGACCCCAAGCGCACGTTCCTGAAGCTGGTGGACCGCGAGTCGCTGCCGCCGGGTTTCGCGGGGGGCATCGGCCGGCTCAAGACTAACGTCTCCTGTCTCAAGTTCCACTGCGCCCTGCGGGAGCTGCCGGACTTCTCCAGGTACTTCAAGGGTGACTACGACCCCAGGTACCTGGCCCAGGTGCGCATATGCCCGTCCCTGGACTACTTCGAGCAGAGCTGGGACGACGCCCGGCACGGCAGGCCGTCGAGCTGCCCTGTCATGTACATCCAGCTACCCTCGGTGTATGATGCCACGCTGACGCCGCCAGGGCAGCATGTCATGTCCGTCTGGTCGCTGTACGCGCCGGTGCACCCGCGGGAAGGCTCCTGGGACGAGGCCAGGGAGCGCGTTGGCCAGCAGCTTATTGACACCCTGGCCCTGTACGCGCCCAACATACGCAGCGCCATAATAGACTGGGAGCTGTTCACGCCCCTGGACCTGGAGCGCCGCGTGTACCTGACCGATGGCAACATCCGGCACCTGGACATAGTGCCAGGCCAGATGCTGGCCCTGCGGCCCAACCGCCAGCTATCGGGCTACAAGACGCCTATCCAGGGGCTTTACCTGTGCGGCGCCGGCACCCACCCGGGAGGCGAGGTCACAGGCGCGCCCGGCCACAACGCCGCTCACGCCGTCCTGAGGGACCTGGACCTGGCCTGACGCGCCAGCCGACCCGGTAAACTTGCCACGAGGTATGGGGGTATGACAGAGGTCCTCTGCTACAGCGACAGCTACCTGAAGGAGTTCGACGCCCGCGTGGTGGAGGCGACGCCAAAGGGTGTCGTGCTGGACCGGACAGCCTTCTACCCGGGAGGTGGCGGGCAGCCCCATGACACGGGCCTGCTCCTGGCCGGCGGCGTCCAGTACCATGTGGCCAGGATTTCCCGCGCCGATGGCAGGCTCGTCCACGAGCTGGACAGGGAGCCGCCTGCGGTGGGCACGGCAGTCCACGGCGTGCTGGACTGGGAGAGGCGCTACCAGCTCATGCGCACCCACACGGCGCTGCACATCCTCTGCGGCGTGGTCTGGCGCGACTACCGCGCCCAGGTAACCGGCGGCGACATGAGGCCCCTTTCCGCCCGCATGGACTTCGAGCTGGAGCAAATGTCCGCCGACTTCGCCAGGGAGGTGGAAGCCAGCATCAACCAGGAGGTAGAGGCCGCGAGGCCCGTGGAGGTCAGGACGCTGCCCAGGGAGGAGGCCTTTCAGATACCCGACCTGATACGCACCAAGATCAACCTGTTGCCGCCTCACATCAAGGAGGTACGGACGGTGAACATAGTCGGCCTCGACCTCCAGGCCGACGGTGGCACCCACGTCAGCAACACCAGGGAGGTAGGCCGCATCAGGGTGGTAGGCCACGAGAGCAAGGGGCGCATCAACAAGCGCCTGCGCATCGAACTGGAGCCGTAACGCCACGCGCTGCCTTGCGGAGCTGCCCGGCTTCCGCTGAACGCCTGTCGCACATGGGCACACGCCGTGGTACGGCGACACGCCCAGCCCCCTCTCCAGCTCTCCCCCAATGGGGGCGAGAAGCCTCCCTTCCCCCTGTGGGGGAAGGCCAGGATGGGGGCAGCCCATGCACCGCTCGATGCAGCGCTACCCCATCACCGAGACGCCGACCAGCCGCCCGACGCCGTAGGTGACTCCTGCGGCCAGGCCGCCGGCCAGGAGCATGCGCGTCGCGCCCCACAGAGGGTTACGCCCAGCCAGGAAGGCCAGCGTGCCTCCCACAAGCACGAGGGCCACCGCGCTGAGCAGGGCGCTCAGAAAGAAGGCAAGGCCCCCCGCGCCAAAGACGTAGGGCAGAATAGGCACAATGGCGCCCCCGGTGAAGGCCGCAAAGGAGCTGAACGCGGCGCCCCAGGGCGAGCCAAGCTGCGAGGGGTCAAGCCCCAGCTCCTCGCGGGCCATGGTGTCCAGCGCCGCGTCCGGGTTAGCCATGACCCGCCTGGCTACGTTCCTGGCCTCCTCGCTGGACAGGCCCTTGGACTGGTAGATCAGGACCAGTTCCTCCTCTTCCTCTTCCGGCCACGCTTCCAACTCTACCTTCTCCCTGCGGATCTGGTGCTCGAAGATGTCGCGCTGGGAGCGCATGGAGATGTACTCGCCCGCCGCCATGGAGAAGGCGCCTGCCATCAGGCCAGCCACACCGGCCAGCAGCACAATCTGCGGGTCACTGGAGCCGCCCGCCACGCCCATGACCAGGCTGAAGTTGGACACCAGGCCGTCATTCACCCCCAGCACTGCGGCCCTGAGGCTTCCACCGCCATTGCTGATGAGCGAGGTGTTCTCCGCTCTTACGGCAGCCAGCGGGTCATTGTCCACACCCCTGTCCACCATCGCCCGGAGCAGGCGGGCGTGGTGGCGCTCCTCCATGGCCAGGTCCCTGGCTTCCGGGTCGGAGGCATAAGCATGGACGTCGTTGGCCTCGCCTCGCAGCAGCAGTGGCATGACTCGCTTCAGGCCCAGGTACCTGGCCACCAGCCGCACCAGCAACAGCTTCGGGCCTGGCGGCGAGGGCCTGAGCCTGGACACGTCCATGCCCAGCTTCTCGGCCCATCTGGAGGCATGCCGCATCTCGGCCTGCACCAGCCGGCGGAAGACCTGGGCACGCCGCTCATCGCCCTCCATGTCAGCCAGGGCGCTGTACATGGCTGCCGCGTCAAGCTCAGCCTTCAGGTAAGACCGGTACTGTTTCTTGCGGACATCTTCTGCGTTGACCAACCAACATCCCCCAAGGTGCTATGGGTAGTGCTTGGCTGGAGGGCTGGCACGCCGAAGTGGCATCGTACCAGACGGAAGCCAGGCGCGCGGGCTTGCCCATGGCAGGCCCAGGGCGAGTCCTGAGAGGGCCAGTGGATGTGGAGGAAAGTGCCTCTATCCAGTCGCTTCACCCTCCAGCGGGCCCTCCCCACAAGGCAGGAGAGGGACAATGCCAGCTTAGCACAGGACTGGCAATAGCAGTATAGCGGTTTTGCGGGGTGAAAGTCTCTGGTGCTGGCGAAGAGGTCTCTGGCTACCTTTCCTGGCACAGGCTGGACAGGAGTTCCTGCACTGTATCCATGAGATAGGCCATGTCGAAGGGCTTGGGCAGGAACCGGTCCACGGCATAGGCCCGGAGTTCCCCACGCGTTATCCTGCTGGAGGAGACTACGATAACACGGAACCGTCGGCCGGGGTGAGCACGGCGGATGCTCTCCAGGAGCATCCAGCCTGTGCCATCGGGCAGGCCGATGTCCAGGACTAGCAGCGCAGGGGCCTGCTCCAGCGCGCGGGCCAGCCCGGCGGAGCAGGAGTCAGCCGTCTGCACCTGGTAGCCACCACGGGAGAGGCTAGCCTGGATAGCCTGGTTTACAGTCTTGTCGTCTTCGACGACCAGAATTGGTTGGTCTGCCATGATTTTTCTCTGCTGGCACCTGTTGGATATTACTGGCTGAAGTATAGGGCCTGGGCTGTGAGAAAAGCATGAGGAATTCAGGATTAATGTAAAGAAAATGTGAGCTATGCGAAGGCATCCCTCATCCCACCAGACGGTAACCGACCCCCGGCTGTGTCACCAGGTGGACAGGACGAGAAGGCTCAGGCTCCAGCTTTCTGCGTAGCTGCTTGATAAAGGTCCTGAGGTACTCGGTCTCCTCGCCGTACTCTGGCCCCCATACCTCCCGGAGCAGTTCCCGGTGTGTAAGCACCTTGCCCAGGTTGGAGGCCATGTACCGCAATAGCTCGTACTCGGTACGAGTCAGGGGTATCTCCTGGCCCTTGCGTGTCACCACGCGCCGGGCCATGTCAATGGAGATGTCGCCAACGGTTACGACGGCGCTCTCGTGACTGCGGGCGCTGGCGACGGCCTCGGAGCGGCGCAAGGCTGCCCTGACCCGGGCCAGAAGCTCCTGCATGCCAAAGGGCTTGGTCAGGTAGTCGTCGGCGCCCAGGTCCAGCGCCTGCACCTTGCGCTCCTCCTCGTGGCTGGCCGAGAGTATGACGACAGGCCCATCGTACCACTGCCGCAGCCTGGTCAGGACTTCCAGGCCATCCATGCCGGGCATGGAAATGTCCAGCAGCACCAGGCTGGGCAGCGCCATGGCGGCCTTGTCCAGTCCCTCCTCACCGCTCAGCGCCGTCTCCAGGGCGTAGCCTTGAGTCCTCAACTGGGCGGCGACAAAGGCCACCACCTTGGGGTCGTCGTCAACGATGAGTATCTTGTGCTGGTAGTCTGACCTAGTCATAGCCGACACCTATTACCGCCACGGGCAAGCTGAAGAAGAACGTCGAGCCTTTGCCAACTTCGCTTTCTACCCATATCTTGCCATCATGGGCGCTGACTATGGCCTTGCAGATGGCCAGCCCCAGGCCGGAACCTGGCCTGCCGCGCCCGCGCTGGCTGGTCACGCGATAGAACTTGGTGAAAAGCTTGTCCTTCTCGTTCTCCGGGATGCCGATGCCCTGGTCGCGCACCTCGGTGATGATAACACCAGGGTCGTTGGCTGACAGGTAGGACCGGATGGCTATCTCGGTGCCGTCGGGAGAGTACTTGATGGCGTTGCTCAGCAGGTTGTAGATAACTCTGGATATCTGGTCGTAGTCAGCATAGATTTCTGGTAGCTCCAGGGGAACGCTGACAGAAATCTGGTGCCGCCCGCCAAGGCGCGACCTCTCGATGCGGCCCACGCTTTCGGCCACGATGTCGGCCAGGTGGCACGTCTCCTGGTCCAGGGGCATGGCGCCCGCCTCGATGCGGGACATGTCCAGCAGGTTGCCCACCAGCTCCGTCATGCGGTCCGTCTCCTCGTCTATGGAGCTGACATACTGGAGGATGGTGGAGGCGTCCCGAGGCCCGGTGTCCATCAGGATGCTGCTGGCCAGGCCCTTGATGGTCGCCAGCGGCCCTTTGAGGTCGTGGCTGATCATGGAGAGGAAGTCGGCTTTCAGGCGCTCCACCTGCTGGATGGCCGTGATGTCCTCGAAGACTACTACAGCCGCGGCGATGGCGCCGCTGGAGTCCTGGACTGGCGAGGCGCTCATCATGACTGGCACTTTCCGCCCGTCTTCAAGCTGGAGCACCGCTTCCACGCCTCGGGATGTCGTGCCCTGCCGCAGCGCCCGCTCCAGCGGCAGGTCCTCCGGGTTGAAAGGCAGGCCGTCTGGCCGCAAGTAGCTGATGCCACGGTCGTAGCGCTCTCTGGGGTCGCCGTGGCCCAGCCGCAGGCCCAGAAGACGAGAAGCCTCGTGGTTTGCCAGCAACACTCTGCCATCGGTGCCTTCCACCACCAGGACAGCGGCGGCGGTGCTGTCAATGATGGCCCGCAGCCTGGCGTGCTCCTGCTCCGCGCGGCGTCGTAGCTCGGCCTCCTGGGCATAGAGCCGCGAGTTCTCCACCGCCAGGGCCACGTACCGGGCCAGAGTCACCACAATCTGCTCGTCACGCTCGGTGAACTCCTCAGCATCCAGCTTGTTGGTCAGGTACAGGTTGCCGATACCCACGCCATGGAGCATGATGGGCACACCCAGGAAGGACTTCATAGGCGGATGGTTGGGTGGAAAGCCCACCGATCGAGGGTCGCTGGAGATGTCGGGTATGCGGATGGGCCGGCCCTCCCGGCGCAGCGCGCCCAGCAGCCCGCGCCCTTCCGGCGGCTTGCCGATGGCCTCACGCTGCTCCCTGGAGATGCCAGCGGTGAGGAACCTCACCACCCGGCCGCTATCGTCCATCACGGCCAGGGCGGCGTACTGGGCGCTGACGAGCCGGCGCGCCAGTTCTGGAATGGACTCCAGGGCATCTTCCGCGTCCGGTGGAAGGCCCTGCCCAATGATGGCCCCGTCAGCCCTGGCGCTTTGTGACGAAGGGCGCCCGCGCCATCCGGCCTGGAGCCTGCCCCGGAAGTCTTCTATGTCCGACTCGGTAAACCTCATGAATCCGCCAGGAGTCACGAAGGCCGGCGAGACCTCTCCCCGCCTCACCGCCCTGGAAAGGGTGGCGTGGTGTATGCCCAGCCTGGCGGCGGCCTGCCTCAATGAAAGGTACCCTGTCATTCCCTGTCCCGCGCTCTGGGCCAACGCTGTTGGCATCCTCCTCTAATGGTGCAAACGGCGCACAACCTCAATTATATCCGCCAGCAGCGCAACCATTCAACTCCGTCCTTGCCAGGGCAGGCATCTTCACACATTTCTCACACCTGAAAGGGCCTTCCTCACACCTTCTTTATGAGTCCGACACCCTTCCATGTTTATACGTAGTGAAGGAAATGAGCAGAAGGCAGGAGGCCAGAAATGGCAACCGGAAAACAAGCTACAGT
Source organism: Dehalococcoidia bacterium (assembly GCA_034433305.1). Taxonomy (GTDB): domain Bacteria; phylum Chloroflexota; class Dehalococcoidia; order Lucifugimonadales; family DAOUAM01; genus DAOUAM01. The sequence goes on along the minus strand of DAOUAM010000018.1, from coordinate 7,843 downwards.
GCTGGAGAACCCGAGGTGGTTGACCTTGCTCTTCAGCAGCACAGAGTACGCCTGGGTCTGGCTGTTCGTGCGGCTGTACCTGGGCATCCAGTGGCTGGAGAGCGGCTGGCATAAACTATTTGAGGAGGGCTGGTGGGGCACCGGCACGGCGGTGCAGGGGTTCTGGCAGAGGGCGGTAGCGGTGCCTGAGCAGGGCCGTCCCCCTATCGCCTACGACTGGTACAGGGAGTTCCTGCAGTTCATGCTGGACCAGGGCTGGTACGTGTGGTTTGGCAAGCTGATCGCCTTTGGCGAGACAGCGGTGGGCATCCTGCTGCTGGTGGGGCTGTTCACGGGCATAGCCGCCTTCTTCGGCGCGCTGATGAACTGGAACTTCATGCTGGCTGGCACAGCTAGCATCAATCCGGTGCTGGGCATTCTGGGCATCGCAGTGCTGGCGGCCTGGAAGACGGCTGGCTGGTGGGGCCTGGACAGGATAGTCCTGCCGCGCGTGGGCGCTCCCTGGCAGCCCGGCCCGCTGCTGGGCGGCACGACTCCCGCGCTGCCGGGCCAGCACAAGGAAAGCCCGGTGCGGCTGATCGAGCAATGGGGCCGTATAGCTATCGGGGCCACCATCCATGCAGTGGCGCTGGCCTACATGACCGGCCCCACTCAGATTCTGGTGTCCCTCCTGGGAATCGCCATAATGGCCGTGAGCGGACTGGGACTCTTCTACGTGACGCCCACTTCCCAGAAGGCTGCGGCGGACTTCCAGCAAAAGGACAATAGCTAGTCCCTGGCGGGCCTCGCCCTGGCAGCGCCGAAGGCGGACTTCAGCGGGCCAGACAGAAGATGATGCGGAACGGTCAGTGCATGAGGCCCGCCCCTCCGTGAGCGCACCCTCATCCTGGTGCTGCAAGGACGCAGGATGAGGGTGCGCTCTTTGGCGCGGGGCGGCATAGCGTACCTGGCGGCTGAAAGCTGCGGCGTCGCCCTGGTACCAGCGCATGGGCCTGTCCCCCAAAGGGGGCCGAGCCAGGGCCTGCCCCGAGCCTGCCGAGGGAATGGGGCCTGGTACCGCCCTGAATTACCCTTGTAAGTCCATAGACCCGCCCCTACTCTTCTTTGCGAAAGCGGTCTGGCCCTTGAGGAGTACACTCGGCCTGAAGGCGTCCTACGTGGGCACCCTCAGGTGGTCCCGGATGGCCCTGAGCCGGTCCAGGTTCTCCTTGTCTGGGCCAGTGTTGTCGAAGCCGGGCACCTCCAGCAGGAAGGGCACATCGCGAAACGCGGCATGGCCCATTATGACCTCGAAGCCCCTGGTGCCTATGTGCCCCTCGCCGATGTTCTCGTGCCTGTCCACGCCTGAGCCGAACTCCACCCTGGCATCGTTGGCGTGGACGGCCACCAGCCGCGCCAGGCCAATCTCGCGGTCGAACTCAGCCATAGCCTCGTCTATGCCCTCCGGGTCGGCCAGGTTATAGCCGGCGGCGAAGCTGTGCTCGGTATCCAGGCAGACCATCACGCGCGGGTCACCGATGGCCTCCATAAGTCTGCCAAGCTCGGCGAAGGACGCGCCGATATGGAAGCCCATGCCGGCGCTGTTCTCCAGGATGAGCCATACGTTCTGGGGGCTCCTGGCCAGCACTTGGCGCAGCGCCTCGGCCGCCTGGGCCAGGATGCCATCGAAGCCCACGCCCTTGTGGCTGCCGCAGTGGAATATGACCCCCGCCGCGCCAATCTGCCCGGCGACGTTCATGTGGTCCGCCAGGGACTGCACGGACTTGTCCACCAGGTCGGGCGGCCCCCCGAAGTTCAGCAGGTAGATGCCGTGGAGAAAGACGGGCCAGATGTCCGCCTCTCTGGCTTTCTCCCTGAAGGCCGCCGCCTGCGCCTCCGGCACAGGCTTGAAGGCCCAGCCTCGCGGCGACGAGGCAAATATCTGAATAGTCTCCGCTCCCATGTCTCGTGCCCGGTCCACGGCCTTGTCCAGTCCGCCAGCGGTAGATACGTGAGCGCCCAGTCTCATCTACGCTACTCCTTGTCCCACAGCTTCACCACGGCATTATAGGCCGCCCGCTGGAACGCGCCCAAGGGGAAACAGTCCCAAAGTCCCAATTCCTTGCCCAGGCCCCCGGACTCGCCTATAATCGCAGACGTAGGTAAGGCCCTATGCACAACGAGGAGGGCGCAATGCCGGTCAAGACAGTCGCCATACTCAGCCCTGGGGACATGGGCCACGCCGTGGGCAGAGCGCTGCGCGAGCACGGCCTGGAGGTGATCACCTGCCTCCAGGGGCGCAGCGAGCGGACTCGCCAGCTTGCCCGTAAGGCCAGCATCCGCGACGTGCCCACTCTGGAGCAACTGGTCCTGGAGGCCGACCTGGTCATGTCCATCCTGGTGCCGGCGGAAGCCATCAACGCCGCCACGCGGGTGGCCGACGCCCTGCGCACCACCGGCGCCAGCACCTACTACGCCGACTGCAACGCCACCTCCCCGCAGACAGCAGCCAGGCTCAACGAGGTCATCGCCTCCTCGGGCGGGCGCTTCATTGACGCCTCCATCATCGGCGGCCCTCCGGGGCGGGGAGCGCCTCCCAGGTTCTACACCTCGGGGCCTCACGCCCACGCCATAGACGAACTGGACGGCAAGGGTATCGCCATCCGGTACGTGGGCGACGCCGTGGGACGGGCCTCGGGCGTCAAGATGTGCTACGCCGCCTTCACCAAGGGCACCACGGCCCTGCAGGTGGCCCTTCTCGCCGCCGCCGAGGCGTTGGGGCTGTCTGAAGAGCTGCGGAGCGAGTTCCAGTACAGCCAGGCCGAGGCGTACAAGCGCATGGAGGCCCAGGTCCCGGGCCTGCCGGCCAACGCCCACCGCTGGATTGGCGAGATGGAGGAGATCGCCGCGACCTTCGATGGCGTGGGCGTGACGCCCGATTTCCACAGGGGCGCGGCGGAGGTCTTTCGCCTTCTCAGCCAGACCCCCTTCGCCCGCGAGACGCCGGAGACCATTGACCGAGGCCGCACGCTGACGCAGACCATTCGCGCCGTGGTAGAGTGCCTACCGTCCCGTGTCCAGACGGCGGACTAACTCTGCCATGAAAGCTCTTGTGCTGGGAGCGCCAGGCGAGGCCCCTATCCTGACTGTCCAGGAGATTCCCACTCCGGTGCCAGGCGAAGGCGAGGCGCTGGTCAGGGTGGCGGCCTGTGGCCTGTGCTACCACGACATCGCCGTCATGCGGGGCATCCTCCGCCGTGGGGTGAAGCCTGGGACCGTGCTGGGCCACGAGGTATCGGGGACAGTGGCTGATGTCGGCCCTGGAGTGACGTCCCTCAAGCCGGGCGACGGGGTTGTCTCCATGCTGACCGTCTCCTGTGGCCGGTGCCAGCGCTGCGCCGCCGGCTGGGAATACCGCTGCCTGGGGGGCAAGGGCATCGGCCATGCCCTTGACGGCGGCCTCGCCGAGTACCTGTGCCTGCCAGAGCGCAGCCTCGTGGCGCTACCCCAGGGCATCGGGCTGAAGGAGGCCTGTGTCCTGGCCTGCCCGCTGGGCGTGGCTGTCAAGGCACTGGAGGACGTGGCCAGGGTCCAGCGAGGCGAGACGGTGCTGGTCACCGGCGCCGGAGGTGGCCTGGGCATTCACCTTGTCCAGGTCGCCGCGGCCCTGGGCGCCAGTGTGCTGGCCGTCACCACGTCCCCCGAAAAGGTAAAGTCTCTGGAGGCCCTGGGCTGCTGCCAGGTGCTGCTGCCCGAGGGCGTGGACTTCTCGGAGCTGGCGCTGGCGTTGACCGACGACCAGGGTGTTGACGTGGTGACCGACACTGTCGGCTCGGCCACCTTCCGGGGCTGCCTCGCCTCGCTGGCCCAGGGCGGCCGGCTGGTCCTGTTGGGAGAGGTCACCGGCGGTGAGGTGCGGACCAGCCTGGCCGAGGTCCTGTTCAGGGACGCCTCGGTGCTGTCCTCCACTGGCGCCGAGCGCCGCCACGTCGTGCAGGCGGCCAGCCTGGTGAGGCAGGGCGCGGTCAGGCCCTTCATTTCGGCGGAGTACAGCCTGGAATCGGCCATGGAAGCATACTACCTGATGAAGGAAGGGAAGACTCTGGGACGAGTCGCCATAGTCCCGTAGGAAGCTTCGATGTTCAAGAAGGTCCTCATTGCCAACAGGGGTGAGATTGCCTGCCGCATCATCCAGACCTGCAAGCGCATGGGTATAGCCACCGCCAGCGTGTACTCCTCGGCGGACGCCGAGGCGCTCCACGTGCGCCTGGCCGACGAGGCTTACAGGCTGGACGGCCCAAGCCCGCAGGAGAGCTACCTGGACGTGCAGGCCATCGTGCGCGCGGCCAGGAAGACAGGGGCTGAGGCAGTGCATCCGGGCTACGGGTTCCTGTCCGAGAACCCCAGGCTGCCGGCGGCGCTGGAGGATGCCGGGATAGTATTCATCGGCCCCCGGGCCGAAGTAATCGAAAAGATGGGCAACAAGCTCCGCTCCCGGCGCCTGGCCGAGGAGGCGGGCCTGCCCCTGAACATGGCCAGCGGCGACATCCAGGATGTCCAGCAGGCCCACGAGTTCGCCAGGAAGGCCGGCTACCCGCTGATGGTGAAGCCCGCCGACGGCGGCGGGGGCATCGGCAGCGTGGTGGTACGCTCCGACGACCAGCTTGAGGAGGCGCTGCGGCAGGCCAGGGCCATTGCCATGAGGGCCTTCTCCAGCGACAGGCTGTACCTGGAGCGCTACCTGGAGGATGTCGCCCATGTGGAGGTCCAGGTGCTGGCCGACCATCATGGCCGCATCCTGCACCTGTTCGACCGGGAGTGCTCGGTGCAGCGGCGCAACCAGAAGGTCGTGGAGGAGTCCCCCTCGCCCAAGTTGTCCCAGTACCAGCGCATGGCCCTGTACAATGCTGCCGTGGCCATCGCGCGACACATCGGCTACACCAACGCGGGAACAGTGGAGTTCCTGCTGGACAGCCAGGGGCGCTTCTACTTCCTGGAGATGAACACGCGGCTCCAGGTGGAGCACAGAGTAACGGAGCTTACCACCGGCCTGGACATAGTGGAGTGGCAGGTACGCATCGCCGCCGGGCAGAAGCTGCCATGGCTGCAGGAGGACATCCGCCGGCAGGGGCAAGCCATCGAGGCACGCGTCTATGCCGAGGACCCCGTCACCTTCTTCCCGTCCACTGGCACGGTGGAGGAGCTCCGGCTGCCCACCGGCCCGGATATGGTAGTGGACACGCTGCTGTACCAGGGCTACCAGGTGCCCATATTCTATGACCCACTGCTGGCCAAGATCGTCTGCTGGGGCCAGCGCCGCGCCGATGCCATCAATAGTCTGCGGCTGGCCCTGCTCTCCACCGTGATAAAGGGGCCAAAGACCAACATTCCCACGCTCATCAGGGTCATGGACGACCCGGCCTTCCGCGATGGCAGCTACACCACCAAGCTACTTTCCACGGCCCGCCCAGGCGAGGCCAGGCCAGCCCTGGAGAACCCCTGGCAGGACCTGATGGAGGTCATGCGCGCCTACGGCCGGTAGGAGCGCGGAAAAACAAGAGTCCTGGGGGCATTGCTGTAATGCCCCCAGGACTCTCGGGAGACCTTCCTGGCCAGCAGTCAGCGCGCCGCGGCCGGCTGGGGGGAGCGCCCCCTGCCCAGAAGCCGGCGCAGGCCCTTGCCTATCTCCCCGTTTTCCCAGATGACCAGCAAAGGCGCGGCGATGGCGATGGAACTGTAGCTGCCAGCCACCACGCCAACGAGGAGCACCAGCAGGAACTCCCGCAGCGTTGGCCCGCCGAAGAGAAGCAGCGCCAGCACCGTGAAGAACACTGCCAGGCTGGTGTTCAGGGAACGCCCCAGCGTGTCCGAGATGCTTATGTTGACGTTCTCCGCCAGGCTGCGGCTGGGGTTCAGAGTCACGTTCTCCCTCAGCCGGTCGAAGACGACGATGGTGTCGTTGACGCTGTAGCCGATAATGGTGAGCAGCGCCACCAGGAACATGGTGTTGACTTCCACGTCCGCCAGCACGCCCAGAATAGCGAAGACGCCCACCACCACCAGCACATCGTGGACCAGCGCGATGATGGCTGCCGCGCCATACCTGAAGGGACTGGGCACGTTGCGGAAGGCCCACCAGATGTAGAAGAAGATGGCCCCCGACGCCGCCAGCACCGCCCAGAGGCCGTTTACTATGGTCTCCCTGGCCACCAGGGCCGACACCAGGTCAAAGGACTGAAGAGTTACTCCGCCAGGCGACAGGCTGGCCTTCAGCCCGTCCACTATGCTGTTGCGCTGGGCCTCGTCCAGTTCCCTGGTGCGAATGAAGAAGGTGTTCTCTCCCAGGTTCTGCACTACGGCGTCCGGATAGCCCAGGGCACCAAGCTCGGAGCGCAGGTCCGCCTGCCGGACAGGGTCTGTGAACTGCACTGTCAGGCTGGAGCCGCCAGTGAAGTCTATACCCGGCTTCAGGCCCGGGGCGCTGATGAGGAATACGACCCCTGGCAGGATCACCAGAAGGGATACGAGTATGAACCAGTAGCGCTTACCTACGAAGTCCAAGTCCTAACTCCTTGGGGCGGTAGCTGGCGCCGTCGGCTGCTGTCGCTGCGGCAACTGCGCCGCCCCGACCGGGATAAACAGGCCCAGCCTCTTGCCCAGGCGCGAGGTCGCCAGGACCTGCAAGAAAGGCCGGCTAACCGTGATGGCCGAGAACATGCTGAGCATAACGCCTATGGCCAGTGTGGCCGCGAAGCCCTGCACGATGGTAGTGCCCAACTGCTCCGCGAACCAGAACAGGATGCCCGCCGATATGAGCGCCGTCACGTTGCCGTCACGAATAGCCGGCCAGGCCCGGTCGAAGCCAATGTTGATGGCCGAGAGCAGGGTGCGCCCCAGCCGTAGCTCCTCCTTCATGCGCTCGAATATCAGGATGTTGCCGTCCACGGCCATGCCAATGGACAGGATGACACCGGCCGCGCCGGCCAGGGTGAGGGTCACGGGCAACACCTTGAAAATGGCCAGGTTGGCCGCGGCGTAGATGACCAGGGCCACCGCCGCCACAAGACCGGGGACGCGGTAGTACAGCGTCATGAACAGGAACACAATGCCCAGGCCCACCAGGCCCGCCACCACGCTCTTGGCCAGGGAGTCGGCGCCCAGGGTGGCGTCCACGTCCCGCTCCTGCACCAGTGTGATGGGTATGGGCAGGCGGCCGGCTTCCAGCAGCAGGGATATGTCCCGCACGCGCTCCACCGTGAAGTCGGCCCCGCCCTCGATGTAGGCGGTGCCGCCAGTGATGGCCTGCCGCACCACCGGTGCGATCAACTCCTGCTCGTCCAGGAAGATGGCGATCTGGTCGGGCTTGTTGGCAATTTGGCCGGTGATCTCGCCGAAAATGCGCGCTCCCCTGGGCGTGAACTCGATGTTGACAATGGGCCGGCCCGTGGTGGCGTGCTGGCCCGGGTAGGCCCTGGCCAGGTCGTCGCCCGTCAGGCCGATGTCCTCGTCCACCTTGCCCTTGATCTGGGTCAGGGTAACCTTGACCTGGTCGCCCAGGACGTTCCTGGCTTCCTCCAGAGTTGGGGCCACCGAGGGCGGCAGGACTATGTAGAACTTGTTGGTGCCCTCCACGCGCTGCACGAAGATGGACTCGAACTTGCGGGACTCCTTGCCCTCCAGGGCTACCTCGATCCTGTCGGCGTAGATGACGCCAGAGCCGGGCACCGGGCGGAAGCTATTGCTCATCTCCTGAAGGACCGCGGCCATGTGCTGGGCGCCCTGGTCGGTAAGCTCCAGCATGACCACCGGCGGCGGCGCCGGCGTGGGGCTGGGGCCTGGCGTCGGGCTGGCCCCTGGCGTGGGC
>DAOUAM010000017.1:0-34184 GCA_034433305.1 Dehalococcoidia bacterium | reverse complement strand
CAGACGATTTATCCTCATGCTCTTTGTGCTGATGGCGGTGACCCTGGTGGTCTTCGCCATGTCCCGCCTCCAGGGCGACCCTCGCTTCCTGTACCTGGGCGCCGAGTCGTCTTTCATTTCCAAGGAGCTTTGGGACGAGTGGGGCCGAGAGTTAGGCCTGGACAAGCCGGTGCCGATCCAGTACCTGGTATGGCTGGGCAAGGCGGTGCGCGGCGACCTGGGCAGGTCCATCAGAGAGGCGCGCCCTGTCAGCACCGTGGTGGGCGAGCGCATCGTGCCCACGTTGCAGCTTGGCCTGTGTGCGTGGCTCTTTGCCCTCCTGGTGGGCTGGCCCCTGGGGGTGCTCTCCGCTGTCAAGCGCGGCACCATCTGGGACTACCTGGGCCGCACCTTTGCCCTGTTCGGGCAGGCCCTGCCGCCCTTCTGGGTGGGCATCATGCTGATACTGCTATTCTCCGTGCAGCTAGATTGGCTGCCCACTTCCCGCAGGGGAGGGATAGAGCACTATATCATGCCCACCATCACTCTGGGTTGGCTAGCGGCCGCGGGCCAACTCCGCCTGCTGCGCTCCTCCATGCTCAATATCCTGGACTCGGAGTTCATCAAGTTCGCCAGGGCCAAAGGCGTCAAGTCCAGAATGGTGATATGGAAGCACGCCCTTCGTAACGCCCTCATTGCGCCGCTGACGGTTTCGGCCCTCACCCTGGCTGGCTTCATAACCGGTACCGTGGTCACGGAGTCTGTCTTCGCCTGGCCCGGACTGGGACGGCTGGCCGTGGAGGCCGTCATCAACAACGATTTCCCTGTGCTGGTGGGAGCAGTGCTGTTTTTCACGGTGGTCTACGTGGGCATGATGTTCCTGGTGGACATTATCTATGCCTACATAGACCCCAGGATAAGGTTCAACTAGCCAGCGCCCGGCAAGGCCAGCGCGGCCCTGCCTGTCCCTGGAACAGGGGGCATCTGGCTTGAGAGAGGTCTTGGACTAGATGGCACTGGAGCTAGGAAGAAAAGCTGAGGTCCAGCTTGGAGGGGCGCATACGCCCCTGGCCAAGGCATACCTCATCATGCGTCGCTGGCCTGTGGTGCCAGCCATTATCCTCACGCTGCTGGTGGTCTGCGGAATATTCGCTCCCCTTATCGCGCCTCACGACCCCGTGAAGGCAAACCTGAGAGAGCGCAACGTCCCGCCAGTGTGGGCCGAGGGAGGCAGCGCCAAGCACCTCCTGGGCACCGACCAGCAGGGCCGCGACCTGCTCAGCCGCGTCATCTACGGTGCAAGGGTGTCGCTCATCGTGGCTATCACCGTCCTGGGCATTGCCGGCGTGGTGGGCGTAACCCTGGGCCTCGTGTCCGGCTACTTCGGTGGCTGGATAGACGAGGTCATGATGCGCTTCATAGACTTGAAGCTGGCGATACCCTTCCTGCTCATTGCCCTGGTAGTGGTGATAGTGGTCGGCCAGAGCTTCGGAATTGTCGTGCTGCTGTTGGCCATCAATGCCTGGAGCGGCTACGCACGTCTGGTGCGGGCCGAGACGCTCCAGCTCAAGACCATGGACTACGTGGCACTGGCCAAGGTGGCCGGCGCTTCCACCTTCAGGATCCTCTTCAAGCATATCTTCCCCGGTGTCATCAATACGGTCCTGGTGCTGGCCACGCTCCAGGTGGGCAACCTGATCCTGGCGGAGTCCATCCTGTCCTTCCTGGGCGCTGGAATTCCGCCGCCGACGCCTGCCTGGGGCCTCATGGTCTCGGACGGCAGGACGTACCTGAGCAGCGCCTGGTGGATCGCTTTCTTCCCGGGCGTCGCCATCTTCCTGACGGTGCTGGCCTTCAACTTTCTGGGCGACTGGCTGCGCGACCGTCTGGACCCTCGCCTTCGGCAGCTTACGTGACACGGGCGGGCCTTGCGACCTTTCTGGTGGTCCCGCCTTGAGACGTGGCAGGTGGGCCGGAATGGGAACGTCTGGCCGCAATGGTGCCTTCTGCTGTAGGTAGTACTGTTGGCCTATCCTTTGGCCCAGGGAACACCATGTATAGCAGCGCGATGGCGCCGCTTGCCTGCCCTGCGGTGACATTTTTTTAACATTCCGCCAGGTTGACAAATGTGGTACTGGCGCATAAGGTAGCCTATCAGCGATGTTCTTGAGGAGACTGATGTTATGGTGCGCAAGTTGACGGCAAGGCTAGGTCTGGTGGGGCTTACGGCGGCACTGCTGCTTGCCGCTGGCCTGGCGTGCAGGTCTGAGCCTGCTGAGGCGCCCACGCCAACGGCCCGGGCCGCCACCGCGACACCCTCCGGAGGGCCTGCTAGTACGCCCACGGCTGCACCGCAGCCAGTGGCCTCGCCCACGTCCGCGCCCACGGCACCGCCCCAGGCCAGGCCTCAGGGCACCCTGCGCGTGGCCAGGGGCGAAGTTGGGTTCCCTGCCCTTATTCCGTCCCAGTCGGGGCTGATCCCGTCCGACGTTCAGATCTGGGCGGGCGTGTTCGAGACTGGCGCGTACCGCAGCCCGGATGGCGTCGTTGTCCCCAGGCTGGCGGAGTCCTGGCAGATATCGCCTGACGGCACCACCTACACCTTCAAGCTCAGGAGGGGAGTCCCCTTCCATGGCAACTGGGGCGAGATGACGTCAGCGGACTGGGAGTGGACCGCACCAATCAGTGGTACGCCCCCGATACCAACAGGACCAACATCCACCAGGCCCTGGCGGTAAATGCCCAGGCCAGGGCCGTGGACACTTACACCGTGGAGTTCAAGCTCAGCAAGCCCGATCCTCTCTTCTTCTTCAACAGCTACTTTGTCTCCCAGGCGGGAGGCGCCTTGCAGATTACCAGCAAGAACCGCCACGAGCAGCTTGGCAACGAAAAGGCCATGTTCGAGCTTCCCGATGGAGGCACCGGGCCTTTCCGCATCAGCAGATGGGTCCCTGACACTGAGCTTATCGTCGAGGCGGTGGAGGGCCACTGGCGCAAAACGCCCTCCTTCAGGGAGGTCAAGTTCACTCAGATCACCGAGCCTGCCACTCTGCTGGCGGGCCTGAGCGCCAAAGAGATTGATGTGGCGCCCATTGCCATCACCTTCAAGCGGGATGTCGAAGCGGCTGGGCTGGAGACTCGCGCCCTGGGCGAGGGCATGTACTGGATGCAGTTCACCGGCAACTACTGCATCAAGGAGTGGAACGGTCAGCCAGTGCCTCCTCGTCCCGCCTACAAGCCTGAGCTTCCCTGGGTTGGCAACTGTGACGACCCCAGCGACACGGAGGGGGCCAGGAAGGTACGCTGGGCGCTCTCCATGGCCATTGACCGGCAGAAGCTGGTAGATGGCGTGGTGGGTGGCCGCGGCCGGCCCCTGGCCGTAACCGACGCCGCCGGCCAGGACTGGGACCTCTTCCAGCAGCGTGTGGGCAAGAAGTGGGAGATACCCTTCGACCTGGCCAAGGCGAAGCAGTACCTCCAGGAGGCCGGCTTCCCCAACGGCTTCCAGGTGGAGTCGGTCTGCGTCACGGGGCGCCATCCCCTGAGCGTTGAGCTGTGCGAGGCCGTCGCCAGCCAGTGGGAGGCCTCGGGACTTGGCATCAGGCCCGTCCTCTCGCGCCAGATTTACCAGGGCGGCATTCGTGACCGCCTGGTCAACCGCGACTTCGCCGGCATGTGGAGCCAGGCACAGGGCGCCGAGGGTGACATCTTCTATCCTCTAGGTGATGCGGCCCGGCGCCCCGACGCGGCCTTCAATCCGGGCACCGAGATGCTCAAGCCCCTGGAGCTGAATGACCAGGCCCTGGCCGCCAGGACGCCCGAGGAACTCGACCGGGTGCTCACCGAGGCCGTGGACTGGATATTCAACTGGCATTACACCTTCGGGGTTATCGGTTTCGAGGAGGTCTTCGCGGTCAACCCTGGAGTGGTAGGCAACTGGGCCAGGACCCAGAGTCCCAGCCAGCTCCTGGACTATGAGAACCTGGAGCATGCAAAATAGTAGCCAGGACTACACGCAATCGGCTGCTGGCCGAGGCGTGGGCCGAATAGTCTCCGTGCTGCTCCGCCGGCCCTGGGGCAGCACGGAGGCGCGGCTTCTCGGCCGGGCAGGCCATCTTCAGGGGGCGGCCAGTGGGTAAGTTCATAGCGAGGAGGTTCCTGACCTCGCTCATTACCATGCTCCTGGTGGTCACGGCGCTTTTCGCCCTGACTCGGGCCTTCGGCGATCCCAGGAACGTGTACGTATCCGATGCCTTCAACGCCAACATTAACAAAGAGCAGTGGGAGGCCCTGGGCAAGAAGTTTGGCCTGGACAGGCCCATCTACTACCAGTACGGCCTGTTCCTGGGCCGGCTGCTCAAGGGCGACCTGGGCGATTCCTTCCACCAGCGCAGGCCAGTCTATGCGATAGTCCTGGAGCGCCTGCCTGCCAGCGCCAAGCTGGCCCTGGGCGGCTTCCTGTTCTCTCTGCTGCTGGGCGTGCCGCTGGGGGTGCTGTCGGCGGTCAAGCGCGGCACGCTGCTGGACTACAGCGGCAGGGTGTTCGCGGTCCTGGGCCACTCGGTACCGGCCTTCTGGGTGGCGGTGCTGCTCATCTTCATTTTTGGCGTACACCTGCACCTGTTGCCCACGGGGGGTCAGGTGGGATAAAGAACTTCATCCTGCCCTCCATTACCGTGGGTTGGGCCTCTGCGGCAGGCCAGCTACGGCTGGTCCGCTCCAGCATGCTGGAAGTCCTGGACTCGGAGTTTGTCAAGCTGGCCAGGGCCAAGGGCGTGTCGCGCTTCAAGGTCATCTGGAAACACTCCTTCCGCAACGCCATGATAACGCCGCTGACCTACGCCGGCCTGACTCTGGGCAGCCTGATAACCGGCTCCATCATCATAGAGACTGTGTTCTCCTGGCCCGGCCTGGGGCTGCTGTCCATCCAGTCGGTGTACACTTCGGACTATCCCACGGTGCAGGGCGTGGCGCTGTTCATAACGGCCTTCTACGTGGCAACCGCATTCCTGGTGGACATGGCCTACGGGTTCGTGGACCCGCGCATCAGGTACGGGTAGGTGCAAGCCATGACTGACATGCAGCTAGCTCTTCCAGGCACTGGCAGCCGCACCTTCCGCGCGAGGCTGGGCTGGCTGCGCCGCTGGCCAGTGTTCTCCATCATAGTGCTGGCGGCGCTGCTGTTCACGGGCACCACGGCCCAGTGGATCGCCCCTTACCCCGAGCGCTACGGGGACGTGGTGAATCGCCATGCGCCGCCGGCCATCCTGGGCAAAGACAGCCAGTTCCTCCTGGGGGCCGACCAGTTGGGCCGGGACATCCTCTCCCGCCTGCTGTTCGGCGCGCGCGTGTCACTCATGGTGGCGGCCATAACCATAGGCCTTGCTGGCACCTTTGGCACCATGGCCGGCCTTGTGTCCGGCTGGTTCGGCGGCTGGGTGGACGAAGCTATCATGCGGCTGGTGGACGGCTTCCTGGCGATGCCCATGGTGGTGGTTGCCATAGTGCTGGCCGTGGTGGTCGGCCCTAGCTTTGGACTCCTCATAGGCGTGCTGTCGGCGGGCCAGTGGCCCAGCTTCGCCAGGATAGTCCGGGGCGAGACGCTGACACTGAAGGAGCAGGACTACGTCAAGCTAGCCAGGGTGGCCGGCGCGTCCACACCTCGCATACTCTTCCGGCACCTGCTGCCGGGCGTGCTCAACAGCGTGATAGTCGTCGCCACCCTGAACCTGGCCAGCGTCATCCTGGCCGAGGCCGGGCTGAGCTTCCTGGGCGTCGGCGTCCCTCCGCCAACGCCCTCCTGGGGTGGCATGGTATCCGACGGGCGGGCCTACATCGTCAGCGCCTGGTGGGTCAGCATCTTCCCGGGCCTGGCTATCAGCCTCACCGTCCTGGCCTTCGTGTTCCTGGGCGACTGGCTGCGCGACCGCCTGGACCCCAAGCTCAGGCAGCTTACGTGATGGAGGATGTGTGCTGCGCCGCTGAACATGCGTCCACCTTTGACTACAAGCACACGAATATAATATCCTGAGAACCAGGATAGAGTCAGGAGTTGAAGTGTCATGCCCACTTTGAAGCAGCCAGTCATACGGAGCGTGCGCTATTTCCTGGCACACACTCCTGGGCTGGTACGCTACGGATTCAAGCCCGCCACGGACATCGCCAAGACCCCGGCCCTGCTGGAAGACATAAGCTCTCACCTGCGCTCCTTCCAGGATGCTGTAAACTACCCTCCCAACCTCGCCTACCTGGGCGGCATCTACCCCGACGACCTCAAGAACATCCCCCGGCCCTGGTTCAAGCAGGACGGCGAACACTCGCGCCGCCAGCCCATGGGCGAGATCATGCCGGAGGAGGAGTTCTACGGGCTGCTGCGCATCTGCGATTCCTTCGACCTGGTGTGGCTGGAGGAAGGCTTCACCAGCCAGGTCCGCGCCGCCCTTGGGAAGCACTCCCTCGTCCCGCCCGCCGACCTGGAGAAGCTGGGCAAGGGCCATCCCTACTCGGAAATCCAGAAGCAGGCCGATGGTAGCCAGGCCCTGCCCCTGTACCTGCGGGACGGCAGGCTTATCGGCTGCGTCAATCGTGTGAACGAGGACACACCCTCCCTCTCGGCGGAGGTGCTGCTGGAGAACCTGGCCTGCAAGACCACGGCCACCATGGCCATGAGGACCCTGCTGGCCGACGAGAAGCTGGACCCGGCGTCCATCCCCTACATCCTCAACACAGGCGAGGAGGCCGTGGGCGACGCCTATCAGCGCGGCGGCGGCAACATGGCCAAGGCCGTAGGCGAGATGTGCGGCCTGGTGAATGCCACAGGCTCCGACGTCAAGGCCTTCTGCTGCGCCCCGACCCACGCCCTGGTCATGGCCGGGACGCTGGTAAGCTCCGGCGTCTTCGACCAGGTGGCGGTGATTGGAGGGTGCTCGTTGCCCAAGCTGGGCATGAACTACCAGGGCCATCTCAAGGCTGGTCAGCCCATCATCGAGGATGTGCTGGCGGCCATCGCCATCATCGTCGGCGCCGACGATGGGGTCAGCCCCATCATGCGGCTGGACTCGGTGGGCAGCCACCGCATCGGCGCAGGCTCGGCGCTGCGGGCCATCTCCCACACCCTGATGACCGAGCCGCTGCGGCGGCTGGGGCTGAGGTTCCAGGACATTGACAAGTTCGCCATCGAGCTGCAGAACCCGGAGATCACCGAGCCGGCCGGCAGCGGCAACGTGACGGAGCGCAACTACCGGGTCATTGGGGCGCTGGCCGTGGAGAACAAGGAAATCGCCAGCGGCCAGATACCGGACTTTGTGGACAGGCATGGCATGCCCGGCTTCTCGTCCACCCAGGGGCACATCGCCTCGGCCATACCCTTCCTGGGGCATGCGGTGGACAAGCTCAAGGCCGGCGAGATGCAGCGGGCCATGTTCGTGGCCAAGGGAAGCCTGTTCCTGGGGCGCATGACCCAGATGTCCGATGGGTTCTCCTTTATCCTGGAGAGGAATGCAAAATAGCTGTCAACCAAAAGCTGTCAGCAGTCAGCTTCCCCGTCCCGTGGGTGGGGCTGGGTGCTGAAAGCTGATAGCCGAGTACTGACAGCTAAGAAGAGGAGTATTATGGCAATGGAATTGAAGGGCAAGAAGGTGATAGCGCTGGGCGAGCGCGACGGCGTGCAGGGCACGGCCATCGCCAACTGCGTGCGCAGCGCCGGCGCGGAAGTAGTCCTGGAGATGACCCACTGCTTTGTCTGAACGGCGGCGGGCGCCCTTGGCCTGGAAGGCCAGGAGGACATCAAGCGGGCCGCCGAGACTTATGGCCGTGAGAACCTGGTGGTCGTCCTGGGCACGCCCAGCCCGGACAGCAGCAAGCTCTACGCCATCACCGTCACTGACGGCGACCCGACCTGGGCCGGTGCCCTGGCGGGCGAGGCATTGAAGCTGCCTGTCTATCACATCACCGAGCCTGAGATCAAGGGCCAGGTGGACAGCACCGTGTACGAGAGCGAGGTAGGCATGGCCGAGCTGGTGCTGGACGCCGAGGCCATCGCCGCCGCCATACGCGAGGTGCGCGAGGGCAACGGGGCAGCCTAGCAGCACTCCGCGCCTCTGCGCTGTCGTGGAGGAGGCGCTCCTGCAACAATTGCGGGCACTGGCGTGGGGGGGCTATGGTCCCCCATGCTGGCGCTGCACTATCGAGGGGGAAGAGGTCTCCTCTCCCCCTCGATACCCGTTATTCACACCAGGGATTGACAGGTCGCTACCGGCGCAAGCTGATAGCTGCCTTTTGTGAAAGGAGGGTCGGATGTCCGATAGACTCCGCGTGGTGCATTACCTCAACCAGTTCTTCGGTGGCATCGGCGGCGAGGACAAGGCGGAGACGCCCGTGCTGGTGAAGGATGGGCCGGTAGGCCCCGGCCGGGCGCTTCAGGCTGCCCTGAAGGACAGGGGCACCGTCGTTGCCACTATAATCTGCGGCGACGACTTCGTGGCCGAGCGGGAAGCCGAGGCGGGCCAGGCCATCCGGGAGGCGCTGGAAAGGTACAGCCCTGACCTGGTGCTGGCCGGCCCCGCCTTCGACTCTGGCCGCTACGGCCTGGGCTGCGCCCTGGTCTGCCGCGTCGCAAAGTCCATGAAGATTCCCGCTGTCACGGCCATGCACCCGGACAACGCCGCCGTCATCACCCACCGGCAGGAGTTGCTGGCCGTGCCTACGGGCACCGACGCCACCCAGATGCAGGCCATCATAGGCAAAATGGTGGCCCTTGGCCTGAAAGTAGCATCCGGCCAGGAACTGGGGCCTGCGTTGCAGGAGGGCTACGTACCCCACGGCATCCGGCGCCTGGTATTTGCCGACAAGCCGGGATATGAGCGGGCGCTGGACATGGTGCTGGCCCGCATTCAGGGCCGGCCCTGGGTCTCCGAGGTACAGGTGCAGCAGTACGACACCGTGCCGCCGGCGCCGCCCGTGGAGGACCTGTCCAGGGCCGTCATCGGCATCGTGGTCAGCACCGGCATCGTGCCGCGTGGCAACCCCGATGCCATCCCCGGCGCCAGGGCGCTGCACGCCGGGCGCTACTCCATCGAGGGCATCAATGAGCTTTCGGTCCAGGACTGGGAGTGTGTCCACGGCGGCTTCAACACCCGCATCCTCAACACCCGGAACCCCAACTACGCCCTGCCACTGCCGGCCCTGCGCCAGCTTGAGGCCGAGGGCGTCATCAGGGCCATATACCCCTACTTCTACAGCACCGTGGGCAACCAGACCGCCGTCGGCCCGGCCCGTGAGATAGGGCAGCGCATAGCCAGGGAGTTCAAGGAGGCCGGCGTCACCGCCGCAATACAGGTGTCTGGCTGAGGGAGCTGCCATCGTTGCGGTGCAACGATAGTCAAGGAACTCGAGAGAGTCGGCATTCCCACCGCGCTCATCGGCGCGCTGCCAGCCATAGCCCTGTCCGCCAATGCCAACCGCGTGATCAAGGGCGTCCGCGTGCAGTACTGCTGCGGCGACCCAAACCTGCCGCCGGAGGCCGACAGGGCTTTGGGCCTGCGCATCGTCCGGACCGCCCTCAAGGCGCTCCAGACGCGCGTCACTGGCCCCACGCTTTTCGACCCCACCGAGGAGTCGGCCATAAGGGAGCCTGTCCATGCGTCTTGAGCTAGCCAACTACCAGACCCACGACGTCCGCTTTGGAAGGGCCACTCGCTGGCGCGACGGCGTACTGGAGCTCAACAAGTCGGAGCTGCTGGAGCTTATCAGGCAGGACCCGCTGGTCGCCAGCGCCGACGTCCAGATAGCCCGCCCCGGCGAGTCGGTGCGCATCATCACCGTGCGCGATGTCATCGAGCCCAGGATGAAGGTACAGGGGGATGGCATGGCCTACCCCGGCATCCTGGGGAGGCCCGTTGCCACGGTAGGGCAGGGGCGCACCAACCGGCTAGGCGGCATGACCGTCATGACCTGCGCCCTCTCCGGCGACAGCCGCAGGTATGGCCTTCACTCGTCCTACAGGCCGGGCACGGCCTACGGCGACTTCATAGACATGTCTGGGCCGGGCGCCATCAGCCCCTTCGCCGGGCTTTGCAACGTCTGCCTGGTCATCGAGCCTGCCAGGCACCTGGAGCCTGACCCGGCCAACCGGGTGGTGCAGCAGGCCATGCTGGCGGCCCAGGACTACATCGCCAGGGCCACCCTGGAGGAGCAGCCAACGGAGGTGGAGGTCTTCGACATGACGCCGAAGCCTGGCCTGCCGGGGCTGGTGCACATCCACAGCATCGTGTCGCCCGAGGCCATCACCCTGAACCCTGACTCCACCATGGGCACGGCGGTGTACGGCATCACCCGCCTGACGCAGCCCTGGCTGCTGCATCCCACCGAGGTGCTGGACGGCGCGGCCTGCGGCAACTTCGGACGCTGGTGGACGTGGCCGCTCACCAATACCATCACGCTGCACATGTGCCGGCGCCACGGGAAGGACTTCAACTTTCTGGGCAGCATCATGGTGCGCACCATGTGGGAGGAGCAGCGCCAGAAGGAGCTTATGGCCAACCGCGCGGCGCTGATGGCGGCCACGCTGGGCGCCGACGGCGCCATCGTCACGCCCACCCTGCGGGGCCAGCGCTTCCTGGACACCATACTGGTGGTGCAGGCGTGCGAGCGCGCCGGCATCAAGACAGTGCTCATCACCGAGGAGGAGGACGATGAGGACGGCACCGCGCCGCCGCTGCTGGTGACGGCGCCCGAGGTCGTGGCCGTGGTCAGCACCGGCGACGGCAGCGCGCCCGGCCCGTTCCCTCCCGTGGAGACCGTCATCGGCGCTGGCGAGATACGCCGCGACTGGTACGACGAGCAGGAGCCGCCCCACGGACGCTACGGCACCAGCCACCTCAACGACGTCCTGGGCTTCACGCGGCTTACCTGTGTGGACTACTGACGCCTGCGGTGAGTCTCCTTACCCTGGAGTCCTGTGAGAGGGCCATGAGCAGCGCCGCTCATGGCCCTCTCGTGGTCAACGGCACCTGGATATCCCGGAAGGGGCTGCCTAAAAGAGCGCTTCAGGTTTTTCAAGTCTGCGGGAGATGATGCGGCCTATGACGCCTCGTGACCAGCGCGCCCTGGAGTTCCTGCGGGAGCTGGGCTCTCGGCCGGCCGTCCCATTCTTCGAGCGCGGCCCGGCCGGCTACATCCTGGCCACGCTGGAGGGCATGGGCATCCAGCACCGCCGGGACGAGTACGGCAACATCATCGCCCACTACAGGTACGGGCCTGCCAGTGCCACGCCCATTGCACTGGTGGCCCACATGGACCACCCGGGCTTCGAGGTCGTCGAGGCCAGTGGCGACCGCATCGTGGCCCGCGCCCTGGGCGGTGTGCCCGTGGCGTCCCTGCGGAAGGCGGCGCCCGTCCTGGTGCTGACGCCCGACGGCCAGCGCGTGCCCGCCGAGACGTCGCCCCTGCTGGGGCCTGCGCCGGAGCAGGGGGGCGAGCGGCTGGTGGGCCTGCGCCTCAAGGCACCGGCCACGCTGGCGCCGGCCACGCCGGTGGTCTTCGACCTCCCTGACTTCGTCCTGGACGGCGACTTCATCCGCATGCGGGCGCTGGACGACCTGGCGGGCTGCGCCAGCATCCTGGCCGTCCTGGAGCGACTGGCCACCGACCGCGCGGAGGCCGAGGTGTACGGCGTCTTCACCCGCGCCGAGGAGGCTGGGCTGTTCGGCGCGCGGCTCCTGGCGGAGGCCCAGGCCCTGCCGCCGGAGACGCTGGTAGTCTCGGTGGAGTCCAGCGCCGTCATCCCTGGCGTGGTCCAGGGCGAGGGGCCTGTCATCCGCACCGGCGACGCCGCCTACACCTTCGACGCCGACGCCGAGCAGGTGCTTATCGTCGCCAGGGAAAGCATCCGCCAGCGCGACCGGCAGTCCAGGTGCCAGCGCCAGCTCATGAGCGGCGGCACCTGCGAGGCCACGGCCTTCGCCGTCTTCGGCTACCGCGTCACGGGCGTTGCCTTTCCCCTGGGCAACTACCACAACGCCACCACGTCCATCCCCGATCCCAACGGCGACGTCGGCGCCGAGTACATCCGCCTCTCGGACTTCCTGGGCGGCATCGAGTTGCTGGCCGAGGCGGCCCGGAGCGTCGCCCGCCGTGGCGACTCGCCCACCCGCCGGCGGCTGCGGGAGTTCCCGGAGGACGTGCGGCGCAGGCTCAGGGACACGAAAATCTAGCTATCAGCATTCAGCCATCAGCTATCAGCGCCCCGCCCCTGGAGTGGGGAGGGAAGCTGAAAGCTTCCTATGGCTCGCTGCGGTCCCAGCCGTCCAGCACCCAGTAGCCCACCTTTGGCACCTGCACTACCGCCGGCAGGCCCTGGGCGCGCTTGAGGCGCTGGATGTTGTACAGGTGGGTCGTCTCCTCGAAGTAGATGTGCCGCATGGTGGCTTCCAGGGTCATGATGGCCTTGTCCGGGTCTTTGTGGGGCATCACTCCCGTGGGGTGGGCTTTGGCCATCAGCGGCCACTGGGAGGTCTGCTGCCTGACGCAGGTATGGCTGCGCAGGAAGCCGACGTTGCGCTCCCGCAGCACCCGCTGGGCCAGGTCTATCCCGTCCTTCAAGTTCTCCATGATTACCGGGAACTCCCAGTAGAGCTTCTCGTCCATGCGGCGGTCGTAGTCGGAGCTGGCGATGCCCTTGACGTCCTGGACGCCGTGCTTGCCGTCGGGGAACAGCACGTCTCCCCAGCGGATGATGAGCCAGCGGTATATCAGCGAGGCCATGTGGCTTAGCTGCCGCCTGATGCTCCACTTGCTCCACTCCCAGCGGTCAGTCTCGAAGTCAAGCTGGGCATCGGTGAGGCCATGCACCTCGCGGGCGATGAGGTCGTAGAGCGTCTGGTACTCGGGAAAGAGCGCTATGCCGGGCGAGTCGGGGGTTATGGTCTGGCGCATACTGTCACACCTGCCGTCACAGTCTCGTGCCATCCCCACCATATCATTGGGGGAAGGTAGCCTACACTATGGCATCCCTCCCATGGCGCGTCAAGGAGTGGGCGCTGGCTGCGGTGGCCCGTTGCCCCTTGTGGTAATATTTGGGCTGTCTACTGCCACTTCAAGGAGCAGCAGCCTATGCGCGAGCTTTCCAGGGAGCAGGTACGGCGGATGATGGAGTTGGCCGGCCTCCAGTCGGACGAGCAGCGGGCCGACGCCATCGCCAGCAGGCTGGCGGCGGTCCTGGCGGACCTGGACCTGGTGCCGTCCAGCGCCATCGCCGAGGTGGAGCCGCTGCCGACTTTCCCGGCCGGGCCGCGGCAGAGAGTCACCGAGAAGCATGGCCGGCGTCGCCGCGCTGGCCCTGTCAGCGGCGCCGCCACCGACCAGGGCCTTCCCTGGGCCAGCATCGCCGAGCTATCGGGCCTGCTCCGGCGGAAGGCGGCCTCCCCCGTGGAGGTCACCAGGGCCTACCTGGAGCGCATTGACGCCCTGGACCGACGCCTGGCGGCCTACATCACCGTCACGCGGGAGCAGGCGCTGGCCCAGGCCGCCGAGGCCGAGCGCGAGATCGCCCGGGGCGACTACCGTGGCCCGCTGCACGGCGTCCCCGTGGCAGTCAAGGACATCATCTACACCAGGGGCGTGCTGACCACCGCTGGCTCCCGGGTGCTGGCCGACTTCGTGCCCGACCAGGACTCCAGCATAGTGCAGCGGCTCAGGGAAGCGGGCGCCGTAATGCTGGGCAAGCTGAACCTGAGCGAGTTCGCCACCGGCGGCACCATAGACCACCCCTTCGGCACGCCGCGCAACCCCTGGAACACCGAGCACACCCCTGGCGGCTCCAGCAGCGGCTCGGGCGTCGCGGTGGCGGCCGGCCTGTGCGCCGGCGCCCTTGGCTCCGACACCGGAGGCTCGGTGCGCGGCCCGGCCGGCTTCTGCGGCATCGCTGGCCTGCGGCCCACCTACGGCCGCGTTACCCGGCACAACGTCATCCCCATGTGCTGGGCCATGGACACCATCGGCCCCATGGCCCGCACCGTTCAGGACTGCGCCATCCTGCTCCAGGCCATCGCCGGCCACGACCCTGGCGACCCCACGTCCAGCGTGGAGCCGGTGCCCGACTACCTGGCGGGACTCCAGGGCGATATCAAGGGCCTGCGCCTCGGCCTGCCCGTGGAGATGTTCGAGTTCGAGGGCCTGGATGCCGAGGTGCGCGACGCCACCCGGAAGGCCGTGGGCGTGCTGGAGGAGCTGGGCGCCCTGGCCGCCGACGTTTCCCTGCCCACCTCTGCTCGCGGCGGCGCGGTGTTCCTCGCCATCGCCGACTCGGAGGCCTCGGCCTTCCATGACCAGTGGCTCAGGACGCGGGCCAGCGACTACGACTGGAGCACCCGCGTGCGGCTGGAGATGGCGAGCATACTGCCGGCCACGGCGTACCTCAGGGCGCAGCGGCTGCGCTCGGTTATCCGGCGGGAGCTGATGGAGGCGCTGGACAGGGTTGATGTGCTGGCGCTCCCCACCGGCCCGGTGCCCGCGCCGACCATCGCGGCATCCACTGGCCGGCCTGGCGGCTACTACCAGGGCAAGCAGGACCTGGGCCGGCGCCGTTACACCAGCCTGGCCTCGCTGGCCGGGCTGCCGGCGCTCTCGGTGCCCTGCGGCTTCACCGCCTCCGGCCTGCCCATCGGCCTGCAGCTTATCGGCCGGCCCTTCGACGAGGGGCTGCTCTTCAAGCTGGGCCACGCCTACCAGCAGGCGACGGACTGGCACATGCGGCACCCGGAGCTATAGCAGGCGACAGGTCTGAAGCCTGGCAGACGTTGCTGCCCTTGCCAACCAGCCTTGCCAGCACGTATCATCAGTGTGTGAGGGCCGGGGTGTGGCGCAGCGGAAGCGCGCTTGGTTTGGGACCAAGAGGTCGTCGGTTCAATCCCGACCACCCCGACCAGAGTCCTCACCTACGTGCCTATCCGACAACCTTGGCGGACGCACCCGGCCTTGAAACGTAGGGGCAACCCTTGTGGTTGCCCAATCGGCCTTCCACCTGGTGCCTATCCCACAACCTTGATGGTGGTCCGAGAGGCCCACCAGGAATGGGTAAATGACCGCTCGCCCTGAGCTTGTCCAGGGGCGCTTTACCAGCCGACGTGCAGTCATCGGATAGGCTCCTACCTCAAGCAATCCCCTCGCCAGCCTCACAGTGCCCACCCGTCAATGGCTTGCCTTCGCCCTCGCCATGCCCATATAATTCCCGCCAGGATAGAGTCGCGCTGGGGTCGCCTGGAGGTGGCGAGATGAAGGTGCTGCGCTTCAATGACGACCGTATCGGAGTGCTCAACGGCGAGGGCCGGGTCGTGGATGTCACCGAGGCCGTGCCGGCCTACCGCGAGAAAGGCCCGCAGCAGGCCATGGAAGAGGTCATCGCCAGGTGGGATGACTATCGGCGGGAGTTCCAGCGCATGGCCTCGCGTCAGCGGGGCGTGCCGCTGGGCAACGTGCGCCTCAGGGCGCCCGTGCCGCGCCCCAGCAAGTGCCTGGCTGCCTTCGCCAACTACCTGGACAGGCCGGACAGGTCCGCCGATGACATGCCCCTGGAGTTCTTCTACAAGGCCCCGGAGCTGCTCGGCCCCGAGGGGACTGTGGAGCTGCCCGACATACCGTCGGTGGTGGTGTACCAGCCCGAGGCTGAGCTGGCCTTCGTCATAGGCCGGCACGCCAGGAACGTCCCCGAGGCCCAGGCCATGGACTGCATCTTTGGCTACGTGCCCTTCTTCGATATCTCGGCCAGGGGCATGACCCGCCGCACGACCTTCCTGTCCAAGGGCCAGGACACCTTCGGCCCCTGCGGCCCCTGGATTACCACCCGGGATGAGGTGCCCGATCCCCACAACCTCCAGGTGAGGTCTTGGGTCAACGGCCAGCCCCGCCAGGACTACAACACAAAGCACATGGCCCACAGCATCCCCGAGCAGCTTGCCTGGCTCAGCCGGTTTGTGCAGCTCCAGCCGGGCGACGTGGTCGCCACCGGCACCTATCATGTGGGCCTGGGGCCGCTCAACGATGGGGATGTGCTGGAGATCGAGATAGAAGGCCTGGGCCGCGCCCGCTTCTTCGCCAGGGGCTACGGCCCGCGCAAGGAGGCCGAGTTCATCCCCGGCGTCACGCCGGTGCCGCGCTCCGAGGGCGGCATGTCCAGGGTATAGCGCCATGCGCCTGCGTGTCCTCGGCGCCCACAACATGGAGAGCCGCCATACCCGCCTCTCCTCCTACGTCGTGGATGACGTGCTGGCGCTGGACCTGGGCAGCTTCAGCCGGGCGCTGGGCTTTGAGGACCAGCGCCGGTTGAAGGCCGTCCTGCTGTCCCACAGGCACTACGACCATGTCCGCGACCTGCCGCCGCTGGGCCTGGCCCTTCAGGGCAATGGCTCCACGGTGGAGGTCTACGCCATACAGGATACCGTGGACCACGTGCGCGCCAGCCTGCTGCAGGGCAAGCTCTACCCCGACTTCACCAGCATCCCGACGCCCGAGCATCCCACCTTTCGCTTTCACGCGGTGGAGCTGTGCAAGGAGTTCAGGGTGCTGGAATACCAGGTGACCGCCGTGCCGGTGCCCCACTCGGTGCCGGCTGTCGGCTTCCAGGTGTCCTCCGGAGGCCGGAAGCTGTTCTATACTGGAGACGCGGGCAGGGGACTGGCCGAGGCCTGGCAATATGTGTCGCCCCACGTGCTGCTGACGGAGGTGACCTATGGCAGCGAGAACGAGGCCAGGGCCATCGCCACCGGCCACATGACACCCGCCTTCCTGGAGGAGGCGCTGGCCCAGTTCCGCGCCCGCTGGGACTACCTGCCACGGGTGGTGGTGACCCACATCAACCCGCCCTGGGAGCAGGCAGTCCGCAGGGAGATGGAGGGTCTGGGGCGCAGGATGCCCGTAGAGTTCCAGGTCGCCGAGGCCGATATGGTCATTGAGATATGAGGGCAAAGGGAGGCACTTCTTCCCGGTCGCTGGGTAGTGGGACATGATGGCGCAGAAGTTCGTGGTGGACGTGAACGTGGGCAGGCTGGCCAAGTGGCTGCGTGTCATGGGCTACGACGCTCTGTTCATCCCGGACGTGGACGATGCGGAGCTACTGCGCATCGGCAAAGAGCAGGGCAGGACAGTCATTACCAGGGACAGGTATATCCTCCAGCGCCGCGCGGTGACCAGCGGCGAGGTGAGGGTGGTGCTGGTGGTCTCCGATGACTTCAGGAAGCAGATCCAGGAGCTGGCGGAGGCCCTGGGCCTGGAGTTCGGGAACGGCTTTTCGCTCTGTATCCAGTGCAACGTGGAGCTCCAGAGGGTGAGCAAGCAGGAGGTCAGGGACAGGGTGCCGCCCTTCGTTTTCAGCACCCAGGAGCAGTTCTACCTGTGCCCTAGCTGCGGCAAGCTGTACTGGCGGGGCACCCACTGGCGCAACATGTGCGAGGAGCTGGACGGGATCCGGAAAGGAAAGGAGTCCAATGGCGAGGAGAGCGGCCTTTGTCTACGCTGACGTGCTTTCCCAGCACGTCCTGAGTGAGACTCACCCCATGAAGCCCGTCCGGCTCCGCTACACCTACGAGTTGCTGGAGGCCTACGGCGCCTTCAATGGCAACAGCGCCAGGCTGGTGGAGCCGCGCCAGGCCAGCGAGGAAGAGGTGCTGTGGTTCCATGCGCCCGAGTACGTGCGGGCCGTCCAGAGCTTCAGCCGCGGCGACATGTCGCCAGGCCCGGGCAGGTTCAACTTCGGCCCCGGTGATAACCCGGCCTACGAGGGAATGTACGAGGCTGCCCTCTGGTCCACGGGCGCCTCTCTCAGGGCCGTGGAGCTGCTGCTGGCCGACGAGGCGGACGTGGCCTTCAGCATTTCGGGCGGGCTGCACCATGCCATGCGAGGCTACGCCTATGGCTTCTGCGTCTTCAATGACCCGGTCATCGCCATCCAGGCCCTGCTGAAGGAAGGACTGCGCGTCGCCTACGTGGACATAGACTGCCACCACGGCGACGGCGTCCAGTACGCCTTCTACGACACCGACAGGGTGCTGACCATTTCCCTCCACGAGTCGGGGGCCTTCCTCTTCCCGGGGACCGGCTTCGCCCAGGAGATCGGCGCCGGACGGGGCCGGGGCTTCTCCGTCAACGTGCCGCTGTACCCCTATACCTCCGACGACGTGTACCTGTGGGCCTTCCAGCAGGTGGTGCCGCCGCTACTCCAGGCCTTCCAGCCAGACGTGCTGGTGACCCAACTGGGCATAGACTCCCACTACCGCGACCCTATCACCCACATGGCCATCACCGTCCAGGGCTTCGCCCGAGTGGTGGCTGAGCTTGCCCAGACCGCGCCGCGCAAGTGGCTTGCCCTGGGTGGCGGAGGCTACGACCTCCAGGCGGTGGCGCGGGCCTGGACGCTGGCCTTCGGCGTTATGTCTGGCCAGGAGTTCCCCAACGAGATTCCCGCGTCCTACAGCCAGCGCTACGGCGTCGCCAGCCTGCGCGACCCCGATGATGTGAAGGTGGATGAGTCCGTGCGCCGCGACTCGCGGGTGTTCGCCGAGAACAGCGTCGCCGCTGTCCAGCGCCTGGTCTTCCCCGCCCATGGCATAAGGGTGGTCTCGGCGTAGCGGGGTGTACTACCCAGTCGTGTGAAGGTGGCGGTGAGGTCCCTTCTGCCCCGGCACGCAGGATGCGTAATGGCGGGCTGGCGTTGGACTGGTTACCATGCCCCCTTCCTGGCCTTCCCCCACAGGGGGCAGGGAATATTCTCGCCCCCTGTGGGGGAGAGCTGAAGAGAGGGCTGGGCCTTGCCCACACACCAGCGCCAGTGGCATCTCGTGGCCTGACGAAGGGATGTGGCACCGGGGGGTGGCCAGCTATGACGCGGCTGGCTGGCCGCCGACTTCCGCTGCCACGGCCTGCGCCTCGGGCGCCGGGGCGCTGGCCGCCTCCCGCACCTGAAGGCGGCACTCCACCCGTCGCGGGCCGCGCAGGGAGCGCACCGCCTCCAGGACGGACTCCCTGACCTCCTCCGAAGGCACGTAGCCTTCCAGCACCACCGCGCCCAGGTAGCTGCGCACAATGACGTTGCCCGAGTGCCCCGGCACCCTGCCGGCTATGGCCGAGGCCAGCTCCAGCTCAAGCTGCCGGTCGCTTACCAGGCCGTTGTGGACACTTATGACGCCCTCCACGGCGCTTACCACGCGCCCTATCTCCTTGGCCGTGGCCGGCATCCTGACGTGCCCGCTCAGGGCAACGGTGCCGCTGCTCACCTCTAACTGGATGGAGGACAGGTCCACGTCGGGGATGGACTTGTGACTGTACAGCGCCTCCCAGGCATCCGCCTGGATGTCCGCGTCCAGCCTGTACCTGGGCAAGCGCCGGGCCTCTCCCGGCTCCAGGTCGGTGGCTATCTGGCCGCTGCCGACGCTGGTGGCCCTGTCCAGGGGAAGCACGACGCTACCAGCGGCCAGCCCTGGCCCTTTCACGATGCAGTGAGTGGGGGCGTGGTCCTTGTCCGGCAGGCGCAGCCCCTTGAGGACAAGCCGAGAGCCGTCCTTGAGCAGCACCCGCGCGCGCCGGTCCAGCGTCGTGGCGCCAGCGGAGGCCTCCAGGCGCGCAGGGGGTGGCAGGCCCAGCGCATGGATGATGGACAGGTCCAGGTATAGCCCGTACTCGTCCACTGACTGCAGGTGCTGTGCCGGCACAGCCAGCCGGCGCGGTAAGACCAGGCCGCGTCTGACTATCAGGTGAGTGAGCTTCCTGGTGTCGGCTGCCAGGACTGCGCCGTCCAGCGCGCCGAGCCACCCGTCTGTGGCCGCGACAGGTCTGCCCCAGTTCAGGTCCATGCTCTCACCTCGATGCGCAGAGTCCGCGACGGCTCGCAGGGGCGTGCAGTGGCTGAACGCCCCTGCGGAGAGTTACACCTCCCGGTACTCGCCTTCCACGGTGCCCTCGGGGGGCTTGCCCTGGCCGCTGCCACCCTGGCCGCCGGCCTGGCTGTACACTATCTGGCCGACCTTCTGCATGGAGGTCTGCAGGTCCTGCAGCGCCAGGTTGATGCGGCCAATATCCTGGCCCTGGAGGGCGGTGCGCAGCGCCGAAATCTTCCCCTCAATCTCGCTCTTGAGGTCCGCCGGGATTTTGTCGGCGTTCTCTCGTAGCAGCTTCTCGGCGGTGTAGGCCGCGTTATCGGCCATGTTGCGCTGCTGTATCTCATCGCGCTTGCGGCGGTCCTCCTCGGCGTGGGACTCGGCCTCCCGTACCATGCGCTCGATCTCGTCCTGGGTCAGGCCGGAACTGGCCGTGATGGTGATGCGCTGCTGCTTGCCCGTGCCCTTGTCCCTGGCCGAGACGTTCAGGATGCCGTTGGCGTCAATGTCGAAGGTGACCTCGATCTGCGGCACGCCCCTGGGCGCGGGCAGGATGCCGTCCAGGATGAACCGGCCGATAGTCTTGTTCTCGGCGGCCATGGTGCGCTCGCCCTGGAGGACGTGGACCTCCACGCTGGTCTGCCCGTCGGCGGCGGTGGTGAAGACCTCCGTCTTGGACGTCGGTATGGTGGTATTGCGCGGGATCAGAGGCGTCATGACGCCGCCCAGCGTCTCGATGCCCAGGGTCAGAGGCGTCACGTCCAGCAGCAGGATGTCGCGTACCTCTCCCTGGAGCACGCCCGCCTGGATGGCGGCGCCCACGGCTACCACCTCGTCGGGGTTGACGCCCATGTGAGGCTCCTTGCCGAAGAGGTCCCTGACCAGCTTGATGACCGAGGGCATGCGGGTCATGCCGCCTACCAGCACCACCTCGTCAATGTTGGACGCGGTGATGTGGGCGTCGGCCAGGGCCTGCTTGACAGGCGCCACGGTCCTCTGGAGCAGGTCATCGCAGATCTGCTCCAGCCTGGAGCGGGTCAGGGTAGTGACCAGGTGCTTGGGGCCGGAGGCGTCGGCAGTGATGAAGGGCAGGTTGATCTCCGTCTGCATCACCGTGGAAAGCTCGATCTTGGCCCGCTCGGCGGCCTCCCGCAGGCGCTGCAGGGCCATGCGGTCCTTCTTCAGGTCAATGCCCTGCTCGCGCAGGAACTCTGAGCAGAGCCAGTCCACGATGCGCTGGTCCCAGTCGTCGCCGCCCAGGTGGGTGTCGCCGTTGGTGGACTTGACCTCGAAGACGCCATCGCCGATCTGCAGGATGCTGATGTCGAAGGTGCCGCCGCCCAGGTCAAAGACCGCGATAGTCTCGTCCTTCTTCTTGTCCAGGCCGTAGGCCAGGGACGCGGCGGTCGGCTCGTTGATGATGCGCAGCACCTCCAGGCCGGCGATGCGGCCGGCGTCCTTGGTGGCGTTGCGCTGGCTGTCGTTGAAGTAGGCCGGGACGGTAATCACGGCCTGGGTGATCTTCTCCCCCAGCTTGGCCTCGGCGTCCTGCTTGAGCTTTTGCAAGATCATGGCCGAAATCTCAGGGGGCGAGTGCTTCTTGCCGCCCATTATGACGTGGGCGTCACCATTGGTGTGTTCCACAACCTTGTAGGGCACCAGCTTGATGTCGCGCTGTACGCTCTCCTCCCGGAACTTGCGCCCCATGAAGCGCTTGATGGAGTAGATGGTGTTCTCCGGGTTGGTGATGGCCTGGCGCTTGGCCGTCATGCCGACATAGCGTTCGCCAGTCCGGGGGTTGATGGCGACTACGGAAGGCGTGGTGCGGCCTCCCTCGGCGTTTTCAATCACCCGGGGCTCGCCGGCCTCGATGACGGCCATGCACGAGTTGGTGGTCCCCAGGTCAATTCCTAGTATCTTGGGCATTTTGCTCAGACCTCCTAAATCACTGGGTGGACTCGGGCTGACGGTCTTGCTTGTGTGGCGCTCTGGCGACAGCCACCTGCGCCGCTCGTATAACCTTGTTGTTGAGCTTGTAGCCCTCGCGGAGTACCCTTACCACTCTGCCTTCCTCCACGTCCCGGGTCTCCTCGAACTGTACGGCCTCATGCTCCCAGGGCATGAAAGGCTGGCCCTGGGCCTGGATCCTGGTGACGCCCTCGGACTCCAGGGCTGCCTGGAAGTTGCGCTCCACCAGTCGGAGCCCCTCCAGCCATCCCTGCGCCATGGCACTGTCTGGGGCCATACTGAGGGCAAGGTGCAGGTCATCCAGAATGGGAAGCACCTTGAGGATAAATTGCGTGTTGGCCTTGCGCCTGGCCTCCTCCTGCTCTTCCGCTGCGCGCCTCTTGAAGTTCTGCAGGTCGGCCTGGGCGCGCTGGGCCAGGACGCGGAACTGTTCCTTCTCCCTCAGCGCCTCCTCAAGCCGGTCGCGTAAAAGGCTGAGTTCGTCCATCTGGGGCACGGCCTGCTCCTCGGTGGGCGGCCCTGCCTTCTCCTGTGGTCCTGTTTGTTCGGCCATCTGGCTAAGCCTCCGTTGGTGGCGAGGGTATCAGGCTAAGTCGGTGCTAGCCTAGCTGCGTGTACAGCAGCTCCAGCATCTCCCGAAGGCGCTCTTCCATGAAGTCCTTCAGGTCGCTATTGTCCAGGGTGCTCAGGCGCATCCTCATCACCAGGAGCTGGTTGAAGAGGCTCAGCGCCAGTTGCACGCCGGCCAGGTTCAGCCCCAGGTCGCCCACCAGGTGCTTGATCAGCCTGAGGCGGGCGATGTCTTCCTCCGAGTATAGCCGAAGCATGCCTATGGTGCGGGAGGGAGTGACCAGCCCCATACGCTCGTATTTGCGGAGCGTCTGCGGGTGCATCTCCAGGATGCGCGCCGCCACGCTGATGATGTAAAGGCCCTCGGCCTGCACCTCTGCGCCGATCGTCGGACTGTCTCCTTCGGCGTTGCCGGGGACGTCAGACTGCCGGGGCTTCAGGCCAGCCTCGGGCTCCTGCACGAGCCTACCTAACCGCAGGGGCGGTCTCCGCGTTCTACTGTCAGAGGAGGACGCCCGAAAAGCATGTCTCTCGAAGCTATTGGCATCGTAAGTCATAGCTCGGTCTGGCACCCTTGCCTGGGCTGTTTACAGTCCATATTCTATAAGTTGACACGTTCTATGTCAAGCTTTATAATATCGCCCACCGCAGTTACGATTCCCGTTCATCACCGAATCGGAAATCGGAGTGGCTGCATCTAATGTATAAAGAAAGTGCAGGTCTGGCCAGGAGACCAGGCCCCGGTCAGGGGATATATATCAATAATAATGATGTGAAATATTATTAAAAATGCCTTTACATGATGCTGTGTTCGCATTGATAATATGAAGTCCCATCAGGCTGAGAGCCTGATGGTTGGAAGGAGGTGAGCCGGATGGTGCTCTTCAAGGCGTGCCCAAGATGCCATGGAGACATGCACACCAACCGGGACATGTACGGCGAGTACAAGGAGTGTCTCCAGTGCGGGTACATGGTGGACATCCAGAAGCAGGAAGATGCCCTGTTGCTGGCCGGGTCCCGCGAGAAGAAGGTAGCCTAGGCGCTCCTCTTCGTCTCGCCATGCCAGCCCGGTCCCGTGGGTGAGAAGGCCCTCTCAACCGAGAGGGCCTTCTCATTTTACCGCGCATGGGTGAGACGGCAGGCTACTTCAATTCGTCCCAGAAACGCTCTTCCTTCAAGGGGTCGCCGTTCATGTGGTAGCCACGGGCCTCCCAGAAGCCGGGCGCGTCCTGTGCCATGAACTCCAGGCCGTTGGCCCACTTGGCGCTCTTCCACCCGTAGCGCTTGGGCACCACCAGGCGCAGCGGCCCGCCGTGCTCCGGCGACAGCGGTGCGCCGTCATGCTTATATGCGAACAGCACGTCGTCGTCTTGCACCACGTCCAGGGCCAGGTTGGTGGTGTACCCGCCATAGCAGTGTACCATCACGTACCGCGCCTCGGGCTTGGGCCGGACCAGCTTCATGACCTCTCTGAAGGGCACACCCTCCCACGAGTTCTGCAGGCGGCTCCACTGGGTCACGCAGTGGAACGGGGCCTCCACTGTGGCCTTGCCCAGAGCGGTGAACTGCTCCCAGTCCAGGGTGACATCCTCCTCCACCAGACCGAAGATGCGGAAGCGCCACTCCTTCAGGTCAATCCTGGGAGTCGAGCCGTATGTCAGCACGGGGAACTTCTCGGTGACGAACTGTCCCGGGGGCACGTTCAGCCCCTCCTGGTCCTGCTTGATCTTCTGCACCCGGCCCAGTTTGTTGAGCATCGCTTTTCCTCCTTCCGCCCAGGTGACGCGCGTGGGCGGCGTGCCAGGACGCCAGTCCCCAACCATTGTACACTATGCGTAGTGGAAAAGCGCCGGGCCGGCAAGAATTGATTTGCCCCGGCGCCTGTGTTACCCTCACATCACCATCCGGGCAAAGGCAGCCATGCACGCCACAGGGCTGAACGCTCAGGTAGCCGAAATCCTCAAGGGTTCCTTCGACCTGCATGTCCACGCCGGGCCGGACGCGGGCCAGGAGCGGAGGCTGGACGCGCTGGACGTCGCCCGCCATGCCTACGAGGCTGAGATGGCTGGCTTCGTGCTCAAGTCTCACGAGTACCCCACGGCCCCGCTGGCCTATGTCCTCAACCGCATGTACCCCGGACTGAAGGTGGCGGGCGCCATCGTGCTGAACCGCTCCGTGGGCGGCCTGAACCCCGAGGCCGTGCAGGTAGCCGCAGGCCTGGGCGCCAGGGTGGTGTGGATGCCCACCTTCACCGCGGACTTCTATCTGAGGGGACGCGGCCAGGGAATCAGCCTCCTGGCTGACGACGGCAAGCTCAAGCCCGCTGTCCACGACATTCTGGACATCGTCAGCCAGCGCGACATGGTGCTGGCCTCGGGCCACGTATCGCCCGGGGAGGCCCTGGCCCTGTTCCAGGAGGCCAGGGCCAGGGGCGTGCGGCGCATGATTGCTACCCACCCCTGGGGCGTCGCCAGCACCGAGGAGCAGCGGGAGATGGTCCGGCTGGGCGCTTTCCCCGAGTACACCTTCCTGGCCTGCATGCCCTCCGCCGGCAGGATGACGCCTGCTGAGCTGGTGTCCGCGCTGAGGGCGCTGGGGGTCGGGCAGTGCATCGTGGCCACCGACTTCGGCCAGTGGCTCAACCCGCCTCCGGCGGAGGGGATGAGGATGGCCATCGCCACGCTGCTGCACGCGGGCATGAGTCCGGACGAGGTATCCACGCTGGTCAAGGCCAATCCCGTGCAGCTTGTGGGCCTGGACAGCTAGGCAACAGGCATCGGGGCCTGGTGCCCGGGTGGGAAATACTGCGAGAGGTAGCGAATATGAGGGTGGGTTTCATAGGCATAGGGCACATGGGCAGGCACATGGCGCGTAACCTGGCCAGGGGCGGCCACCAGCTCACTGTCTTTGACATACGCCGAGAGGCGGCGGACGAGCTGCTGAGAATGGGCGCATCCTGGGCCGACAGCCCGCGAGCCGTGGCCGAGGCCAGCGAGGTCGTGTTCACCTCTCTGCCCAGGCCGCAGGACGTGCTGGAGGTTGCCACGGGCGAGGGCGGCATACTCAGCGGCGCGGCCCCAGGCACCGTGTTCTTTGACCTGAGCACTACCTCCCCAGAGGTGATTCATCGCATCGCCGTCGCCGCCAGGCCCAGGGGCGTCCACGTGCTGGACGCGCCGGTCAGCGGCGGCACCACCGGCGCCGAGAAGGCGACCCTCTGCGTCATGGTCGGCGGCGACAGGTCACTCTACCAGCGCCACAAGCCTTTGCTGGACCTCATCGGTGACAAAGTCATGTACTGCGGCGAGCTTGGCGCGGGCGCCATCTGCAAGATAGTCAACAACCTCATTGGCCTAAGCGTGGGTGTCATTCTCTCGGAGGCCTTCACTCTTGGGGTCAAGGCCGGAGTGCCGCCCCAGGTGCTCTTCGAGGCCATTTCCAAGAGCTCAGGCAATACCCAGTCCATGCAGAACTTCCCCAATGGCCTGTTCAGGGGCAACTTCGAGCCTGGCTTCCAGCTTGACCTGGCGGCCAAGGACGTGGGCCTGGCCACGGAGATGGGCAGGGAGCTACGGGTGCCCATGGAGCTGGCCAACGTCGTCCAGCAGCGCTACATCGAGGCCCAGAACCGTGGCTGGGGCAAGCTGGCTTCCGGCGCGGTGGCCATGGTCCAGGAGGAGCGGGCCGGCGTGAAAGTCCGTGCTCAGCCACAGCAAGGGCCTGCAACTCCGGCCTAGCCTTTTGGGGCCGCCGGCATTAGAATAAAACTGAAAATGGCCCTGGCCTACCATTGGACTCTTGCCAGGCGCCCCTTAGAATTCTGTACATGACAAACAAAACAGCCAGACAGCTTACCTTCCAGAAGACAACCCTGGACAATGGCCTGCGCGTGGTCACCAGCGAGATGCCCCACACACGCTCGGTGGGAATCAGCGTCATGGTGGGCGTTGGCTCCAGGTACGAGCCAGCCGAGCTAGCAGGCATTTCCCACTTCATCGAGCACCTGGTATTCAAAGGCACCAGGCGTCGCCCCGGCCCCAACGAAATCAGCAGCACCATAGAAGGCACTGGCGGTGTCCTCAACGCCGCCACCGAGCACGAGTTGACCGTTTACTGGTGCAAGGTCGCCCAGCCTCACTTCGAAGAGAGCCTGGACCTCCTCATTGACATGCTGCGCAACTCGCTCTTCGACCCAGCCGAGATCGAGAAAGAGCGGATGGTCATTATCGAAGAGCTGAACATGATCAATGACTATCCCAACTACAAGGTGGACGCGCTGATAGACGAGATGCTCTGGCCCAATCACCCCCTTGGCCGCGACGTTGGTGGCACCCACGAGTCGGTGACCAACATCTCCCGCGACGCGATGCTGGCCTACATGGCCCAGTACTACACGCCTTCCAACATCATCGTCAGCGTGGCCGGCAACGTGCGACACAGAGAAGTAGTGGACCTGGTTGATACCCTGTGCAGGAACTGGGAGCCGACAACCCCGACCATGTGGGTGCCGGTGACCCATGTCCAGTCAGCGCCCCAGTTCCGTGGCGAGTACCGCAAGACAGAGCAGGCGCACCTCTCCATTGCTCTCCACGGCCTGCCCGTGATGCACCCGGACCGCTACGCCCTGGACATGCTCAGCGTCATCCTGGGCGAAGGCATGAGCAGCCGCCTGTTCCTGGAGGTGCGGGAGAAGCAGGGCCTCGCCTACGATGTGCACAGTGGCGTGACCCACTTCCTGGACTGCGGGGCCTTCGTCATCAATGCCGGCGTGGACCCCAAGCGCGTGAATCAGGCGGCCCAGACCATACTGGACCAGCTAGGCCGTATCAGGGAAGGGGTGCCAGAGGAGGAGCTTGAGAAGGCCAAGAGACTGGCCACGGGCCGGCTGCTCCTGCGCATGGAGGACACCCGTGCCGTTTCCGGGTGGATGGGCAACCAGGAGCTTCTCCTGGGGCAGGTCTTCGACATGGACGAAACGGTGAAGTGGGTCACCCGCGTTACGCCTGATGATGTGCGCCGTGTGGCCTCCAGTCTGCTGGTCACCGAGAAGCTCAACATGGCTGTGGTAGGCCCCTGCCGAGGCCACCGCAGGCTGGAGCAGTTGCTGAAGCTCTGACGCTCCGCATGATGCGGGGCCGCTCCCACCTCCCCTCTCTTGCTTATCTGGCAGGAAAACCGAGGCACACACCTGCCTGACTCATCAAGGCCGATGTGTGTCCCACCCTCCCGCCCTCGTTACAGCTTACCTCACCCGGTCCCACCCGACGGCTGGATAGGTGGGAAAGACGACCTGTGCCTTTTGGGAACATAGCGTGGTCATTCGGGTCTGGTATTAGCCTGCTGGCTAACACCCGACATCTGGCACTGTCCGCCGTGGCCGTCCGCAAGGCTGGTTTCACCGCTGGGGGCCGCGTTTATCTAGGTGGCAGGTAAGGAACAGCAGGTCATTCAACGCAACGAGTCCCCTGACTATCGCCCAGTGCCTCCGGTGTCAGCCAGTGCCAGCATGGGTTTCTTGAATACCCGGCCCTATTGAGTCATTGGCCTTGCCCGGCGCTCCACCGGGGTATGGGACACTTCCCTCAAGGAGTTACGGCCATCGAAGACGAAACCCTTGACCTAAGGCGGTACATCTCGCTCTTCCTCAGTCGCTGGTGGCTGATGGTGCTGGTGCCCCTGCTCATGGGCCTGGCGGCTTTCGCCTACAGTCGTAATCAGGAGCCGGTCTATGAGGCCGGGGCCACCCTTCTCGTGCAGCAGCGCCGGGGTGGCCTGACTCCTGGCACCAGCGACTTTGCCCTCAGCGAGCAACTGGCCAGCACCTACAGCCGGCTGGTGCGGACCAGCCCGTTCCTCACCAGGGTGCTGGAGAGGAACGACCTGCCCCTGGATGTCTCCGCGCTGAAGGGAATGATTGCTGCCGCTCCGGCCAGCAATCCGCCGGTGGTGGAGATAGCCGTCAGGCACACCGATCCTGTCATGGCCGCCACAGTCGCCGATGTGGTGGCACACGAGTTTATAGACTACGTAATAGAGCAGCGCCTGGCCGAGATCGCCAGGCTGCAGAGCGCCGCGACGGCCCAGGGCATCATCAATGTGCAGGAGCTGGTGGCGGCCCAGCTAAGCGCCGTGGACGGGCTGTACCTCCTGGAGCCAGTGGTAATACCCACCACCCCGGTACTGCCGCGCACCCTCCAGAACATTATCCTGGGCGTGCTGGTGGGCATACTGCTGGCCACCGCGGGCGCATTGCTCCTGGAGAGCCTGGGTGACACAGTCCGGTCTCCAGAGGAGCTTGGGCGCAAGTTCGGCGTCACGGCCCTGGGCACCATCTTCCGGTGGTCGGCCCAGGACGCCGACGACCGCAGCCTGGTCCTGTGGAAGGCGCCATCCTCCAGCTACGCGGAAGCCTTCAGGCAGGTCCGCGCCAATATCCAGTTCGCCACCGCCAGCAGGCCGGGCAATGTCTTTCTGGTCTGCTCTCCTGGCCCTGGCGAGGGCAAGAGCACGGTAACCTGTAACCTGGCCATTGCCCTGGCCCAGTCGGGCAAGCGGGTCGTAGTGGTGGATGGCGACCTGCGGCGTGCATCCGTCCACAGGAAGCTGCTGGGCACCAGGCGGGAGCCTGGCCTGAGCAACTTCCTGGCGGACCCGGGCGCCCAGGCGGCCAGCATAACTCACGCCACGGCCATACAGGGCGTCTCGGTGATACCCAGCGGCCCCACGCCGCCCAACCCGGCGGAGCTGCTTGGCTCTCAGCGCATGACGGCGCTGCTGACACAGCTCAAGCGGGAGTTCGATATTGTCCTGGTGGACAGCCCGCCGGTGCTGCTGGTGGCTGACGGCGCGCTGCTGGCCTCGCAGGTTGATGGCGCCATTATAGTAGTGGACGGTGCGCGCACCAGGAACTCGTCGCTGCGGGCGGCGCTGGACACGCTGCGCAACACCAAAGTCCACATCCTGGGTGTCATAATCAACAAGCTCAAGCGGTCCCGCTTCAGCTACGGGTACGGCTATGGCTATCTTTACTACTACTCATACTATGGCACGTCGGACAAACAGCCGTCATCCAACGGCCATCGGCCGCTGTACAAGCGCCCCGTCCACTGGGTCAAGTCCCGCGTCTCCCGCTCTCATGGCTGATAGTGGTATGGGCCTTGCCGGTGCCCGCCGGCCCTGACTGGTGCGGGCCTGTGCAGTCTGCCAAAGGCTATGCCTTATGGTGCCGGCCCGGGCTTCCATGGTCAGGCCGTGAAAGGACAGGGCATAACCGCCAGCTTCACGCAGGCCGATACTTCAGCACTTGGGCTGCGCCAGGCACATGACGCCCAGTAGCACGACCGATTGAATTAGCCATGTCAAGCTGATAAGCTATACTTGCGTCATTCAGCATCAAGAGAAACGGGGACATGGCATGCAAGAAGTTTTCCACGAAGCTGTAAACCTCCTGGAGAAAGGCGACCCTATCGTTGTCGCCACCGTAATTCGCACCAAGGGTTCAACTCCTCAGAAGCCTGGGTCCAAGCTACTTGTCCGCAAGGATGGCAGCGGCGTCGGCACCCTGGGTGGTGGCTGCGTGGAAGGGGATATCTGGTTCGCCGCCAAGGAGCTGCTGAAGCGCGGCGGGCAGGCCCAGTACAGGGAGTACCAGCTCAACGAGGACCTGGCAGCCAGGGATGGCCTGGTGTGCGGCGGCACCATGTACTTCCTCATTGACCCGGTGTACAGTCCCCGTGACTATCTGCCCTATGCCAGGGCCATTGACGCCGCCTACAGGGGCGAGATGCCCGTGGCGCTGGCTACTCTCGTCAGGCCGGCCGATGGCCTCGTGTCCTCCATTGGCACCAAGCTCTTCATTCGTGAGGACGGCACCACCGAAGGCTCGCTGGGCAACCCCGACCTTGACCACGAGGCCATGAAGAAGGCCCTGGAGCTGATGGCCCACGGCAAGACCGAGTACGTCGTCGCCGATAATGGCGCCGAGTATTTCATCGAGGCCTATACCACGCCGCCTCAGCTAGCCGTGTGTGGCGGCGGCCACATCGCCAGGGCGCTGGCGCCGCTGGCCAAGAAGCTGGGCTTCCGGGTGTTCATCACCGATGACCGCCCCGAGTTTGCCAACAAAGAGCGCTTCCCCGAAGCCGACATGGTAATAGCCACAAGGCCTGAGGAAGCGCTGCCCCAGCTTCCCGTCAACGCCAACACCTTCATCGTCGTGGCTACCAGGGGCCATCGCTTTGACGACGTGGCGCTGGAGGCCGCGGCCCGGACGCAGGCCAGGTACGTTGGCCTGGTGGGCAGCAAGCGCAAGACCATCCTCATCTACGAGAACCTGCTCCGCAGGGGCATTCCCCTGGAGCGCATCAAGGCAATCAGGGCGCCCGTTGGCCTGGACATACATGCCAGGACACCGGACGAGATCGCCGTCAGCATCATGGCCGAGATACTCATGTTCCGCCTGGGCGGCAGCGGGCAGCCCATGAAGCTGGAGGAGTGGCGCATAGACCGCGTGGTGGAGAAGGTCCAGAAAGAGGCGTCCCCAGCCGTCGCTGACTAGGCATGCCTGGCATCTCCGCCATACTCACCGCGGCCGGCGAGTCCACCCGCATGGGGCGGCCCAAGCCGCTCCTGTCGTGGTGTGGCACGACCCTGGTGGAGTACCAGGTGCGCTGCCTGCTGGAGGCCGGGGCCTCGGAAGTTGTCGTTGTCCTGGGCCACCAGGCCGACGCCGTCGCCCCGTATGTCCACGGGCCGAGGGCGCGGTGTGTCGTCAACCCCGACTACAGGCAGGGCAAGACCACCTCCATCAAGGCTGGCCTGCGGGCTATCAGCGGCGACGCCGATGGCATTCTGCTGCTGGCCGTGGATCAGCCGCGCACCACCCAGGTCATATCCACCATCATCAAGTCGCACCTGGAGAACAGCGCCCTCATAACCTCGCCGCGCTACCAGGGCCATGGGGGCCACCCGCTGGTGTTTTCCGCCGCACTCCGGGGCGAACTGGAGCGCATCAGCGAGGAGCGGCAGGGCATCCGGGAGGTATTCCAGGCGCACCGCGACCAGGTCAACGAGGTGGAGTTCGACGACCCCATCATCCGCCTGGACCTGAACGACCCCAGGGCCTACGAGGAAGCCCTGGCGCGGTATGGGACCGCCAGTCCCTGACGCGCCTCAGCGGGCCGTGTGGCCCTCATCCAGGGGGTGTGGCCCCAGCACCGTGATTGTCATCTGGGGGGCTGTTGTCCCTGCTTGTCAGCCCTGTGGCGCGCAGCAGCCACTTCACCGTGTATGCCACCAAGGCGACCACGGCTGCCCCGGCCACAATGGCCGCTGTGCTCAGCGCGCCTGGCCCCGGCGTGGGCTGTGCGGGTGTCTCGCCGGTCAGGCTGGCTTTCCACTCCCTCTCCAGCGTCTCCAGGGACTTGCCGTAGGCCCTCTGCACCGCTTCCTCGATGGTCTTGCCTTCGTTCAGCAGGCGCAGGAGGTCTCGCATAGGGCCTTCGCCGTAGGTCGTCATCATGTAGGCCACCACGCTCCTGGCCTGGGCATAGAAGAGGTAAATGTCCTGCGGCCTTCCGGGCACGGCCTTCATGGCGTGCAGGGGCAGCAAGCGGTTGTCCCGGGCCGCATCCTTCAGCGTCGCGTCGCGCCCGTGTTGGCCTGGCTCGAAGTACATGGCAAGGCCCTCGTTGAGCCACGAGGGCACCACGGCCAGGGGCGAGTCCAGCGCCTGGTCCAGCAGCAGGTGCGTGGCCTCATGCACCAGGCCGTCCCGGCCCAGGCCCACCAGCAGGAACAGGCCGTAGTCCCCGTAGGCGAAGCCTCCGTAGACCTGCTCGCGACGCACGGTGTCGCTTATGAGGGGGAAGCTGCGCTGGGCCTCCCGGCCCGAGCCCAGTATGATCGCCTTCACTGGCTGCACCGACTCCAGCCCCAGCGCGCGCTGGACGGTTTCCACGTGAGGCGCGATCTCGGCGGCGGCCGCCCTGACCTCGCTCTCAGGCCGGTCGTGCCACAGAAAGACCAGCGGGCCATGCTCCAGCCGCTGCCACTCGTACTGTGGGTCCTTGTACTCCAGCGTGGTACGTGGCGTCTCCTGCACCTTGCCGGCTTCGTCCCGCAGCACGTAGTAGTACTCGATGTCCGTACCACTGGGTATGTAGCTGGCACCGCCGGTCTTTATGCGGAACTCGGCGGCCACGTGCGTTCCGGGCCGGAAGGTGGGGTAGCCATACACTGTAGCCCGCTTGCGCCCCAGGGTGTAGAAGAGGGTGATCTCCCGCACCGGCACCTCGGACTCGGCCTCCAGCCTGAGCACTATCTCGTCTGGAAAGTGGACGTCGTGGGTAATGGAGATGATGCGTGTGGCGGGGCCGGCCTGTGGCCCTGCCGAGGCACTGCCCGACACCGGCACCGTCAGGCCTAACAGCAGACTGAAGATAAGCCCCAGCAGCATCATGGAAGGCACTATATCCCGACGATCTTGATGGAGGCGTGGGCCTTGTAAATGCGGTTGATGTTCAGCAGCAGGGCAGTGAACTCCTCCACGTAGCGCGCGTTCTCCAGGGCGCCGCCGTCAACGGCCCGCACGCCCTGTATCTTCTCCGCCAGCTTCATCACCGTTTCCTTGGCCCTGGAGTCGCTGGCGCATACAATTACGTCGGAGTCAATGGTGGCCCGTGGGTCCAGCAACTCCTGGGCGCTGACGGTGTGGAAGGCGGCGACCACCGTGGAATTGGGCAGCACCGCCTGCGCCTGCTGCGCCGCCGAGCCTTCGGCCACCGGCACGGCGGCAGCCCTGCCCTTGTTGAACACCAGAGGCACCACGGCATTCACAATGGTCTTGCCGGCCAGAGGCCCCTTCAGCGCCTCCAGAGTATCGCGCTGGGCGGCGTAGGGCACGACCACGAACACGATGTCGGCCTCGCGTG
This sequence comes from Dehalococcoidia bacterium, assembly GCA_034433305.1. Lineage (GTDB taxonomy): Bacteria > Chloroflexota > Dehalococcoidia > Lucifugimonadales > DAOUAM01 > DAOUAM01. The sequence continues at coordinate 874 of DAOUAM010000017.1, read as the reverse complement.
CCACATCGGCGTTGGCCAGGCCGCGCACCTGGCCCTCGGGCGCCACTTGCAGGATGCTGTCCGCCGCGGCCTTCGCCCGCTCCGGGTCGCGGGAGCCTATAAGCACGTGCTCGCCGGCCATGGCGAACCGCAGGGCCAGGCCGCGGCCCTCTGGCCCGGTGCCACCAAGGAACCCAAGCATTGCTTCTCCTTGTACGTTGTCGCCTGCTGCGTTGCCCTGGAGAGGGCTATAAGTCTAATGTAGCGGTTGCGTGGAAGCCTTCGCAAGCTCCTCGGCACGCTATGATAGCCTGTCCAGTTGCTGAATGACCATGTCAGTGGGCGGGCGGTCGGCTATGTTCTGGCCGATGTACCACCACCGGATGATGCCCTGCCTGTCTATGATGAACACCGAGGGTGTCGCCACGCCGTCGCCCAGAAGGTTGTAAACGCCGTAGAGCCGTATGGTGTCGGCCCCAGGGTCGGACAGCACAGGGAACTGGATGTTGTGAAGCTGCGCCATCTGTCTGGCGCCGTCCAGGGTGTCCTTGCTGACGGCGATGACCTCGGCGCCCCGCTGCTGGAACTGGCCGTAAGCCTGCTGCAGCTCGCCGAGCTGCCTCCTGCAAATGCCTCAGCCAAAGCCCCTGTAAAAGACCAGCACCACCCACTTTTGCCCCAGATAGTCCGTCAGGGCGACCTGGCCGCCGGAGGCGCTGGGCAGCGAAAACGCTGGCGCGCCAGGCCCGCTCCCGGCGGTCGGCGTGGCTGTGGGCGACGCCGCCGGCGCGGGGGCGCATGCCCCCAGCAGCGCGGCCAGCGTCAGCGCCATGGCTACCAGGGCCGGCAGCCAGCGCGGCCGGCCCTGTCCGTGGATGTAGTGTGACTGTGCCAT
>DAOUAM010000016.1:0-8802 GCA_034433305.1 Dehalococcoidia bacterium | reverse complement strand
CGTCGTCATCGCTATCGGAGTCATCGGGGTCGGTGGGGTTGCTGCCGGTGAGCTCGGTGCCGTCGGGTATGCCGTCGTCGTCGGCATCGGCGTCTATGCTCAGCGTGACGGAGCCGAGGGAGGGAATGGGAGGCACGGAGGCCAACTCGGGGTCGGTCAGAGGTATGGGCAGGAAGCCATCGGCCACGCGGTCTGCCACGCCAGGGTCGAACCCCACGATGTCCGCCACCGCGTCGCCTAGCTGTGTGTCAATGCCCAGGTCCTGGTACACCTCGCCCAGGCTGCCGGAGAAGATGGAGATGTCTGACGGGTCACCGAACAGGCCAAGGGCGCCGACCAGGTCTATATCCAGGGCCAGGTTAGCGGAAGTGCCCACCCAGTGCAGCACGGGCTGCAAGGTGATCTCGGTGGTGCCCGGGGCCACGGGAAGCTCCAGGTTGAGGGTGAGGGTCTCGCCCGAGCTCTGCCACTCCAGAATGTCCACCGTCGGGAGGAAGCCACCGTCTATGGTGGCTCCCGAGACGCTGGCAACGCCCACCGCGCCGCCCAGGCCGGGGAAGGCGCCAGGCCCGGCCGGGGAGAGGGTGAGATCACCCTCCAGCCTGGCCTGCACCACGTCAAGCCCCGCCAGGGAGACAGTAATGGTGTCGCCAGAGAGGGGGACAACCACGTTGGCGTCGCCATCCAGGGGCGCCGCGAAGTCCGCCGAGCCGGCCGCCAGGGTGAGCGGGACCTCCTCGTCAATGCTGTCAACGGCGGCCAGGACGGGACAGATAGGTGGGAAGACCGTGCACAGCTCGGCGTAGCCAGCCGTGGTGACGTCCACGTCCGCGACCAGGGTGCCGGAGGCATCCAGGCTAAGCTCCGGGCCGGCGTCGTCGGTGGGGGTATAGGTGACCTGGACCGGGACGGTCCCACCGGCCACCAGGGCCTCTCTATCATAGGTGAAGGTGACGTCAACCCCCATGTCAACGGCTATGTTGGCGGTGCCGTTGATGGAGAAGTTGTAGGATATGAGGTCTTCGTCAAACAGACCTTCTATAACGTCGCTCCGGCCATTGCCGAAGGGAAAGGCTGCGTTCAGCCCAAGCCGCACGTGCTCGGTCTGCGTCACTATGGTCGCGGCCTGGGCGCTGTTGTCCGCTTGGGGCAGCAGCACCGAGAATAGCGCCACCAGGGCCAGGGCGCCAAGTACCAACGGCCTGTGAGGTCGCTGGTTCCGCAAAAGCCTTGAGAGGCCTGCCACAGATTGCTCCTTTCTGCTAACTGGAAGGGGGCTTTACAGCTTTGGGTCTCCTGGGCGCATGCTACATGCTCTCACCTCCTTTGCCTCGTCAGAGTCTCACAGGCAGGCAAGACGACAGGCGCAGGAGCGGTCACAGACCCGCCCCTGCGCCGCACCACTGACTCTGCCCAGAGCAGCTATTGCGAGTGCTTAACGTTGGCGAGCAGCAAGACGTTACACGTTCAACAACCTGATATCCAGGGGGGCTTTCCCGTATTTCACCTGGGCGAATGCCTGTTGGGGAAGAGCAGCAGCCTGTTTTTGCGGGCCTTAGCTGTAGCTGGCGGCCCCGTCGCATAGTCGCGTAGAATAGGTGCCGTGACTCTGAAAGCCCTGGTAAATGTGGTGATGCCAAGACACGAACAGACAGCAGTGACCAAGGTCCTCAGCAGCCTGGCCGAGGTCCTCGCCTGCCACGACTGCGGAACGAGGATACGTTTCGGCGACCTGGAGTGCCCGCACTGTGGCGCTGACATAGAGGAAGACCTGCGCCAGTGGGCGCTCCGCCTCCTCCAGAAGCTTGCCAGCTAGCTACCCCTGACGTGCTGACTGGGTATATCTTGCCCTGACGCCAGCCCGTATGGCCTGATGGCTACGGTGGCGGTGCGATGGCCGGCCCGCCCGGCGCTGGTGGGCCGGCATCGCCCTCGGGCGTCACCAGCACCGCCTCGGCCTGCAGGGTGCCATTGTCGGCCCGCTGGCCCATCACGGCCACGCTCATGCCCGCCGAAAGCTCCCCGATAGCCCCCCTGGCGGACTTCTGGATAATGGTGCCATCGCCCACGACGACCTTCACCGGCCCCTGGGGCGTGCTGAGGGTCAGGATGTTGCCCTCGATGCTCTCGATGGTGCCCCTGGTGCCCTGGCCGGGCCTCAGCAGGAAAGTCCCGCCGCCGGGCGCGCCCTGGCCGGCCCCAGGCTGGCCTGGCGTTACGCCCTTCATGTCCAGGCCTGGCTGGCCAAGCTGGTCCTTGCCGAAGCTAGAGGTGAAGCCCTGGCCGGCCGCTGGCTGCTGGAAGGCCGAGGCCCCCGGCGCGCCGCCATCGCTGCCCATGGCCCTGCCAACGATAAAGGCGCCGCCGATGGTACCTCCCCACACCAGGAAGGCTGCCATCAGTGCCAGGAAAGGCTTTGTGTCCATACAAGACCTCCAGTCCTTCGCAATGTAAGGAGCAGCCGGGTACCGCCGAGTCCAGCGGATGGCTCATTCATGGCGCAGGGCCTCGATGGGGTGCAGCCGCGCGGCCCGCAGCGCCGGATAGATGCCGAAGAACAGGCCAATGACCGCCGACACCGCCAGCGCCAGGACGGCCGTGTCGGCGCTGACGGCGGTACGGAAGCTCTGCTGCCCCAGGGTCAGGCCGTTCAGCACCCGGGACAGGCCAATGCCGATGCCCAGGCCCACCAGGCCGCCCGTCAGGCTCAGCAGCGTCGCCTCGGCCACGAACTGGAGCAGGATGTCCCGGCGCTTGGCCCCCATGGCCTTGCGGATGCCTATCTCCCGCGTCCGCTCGGTGACCGACACCAGCATGATGTTCATGATGCCGATGCCGCCCACCAGCAGCGAGATGCCAGCGATGGACCCCAGGAACATGGTGAAGGTGCCTACGGTGGCGTTCAGCGTCTCGATGGCCTCCTGCTGGCTGCTGATGGTGAAGTCGTCCTCCTCGGTGATGCGGTGGCGCAGGCGCAGCAGGGTGGCGACCTCGGTCTGGGCCTCGTCCATCACCTCCCGGCTGCGCGCCTGGACGTTGATGGCCTGCACCGAAATGCTGCCCTGGGTGGTCCGCTGGGACGCCAGCCGGTAGTAGGCCGTGGTGATGGGCACCAGCACCTGGTCGTCGAAGAGGCCCTGGAAGCCGCCGCCCTTGCTCTTCAGGACGCCAATGACGGTGAACTGCCGCCCGTTGAGGCGCACCGTCTGGCCCACCGGGTCGCGGAAGCCGAAGAGCGTCTCGGCGACCCTGGAGCCCAGTACCGCCACCTCCTCGCGGGCGGCCACGTGGGCCGAGGAGATGGACTGGCCCGACTGGAGCTCCAGGCCGCGCACGGCCGTGTACTCGGGCGTGACGCCTACCACCTGGCTGACGGTGTTCTTCCTGCCGGCCTCTACCTGTGCCCTGGTATTCACCTCCGGCGCCACGGCGGCCACCGACGGGGCGAAGACCGGGTCCATCAGGGCGTAGGCGTCGTCCAGCGTCAGGCTGGTGGCGCTGCCCAGCCCGCCGATGATGATGACACCTTCCCTGACGGCGCCGGGCCGCACGAAGAGCAGGTTGGTGCCCAGCGCCTCGATGCGCTCGGTTATCTGCTCCTGTGTCCCGCGCCCCAGCGCCATCAGGGATATGACCGCCGCCACGCCGATGATAATGCCCAGTATGGTCAGCGTGGCCCTGAGCTTGTTGGTGGCCAGGGACGCCACCGCCGTCCTGACTATGTCCATCGGGTGCATAGTGTTTCCTGTGTCAACCTCGTTGCCCTTCGGGCCAACCGGGACAGGCGGCCGCGTACCTCACGCCAGACGTTGCCGCAGCAGAGCGCAAGGCTTCACCCCGTGGCCCCCTCTCCAGCTCTCCCCCAGAGGGGGCGAGAACAGTCCCTGCCACCTGTGGGGGAAGGCCAGGAAGGGGGCAGCCACCAGCCCCCTCTCTGGCTCTCCCCCAAGGGGGGCGAGAAATCCCCTCCCCTATCGGCCGCGGCACATCAGCACCCTCAAAGCTGTCGCCCGGTCAGGGCCTGGCAGGTGGGGCAGCCGGTCACAGCCCCGCCGGCTGCTGGGCCCTGTCAGATACGATTTGCCCGTCCAGCATGGAGATGACCCTGCGGGCGCGGGCAGCCACGGCCTGCTCGTGGGTGACGATGACCACGGTCAGGCCCTCGTCGCGGTTGAGCTGCTGGAGGATGGCCATGATCTCCTCGCTGGCACGGCTGTCCAGGTTGCCCGTAGGCTCGTCTGCCAGGACGATGCTGGGACGCTTGACCAGCGCCCGGGCGATGCCAACGCGCTGCTGCTGGCCGCCGGAAAGCTCGGTGGGCCTGTGGCCGACCCGGTCTGCCAGGCCGACGCGCCCCAGGGCCTCCAGGGCACGCTGGCGGCGCTCCCGCCCGTCGCCGTACATGAGGGGCAGCTCCACGTTGGCCAGCGCCGTCAGCCTGGGCAGCAGGTTGTAGGTCTGGAAGACGAAGCCTATCTTGCGGTTGCGTATCTCGGCCAGACGGTCGTCGCCCAGCCGCCCCACGTCCTCCCCCTCCAGCAGGTACCGTCCAGACGTGGGGACATCCAGACAGCCCAGGATGTTCATGAGGGTGGACTTGCCGGAGCCAGACGGCCCCATGATGGCCACCATCTCGCCGCGCCGGACAGACAGGCTGATGCCCCGGAGGGCATGGACTTCCACCCTGCCCAGGCGGTACACCTTGCCGATGTCCTCAAGCTGTATCAGCGGGGCCTCTTCCATAGCCATCAGCAGCCATCAACGCCTGCCGCCCTGGGACGAGCGCGGGCCTCCCGGCACCACCTGCACGGGCGCCACCTGGACGGCGCCGGGGCCGCCGAAGCGCACGAACCCCGCCTGGCCGGCGCTGGAGGACGGCGCCTTCATGACCACCGTCTCGCCTTCCTGCAGGCCCTCCTCCACCACGGCCCAGAAGTCGTCGCTGCTGCCCAGCTTCACGGGGCGGTCCTCGATGCGCCCGTCCTTCATCACCCTCACCACGGGCTGGTTGAAGGAGCCATACAGGGCCTGGAGCGGCACCAGCAGCTTGTCCTGCTCCTGGCGCAGCACCACGTTAGCCACGGCGCTGAGGCCCTCCCGCAACTGGACATCCTCCGGCACCTCCAGCTTGATGCGTATGGGATAGCTGACAATGCCCTGCTGGCTGTCGGCCACGGAGGAGACGCTGGAGACCGTGCCGGTCAGGGCGCGGCCCGGCAGGGCGTCCAGGGTCACCTTGGCGGCGGTCCCCTGGCTGACAGACAGCACGTCTATCTCGTCCACCACGCCGTCCAGCTCAACAACCGTCGGGTCCACGACCTCCACCACGGTGGCGCCGGCGTTGACCGTCTCGCCCGCCTCGACGGCCACGTCGGAGACTATGCCGTTCCAGGGCGCCCTGAGCACGGCCCTATCCAGCTTCTTCATGGCGTCGTCCAGGGCGGCCCTGGCGGACCTGGCATCGGCCTCCCGCAGCGAGACTTCCAGGGGGTCGGCGCCGGCCCGCAGGTCGGCCAGGGTCTGCTCGGCGTCGGCCAGGGCCGCCTCGGCCAGCGCTACCTGCTTCTGCTTCTCCTCCAGCTCCAGCGGGTCGGGGTCGCCGGTGAGCCTCGCCAGTCTATCCTCGGCGGCCTTTAGTTTGGCCTGGGCCAGGGCAAGCTCCTTCTCCTTGCTGGCTACCTCCAGGTCATCGGAGCCTGCCTCAAGCTCGGCCAGGTCCTCTCGCGCCGTGGCCAGCTTGTCCTCGGCCTGGGTGACGGCGTCGCGGGCGCTGTCCAGGGCCTTGGCCGCCTCGGTCTGCGTCGTGTTCAACGCTTCCTGGGCCTGGCGATGGACTTCCCAGGCGTCCAGCAGCTCTCGCTCCACACAGAGGGTAGTGGGAGGCAGCATCCGGTCACCGCAGCGGGCCAGGATGGTGCCCGGGAACAGGTTGAGCCAGGAGTAGAGGATAGGCTCGCTCCAGCGGGTGGCCGGGTCATCGGTGGGCGCGCCCCGGGTGAAGGTCCAGCGGCCTATGTCCTGGTAGCGCAGGCGCGGGTCAAAGAGGGCGGCCAGGTCGGCGCCCCAGGCCTGGACGAGGGCATCGGGGTCCAGGGCCGCTTCCTCGGCGGTCAGGTCCACGCCCAGCCACTTCATGAAGGCGTTCCTGTAGCCCTCCAGGCCCTCGTCGGCGGCATCCTGGGCGTCCTGGAGTTTCTGCTGCCACTGCTCCTGGGCCAGGCCCAGGTCCCTGGTAGCGTTGGAGAGGGCGATGGTGGCTGAGTCCACCTTGGCCCTGGCGCTGGCCAGGGCCTGCTCTTCGGGGCCTCCCCGGGCGGCCTCCAGTGCCTCCTGGGCGTCGCGGACGGCCAGCCGGGCACTGGCGACGTCAGCCTCAGCCTCGGCCAGGTCCTCGGCCGGCGGGTCCAGCAGCGTGTCCAGTGCCTGCCTGGCGTCCTTGAGGGCCAGCCGGGCGCTGGCGACATCGGCCTCAGCCTGGGCCATCTCCAGCGCGGTGGTGGCCTCTCTGGCCTCCGCCAGGGCGTCCTCGGCGTTCTTGAGGTCCAGCCGCGCCTGGGCCACAGCCTTTTCCAGCGTCGCCACCGTCGCCGGGTCCAGCCTGGCCAGCTCCTGGCCCTGCTCCACCTGCTGCCCCTCCTCCACCAGCAGCTCCTGCACCACGCCCTGGACGCCGAAGGAGAGGGCCTGCTTCTGAGGGAACACCAGGCTCCCGTTGATGGAGACCTGACTGACCAGGTCTCCCCGCCGGACGGGCACAAGCTGCTGGTCTGCCTCCAGGCCCTCGGCTGGCCTGGTGAGCAGCGTATAGACGCCGTAGATGGCGCCGAAGCCGACTACCAGCATGACGAGCAGCACGCCAACCTGCCAGGGCTTCAATGTCCGGAAAGAGCGCAGAATTCTCACCATAGTCTGGGGCCTCTACATCGAAGGGGGTTATCTGTCCTGGAGGGAGTCCTGGCCTTCCACCGTCCAGAAAGGCCGTCGCATGGGCGGGCCATCGGAGTCGAAGGCGGCCATGAGTGTGCGGTACTGTAGCTCGAACTGACGCAGGGTCTCGCGCACACGCTGCTTGCGCTCCGGCGGAGCGTGGATGAGGATGTACTGGAGGTTGCCCCGCAGGAACTGGCCGTCCTGCTGGAGCTTCAGCCTCAGCTCGGCGACGCCCTGGTGCTTCTCGATTCGGATGGGCGCCACGGGCATCTCCACGGGGTTGAGGGGTATGACGACGCCCATGGAGACGGCGGCCTCCCGCAGGTGCTCCCTGGCGCGGGCCGCCGTGTGCATGGCCTCGTCGTACCTGCCGCGCAGCATGAGCTGGCGCGCCTCGTAGCTGCGGACGTTGGCCAGGTGTACCAGCACCTGGGCCTTCTCGGCGTCGGAGCGGGGCATCCGGAGGGTGATGCTCTCCCTGGTGGTCTTGACCCAGTAGAGGGGGTCGCCCGGGACGCTGCTGGAGGCCGCCACCGTGGTCCCGCCAGCGGCCACCGCCACCAGCATGAAGGCGGCAAAGCCGATGGCCAGGGGGCTGAGGATGAGGCGGCGGTACCGCGCGACGGGGCTGGCCTGCCGAGGCCGGTGCCGGGACGCGGCGCGCATCAACTGGGCCAGGCCGCGGGCGCGGACCTCCTGCCGGGATGTGACCGAGGCCGATGCCTGGATGGCGGCCTGGGCAACCTTCAGCAGCGGCAGCAGCTCCGCCGCGTGGGCCGGGTAGCGCCCCACGCAGGACTGGACGCTCTCTCCCCTCAGCATCCGCTCGATGCAGTCGTTGAGCATGTCCTCCAGCCTGTCAGGCCCTTTCACAGGAGCGTTGTCCAGGGTGTCCACCTCAAGCCTCCCGCTGCTCTAGTGGGACTATGGGGTTACGGGAAGTCCGCCGCTCGCCGGTGAGCAGGCTCTTCAGCTTCTTCAGGCCGGCGTGCTGCAGGGCCTTGACGGCGTTCTCGTTCTTGCCGACGGCCCGGGCGGTCTCCAGGAGGGAGAGGCCGGCGGCGAAGCGCAGGGAGAGGACCTCGCGCTGGAGGGCCGTGAGGGACTGCATGGCACGACTTACCTCCCGTGCCGAAAGCTCCAGGTCCAGGCTGTGGTCCATGTCCGCCGAGGTGGCGCCGATGGTGTCCGCGACGACCTCCAGGGATGTGGTCTTGTGGCGGCCCTTCCTCCTGAAGTGGTCCACCGTGAGGTTGTGAGCAATACGGAAAAGCCAGGAGGAGAACGGGTACCCCCTGGGCTTGAAGGTATGGATAGATTCCAGCATTCTCAGAAACACTTCTTCCGTGATATCCTCGGCTTCGACGGAGTCCCCGGTCTTGAAAGCCACGTAGCGGAGTATCTGATCGTAGAAGTGCTCATACAGGGCCGCCAGAGAGGCACGGTCTCCCCCCTGGGCCTTCGCGACCAGGTGGTCAATGTCCTGAACATGGGCATCGCTGCTGCCCTGCATATACCGGCCTTTCTCTTAGGGGAGCTGCTAAGAGGTGGACACCGCAGGCGATGTCTCATTCGCATTATATAACGCCACTTACAGTCATGGGTTAGCACATTCGGTAGCTCAAAGGCCAGGAGCCTCTTATTGCCACGGGCTGGAAGCTGGACAAGGGCTACCTGGTCGCCTTCAGGGTAGCCTCAACTTGCCGAAAGTGTTTATGTAGAGTGCTCAGCAGGTTACTTTCCGAGTAGAAGAGGCCATGATCAGTCCGCATCTCGTGTCCTGGTCTTCCGGCGGAGAGGATTGACGGACTCAAATACATATGTTCTAATAAGCCAGGCCGCTATGATAACGCCATAAACCGTAGGGGCAGG
>DAOUAM010000015.1:0-18157 GCA_034433305.1 Dehalococcoidia bacterium | reverse complement strand
GCGCTCTTGTTCTCCGACCGGCGCACCACAGCCGCTGGGTAGACAATGCGAGGGTAGCTGTCCCGTGGCACGACGTCGGCGGCCACCAGCGCAGAGGCGACGCGGACGTCGGTGCTGTACACCAGCGCCGCCGTGGCGTTGCCGGTCTCCACATAGGCCATGGCCGCCCTCACATCAGCGCCTATCACCAGCTTGGGCTGCACCTGGTCCCACAGGCCCAGGCGCTTCAGGGACTCCCTGGCGTAGCCGCCGGCCGGCGCCAGCTCCGGGTCGGCGATGGCCAGGCGCTCCACCAGCGGCGTCGCCAGTTGCTCCATGGACTGAATAGCCGGGCCATCGGCCCGCGTGGCCACCACCAGCCTGTTGCTCAGCAGCTCAACCACGTCCGGCTCCACCATGTCCCTGGCCCGGAGGAACTCCATGGGCGCCGCGCCGGCTGAGATAAAGACATCGGCCGGCGCCCCGCTGGCGGTCTGCTGCGCCAGGGCCTGCGACGCCGCGAAGTTGAAGGCCACCCGCGTGCCTGTCCTGGACTCGTAGGCAGCGGCCACCTCCGTCATGGCATCGGTGAGACTGGCCGCCGCGAACACCAGCAACTCCTGCTGGCCCTGGCCCCGCGCCGTGCATCCGCCCGGGACGCTCGCCAGGGCCAGCAAGCACAGGGGCCAGAGCGCCCGGCGGAGCATGGCACTGGCTGTCGGCAGGGTCATGCCTCCCTCTGGCCCGCCGGTGAGACCCGGGGCGCCGGCTTGCCCAGCGCTTCCCTGGTGCCCAGGGCGCCCAGCATGGCGACCAGGTATGCCAGGGCAGCCAGATAGAAGGCCCAGGCCAGCGACCCGCCCATGTCCCTGGTCCAGCCGCTGACTACGGGCGCCACGAAGGCGCTGGCTATGCCGATGGCGTTCATGACGCCCATAACGGTGCCCATGCCCACCCGTCCCGAGGCGAAGGTGTGGTCGCCTACCCAGGCTACCAGCACCGGGTTCCAGGCCAGCGTGCCGAAGAAGCCATACACCCCCAGGATGACAAGCAGCAGCGGCGTGGACTGGACGCTGGTGACCAGCGACGCCATGGCCCCGGCCATGGCAAACATCAACAGCGTCAGTGGCTTGCGCCCGAACCTGTCGGAGAGCCTGCCCCACGTCAGCGCGCCGGCGAAGGAGCAGACGGCCACCAACGCCGTGTACAGGCCGGCCCGCGACACGGACACGCCGCGCTCCTCCACCAGCAGGCTGGGCCCCCAGGTGAACACCACAAAGTAGGCGTAAAGGGAGAAGAAGTTGGCGACGCTGAGGGCCAGCAGGTCACGGTTGCCCAGCAGGTACCTGAAGCCGCCCTGCCCCTTGGGCGCGCGCGGCACCCTGCCGATGAGCGCCCACAGCGCCAGCGCCATCAGCAGCGTCGGGCCCAGCAGGAACAGGTACGGGCCACGCCAGGTGCCGGCCAGCTCATAGAGCGTCCCTGAGAAGGTCAGCCCCAGCGCTGAGCCTGTGGCCATGCCCGCCGTGACCACCGCCGAGCTTATGCCGCGCCTGTGCGGCGGAACGGTGCTGATGGTGATGCCGTAGGAGCCGGGATAGAATGCGCCCGCTCCAAAGCCCTGTACCGCGATGAACACCAGCAGCAGCCCGTAGCTCAGGCTGAACACGCCTATCCCCAGCAGCCCCAGCCCTATAATAAGGTACATGGCCGTCACGACGTTCTTAAGCCCGAAGCGGTCGCCCAGGACGCCCGAGGGCACCTGCATGAGCACGTAGGTGACAAAGTACACGCTGGCTATGGCGCCGCGCTGCACGCCCGTCAGACGAAAGTCGTCGGCGATGACGGGCAGCAGCGGGAAAAGGATGCTCCGGTCCATGTACAGGACGGCCCAGCCCAGGGCCAGCGCCGCCACGATGGACACCAGGCGCCACTTCTCCGGCAACCGGTCCGGGAGACTCATACCGACCTCCGCGCCAGTGGGACACACCCCAGGGATATTAGCAGGGATAGCCTGGGGCCGGCAATCCGCCGCCGGCCGCGCCACAAATGTGGTAGCTGGCTGTTAGCACCTCTAGGTGCGCCTTCATCACCAGATGGTCACGCTGTGCAATAAAGCGCTGTCTGCCAGGGTACATCATGGACGGTAAGGCCGGTGTCCCGGGGCAACGAAGGGGCGGGCCTGAGACTATTCACTGCCTCCAGGGGCCATAATGGGGCAGACCAGAGGAATCGGCCAGCTAATTCCGGCGCTGGCGCACGGCCGGTGCAGCCAATTCCATGCACATGCACCGAATTTCGCGCCAGGGGGCCTCCTTCAGGCCCGAATCCGTGTCTGCCTTCAGGATGCCCTTGTGTCTCATGGGCACAACTGCTATACTTGACCTAGAACAAACCGTCTTTTTCAGAAAGTGGGGAGGCCCCACTTTCTTTGTTAAGGGGATGTTCCAGTTGCAAGGAGGTGGCTGAAAAAAGATGAAGAGCGATTTTCTAATCGCCCTGACCCAATTGGCCGCCGAACGGAATCTTCCTAGAGAGATAGTGCTATCAGCCATCGAAGCTGCCCTTGCCTCTGCCTACAGGAAAGACAGCCTCGCGGCTGGTCAGAACATCTCCGTCAAGCTGAACCCCAATAATGGGGAGGTCACGGTCTATATCCTCAAGACTGTGGTGGAGGAGTTGACCGACCCCCAGACGCAAATCCTGCTGAAGGATGCCAAGAGGATCAAGCCTGACGCCGCTGTCGGCGAGACCATCGCGGCGGAGAGCATACCGCACAGCGCAGGCCGCATCGCCGCGCAGACCGCCAAGCAGGTGGTCATGCAGCGGCTCAGGGAGGCCGAGCGGGAGCTTGTCTATGAGGAGTTCCGTGGCAAGGAAGGCGAGGTCCTGTCCGCGACCATCCAGAGGATAGAGCCCAAGCAGACCATCGTTGACCTGGGCCGCGCCGAGGCCATCATGCCCGCCAGCGAGCAGGTGCCCGCTGAAAGGTACCGCGTTGGCCAGAAGATCAAGGTGCTGCTCCAGTCGGTCAAGCGCACCAGCAAGGGACCGGAGCTCATCGTCTCCAGGGCGGACAAGCTGCTGCTGAAGCGGCTCTTCGAGATGGAGGTGCCTGAGATATACAACGGCGCGGTGGAGATCAAGGCCATCGCCCGGGAGCCTGGCTCTCGCAGCAAGGTTGCCGTCTGGGCCAGGCAGGAGGGCGTTGACCCTGTAGGCTCCTGCGTGGGCCTGAGGGGCATCCGCATCCAGAACATCGTCAACGAGCTCCACGGCGAGAAGATTGACGTGGTGGAATGGCACAGGGCCCCGGCGGTGTTCATCGCCAACGCCCTCAGCCCGTCCCAGGTCCTGCGCGTGGAGCTGGACAAGGCCACCGAGACGGCCATGGTGGTCGTCCCGGAGCGCCAGCTTTCCCTGGCCATCGGCAAAGAGGGCCAGAACGCCCGGCTGGCCGCCAAGCTGACCGGCTGGAAGGTGGACATCAAGAGCAGCGCGGAGGCCGAGGCTATCGCCGCTGAGCGGGCCAGGACCGCCCCGCCGAAGGCCGAGGCTGCCCCGGCAGCGGTGGCCGTGGCGCCTGAGCCTGTCCAGGAGAAGGCAGTCGAGGCGCCCGTTGCCCAGCCTCAGCCTGAGGTCGAGGTCCCCGCCGCGCCGGAGCCTGTGACCGTGGCGGCGGAGCTTCCTGCTGCCGAGGTCGTCACCGAGGAGGCGCCCGCCGCTGTGGTGGAGGAGGAGCCTGTTGCCGAGGAGGAGGAAGAGGCGCTGCCCGAGGCTGTCGTCGAGGAGGAGGAAGAGGAAGAGGAAGTCGAGGCGGCACCCGCCCCTGTGGAAGAGGAGAAGGAAGTGGCGGAGCCGTCCGTCGCTGTGCTGGGCCGTGTGACCTCCCTGCGCGACCTGCCGGATGACGTCTGGTCCATTCGCAGGGTGCGCCATGCCGAGGAGCCGGGCCGCATCCGCTTCGCCGAAGACATCGAAGACCTCAGGCGTGGCCGCCGGGGCACGGACGAGCCCCGTGGACGCAAGCGTAAGGCCAAGGGTGGCAAGCGGCGCTACGATGGTGACGAAGAGTCATAAGCGGCATGTGCCCCTGAGGAGTTGTGTCGTCTGCGGCACCAGGGCCGCCAAGCGCGACCTGCTCCGCATCGTTGCCACTCCTCAGGGCACCGTCCAGGTGGACACCACCGGCAGGCTTGCCGGCCGGGGGACCTACATTTGTAAAGCCGGAAATTGCACCCAAAAGAGCCTGAAGAGAGGGCGACTGGAGCACGCGCTCCGTACTAGAATAAAGGATGAGGACTGGTCTGGCCTGCTTTCGTTCCTCGAAGCGGCAAGCGCGTCGCCATGAGCGCAACGCCACGTGCGCCAGGCGTTCCCCTGTGATGGCCATGTAATGGAGATTTATGGCAAATAGATTCGAAGAGCGCCGAAGTCCCCCAGCGGGCGGCAGTGCCGTCCAGGAAAAACAGCGGGGCCGCCGAGCAGCCTCCCGGGAGGAGGCACGCACCCTTACACCCCTGGAGATTCCCTCCGCCATCAGCGTCCATGACCTGGCCAAGCTCATGGGCGTGGCCCCGGTCGAGGTAATCAAGGCGCTCATGCGCAGGGGCTTCATGGTCACCATCAACGAGGTCATCCAGCACGAGGTGGCCGCCGGCGTCGCCAGGAACTTCGGGTTTGAGGCCGTGCTTCCCGCCGAGCAGCCCAAGCCCGCGTCGCTGGTCATTTCCACTGAGGAAGAAGACCCTGCCAAGCTGGAGCCAAGGCCCCCGGTGGTCACCATCCTGGGGCACGTGGACCACGGCAAGACCACCCTCCTGGATGCCATCCGCAAGAGCAACGTCGCGGCAGGCGAGGCCGGGGGCATCACGCAGCATATCGGCGCCTACCAGGTGGAGTACAACGGCCAGCCCATCACCTTCCTGGACACCCCGGGCCACGAGGCCTTCACCGCCATGCGGGCCAGGGGCGCCCAGGTTACTGATATCGCCGTGCTGGTGGTAGCCGCCGACGACGGCATAATGCCCCAGACCGTGGAGGCCATCAACCACGCCAGGGCGGCGGGCGTCCCCATCGTCGTCGCCATCAACAAGGTTGACAAGCCAGAGGCCGACGTGGAGAGGGTGAAGCGCCAGCTCTCCGAGCATAACCTCCTCATCGAGGAATGGGGCGGCGATGTCATCGCCGTGCCGGTATCGGCCAAGAAGGGCATCGGCATCTCGGACCTGCTGGAGAACATCCTGGTGGTGGCAGAGGTCAGCGAGCTCAAGGCCAATCCCAACCGGCCCGCCAGAGGCGTGGTGGTGGAGGCCAGGATAGACAAGAGCAAAGGCCCGGTGGCAACCCTGCTGGTCCAGACCGGTAGCCTCCAGGTGGGGGACAATCTGGTAGTCGGGACCATCAGGGGCCGGGTGAAGGCCATGTTCACCGACCGGGGCCGCAAGTTAAAGAAGGCCGGGCCTTCCAGGCCGGTGGAGGTGCTGGGCCTGGGCGGCCTGCCCGCCGCCGGCGATACCTTCATGGCAGTCCCCGACGAGAAGACGGCGCGGCAAATAGTGGAGGAGCGCGAGCGGGAGGTGCAGACGCAGCGCGGTCGCAAGGGCGGCGTGACCCTGGAGGAAGTCCATGCCAGGATTGAGTCCGGCGACGTCAAGGCGCTGGACCTCATTGTCAAGACCGACGTCCAGGGCAGCATTGACGCCGTGCGGGCATCGCTGGAGCGGCTGAGCACCGAAAAGACCCGGGTCAACATCATCCACGCGGCGGCTGGCAGCATCACCGAGAGCGACGTGCTGCTGGCGCTGGCGTCTAGGGCCATCATCATCGGCTTCAACAGCCGGCCGGAGCCAGGCGCTCGCGCCCTGGCGATGCAGGAAGGCGTGGAGATACGCTTCTACGACATCATCTACAACCTGATAGACGATGTGGAGAAGGCGCTGAAGGGCCTGCTGGAGCCGAAAGTCCGCGAGGTCATAGAGGGCCGCGCCACCGTCCGGGCCGTGTTCTCCCTGGGCAAGAAGGCCCAGGCCGCCGGCTTTTACGTCAACGAGGGCCGCATCAGCCGCAGTGCCACCATACACGTCGTCAGGAACGGCCAGACCCTCTTCGCCGGCCAGGCAGCCAGCCTCAAACACTTCAAGGACGACGTGCGAGAAGTGGGCACAGGGTTCGAGGGAGGCATCGTCCTGGAAGGCTTCAACGACTTCAAGGAAGGCGATGTCCTGGAAGCCCATCGCACGGAGCAGGTGGGCTAAGAGCCCCTCAACGCCACGGCCGTTTCCGAATCTCTGGAACGAGGTCCCCACATGACCCGCCGTCTGGACCGCATCAACGTCCTTCTACGCCAGGAAATCAGCCGCCTGCTGGTGGGCGAACTCAAGGACCCCAGGCTTTCCTCCATGGTGAGCATCACTGAGGTGGACACGTCGCCGGACCTGCGCCATGCCCGCGTGTACGTCAGCGTGCTGGGCGACGAGCAGGCCAAGCGCAGCACCTTGCAGGCCCTCAAGTCCGCTTCGGGCTTCATCCACAGGAGCATGAGAGAGAACCTGGCCCTCAAAACGGTGCCAGCCCTGGACTTCTACCTGGACGAGTCCATCGAGCGCGGCGCTGAGCTGCTGGAGAAGATCCGGCAGGTCACCTCAGGCCCCGCTGACTCGGAAAAAGGAGCGCCCAGCTAGCCGTGTCGCCCCGTGTATCTATCAAAGGCCCCGACTGGCCTGGCCGCTCATCGGGCGATGCAGGCCGCGAGGCCACCATAGATGGCATACTCAACGTGGACAAGCCCCAGGGCATGACGTCCATGGACCTGGTGCGCCGCCTGAAGAAGGCCAGCAAGCAGAAGCACGTGGGCCACGGCGGCACGCTGGACCCCGTGGCTACAGGCGTGGTGCCCGTGTGCTTTGGCCAGGCCACCCGCGTCATGGAGTACCTGGTCAACGGCACCAAGGACTACCGTGGCACCGTGGAACTGGGCGTCAGCACCAACACCTACGATGCCCTGGGCGAGGTGACGGCGCGGCGGGACTGCTCCCACGTCACAGCCGAGGGCATTCAGCGCGCCCTGGAAGCCTTCAAGGGCGTCATAGAGCAGGTGCCGCCCATGTACAGCGCCCTCAAGTGGCAGGGCAAGCGGCTGTATGAGCTGGCCCGCGCCGGCGTGGAGGTGGAGCGTGAGCCTCGCAAGGTGGAAGTGCTGGCCATAAAGCTGGTGGACTGGTCCCCTCCCCAGGCTACGCTGGAGGTAAGCTGCGGCCGGGGGTTCTACATGCGCTCCCTGGCCCACGACCTGGGCGAGGCCCTGGGCTGCGGCGGCCATCTCAAGGGACTGGTCCGGCTCCGCACCGGCCCTTTCAAGCTGGCCGACGCCCTCTCCCTGGCCGAGGCGGAGCAGCGGTTGGCCCAGGACACCTGGCAGGACGTGCTCCACGGGCCTGACACGGTGTTGCAGCACCTGCGGGCCGTCATCGCCGGCAAGCGGCTGGAGGAGATGATAAGGCAGGGGCAGGCTGTGCCACCCGGGTTCGGCCTTCCCTTCTCCAGGCCCAACGAAGAGTGCCGCGTGTACAGCGCCGATGGCCGCTTCGTCGCCATAATGGTCTTTAACGCCTCCACGGGCCAGTGGCAGCCGGAGAAGGTGTTCAACCTGAGCTATCCAAGGTATGAGGGCGCCCAGCGGGGCAACGCGTGATTGGCCTGCGTGATGCCGTGTTCTACTCTGGAGTACTCCGTACTGGCCTGCTTGTATTGACAGAACTAGAGTCAAGGTATATTGTTCTACCTACACCTAGCTAGAGGAGGGGCCCAGATGGAGGCGTACTGCTTCAAGTGCAGGTCGAAGCGGGAGATCAGCAACCCGCAGAACATAACACTCAAGAACGGCCGCCCGGCTACGCAAGGTACATGCCCTGTTTGTGGGACAAAAGTCTTCCGCATAGGGACAGGCTAGCCCCACGCTGCCCGCCGCGGGCACGATGGCTGTACGTACACAGGTTGGTGCGCAGGGTACCCATGTGCCTTGACGCCCTTCGCCGCGCGGCGTAAAATAAAAAGACGAGAGCTTTGAAGATGGCAAGTTACGCGATTGTAAAGACAGGTGGCAAGCAGTACCGGGTCCAGCCCGGTGACACCATCAGGGTGGAGGCCCTGCCCGCCGACGCGGGCGACTTTGTTGAGCTGGACGAGGTGCTGCTGGTGTCCCACGATGGCACGGTGACCCTGGGTAGCCCTACTGTGCCTGGGGCCAGGGTGAAGGCCGAGGTGGTAGGCTCCGGCCGTGGCGAGAAGGTCATCGTCTTCAAGTACAAGGCCAAGACCAGGTACCGCCGCAAGAGGGGGCACCGCCAGTCATATACCGACCTGAAGGTTACCGACATCTCACTCCAGTGAGATGTCGCCGATTGGAGCATTCCCATGGCCCATAAGAAAGGCGGAGGCAGCACCAAGAACGGGCGCGACAGTAACGCCAAGCGCCTTGGCGTGAAGCGCTTCGATTCCGAGTGGGTGAACGCAGGCTCTATTATCGTGCGGCAGCGCGGCACAAGGATCCGCCCTGGCAACAATGTCGGGGTGGCCCGGGACCACACGCTATTTGCACTGGTGGATGGCGTGGTCAAGTTCGAGCACGCCTCCCGCGACAGAAAGCAGGCCAGCGTATATCCCGTCCCACAAGAACAGGTAACAGGCTGATGAAGACGGAAATCCATCCCAAGTACTATCCCAATGCGCAGGTGGTCTGCTCCTGCGGCAATACCTATGTCACAGGCTCCACCAAGCCTGTGCTGAGAGTGGAGATTTGCAGCAAGTGCCACCCGTTCTTCACCGGTGAGCAGCGTATCGTTGACACCGAAGGTCGGGTGGAGCGGCTCAAGCGCAGGTACAAGCTCAGCTAGTGCTAGCGGCGACTGAAGGCGAAACAGGGGTGAGAGTCCTCACCCCTGTTTCGTCTATTCGCACTTTCGGACTGGAGAGGGATGAGCGCTGAAAGGGGCCCCACCTACGGCGGGCAGGCAGTCCTGGAAGGAGTGATGATCCGGGGGCCGAGGCGTGCCTCGGTGGCTGTGCGCCGCCCGGACGGGAGCATCGCCATCCAGGAGCGCCCGCTAGGCCCGCTATTCATCGGCCCGCTGCGGTGCTGGCCCCTGGTGCGTGGTGTCATCGTCCTCATTGAGACCCTTTCCCTGGGCATGTGGGCGCTGAGCTTCTCGGCCAACGTCAGCGCCGAGGGCCAGGGCGAGGAGGTGGGCAAAGGCTCCATGGCCCTCATGGTGGCCTTCTCCCTCATCTTCGCCATCGGCCTCTTCTTCCTGGTGCCTGTGTTCGCCAGCCGCGGCCTGGAGGGCAGGCTGGGGTCAGAGCTGGCCAGCAACATCGCGGAAGGCGTCATCAGGCTGGGGCTGTTCCTGGGCTACATCGTCCTCATCGGCACCATGCGCGACATCAAGCGGGTGTTCATGTACCACGGCGCGGAGCACATGACCGTCCACGCCCAGGAGAACGGCGACCCGCTGGAGGTGTCTGCGGTGCGCAAGTACCCCACGGCCCACCCCAGGTGTGGCACGTCCTTCCTGCTGACGGTGATGGTGGTGGCCGTGCTGGTGTTCGCCTTTACCGGCCGAGAGCCGCTGTGGTGGCTCGTCGCCTCGCGGGTCCTGCTGGTCCCGGTCATTGCGGCCATCAGCTACGAGTTAATCCGTTTTAGCGGCTTCTACTCTGGCAACATCTTCGTCCGCATCATGACAGGCCCCAACCTGGCGCTGCAGGCGCTGACCACGCGCCAACCCGAGGACGAGCAGATCGAAGTCGCCATCGCCGCCATGAAGCACGCCATGGGCGCCCAGGAGAGGCCCCTGCCGGGCCACGGCTACGAGGCCAGGCCCTCGGACAAAGAGGGCCAGACCGCCTGAGCCGCGCAGCCCTGGCCTGTGGCTCGCGACAGTTCTCTGCTTGCGCAAGGAGCAGCACTCCCATGCTCATGCCCCTTTGAAGGCAGAGGGAAGGAGGGTTTTCCCCTCCAGATGCTATGGAGCGCAAGAAGCTGCTAGCTGGCTGCCCGAACAGGCGGACCGACGATCTCTATTCTGTACCGTTCTGCTACTTGGCCGAGGATTTCCGGGTCAGGCATAGCCAGTCCTGCGGGAGGAACGTCGCTGGGACCGGGAACCGGGTGTCCCAATTCAAGGGCAAAGCGCTCGAACCCGGCGGGCGAGGAGAACACAAGCCCCCGGGTTGGCTCGACGTCCACCGTAAATGTATGGGGGATGCCACGTGGCCCGAACACGAAGGCCCCTGGGCCAGCTTCCAGTTTCTCTCCAGCTACATAGAACGTCATGTGGCCTTCTATGACGTACCACGCTTCGTGTTCCGCGTGATGGATATGGAGAGGCGGCTCGGTGGTCTGGAAAGCGAGGGCCTCGATCACTGAGAAGTGGTTGTCAATGTCGGCTCCACGGAGTTTGACCGTGAAGCGACCGCCTAGCGACCAGACCGTTTCGCCTTCGCCTGGTCCGAGCAAGAATGCCTTATCACTCATAAGTTCCTCCCTTTCCGCACGATGAGGCCAGACGGTTATGTCCTCTCCCGTAGAACAAGGCGGCCCATTTTCTCTGGAGCGGCCACGATGGGCCAACCGGTGCTTGCGCGCACTTCCACCATATCACGGAAACGGCATCCGCAGGGCACACTGGGACTATCTTTTCGGCCCGGTCTCACTTCCGCCGCTGCCTGAGCTCCTGCCACACGTCCTCGGGCTTGACGCCGGCCGCCGATAGCAGCACCAGGCTGTGGTACAGCAGGTCGGCAAGCTCCCGCACAAGCTGCTGGCCGTCGCCCTTGACGCCGGCGATGGCGGCCTCGCCCGCCTCTTCTATGACCTTCTGGGCGATGCGGTCCACGCCTTCCCTGAAGAGCCGCGTGGTGTAGCTGCCCTCGGGCATCTGGCGTTTGCGGTCCTGCACCAGCGCGAAAAGCTCCTCCAGGACGCCAGGCCCCCTTTCCGGGTGGACAAACTCGGGTAGCTCAGATATGGGGGTGAAAAAGCAGGTGGGCTGGCCGGTGTGGCAGATGGGGCCGTCAGGCTCCACCTGCAGCAGAATGACGTCGCCATCGCAGTCCAGGGAGGCCGATTTGACGTGCATAAAGTTGCCGGAGACCTCGCCCTTGTGCCACAGGTCGGCGCGGCTGCGGCTGTAGAACCAGACATCGCCGCCCTCCAGGGTGCGCTTCAGCGCCCCGGGACTCATGTAGCCCAGCATGATAACCTCGCCCGTGGTGGCGTTCTGGGCTATGGCTGGCACCAGGCCTTTCTCGTCCAGACGGACTCTGGGGCCTTCTGTGGACGGGCCGTTGGGCGTGGTCATGGCTATGCTCCTGTGATGGGACGTACGGGTATGCCTCTGCTGGCCAGGTACTCCTTGACCTGGGCGATACGATAGGTGCCGTAGTGAAAGATGCTGGCGGCCAGCACCGCATCGGCCTTGCCTACGGTGATGGCCTGGTAGAGGTGCTCCAGGGTGCCGGCGCCGCCGCTGGCTATGACCGGCACGGGCACGCTCTCGGAGATGGCCCGCAGCAGTTCCAGGTCGTAGCCTGTCTGGCGGCCATCGGTGTCCATGCTGGTGACCAGAAGTTCGCCGGCGCCCAGTCTCGCGGCCAGCCAGGCCCACTTGAGGGCGTCTATGCCGGTGCGTCGGCGGCCCCCGTGAGTGTACACCTCCCAGCGGGAGCCTTCGTCCAGCGCCAGCGCGCCATCGGCCTGGGGCGCTGGCGGCCCGCCGGCGCTGGGGGCGATAGCCTTGACGTCAATGGCAACCACGATGAACTGGCAGCCGAAGTAGTCCGAGGCCCTGGCGATAAGCTGGGGGTCCTGCACGGCGGCGGTGTTGATGGACACCTTGTCGGCCCCGGCCTCCAGCATGCGGCGCATGTCCTCCAGCTTGCGCAGCCCGCCGCCCACCGTGAGGGGTATGAAGACGCGCTCGGACACCTGGCGGACCACGTCCACCATGGTATCGCGGGCATCGGCGCTGGCGGTGATGTCCAGGAAGACCAGCTCATCGGCGCCTTCGGCGTTATAGAGGCTGGCAAGCTCGGCGGGGCTGCCAGCGTCCCGCAGGTCCACGAAGCTGATGCCCTTGACCACGCGTCCGCGGTCCACGTCCAGGCAGGGGATGATGCGCTTGGTGAGCATGGCAGGCCAGCGCGGCTAGCGCCGCATCACCAGCATGTACTGGGTGTTGTTGAGGTCGTAGCGGCTGGCGAAGCGGAACCCTGCCTGCTCGGCCAGCGTCCGCGCCTCGGCCTCGGCCACGCGCCGCTCTGGGGGCGGGCCTTCCTCGTCCTGGCGCTTGTGCCACTCGATGAGCGCCAGCCAGCCGCCCTTGCGGACGCAGCGGAATACCTCCTCCAGCAAGCCCCGCTTGTCCTCCACCCGGTGCAGGACGAAGGCGGCGAAGGCACCATCCAGGCTGTTTTCCTCCAGGGGCACCTTGTCCCTGGGGGCCAGGATCAGTTGCACGTTGGTGAGGCGGATCCTCTCCAGCTCCGCCCTGGTGGCGTCCAGCATATCCTGCCGCTCGTCCAGCGCGAACACCTTGCCATCGAACACGTACTTGCCGAAGGCGACGGCGAAAATGCCTGGCCCGCAGCCAATGTCCGCCACCACGTGGTAAGGTAGCAGCGGCAGCAGCGACAGGACCCGGTGGGTATCCAGGTTCTTTCGCGCATCAATGACCAGCCGAGCGTCTCCAGCGACTTCCACGCCTGTCTTCTGGACCATTGGATCAAAACCCCTGTCTTAGAGATTGCTCATACTGGAGCATGGCCTCGATAGCGCCAGCCAGGTCTATGTCCCCTGTGTAGAGCGCCTTGCCAACAATGGCCCCTTCCACGCCAAGCTCAGCGAGCCTTTGCAGGTGGCCCAGGGAGGAGATTCCCCCGGCCACCAGGAGGCGCACCCGTGTACGCTCCAGCAGTGCCTGGATGGCCTGGAAGTTGGGGCCTGTTAGCGTGCCGTCCCGTGTAATGTCAGTATACATCAAACGCTGGACGCCCATCTCGGCCATGCGCTGCACCAGGTCCGAGGCGCGCACCTGGCTGTCGTGTGTCCATCCCCAGGTGGCGACGTAGCCATTCCTGGCGTCCAGGCTGACGATGACCCGCTCCTGGCCCAGCTCGCGGCACAGGGCCTCCACCAGGCCCGGCGCCTCGATGGCGGCGGTACCCACCATTACCCTGTCAACGCCCAGCGCCACGGCCTCCCTGGCCGCCTCCAGGGAGCGGATGCCGCCGCCAAGCTGCACGGGTATGGTGGCCGATGCCAGCACAGCCTTCACGGCGTCCAGATTGGCCGGGGTGCCGCTCCGGGCGCCGTCTAGGTCCACCAGGTGCAGGCGCCTGGCACCCAGGCCGGCCCAGTGGCGGGCGACGCTGGCCGGGTCCTCGGAGTACACCGTCTCGCGCCCGTAGTCGCCCTGGTACAGGCGCACACACCTGCCGCCGCGTATGTCTATGGCGGGAATGACTTCCATGGCTCCCCTGCCCTAGCTAGCCCGCACCAGCGCCACGAAGTTGGCGTAGATTCTTAGGCCCAGGTCACTGCTCTTCTCCGGGTGGAACTGCACGGCCAGCACGTTGTCCCAGGCCACCGCGCTGCAGAAGTCCACGCCGTAGCTGGTAGTGCCCGCGACGATGGACCTGTCGTCAGGGTCGGCGTAGTAGCTGTGGACAAAGTAGAAGTAGGCGCCGCTGGGGATGCCCTCCAGCACGGGATGAGTCATGTGCAGCGCCACCTGGTTCCAGCCCATGTGGGGTACCTTAAGGCCAGCCGGCAGCCTGCGGACGCGCCCCGCCAGCACACCCAGGCCTGGCTCCACGCCCTCGTCGGAGGCCTCCAGCAGGAGTTGAAGGCCCAGGCACACGCCCAGGAAGGGCCTGCCGCTGGCGATGAAGTCCTTGACTGGCCCCACCAGGCCGGCGGCCCGCAGGTTGCGCATGGAGGAGTCGTTGGCGCCCTGGCCGGGCAGGACGAGGCCGTCGGCGGCCTGCACACGGCGCGGGTCGCTGGTTATCTCCGGGCAGGCGCCTGCCCTCTCCAGCGCCTTCTGCACGCTGCGCAGGTTGCCTGCCTGGTAGTCAACTATGACTATCCTGGGTCCGCTCATGGGCGTAGCTCTCGATGACCATCGGCCGGGGACAGGCGCTCTGATGTCAGGTCCTGGTGCCCGTGACAAGCTCCAGGGGAAGGTCACGGTCCTCGAAGCGTGCCAGCATGAAGAGGAGGTCGGCCAGGCGGTTCAGGTAGCGCAGCACCTCGGGATTGGGCAGAAGCCCCTGCTCCTTCAGGCCCACCACGCGGCGCTCGGCGGTGCGCAGGATGGAGCGCGCCAGGTCCAGGGCGCCGGAGGCGGGCGAGGCGCCCGGCACGATGAAGGCGTTGGGCAGGTCCATCTGGGCGTCCAGCTCGTCAATGGTCTGTTCCAGCCGCGTCACCATCTCGGGGGTGACCACGGAGTATTTCTCTCGCAGGCGCGGATAGTTGCTGGGGTCCGTGGCCAGCTCAGAGCCGACGATAAACATCTCCCGCTGGACCTGGAGCAGCACATCCTTGACGCGCTGGTCGCGGGACAGCGCCCTGGCCAGGCCCATGGCTGACACTGCCTGGTCCGTCATGCCATAGGCCTCGCACCTGGGGTCAGTCTTGGACACGCGGGTGCCAAAGAGCAACCTGGTCTCGCCTTCGTCGCCCGTCCTGGTGTAAATCCTCATCAGCTTGTGACCTCTGGCACAAGAGCATTATAGCAGCAACAGGACCTCCGCTCGACGGGCCTGCATCTGATCACTCTGAAAAATAGCCTTTTCATACCTGGGCTGGCCATACGGTCGGGCGCTAGCAAAATTCATACCCAGTCAGGGGACTAAAAGGGGTTACTTGGCAAGTGGGGCTGCAGGGGGCCAGTAAGCGCTACAGGCTCTTGCTCGACAGCGCATGCGACTAACGTGGCGGCGCACTCCCCGGCCAGCCCTTCAAAAGGGGACCAGGAGAGGATGAAGCGGAGCTCCAGGGCGCCTCAGGCGTTATAGGGCGACTCCTCCTCCTCGACTTCGACGGGAGTCGGGACACCGTAGAGGTTGTTATATTCCGACTCCTCGACTTCGACGGGAGTCGGGACACCATAGAGGTTGTTATATTCCGACTCTTCGCCTTCGCCCTGGGCCTGCTGGGCAGGGGCAGGGGCCGCCTGCTGCGGGGCCGGCTTCTGGAGCGAGGCCAGCACGTCGGGGGTCGGCTCCACCTTTTTGACCTGCTTGGGTATCCAGTTCAGGGAGGACGCGTCCTTCTTGTCCAGCGTGGCCACGCCCTTGTTGACCAGGTCCAGGAGCTTCTGCAGGAAGGACATGGCCTGGTTGTGGTCGGTGGCCTCGATATAGTTAATTATGGCGTTGGCTAACTGCGCGCTCATGGCGATATCCTTGGGGTCCGCCACCAGGCGCGACTGGGCCTCCAGCAGCTTCAGGCGTTCCTGGGCGGTCTCCTTGATATGCCTGCCCCTGCCGTTGAAGAAGTAGAGTACCTCTCCAGCATCCTGCAACACCCTGATGAACCCCTGGCGGTCGGCAGCGGCCGTCGCTTCACCCTTGGCCGGCCCTGCCCTGCGGACAGTGGCGGCCTTGCTGCTCTCCACGTGGGAAAGGAGGCGCTGCACATAGGCGTTGCCGTAGTCCCGCTGCAACTGTTCCACGAAGGCGGCCCGGGCCTGGCGCTGCAATGGCTGGGCCATGCGGCTGTCCGAGAGGATGGCGGCGTGGCGCTGGAAGGTGGCATCGTGGAAGTCTTGGGGCAACTCACCCGCCGAGCGGGAAGACCGCGCTCCACGCCCCGGGCCAGACTTGTGGGATGCGTCCTTGCTAGCTTTGGACCTGTGACTGCTGCGCTCGAGGTGCTTGGGCATCGGGACGCTCCTCCTGTTCGGGCGACTGCTGTGCCTGCCGGGACTCCACCGACAGCCAACCCTAGCAGATGGCCGTCTCGGCAGCGTCTCCCGTGCGTACTCGCCGCGTCCTGCGTCTGGAGCGCTGCCGCTGGCGACACGCATTGGCCTATTGACGCACTGAAGACGTCAAGACAGACGCCGGTGTGGTAGCGAGTATAGTTAACACCAGGAGGAGGGAAGTCCCATGGCCGAGGGACGTGCCAGCGCCGCACAGCACCAGCGCGAGGCCCAGCGCCAGGACAGAACACAACACAGGGGCGCGGGACTTCACGACGGCCAGGCGGGGCCGCGTGTCCCGGGCGACCTGGTGCTGCCAGGCGGCTTCAGTCTGGCAAGCTTCCACCAGCATGCCGCCGTCCTGGGCCTCCTCCTCTCCCCCTGATAGTACTCGGCGAAGTGGGTCTGGAAAGCTTCCACCAGCATGCCGCCGTCCTGGGGGACCAGCGCCTGGCACAGCCGGCCAACGCTCGCCAGCGCGACGCCATCGTCGCGTGGCTGCAACGGGGCTATGGCAATCTGTACGTCCAGCGCCTGATAGAATATGCTACAGGGAGACAGGCACACGCCACCCACCGGCAGGCCGTCGCCCGGGAACATGTCGCCATCGAGTCCGACGCCCCGCGTCAGGTGGCCCAGCGCAACATCACCGAGTTCATATCCGACGACGCCAGGACGGCCCACGATGCTGTCATCGCCGAGCTGGGCGGGGAGCGGGCCAAGCAGCTTATGGGCCACGGCGAGTGGACTGATGGGCACCCGGGAAGGGACTTCACAGAGGACGAGCGCGCCGCGGTGGACGAGATAGGCAACCGGACGGGCTGCCACGCCTGCGGCTCAAAGAGTCCCGGCACGTCCGAGGGACACTTCATCCCGGACCACCAGCCTCCGGACTCGCTGCCGGACCACGGCGCAACAGGCCTGGACTTCCGGTTCTATCCCCACTGCAAGAAGTGCGCCACCAAGCAGGCAGGCACCGTCACGACCTATGGCACCTGGATGAAGGTAGCGCGCAACCGTACCGACAGGAACTGGGCTGAAGGCATCAGCAGCGATTGGTTCTGGGAAGGCAGCAGTGGTAGAAGGTACGCACTCAGGGCGCGAAAGTCAGCGCGTCCGTACTGACGTGGAGGAAGAGATGAGCTGCGAGAGCGACCTGCTGGCCAGGTTCGACCAGGCGGTCCAGAACTTCGAGTTCCCGACCTGGCGCTGTGGCGAGGAGGGTGTCATAGTTGGCGCGGCGCGGGCGCTGGGCTTCACATCCAGCTCGGGCGTCGGCTGGGTGTTCGAGCAGGTGGAGTACTCCGGCGACGAGGGGGTGATCCAGTGTACCGCCTTCTGCATCGCCACCTTCCCGGTGTCCACCTGGCTGGCTTCGGGGGACGGGGCCTTCGTCTCCAGCAAGAGCCTTCACGACAGGCAGACCGGCAAGTGGAACGTTCAGTTCGGCGAGTTGCAGGTCACCAGCCGCGACCGCACCTTCAGCGTGCCGCTGGACAGGGACGACCTGGTGGCCGGCGGCTACCTGGAGGCGGGAGCGGAGGCGCCCACGCGGGAGGCGGTGTTGTTCAAGGTGTGCGACACCCTGCCCAGGGAGTGGCTCTTCAGCGGGCCAGACCACCTGAAAGAGACCTTCGAGATGCCCGACGACGCCAGGCTGCTCTTCATTGTCGAGGACTGGGAGCACCCGGGCCTCGAGGATGCCTACGGCGACCCCAGCTTCAAGGCTAGCGCCCTGCCCGACATCGTGGCCATGGTCAGGGCGCTGTGCGACGGTGACCCGGCAGTGAAGCTCTCCGGTACGCCCAACACCTCCTGGCGCGCCCGTTGGCCTCGGCATGGCCAGCGCTAGAGTCCGCGTGCGGGGCCAGCTTTCTCCTCATACCATTTTCTACTCAAGAGAGGTGGTCATCTACTCTCTCTCCATAGGCCTTACTACACGAAACTTCCTCGGAATGAGGTGGAGGTGTCGGGCAGCGCCGCAAGACCTCACCCCCGTAGCCCCCACTCCGAATTCGGAGCGGAGGCCACAGATAGGCCGACGTATTGCCCTTAAACACCGGGGTGAGGTCTGGCAGCGCCTGCATCGCTGTCCGCTCCATTCTCAAAGAAGCGTCGTGTTGTAAGCTCCATGGGCTGAGAGGGGCAGGTGTATTCCTCCAGCATGTCTGTACATCTGGCGCCGAGGG
>DAOUAM010000014.1:0-14688 GCA_034433305.1 Dehalococcoidia bacterium | reverse complement strand
TGACCAGCTTGATGCCGGTCTCCTCGGACATGTCCCCTGCCTGGCGGGCATGGGGCCAGAAGTGGGCGCTGGCAAGCTGTTTCAGTTCCTCGATCTCTGCACCTGTCAGCCTTTTCGTCGCCATTCTTGCACCTCCTGAAATTAATTTGGGCCTGGCTACTTCCATGTGTGACACCGTCTGCACCTCAAGGTGCCTCGCTAGAGGGTACGAAGTGGACTGCCGCGGGCATCCTGACCAACGGTAGCGTCTTGTCGCTTATAACCACGTCCGAATCAATGATGTTGTTCGTGTACAGGAGCCATGCCACCAGGCTGTAGACCTCGTCGGGCGTGAGGGAACCCGGCGCGTCGGCCGGCATGGCGCGGTTAATGTAGTCAAAGAGCGTCGTGGCATAGGGCCAGTAGTTGCCCACGGTCCTGGGGAACTGGGGCCAGGGCGCGTTGTAGTCATAGGGCAGCACCAGGGCGCCACTGGCGCCAGGCACTCCCTCGCCCGACTCTCCGTGGCAAACGGCGCACTTCTGACCATATAGCTCCGCACCCCTGGCCACAGTGCCCGCGCCCGGCGGCAGGCCTGTGCCATCTGGCCTGACATCTATGTCCCATGCCTTTATCTCCTCCGGCGTGGCATCTCTGCCGAAGCCGAAGGGAGTCGGCGGAGATGCGGGCTGCCTGGCAGGCTGGACCGTGGGCGAGGCCGCAGGGCTGGACACGGGAGGCAAGGTCCTGGTGGGAGGGATGGGCGTCAAACCACTCCGTGGCCGGGCCGCCGGGGCTTCCTTGCTACAGGACACAGCCAGGCCAGCAAAGGTCGCCAGCAGCGCGGCCAGGCACAGGGACTCTAGCAAACGGCCCGTGAGTGCTGAAGACATCGCCATTCCTGTCCACTTTCCATGCCTGTATGGCGTTGTTATGGTAAAGGGAGTCCAGCCCGCGTTCTCTCACCAGGGCGTCGAGTCCGGGCTGCACGTTGCCCTGGTCGTCCGTGGCCCGGCTCAGCAACACTGCCTCAGAGCCATCCCAGGTCCAGGGAAAGCGGAAGCGCGTATGCATTCGGGGCAGGACTGGCCCTTGAAGAGTAGCCTGGCCCCACGTCCTGCCCCCATCGGTGCTGACATCCACTCTCACGATCTTGCCCGCGCCTGACCACGCCAGGCCGCTGATCTCCCAGAAGCCCCTGGATGGGACCCTCAGGCCGCCCGAAGGCCATGTGATGAGCGACTTGACACCCATCTGGAAGGTAAACTGGAGGGCCTTGCCACCGGGCATGACGTCGGTGTATTTGGCCGTCTCGTCCCGTGTCATGAAGGGCCGGTCAGAAAGCTCGATGCGTCGCAGCCACTTGACATTGACCGAGCCTTCCCAGCCTGGGACTACCAGGCGGACGGGGTAGCCCTGCTCGGGCCGCAGGGCCTCGCCGTTCTGGCCGTATGCCACCAGGATGTCCTGCCACGCCCTGGCAATGGGGATGCTCCGGGCGTAGACGGCGGCATCCTGGGACTCGGCCAGCAGCCACGTAGCCTCCTTCCTGGCGCCGACTTCCGTCAGCAGCGTGCTGAGAGGCACACCCGTCCACTCGCAGGCCCCGGTCAGCCCGTGTACGTTCTGCACGGTGTCCGAGGGCAGCGGCCTGAACCAGGCATTGGCGCTGTTGCCGGCGCACTCTATGAAACACGTGATGGTGGTGGATGGAAAGCGTTTGATGTCTTCCAGGGTGAAAACCCTGGGCCGCTCCACCATGCCGTGAATCAGCAGCTTGTAGCCTGTCGGGTCAATGGAGGGAACGCCGGCATGGGCGACCACGAAGTGTAGCTCCGAGGGGGTCAGGCTCCCGTAAAAGCGGTCCAGGGGCGCAAACCACGTCTGATTGCCCATCTTCAGTCGCTGGGCCTGCTCATAAAGTGAGCGCGTGCCCACCAACTGGGCAGGCTGGCCAGGCGCTTTAGTAGTGTCCACGGGCGGTGGCGGTGCCTGTCCCAGCACCACGTTCCTCAGGGCGAATGCTCCGGCCAGGCCCAGCGTCCCGGCCACAAACTGACGGCGTGTCAGCCGCGCCCGCAGGATGCGCCGCAGGTGGCTGGTGGCATCCAGGGAAGTCATCGGGCACCTCGCAGCCTGGGGTCCAGCAGGTCGCGCATGGCATCACCCAGCACGTTGAAAGACCACACTCCCAGGGTCGGCGCCACGCCCGGCCAGAGGGCCATCCAGGGAGCGCGCTGCATGTAGGACAGCCCGGAGCCGCTGAGCATGGAGCCCCAGGTCGGGAACGGCGGCGGCACGCCATAGCCCAGGAAGCTCAGGGAGGCCTCGGCCAGGATGAAGACGCCCAGGCTTATAGTGGCCATGACGATAATGGGCGCCATGGCGTTGGGGACGATGTGCACCAGGAAAATCCGCAAATGGCCCGCGCCAATGACCCGCGCCGCATCCACGTACATGTTCTCCTTGAGGGATAGCGCCTCGCCTCGAAGGACACGGCAGGTGCTGATGCCCCGGTCAATGGAGAGGATAAAGATGATCTGCCACAGGCCCTGGCCCACCACGCTCACCATGGCCAGAAGGATGATTAGCGTGGGGATGGTCATCCAGCCGTCCACGAAGCGCTGGACTATGATATCCAGCCAGCCGCCCACGTAGCCTGTGCCCATGCCCAGCAGGATGGATATGGCCAGGAAAATGGCCACGCAGGCGAAGGCCACGATGAGGGATACCTGGGCGCCCACAATGATGCGGCTGAATATGTCCCTGCCCAACTGGTCTGTGCCCATCCAGTGCGTGGGGCTGGGGGCCAGCAGCGCCTCGCCCAGGTCCTGCTCGCGGTAGTCGTAGGGAGCGATCCACTGGGCCACAACAGCTACAATCAGCATCACCGCGACTATGGCGAAGCCGATGGCGCCCAGCGGCTTCTCCTTGAACATGCGGCGGAGGAAGTCGCGCAACAGGCTGCGCCGCCTCCGCTGGGCCTGCCGCTCCAGCGCTATGCTGAGACCCCGGCTTTCCTGCTGCATCTGGGCCATCTCAGTCCTCTAAGGGGCTAGCCTGTAACCAGGCCCTCGGTGGCCGACGGGGGCAGCCGGCCTTCCGGGCCAGAAGACCTCCCTCGTCACGCTCACCCGGTCCCACCTATCGGAAGTGAATCCTGGGGTTCAACCAGGCGTAGCTCATGTCCACCAGCAGATTTATCAGCATCACCAGCGCGCCCAGGAAAAGCAGGACGCCCTGGATTACGGGATAGTCCCGGTTCTTTATGGCCGAGAGCATCAACTGGCCCATGCCTGGAAGGCCCCACACCTGCTCCAGGATGACGGTGCCGCCCAGGGCAAAGGCGAACTCGATGCCAATAAGCCCTACCACCGGTATCAGGGCGTTCTTCATGGCATGGCGGTTCAGTATGGCGCTTTCCATCAGACCCTTGGCCCTGGCGGTCCGTATATAGTCCTGGCGCAGGACCTCCAGCAGGGTGGCCCTGGTCATGCGAGCAACGGCGGAACCCAGAGAGACAGCCAGAATTATGGAAGGCGCGAAAAACTGCTGGATATTCTGGAGGGGACGATCAAAGAAGTAGTTGACGCCCCACGGCGGAGACCAGTGGAACCACAGCGCCCCGAACAGGAGCAGGAGCACTGCCGTCCAGAAAAAGGGCACTGACAGGCCGATAATGGCCAGGCTGCGCAAGGCGTAGTCCAGCCATGTGTCCTGCTTCACCGCGGAGAGCACCCCGATGCCCAGTCCCCAGACGGTCATAAGGAAGGTGGTGAAAAGCACCAGTTCCAGGGTTATGGGGAACCGCTTCCGGATGTCGTCAGCCACTTTCACGTTGGTAAGGATGGAGCTGCCCAGGTCACCGCGCAGGACGCGGCCCATCCAGACGAAGTACTGGACGTAGATGGGACGGTCCAGGCCCAGTTGCTTGCGTATCTTCTCCTTGGTCTCAGGCGCGATCTTGCCACCGCGCCCGCCGGATGCCTGGGCGGCAATCACATCCACGACGTCGCCCGGGGCCATCCGTACCATGCCAAAGACCAGTACGGTCAACACCACCAGGCTGGGCACCACAAGCAGCAGCCGGCGCAGGACATATTCTCGCAAGGGCTATCTCTCGATCCAGGCTATAGCCAGGCCGGGCCCAACGGCATAGGAATACTGGTACTGGTAGTTCTTGAGCCACGGCTGAATGGCCACGATCTGTATCCAGTTGGTGCTCATCAGGTAGTACTGCTTCTCCATCAGGTAGCGCTGTATGTCGGCCACCAGGCTCCAGCGTCTGGCCGGGTCAATCTCCGACTCCTCTGCCTCAATCATCCTGTCCAGTTCCTTGTCCACCAGGCCGGCGGCCGGCGAATAGCTGCGGGTATTGATGGAGTGGTAGCCGCGGAAGAACCAGTCCGAGGGGTCCCAGCCATAGCCCGGGAAGGTCCAGAAGAGGTCGAACTCGCCCTTCTCTTGCTGGGCCTCTCGTGCCGCGCCGTCCTTGATGTCAACGGTCAGGTCTATGCCAATCTTGCGCAGCGACTCAACGATGAGCTCCCCCTCGCTGAAAAAGCGGTCGCCCAGATCGTGGGTGGTGGCGAAGGTGCCTTTGATGCCACTGGCGAAGCCGGCTTCGGCCAGCAGCTTCCTGGCAGCCTCAGGGTCGTACTCCAGGTAGCGCTCGGCGGGGATGCCGTCGCCGTCGTAGTCGCCGTACTGGCCGGGCGGGAGCCA
The DNA here is from genome assembly GCA_034433305.1 of Dehalococcoidia bacterium. Classification (GTDB taxonomy): domain Bacteria; phylum Chloroflexota; class Dehalococcoidia; order Lucifugimonadales; family DAOUAM01; genus DAOUAM01. Next base: position 9,984 of record DAOUAM010000014.1, on the reverse strand, counting down.
GTACTGGTTGCCTGGGGCCAGGGGCGTGTTAAATGGCAGCCCCCAGTTGCCCAGCACGCTCTTGACCCAGCCCTCTTTGTCTATGGCCAGGGCCATGGCGCGCCGCACCTGGATGTTTTGCCAGGGGGTGCCCTCCTTGAAATTGGGCTGAGCGGCGCGCTGGTTGGTGGGGTCAACGAAGATTTCCCAGACCGTGTCGGGGTTGGACTTGCTCAGGTCCTGGTAGCGCTCGGTGCTCAGGCCGCAGGTCTCGATGGCCAGCGCGCCCAGCTTGCCGGTGCGGTAGCCCGCGTCCTGTGCCCGCTCATCCTTCATGACAAACATCTCCACCGTGTCAATGAAGGGGAGCTGGTTGCCCTTGCCGTCCTTCCCCCAATAGCTGGGGTTGCTCCTGTACCGGATGGAAACATCGGGGGTCCACTCGGTCATGACCCATGGCCCTGTGCCCACCTGGACGTCTGGGCTCTTCATGGCCTCTTCCACGCTGATGCCTTCCGTCTCGGCGCGCTGCTTTATGCCCTGGACGCCGAAAAGCTGAGGCCCGCGCACCGCCATCTTGTACAGCAAAGGCGCGGTGGGCCGGGTGAGGGTAAGCTGCAATGTATAGTCGTCCAGGGCCTTCCAGGAGTCAGGCCCGGCGATCTCGGGGAAACGCGCCTTGAACTGGCTGGTCTCGATGCCAAAGGAGAGCTTGGCCAGCTCCACCCAATCGTGGGCCGTGACGTCTCTGGTGGTGTCCACCTGCACCTTCTGGCTGGCCCACTTGACGCCCTTGCGCAGATGGAAGGTGTAGGTCTTGCCATCGGGGGAGATTTCCCACTTTTCGGCCAGATTGGGCTGAGGCGTGTAGTCCGCCGGATTGGTGCCTGGCCCCTGGGGAAAGACCACCATGGTCTCGGCGTACATGGAGGTGTACATGTTGGCATAAGCGCCGCGCACCGGCCACTCCCAGTACCTGGGGAAGGGCCAACCGTTGGTTACCAGGTCCAGGTGCCCCCCGCGCCTGGGGTTGTACGTCGCCGGAGGCGGCGGAAGCTGCAAAGGCACGCCCATCTTCTGGGCCGTCTGCGTTATGACCTCCGAGGCCGTCAGGACAGGGGCGGCCCTGGGAGTAGCCCTGACCTGCGGCGTGGGGGGAGAGGGGGCCGCCGGCGCGCTGGTAGCCACAGGCTGTGCAGCAGTGGGTGTAGCCACAGGGGCCGTGGGGGCGATGGCCGCAGTAGGGCTGGGACCTGGTTCACCTACGCCCCGACACGAGGCGAACAGGGCCAGGACAATAGCCGACACCAGTACCGCCAACAGTACATGTCCGCTCCTCATGGTCTGCCTCCGTCGGGTAAGGTACTGCCACGGGCGCCGCCTGATGCTTTCGGCTTCTGCCTTTATGCTGTTGGTTATTACCTTATTATTGTCTGTTTATAATTGCATATAATGATGTTTTATCTAAAACTGCGCCCAATTCTAATGAACTCATGGCATTTTGTCAACGAGGGGCCAAGGGACTGTGCCTGTCGCAGGTCAGTGGGCGACGCTTCCCTTCCCTGTCCACTGGACTGGAGCAGGCCCCGCCCGCGCCCAGGCCCTTGACAGCGGGCCTTCCTTATTAGAACATATGTTCCATATCTTCACGAGGAGGGCTGCTATGCTGATTAAACAAACACCTGACGTTTACTCCAAGCTGCGCGCCCTGGGCGGCATGGCGGGTGACGACGTGCTGGCCCCCTCGGAACGGGGGCGCGTGGTCACGCCCTCGGCGGCCATGCCCTACTCCACCCCATCCCACAGGCGCCACCCCCTGCCCGGCGTGTACAGGGCGGCCATGCCCAATGGCAAATACATCAGCCTGCTGCGGGTAATGTTCACCGACTTCTGCAAGATGGACTGCCACTACTGCCCCAACAGCCACTGGGTGCCCAGGCGGCGCTACGCCTTCAAGGTGGAGGAGCTGGCAAAGCTGTTCATGGACCTGCACCAGCGGCAGACCGTGGCGGGCCTGTTCCTCAGCTCCGGCATCGCTGGCAGCGCCTCTGGCACCACGGAGCGGATGCTCAAGGTCGTGGACATGCTCCGGGGCAAGTACGGCTTCAAGGGCTACATCCACATGAAGGTCATGCCCGGCACCGAATACCCACTGGTGGAAGAAGCCTGGCGCCTGGGCACGCGGCTGTCCATAAACATGGAGGCACCCACGCCGCAGCACATGCGCAAGCTGAGCGCCATGAAGGACCTGGAGCGGGACATAGTCACGCCCCTGGGCTGGCTCGCCCGGCTGGTACAGGGCGGCGTCCAGGGGGATGGAGCCACCGGCGCCGTCGGCCTGGTGACGCAACTGGTGGTCGGCGCCGCCGACGAGTCGGACCGTGACATCTTCCAGCGCGTGGACCAGCTTTACAGTCAGTTGGGCCTGAAGCGGGTGTACTACTCGGCCTTCAGGCCGGTGCGCTACACGCCACTGGAGGAGCACCCGCCGACGCCGCTGACACGGGAGCACCGCCTGTACCAGCTTGACTGGCTGCGGCGCGTGTACCGCTTTTCCCCCGAGGAGCTGGCCCCGGCCTTCGACCGCAACGGCTTCCTGTGGCTGGAGCAGGACCCCAAGACGGCCATCGCCATCGAGAACCTGGACGCCTTCCCGGTGGACGTGAACGCGGCGAGCCGGGAGCAGTTGCTGCGGGTGCCTGGCGTCGGGCCGGTGGCGGCGCAGCGCATCGTCCAGGACCGCCGGCGGCACCGTATAGACAACTGGCGCGACCTGCAGGCCATGGGCGTGGTCAGGAAGCGGGCCTGGCCCTTCCTGGTGTTCCCCGGCCACAGGCCGGCGCCGGCAAGACAACTCAAGCTGGACATCTTTGGCGAGAGGCCCCTGAGGCGGGAAAGCGAGGCCACCGCCGTCGCCAGCGCCCCCGCCACGGCACCCTGCGGCCTGGCCCGCTCGTGCGCCGGATGCACGCTGCCCACATTGGGCCGGAGTTCCCAGGGCGCGGCCTGACGTGGTATCTTGTTGGCGGCCAGCCAGAATGGGTATCTGAGGGTGTTTCCAAACTCTTTTATGCTGTAACCTGATGCCCATTGGCGCTGGTCTGGTATGTACCAGCCCCCTCTCTGGCTCTCCCCCAGAGGGGGCGAGAACAGTCCCTGCCCCCTGTGGGGGAAGGTCAGGAATTGGGCCAGAGGCCAGCCCCCTCTCTGGCTCTCCCCCAGAGGGGGCGAGGACCCTCCCTGCCCCCTGTGGGGGAAGGCCAGGAAGGGAGCATTATGGCACTTCTCAGCAGGAGACTCCAACGGAGGCAAGCATGAGGACCACCAACGCCCGCGAGGCCGTCGTCCCCATCACCACGCCCCAGGCGCCGCCGGCGTGGGCGCTGCTGGAGCGGGAGCTTATCAGGGCGCAGGCAGAGGCCTGCCAGGAGTTCTTCGAGAAGTACTTCGACGAACGGGGCTACCTGCTGTGCGTGCCCCGCTGGGGCGGCGATGACGGCCCCGACGATGCCGCCGAGAACCTGCTGAACTGGACCATGCTCCACGCCCTGGGCGCGCCCGACACGGTGCTCCAGATGTACCGCAAGGGCTGGGAGGGCCACCTGCGCCAGTACACCGAGGCAAAGACGGTGGACGTGCCTTTCGCCCGCGATGGCATGTACTACAAAGAGTTCCCGGTCATGTTCGACTGGTTCCACCACGGGGAGTGGCTGTCGGCCTTCGTCCTGCAGGGGCTTTCGGAGCCTTATGACGCCGCGTACATTAGCCGCGTCAGGCGGTACGCCGGCCTGTACATGAACGAGGACCCCCAGGCGCCCAACTACGACCCGCAGCACCGAATCATCCGCAGCATGTTCAATGGCAGCCGTGGCCCGCTGCTGCGCAAGGCGACGGCGCTGGACTGGGCCGGCGACCCCATCGAGCTGGCGGGGCGCTTCAAGCCCGGCCACGGGGAGCGCAGCTACGAGGAGATGCTGGCCCACTTCAAGGACTACAACGACGTGGTGGGCGACCATCCCCTCAACCTGGGCGCCACCACCCTGGCCTTCAACGCCTACGCCCTCACCGGCGAGGCCAGGTACAGGAACTGGTTGCTGGAGTACGTGGACGCCTGGGTGGAGCGCACCCGGGCCAACGGCGGCCTTATCCCCACCAACGTCGGCCTGGACGGCACCATCGGCGGCGCCTGTGACGGCAAGTGGTACGGCGGCGTCTATGGCTGGGGCTTCACCGTGGTGGTGCCCCAGACGGGCGAGCTGGCCCACCGGCCCGCCTTCCAGGACAGGTGCTTCTACGGCTTCGCCAATGCCCTGCTGCTCACCGGCGACCAGCGCTACGTGGACGTCTGGCGCGGCATCATCCAGCAGGTCAACGCCAACAGGAAGGCCGTGGGCGGCAGGGCCATGTACCCGCGCATGTACGGCGACCAGGGCTGGTACGACTACCGGCCCGAGCCTTTCTCGGCCGGCGCGCTGGAGGTGTACTACTGGTCGCTGGCCCCGCAGGACAGGGAGCCGCTGCCTGGCACCGGCTGGCTGGCCTTCCTGGAGGGCCGCGACCCCCAGTACCCGCTACGGGCGCTCCAGGAGGACTTCGCTGCGCTGCGGCAGAAGGTGGACATGATGCGCCAGGACACCTCCACGCCCGACACGCGCATGTCCGACGACCCCAATCCCCTGAACCCGGCCACGGTGGAGAACCTGGTGCAGCTCATGCTGGGCGGCCTGCCCACGGGCAGGGCTGGCTATCCCCTGCACTGCCGGCTGCGCTACTTCGACCCCCTGCGTCGCCGCGCCGGGCTGCCCGAGGACGTGGCCACGCTGGTGGAGCGCCTGGGGCCTGACGAGGCCGTGGTGACACTGGTGAACCTCAGCCAGGTGCGGGAGCGGACGGTCATTGTCCAGGGCGGCGCCTACGCCGAGCACCAGATTACTAGCGCCTCGGTGGACGGCAAGGAGACGCCTGTGGACCACTCCCACCTCGCCGTGCGCCTGGCCCCTGGCGCTGGCGGGCGCGTCGTCCTCCGCATGCGCCGCTACGCCAACCAGCCGACGCTGGCCTTCCCCTGGGTGTAGGCTGACAGCATCCGCCAGCGGCTTCTTGCCCCGGAGTCGAACAGCTCCAGCGGGCTGTAGCACGGGGCGGACTTGCCGCTGCCCCACCCGTCCAGCACTACCAGATGAGCATAGCTGGCTTATGGCGTAGTCCACCAGGGACGGCCTTATATACCAATTCTGTAGGGGCAACCCTTGTGGTTGCCCGAGGCCCTGGGCAACCACAAGGGTTGCCCCTACAGGGCTACGGTCTATTCATTATGTCAAGTCTGCTCAGCCGGGGCGCCGGTGGGAGTGGCACGCAGGAGCATGCTGGCACTGCGGACAGTAACCAGTCCGGGCGGGGTGAGTGGAAGAAGTCGCCTGTGCCTTATGAGGAAGGGGGCCTCCCGTGCTTCAGGGCCGGCAGGGGCTATTCGGGCAGCACGACGGACTCAGGCTCCTGGCCGCCAGAGACACGGAGGAGGTTCTGGACGGCAAAGGCAATGTTGCGCTGGGCGGCCTCCTGGGACATGCCCGCCAGGTGCGGCGAGACAATGACGTTGTCCAGGTGCAGCAGCGGGTTGTCCCTGGGCGGAGGCTCCTGGGCGACCACGTCCAGGCCGGCGCCGGCGATCTTGCCGGCCCTGAGGGCGCGTGCCAGCGCCGCCTCGTCCACCACGGGGCCGCGACAGGTGTTGATAAGCACGGCGGTGGGCTTCATCAGGCCAAGCTCGCGGTCGCCTATCATGCCACGGGTGCGCCCGGTGAGAGGCACGTGCAGCGTCACGATGTCCGACGTCCGGAGCAACTCGTCCAGGGGCATGCGCGCCATGTGAAGCTCCCGCTCCACATGGCGGGGGATATCGGCGATGTCGTGGTAGATAAGCTTGCAGTCCCAGCCCTGGAGCCGCCTGGCTACCTGCTTGCCGATCCTGCCCAGGCCAACGATGCCCACAGTCTTGCCCGTAAGCTCGAAGGTGCTGGAGAACCACTCGGGGAAGAAGTCGCCGGCCCACTGCCCTGAGTCCACGGCGGCGAACTGGGCCTTGAGCCTGCGGTAGACGCTGACCATGAGAGCGACGGTGTGCTCGGCGACGGCCGGCGCGTTGCCTCCGCCGTTGTTGGCGACTTTGATGCCCAGCTCGCCCAGGGCGGCCAGGTCTATGGCCTCGACGCCTGCGCTGAAGACCTGCACCAGCCTGAGCCTGGGGCAGCGCCTGGCCAGCTCCACGGGGAACTGGGACGGCAGGGTGAAGACGGCCACGGCGTCCTTCAGCGCCTCGGCCTGGACCTCCACCGGCGCCGAGGCGTCCACCCAGACTATGTCCACGTCTGGCGGCGTCCAGCGCTTCAGGAAGTCCTTCATCCGGTGGGTGGTCCTGAAATAGACCCTGGTGCTCATGGGTGCTGCTCCATCCTTTCCACAGGCCCGGACGAGTCTCATGTGCCGGCGGCGGGCCAGATGGAGATTATAGCAGGTCTGCCCGCTAGCGCCACATCGGACAGCAGCACCCGGGAAAGTCAGGGCCAGGAGGACGCCGAGACCTCACCCCTGGTGTGCAAGGACACAACACTGGTCAATCTATGTTCCCCTCTCCAGCCTGCCCCGAGTGTCGAGGGGGCAGACTGGAGAGGAGGACCGGGGGTGAGGTCTCGACGCCTGCCTCGTTGCCTGTGCCAGGTCAGTGAGCACTACATGGGCCAATTCCTTGAGGCTTTACGCGCGTGTACCGCCCGCCACTCTCAGTCAGAGGGGCGAGAAAGAGGGGCCACTTCCATGGCGCTGCACAGGCCCACCGGAGGCGACGAGCGCCTTTTCAGTGGCCTGTCATGGAAGCATGGCCGCTGGTCACAAGCGGGCCGACATGCGAATGCCCCTGGAGGACACCGGGCGCCCGTCGCGCAGCAGCACTGGAGGCTCCCACCAGCGGTAGGCCTCGTACCACTCGCCTTTCACACGGACGGCCAGGATGGGGTCTATGCGCCGCTCTTCCAGCACCACCATTTCCTCGATCTCTGGAAGGGGCCGAAGCTTCTCGGCCACCTTCTCAGCCTCAGGAGGCAGCAGGACCTTGCTGGCCGCGTGCTGTCTGAAGATGCCGCTGCTGGTCCTGGTCCAGGAGAAGTGGAGCAGTCCGAAGAAGGATAGTGACCTCTGCCGCTGCCAGGAGACGCGGAAGAACTGCTCGTTCCGCCCCATCCAGGGGGACAGGCGGTCCAGTCCGGTGATCTTCAGTGGGGCCAGGTTGACACCCAGCGCCCTGGCCTTATCTATGAAGCTCTCTTCAGCTTGCCTTGGGGCGATTTCCCCCTGGACCTCCACCTGGGGCGCTGACCTGGGGAGGACTTCCCTTTCCGCCGCGATAACCATTTGTGCACCTCACCTCTCTGTTGTGATACCGATGCCCTGTACGGTGGCCTCCGAGTCACCAGGCTACGTGGCGCAAGGATAAATTAACGTTAGCAGAACGGAAGCACGCTTCCATGGTCAAAAAGTGCTAATTTGGGTTTAACAACATTCGTCAGAAGGTGGCTGGAGGGTGGTCACCATGTCGCTGGGCCTGTGGAAGCTGCGCTGGCGACAGGAGCAAGATGGCGGCTGTAACAGTCCTTTAACCTTCCGGCAAAACTTTTGCAACACCTCGGGCCTACACTATGGCCCATGCCGGCGCGCGGGTGAAGCCACTGCGCCGGGCTTGCCCGCCTGGTCTGTACGAAATGCTGTCATACGAGTCGAGGATGTGGCTGTTCCCGACGTGCTGACGGAATTCGTAAGAGACTTGACACCGGTATTGGGGTATTGTAGTCTGACGGCGCTCGGCTACACCCCTGTGCTGGGGCGGGCTGATATCGCACGCTTTGCAGTCGGACCGAGGGGAGTAACGGCACACATGCCGGGCATCAGGAGCAAGATGCGTATTCCCCCAGGAGGTCTCGCCCGCACAGCCTGTCCCCCATGGCTGAAGAGCCAGATTAGCCTCATCATCAGAGGAGGTACACGATGAAACGGTCGCTGGTAGCGCTCTCTGTCTTGCTGTGCAGCATAGTGGCCCTGGCGCTGGCGTGTACTGGCGCGCAGGAGCCTTCGCCGACGGCCACTACTGCGCCAGCCGTGCAGCCAACAAGCCCGCCAGGCGCCCCAGCAGCTACGCCTACCACGGCGCCCGTAGCCACGCCCACCGCGGCACAGACGGGCGGCCAGGCGCCCGCCCCCAAGAACCCCAGGAGCACCATAGCCTATGGCCAGTCTGTCCTCACTTGCGCGCCTGGTGTTAACACCACCTTCTGCGAGTTCTACGATGGCCAGGGCTGGGGCATCGGCGAAGACCTCTTCACCTGGGAGTGGAATCCCGACGGCACTGTGAACTACGAAGTGGGAGAGCTGGCCATCAGATGGGACCTCGCCCCGGATGGCAAGAAAGTGGTCATCGAGACCCGCCAGGGCGTCCAGTTCCACAAGGGCTGGGGCGAAATGACCGCCGAGGACGTGGCCTGGAGCTACAACATGGTCAACCCGACGCTCACGCCTCACAGCATCGCCCCCAGCGCCTCCTACTTTTCCACGCTCTTCGGTACCAACCCTGCCAAAGCCCTGGACAAGAACCACGTGGAGTACACCTTTGCGTCGGTGGATACCCACTGGAACACCTACATGATGAATGCCAACGGGTTTGTTGGCCTCCTGATCCACTCCAAGCAGGCTTTCGACAAGAATGGCGAGGACTGGATGAAGGACAACGTCGTTGCTACTGGCCCACTTCAGGTAGAGAGCTGGGTGCGGGATGACCGCGCGGTGCTGACCCGCTTCGACCAGCACTGGAAGTACAAGCCTCAGATAGAGAAGGTCATAATCCAGGCCATACCTGAGGACTCGGCCAGGGTAGCTGCCCTCCAGACCGGTGAGCTGGATGTGGCCGAGTTGGCCATCAAGAGCGTCAACAAGGTGCTGGAGCAGGGCTTCAAGACCACCAGTTCCGGCAATGCCAGCCAGCAGGGTATCATTTTCTCCGGCAACCTCTGGGAGGAGAAGAACGCCCTCACTGGCGAGCCCCTGGGGGCTGCTAGTAGCCCCGTGTACGTCAACGACCTGCCCTGGATCGGCAACCCCTGGAAGCCTCAAGACTCCAACAACCCCCAGGGCATGGACGACATGGAGCAGGCACGCCTGGTCCGCTGGGCCGTGGCCATGGCCATTGACCGGGCAGGCATCAACAAGCAGTTCCTCAATGGCCTGGGCTGGCCCGTCCATATGCCCTACATTGACGAGAAAAGCCCCTACTGGGACACCAAGTGGGAGTACCCCTATGACCTGGCCAAGGCCAACGAGTTCCTGGACAAGGCTGGCTATAAGAAGGGCGGCGACGGGTTCAGGTTCGAGATGCCGCTCTTCGTCAACACCGGCCATACGGGCGGCCTGGGTGAGGAGATCATGGATGCCATCAGCGGCATGATGGCCCAGATCGGCATCAAGTCCCAGGTGCTCAAGTACCCCTACGCCGTCTTCCGCCCCAGCCTGGTGGGCCGCACCGCCACTGTTCCCAGGCTTACCTCCGGCGACGACGGCCAGACCATCTTCCCCTTTGACTGGCCTGCGGGCATCGAGGAGACCAGCCTCTCCCGTGGCGGCTACTGCATCTGCTACGAGACCCCCAAGGGGGCCGAGATCTACCTGAAGATGGCCGCGGAGCTGGACAAGCAAAAGCGCATCGAGTTGAAGAAGGAGTACTTCGACTACATGTACCACTGGGCGCTGAAGCCCGGAGTTGTGGCCGTGCCCGCCCTGACGGTGTACAACCCCAACTCCATCAAGGAGTGGGTGATGGACCCAACGGCCTTTGGCACGTCGGCCTTCCATAAGATAGTACCCGCCAGGTAAAGCCTCGGGCCGCCTGGAACGAAGCGAGGGCGGGAAGCTTCCCGCCCTCGCTTCGTTCCAGGCGGCCCGAGGCTTTACCTGGCGGGTACTATC
>DAOUAM010000013.1:0-38262 GCA_034433305.1 Dehalococcoidia bacterium | reverse complement strand
AAGCCCAGGCAACTGTTCGGGCTTTTGTGGGGGATGGGTGCGGCGACCACGCTCTCTAGCGGCCTCTTGTGGACCCAAGGGGTTTGGGTCTGCCGCACCCTCTCTTTCATTCTATCCCCCTTCCAAGATACAAGGGGCCATCGCAGGCGTCCCAAAGTGCACATCAACTCTGGTTACCTGCTTAGCCTTCCACTCCACTGTCCTGGTTATATCCCTTATAGGCTACGTCGAAGCTTCCAGGCGGCCCTTGTTGGTAGTGGTGACATTGACATTTCGCTTAATTATAGATATCGTAACCTACATACATACGTGTGTCAGCAGCCCACCTGCGCGCTGCCCAGCCCCTGTCGCTCCTTGCAGGGACTGCCAGGGGCCAGGGCAAGTCCACAGGCGGTAGTTCCCCGGAGGCTAGCCAGGGCCGCAGGCGTTTTGAGAAAGGGAAGTACCTCATGAAGGTACTGTTTTTCTGTCTGGAAGGTAGCAAAGTTGAGCAGATGACCCTGGCCTTGAGGCTCCGCTGGCCGGACCTCAGGCCGCTGGTGGCTTCCCAGGGCAAGGTGGGGCTGGAAGTGCTGGAGGAGGAGGAGCCGGACCTGGTAATGCTCTGCCAGGACCTGGACGACATGGGCATAGGGGCCGCCATCAAGGAGATCAGGCGGTTCTCGGATGTGCCCATCGTGGTGGCCGTGGAGAGCATAGAGCACAGCGAGATAGAGATAGTCAAGGCCCTGGAAGCAGGGGCCGACGACTACATCCGCCTGCCGTGCAACCTCATGGAGGTCATGGCCCGCGTCGTCGCGCTGATGCGCCGCGTCGGTGCCGCCAAGCAGCGCAGCGACGAAACCCCCATCCGCTGTGGAGACCTGCTCATCAACCCCGCCACCTACGAGGTCTTTCTAGGCTCCACGCGCCTGGTGCTGACTCCCACGGAGTTCAAGCTCCTGTACCTGCTGGCCAAGAACCGCCACATGACCCTCTCCCAGGAGTTCATCCAGCGCGTCATCTGGGCCGATGACATCGAGGCCGCCGACGCCCTGAAGAAGTACATCCAGCGCCTGCGCCGCAAGCTGGGGGACGATGCCCGCAACCCCACCTGGATCAAGACCGTCCACGGTGTAGGCTACCGCTTCAGCTCCCCCGACTCCTCTGTGGCCTGAGGGCCTGGCGCCAGGCCGCCACAGCACCCGGGGCGTTTTCAGGCTAGCGGGAGCACCCCTTCACCGGCCCCGCGCTGACCCGGTGCTAGTCGTAGATAGTCGTCTTGCTGTCGGCGCTGGTGAGGGAGATGTGGGCGAAATCAGACTCGTCGCTGGCGCCATGCCAGTGCTTCTCCCCCGCCGGTATCAGGATGGTGTCGCCTTCTGTAACGACAACCTCCCCTTTTTCCGTGGCTACTATGCCCTTGCCGGACAGTACGTAGAGCACCTGGTCGCTGGTGTGAGTGTGGAACTTGTTCTTGGCGCCCTTGCTGAAGCTCACGATGGTGAAGTTATAGTACTTGCTCTTGTCTGGCCCCACCAGTGACTGCCGGGTGACCTTACCTCCATAGAAGATGGGCGCGTTGGTGGCATCCTGCTGGGGTACCTGTCCCTTCTTGAAGACCTGCATGACCTCTCCTGGCGCAAGTAGTTTTGTCGCCTTGCCTGGCGGCCGTCACGCGCTGGGCTCTGGCCTCACCACGCATTCGCGGCAGACGCTCTCGGGGATAATGCCCCAGCGCATCAAATAGCCAAATACGAAGCAGCCAGCGCAGAAGCCCACGCCTGATTCCAGAGCGGCGAACAGGCCCAGCACCGCCAGCACGACCTTGGCCGCGACTGCCGAGCCTGCTACAAAGTATAGCACCAGCGCCGTGGTGGAGAAAACGAAGCCAATGCCCTGAGCGAAACGCTTGGGCGGGCCAGGCACCGGCTTGTGCAGACGCAGCATGGGAGCCAGCACCCGCGTGGCCAGCAACGCCGCCGGGCTGAGCTTCGGCCCTGTGGATACCCTGGCCAGGAACCCATAGGCCAGCAGGAACAGCACCCACCACTGCTCGGCCAGGGTGATGGCCAGCACCATGACTACCACCATGCCGGCCACCATGCGCGCGGCCATCTCGTTGACCGGGTTGGGGAAGCTGAACAGCCGCTTCAACGCGCTGGAGGACGAGTCTGGCACCCGGGACTCTCTACTGATCGCTGACATCTGACACCTCCATCAGACCCATTGCCGGGAGAAGCCTGCACTCACGGCGGCAGGCAACAAAAAAGCACCCTCGTCGTTTCCTGGCGAGGGTGCATATCTGTCGGCTAGCTTAAGGCAGTACGAAGCCTAGGAGCAGATACGCTCCCTCCATTGGCACTTCGTACACACGCAGACCTCAAACCACATCACGCAGCAAGTATATACTTTGCCAGCAGCCATGTCAAAGGTGTGGGGTCTGAGGGAGGCCCCTCTTGCTTTGCGCCAGGCTATGAGATATAAATTGGGGCGGCTTTTGTCAACTCATTGCTGAAAAGAGGGGATTGAACGGATGAAGGCAGCTCGAATCTCCGGCCCGAAGCAGTTTGAAGTCCTGGACGTGGACGTGCCCGCGCCCAGGGACGGCCAGTGCCTTATAAAGCTGGAGTGCTGGTCCATCTGCGGCAGCGACATCCGCCACGGCTACGGGCCGGTCTATCCCGAGGAGCAGTACCCGCTGCGGCTGGGCGGGTCCTGCCACGAGTGCGCCGGTGTCGTGGTGGAGAGCAAGACCAACAAGTTCAAGGAGGGCCAGCGCGTCATCGTGCTGCCGTCGCGGGACGGCCCGGGCGGCTACGTGGAGTACCTGGTCGGCCAGCCCGACCGCATGGTGGCCCTGCCTGACAATGGCAGCCTGGCCGAGTGGGTCATGTGCCAGCCTTCGGGCACGGTGCTCTACTCCTGCCAGCAGATGGGCACCATCCTGGGCAAGCGCGTCCTGGTGCTGGGCCAGGGAGGCATCGGCCTGTCCTTCACCGCCATCTGCGCCCGGGCGGGGGCCAAGCAGGTCATCGCCGTGGACCTCCTGGACAACCGGCTGGAGTTCGCCAGGCGCTTCGGCGCGACCCATACCATCAACCCCAGCAAGGAGGACCTGGACGAGGCAGTGAAGGAAATCACCGGCGGGCGCAGGGCCGACATAACCGTGGAAGCCGCCGGCTACCCTGAAACGCTCAACGCGGCCTTCCGGCTGGTGGCCAAGTTCGGCAAGGTCATCATCTTCGGCATACAGCAGGGCGCGGGGATGCACGGCAACACGACGCCCATAGACACCCAGTACTTCCTGGCCAACACGCCCACCATCATACCCACGGCCGGCGCCACCAGCGGCGATGCCATCGGCCACATCGAAAACATGGTGGAGCTCAAGGCGCGCGGCTGGTGGGACCCGGGCGAGATGGTCACCCACTACATGAAGTTCCACGAGGTCAAGAAGGCCCACGACATGTACGAGAACCGCGAGGATGGCATCGTCAAAGTTGTCATGACCCTGTAGCCACGCACCACGACAAAAAGAGAGGCCCCGGTGTACCGGGGCCTCTCTTGCTTTCAGTCCAGCCTCTGACTACCTGGCAGGGTGCACCGGCAGCGCCGCCTAGCCGCCCGTAGCGCCGTCGTCCGGCTTCGCCATGGGTATGATGCCGGGCAGCCACCACTTCTCCCACATCTCGTCCACCCTGGCCTGGAAGTAGTCCACATCGTCGTCGGTGAAGTGGGCGAAGCGGCCCTGGCGCTTGAAGAACTCCACAACGGGCTTGCGCTTGCGCCGGCCCATGGCGATCATCTTGGACGGGCCGTTGAGGTTGAGCTTGCCCTCCTCGATCTCGTACTGCACCCACACGCCGGTCTCCACCGCCAGCATGCCCAACTCGTGGGAGTACATGGGGTCGTAGTCCCAGCCCTTGGGGCAGGGGTCTATGGTGTGGATGAAGGTGGGGCCGCCGATGGTCAGCGCCTTGCGCACCTTGTTCATCAGGTCCACGGCGTAGGAGGCGCAGCCCGTCGCCACGTACTTGACGCCCGGGTGGCCCACCGCCATCATGGGCGCCATGTTCTTCTTCCAGCGCCTGTGCATGATGCGGTGTACCTTGCCCGGCGGGCTGAAGGTGGTGTTGGCGCCCCAGGGCGATGAGCCGGATACCTGGATGTCGGTGTTGGCGTAGGACTCGTTGTCGTACATGAGCACCAGCAGGTTGTACTGCTGGTGGGTCATGGCGCCGGATATGGCCGAGATGCCCATGTCGGCGCCGCCGCCATCGCCGCAGAAGGCGATGACGTTGATGCGCTCCTCCTTAAGCTTGCCCTTCTTCATGAGGGCAGCAAGCCCGGCAGCCGTGCCTGTGGCCGCCGAGCCGGCGGAGCCTAGCTGGGTGTGCATCCAGGGCACTACCCACGGCGTGGAGTAGTAGGTGGTGTTGGCGACGTACATGCAGCCCGTGCTGCCCAGGACGATGGTCCTGGGGCCGGCGGCCTTGACCATGAGCTTCATCACCAGCGCCGACTCGCAGCCCTGGCAGGTGCGGTGCCCGGAGGTGAAGTACTCCTCCAGCGGCGAGTCATGGACGCCCTTGATCATGGGAAGAATGTTGGAAGTGGTCATAGTTGCTTTCTCCTTCGGCCTGCTCAGGACTATTCCCGGACGCCTATCCAGTAAAGCGGCTCCTCGACCTTGCCAGTATCCGCCGCCTTCTGGACGATGTCGAACATCTGGATGGTGCTGGGCACCGTGATCTCGCGGCCACCCAGCCCGGCCACAAAGCCCACCATGGGCACGCGCCTTTCGGCGTCGTACATGGCCGAGCGTACCTCGTTGAAGAGCACGCCGCCGTTGGAAGGCGCGCCCAGGGAGTAGTCGCGGTCAATGATGCCCACGGCCTTGAACCGCGACAGCGCTGCCCGGATTTCAGGCTCCGGGAAGGGCCGGAACCACTTGATGCGCACGAAGCCGACCTTCCGCCCCTTCTCCCGCAGCCGGCGCACGGTGACCTTCAGGGGCATGGCCAGGGTGCCCATGCCCACCAGGACAACGTCCGCGTCGTCGGTCATATACTCCTCGATGAAGGGGTTATCGCCGCCGCGGCCGAAGATGCGCTTGAAGTCCTGGTGGGCCTCTATGATGACGTCACGGGAGCGGCGCATGGCCGCGTCGGTCTGGCGGCGGATCTCCATGAGCCAGTCCTCGTTGACCTGAGGGGCGATGGTGATGGGGTTGTCGGGGTGGAGCACGAACTTGCCGCGGTTGTAGGGCGGCAGGAACTGGTCCACCAGCTTCTTGTCGGGCACCCGCACGATCTGCTGGGAGTGGGTGAGGAAGGCGCCGTCGGTGCTGATGGCGCAAGGCAGGAACACCCTGGGGTCCTCGGCCACGCGCCAGGCCATGAAGGCGGCGTCCATGGCCTCCTGGGCAGTGTCCACCCAGCGCAGCATCCAGCCCAGGTCGCGGACGGCCAGGGCGTCGTTGTGCTCGCAGCCGAAGGCGCCGGGGTCGTCCAGGGCGCGGTTGCCCACCATGGCCACCAGGGGCAGGCGCAGGCCACAGGTCACGGCCAGCGCCTCGAAGGCGTAGAACCAGCCCACGCCGCTGGAGCCGGCGAAGACCCGGGCGCCCACGGCGCAGGCGTGTTTGACAATCTCGAACTGGGAGTGCTCGCTCTCGGCGACGATGTACTCGCACCTGAAGGCGCCGTCAGCGATAAGCCTGGAGACGTACTGCATCACCGTGTCGTAGGGCCGGATGGGGTAGGCGGTGATAACGTCCACGTCGGCCAGCGAGCAGGCGATGGCGATGGCCTCGGAGCCGCTTATAAGCTCCTCGCGCTCCTGGGTAGCTTGCTGGACACTAGTCGTCATTGCCAACTCCTGTTATAGCAAGTTGCTCCTTGTAGCCTGTCCAGTGGTGCAGGCCGTGGCTGCGGCCAACGCCGGCCTTCTCGGCCTCGGCCTTCTGGACCATCTCCTGGAGCCAGGCCATGTAGCCGTCGCGGTCGCGCTTCCAGAAGTCGTACTGGCTGGCGTTGTCGTTGAAGGCCTCTTCGTTGACCATGGTGATGCAGTTGGGGACGGGGCAGACCTCCTCGCAGACGCCGCAGCCGCAGCAGGCCTCCATGTTGGAATCGTACAGCCCCTCGGGTGTGACGTCGAAGCAGGAGTCGGGGCACTGGAGCCAGCACAGGGTGCACTTGGTGCACACCTCGAAGTTGACCACGGGCCGCATGGTGCGGGTGGACCACTTCTTGAAGACCTCGCTGCGGACGGGCTGGAAGCCGCCGTTGCCGCCACGGAAGCCGCCGCCCACCTGCACTCCCTGGACGACGATGGCCTCTTCCATGTCCTGCCAGCCAGGCTTGTCGAACTTGTAGGGTGGCGTGGGGTTGCCCTGGCCCGGCTCGACGGGATGGATGGACACGCGCTCACAGGAGCGCTCCGCCGACTTGACCTTGAGCTCGTCCTTGAATATCTGGCGGATGGCCGCCTTGTAGGAGTCCAGGCTGACGAGCTGCGGGCAGACCCTGGCCAGGGCGCCCAGGATGCGGACGTCGGTGTGGTCGTCCTTGTACACCCACAGGCCGGAGAAGCTCTTGGCGCCCTTGACGATGGCCAGGTTATAGGGCACGTCCTTGACGTGCATGTCCTGGATAAGCTGGTCGGCCTGCTGGATGGAGGTCACCAGCACGGTGCCGCCGGCCCTGGTCAGCTCGTTGATGGGCTGGAGGCCGTACCATGCCCAGGACTCGACGCCCTTGCACATGGTGTCGTCCACAACGATGGTGACGTCTACCTCGGTAGGCTCGTACTTGGCAAGGTTGGCCTCAAGCTCCTCCTCGCTGTCGGCCACTACCGCGAAGTACTTGGCTGGGATGCCATTGCGCTCGGGGGAGTCGCCGTACCGCCCGAAGGCGGTGCCGATCTTCCCCTCCTTGCGGGCAGCCAGCACGATGGTGCGGGTGATGTTCCGGGCCAGGGACTTCTGGAATATGCCCCGGTACACTACCTCAACGGCTGTAACCGCCATTCGCTCAACCTCCTGCAAACGTAGCTCTCTGTGAGTTATGGGCCGCTCATCCTGGGTGCCAGGTCCGCCGGCAACCGGCGCGATGACAGGTTGTGGACCTCGCGGTCAATCTCGGCGATATGCTGTCGCATGGCCTCCTGGGCCTCCTCCGGCTGGCGCCGTTCGATGGCGGCCAGGATGCGCCGGTGGGACTTGAGGGACAGCCGCGAGCGCTCGGGCGACAGCAGCGTGTCCTCTCTGCTCTGGCTCAGGATGCCCGAGATGGCGTGGGTGACGGTGACCAGGGCCGAGTTCTGGGTGGCCCTGGCGATGGCAAAGTGGAAGTCGGCGTCGGACTCCACGCCCGTGCCGCCTGAGGCGATGTCGGCCTCCTGGGCGTCCAGGGTCTCCCTCATGCGCCGGATGTCCGCCTCGCTGGCCCGCTGGGCCGCCAGCGAGGCCACGTGGGGCTCCAGCAGCAGGCGCATCTCGAAGACGTCGGCCGCCTTGCCGGCGTCGTCGGAGAGCAGGGAGGAGAAGGCCTGCAGGATAGCCTCCACCGTGTCCTCGCGGATGAAGGTGCCAGCCCCTGGCCGGACGACCACGATGCCCATCATGTCCAGCAGGCGCACGGCCTCGCGCACCGAGGCCCTGCTGACGTTGAGCTGCTGGGCCAGCTCTCGCTCCGGCGGCAGGCGGTCGCCAGGCTTGAGCACGCCCTCCCGCAGCAGGCCATAGACCTGGTTCACGATCTCTTCGGAAATGCGGGTCCGCTTGATAGACTTGAGCATTTCCGGGCACCTCTGCTGTCGGCACTGATGGACAGGTGGTCTGACCAGTTATCCGCCATTATCATACCCTGTATGGGCCATGTCAATAGGCCTCTGGGCGCTCGGCCCCATCTCTAGCTCTCCCCCAGAGGGGGCGAGAACATAGCCCCTTCCCCTGTGGGCTGAGAGGGGTAAGTGTCTTCCTCAAGCAGGACTATACACCCCACCCGGCTCGTCGGGTTGGGTGGGGTGTACGTACCGAGGGTGGGTGGGACACACACGTTACGTCTCAAGGAGCCAGGAGGCCGGCTGGCCCTGGGCACCTACCCCGGTCAGTCCAAAGGGTGAGAGAGTGCATCCTTTGCTCGCGGAACAAAAAGGCTGCTGGTGGTGCCGGGGCTGAAGGCAACAAGCAGCATGAGCGCCAGCAGTATGACAGCCCTCGCCTCCTGAGGATATAG
Organism: Dehalococcoidia bacterium; assembly: GCA_034433305.1. Classification (GTDB taxonomy): domain Bacteria; phylum Chloroflexota; class Dehalococcoidia; order Lucifugimonadales; family DAOUAM01; genus DAOUAM01. Next base: position 30,037 of record DAOUAM010000013.1, on the reverse strand, counting down.
TGGCAGAGGGCCTGGCCGCCAGCGCGGAGGCGCTACTGCGGCCGGGCGCGGCTGGAGTCCACCAGTTGCAGCCGCCAGCCGTCGGGGTCGCGGAAGTTGGCGATGGTGCGGCCCGTCGCCTGTACCAGGTGCGGCTCCCCGGCGAACCTGATGCCCGCCGCCCGCAGCTTCTGGTACGACTCCTGCACGCTGTCCACCTTGAAGGCTATGTGGTTTATGCCTATGACCTCCTCGCCGCTGACGGCGTGGACCTCGAACACGGGCTGGTTGTCCCCGGGGAGCTTGAGTTCCGCCGAGTCGCCGTGGTGCGAAGTCCTGAGGATAAGCTCGAACCCCAGCGCCTGGAGGAATTTCACCGTCTCGTCCACATCCCTGACGATAAGCTCTATATGGTCTATGCCCCGTATCATGCAGCCCTCCCGGTAGCCTTGTCTGACGACGGAAAGATACCACAGGGAGGGTGCCAGCGCAATTCTCAGAGTACGGGCACGGGTCTGGCTTGCCTGGCGTGCAAGGGCATATCTATGATGGTGGACACATCCGGTCCAGGAGGCCGCTATGACGTCCGAGAGGCTACAGACCGTCATCCAGCAGGCGCAGGAGTACATGCAGGGCCAGGACGTGGCCGGCTGGCTCCTGTACGACTACCGTGGCATGAACCCCATATTCTGGGACACGGTGGGCTACATCTCCAACGTCACCCGCCCGTGCTGGCTGTGGATTCCCGTCCGTGGGGAGCCAAGGCTGTTGGTGAGCTACGTGGACCAGGGCCGCTTTGCCCACCTGGGCATCGCCACGACCCTCTTCGTCAGCCGCGCCTCCATGACCAGGCGGCTGGAGGAGCTGCTCAGGGGCGTCCGGCGCATCGCCATGGAATACTCGCCCATGGGGGCGCTGCCCAGGGTGTCCAGGGTGGACGCCGGCACCCTGGAGGTGGTGCGCGGCCTGGGAGTGGAAGTCGTCTCGTCCGCTGACCTGCTCCAGTACGCCACCCAGCGCTGGACGCCTGCCCAGCTACAGTCACATATGGAGGCAGCCAGGAAGCTCAGCCAGATAGTCCAGGAGGCCTTTGCCCACATTGGCGAGACGCTGGAGCTTGGCCCGACGGAGTACGGCGTCGCCGAGTTCATCCGCGAGCGGTTCGTGGACGAGGGCCTGGAGGTGACTGACGGGCCTATCGTCGCCGCCAACCAGCATGCCTCCGACCCTCACTTCGAGCCTGCGCCCCAGTCCTCGGCTGTCATCCGGCGCGGCGACTGGGTGCTCATAGACCTGTGGGCGCGGCTGGTGGGCGAGGACACCATGTTCGCCGACATCACCTGGACCGGCTTCGTGGGCGACCGGGTGCCTCCCACTCATCAGAAGATATTTGACATCGTCGTGGGCGCCAGGGACGCGGCACTAGCCGAGCTGGAGCGGGCCTTCCGGCAGGGGCGCGTCCTCCAGGGCTGGGAGGTGGACAAGGTCGCCCGCGACTACGTCACCAGGGCAGGCTACGGGGCCTACTTCAACCACCGCCTGGGCCACAGCTTGGGCCGCGAGGTCCACAGCAACGCCGTCAACCTGGACGGCTGGGAGACCCAGGACACCCGCCAGGTCATCCCCGGCGTGGCCGTGACCATCGAGCCGGGCATCTACCTCCCCGAGTTCGGCGTCCGCTCCGAGATTGACGTGTACATCTCCGAAGCCGGCCCCCAGGTCACCACGGACATCCAGCGCTCGGTGGTGCTGGTGCGGGGATAGCGGGGCCGCGCGGCGCCCGCCCTTTTTCAGCCCCACAGCCGCCTTGTGGCAAGCTGCGCGCCCTCGGCCATGGCCCGGAACTTGGCCCACATGATGGTAGGGTGGACCCTGGACGCGCCGGCCGAGGTACCGAAGCCGCAATCTGTGCCGGCGATGACGTTCTCGCGGCCCACCAGCCTGGCATACTGCATTATGCGCTGCGCCACGACCTCCGGGTGCTCGATGTAGTTAGTCTTGGAGTCAATGACCCCCGGAATCAGCACCTTGCCCTCTGGAAGCTTCACGTCCTCCCACACCTGCCACTCGTGGGCGTGACGCGGGTTGGAGGCCTCGATGGAGTAGGCGCCGGCCCGGACTTTCAGCACCAGGTCCACGATGTCCCGCAGGGGGACGTCGTGATTGTGTGGCCCTTCGTAGTTGCCCCAGCACACGTGGAACCGCACCTGTTCCTCCGGGATGCCGGCCAGGGCGTGGTTGAGCGCCTCTATACGCAGCGCCAGCGCCTTCCGGAAGTCTTGCAGGCTGTGGTCCCTGAACTGGGAGTGCCTGCCCATGGCCGCGTCGGGGGCGTCTATCTGGACCACGAACCCTGCGCTGGCGATGGCCTGGTACTCCTCCTTCACGACGTCGGCCAGGGCGTAAAGGTACGCCTCCTCGCTGGGGTAGTACCGGTTGGCCATTATCTCGGTGATGATGCCCAGGGAGGCGGCGGGCATGAAGGCGTCCACGGGCCTGGCCTGCTCCACCGCCGCCTTGAAGTTGGCGATGTCTGAATAGACGGCGGCCCTGTCCTTCCAGCCCAGGGGGCCGATGCACGACGGCCTCACGCCGGCGGCAAGCCTGCTGCGGGGGGCCTGGGCGTTCCACTCCGGGAACTCCGCCCGGTCGGCGAAGACTCTTGGCTCGGGGTCCTGCCCTTCGAAGCCCCTTATGCGGTCCTTCACGTAGGTGGCAAAGCTGGGCTTGCCCAGCTCGCCATCGCTGACGATGTCAATGCCGGCGCTGACCTGCTGCCGGACGACCTCGGCGACGGCGCTCTTTACCCTCTCCTGGAAGGCCTTCTCATCGTAGGGCTGGCCGCTCTCCTTGGCATCTATCATGGCCAGCAGGTCAGGCGGACGCGGCAGGCTGCCAGTATGGGTAGTGAGGACCCGGTCGGTGCTGCGCTTCATGCTCCCCTCCATAAATCCACTCAGCCCTGGCCGTGAGGGCAGGGCACCGCCGAGATGTCCTGGATAGCCTGCCAGCTTTGGCGGAGAGGTCAGTGCCCCCGCGCCACCTGGACGGCTGTCCTGGGCAGGCGGGTGGCCGCCAGGACCAGGGTGCCCACCAGCACGATGATGCCGCCGTAAATGAAGGCGGTGCGCGTGCCGAAGTTGTCGGCGATGACGCCAGCCACCACGGGCGAGAAGGTGCCCAGGAAGCTGGCGCCGTAGATGAGCGAGACGACGGTCGAGTGCACCTTCTCCCCGGCCACGTCCATGGCGGAGGCGATGAAGATGCTGTGCAGGGAGTACAGGAACGCGCCCAGGGCGATTATGGTGAGGGTAAGCTGCACGCCCGGGCTGGCGTAGTACAGGGCGATGATGAGCAGGCCCAGTAGCGCCATGGCGGGCACCAGCACCGCCTTGCGTCCGAAGCGGTCGGAGAAAAAGCCCATGGCCGGCTGCGCGCCTATGCCTACGAACTGGGCCAGGGACAGGAAGAAGCCTACTTCCAGGGCCGAGTAGTCCAGGTCTTCCCTCAGGTAGACAGGGAGGAAGGTGGATATGGAGCTCTGGCCCATGCTCCGCAGCGCCGTCACCAGCACCAGGAGCAGCAGCGGCCTGCGGGTGAGCAGCGACGCCAGGGAGGCGAAGTACTCGCGCATGGATATGGTCTTGCCCGACTCTCCACCGGGCACGCTGCGCATCATGCTCCAGATGGCAAAGGCCGCTATGATGGCGGGGAACAGGCTCAGGACCAGCACCTGCCTCCAGGTCAGCAGCACCACGGTAATCAGGACTCCGGCCAGGGTAGGGCCGATGACCTCGCCGATGCTGCCGCCCGTGCCGTGGAGCGAGATGGCCAGTCCGCGCTTGTCCGGGAACCGGCGGGAGAGGGCGCCGATGGCCGGCGGGTGGTACAGGGACGGCCCGATGCCTATCAGCAGCATGGCCAGGAACAGCACTCCGTAGCCGGGCGCGACGCCCGCCAGCAACTGGGCGATGCCCATCAGCCCCAGGGAGATGCCCAGCATGATTGCCGCCTTGCTGGCGAAACGGTCGCCCAGGAAGCCTGCGGTCATGGTCGTCACCCAGCCAGCGGTCTGCCGGGAGGTCGCCAGCGTGCCATAGGCCGCGTTGCTCAGGTCCAGGCCCGCCTTGATTTCAGGCATGATGGTGCTCTGAAGCCCCGAGTTGTACAGGTGCTTGATGGCGTGCCCCAGGATGACGGTGACGGCTAGCTGGACTCGGCCCTTCCTGACTTCCGGCGCGACCTGAATCGCTTCCATGGCCACTAGATTTCCTCCATGTACTCCGCAATCTCGTTGATGGTTATGCCGCTGACGGCTATCTCGGGGGCGTAGATTACCTGGTCCGCCGCCCACACCAGCGTGCCCCTGCGCTGCTGGCCGATGCCCAGGACGCTGTTGAGCAGGTTGTGGATGCTGTCGTTGATGCGCAGTGTGTTGGGCTTTATGGGGGTTGACAGCCTGCCGCCCTTGATGAGGTAGGAGTCGCCGATGACGGTGCAGGTGAAGTCGCCGGCAGCCAGGCCGTTGATGGGGTAGGTGTACCAGATGCGCCCGATGTAGAGGCCATCGCCCACCAGGCGCAGCAGGTCATCCAGGGAGCGCTTCTCGCGGCTCTCGATGACGACGTTGGTGGCGCCAATGGTGGGAGGCATGTCGAACTGGCGGCCACCGCCCCGGCCCCAGCGGAAGCCGTTCCTGGGCCAGAGGGCCTGCTGGTACTCCCTGGGGTCGGCGCCCAGCTTCTCCGTGCCTTTGGGGTCGTTGAGCAGGCGCTGGTACTCGTAGTAGTTGGACATGAGGCCGACCAGCTTCCCGTCGCGCACCAGCTCCGTCCTGCCGGTGGGCAGGCCCTCGCAGGTGATGGCCTTGGTGGCGGCCAGGCCCGGCGCGGCCCCATCGTCGTACACGGTCACAAGCTCCGATGCCACCTGCTTGCCCAGCTTGCCCTGGAAGGGCGACGCCCCGGCGGTGAAGGTGCCCGCCTGCAGCCCGGGCAGGATGAGGTGATTGAACATGTCCGTCACGGGCTGCGGGCCGAAGATGACCCTGTACTTGCCGTCGGGCACGCGGACGCCGCCGATGGCCCTGATGGCGTTGCGGGCCGCCTCTGCGCCGGCCTCGCCCGAGTAGTCGGCCAGGTGGCTGGCCACCGACCAGCCGCCGCCCTTGGCGGCCTCGCCCTCCACCATGGCCGTCAGGAAGGCCATGATGAGGGTGGACTCGTCGGTCTGGACGGTGGGGAAGTTGGACGAGGCGACGGCGATGCGCTCCTGGAGCATGGTGACGTCGCCGCCCACGATGAGGCCAAGCTGGCGCAGGCGGCCAGGGTCGCCGGCCATGCTCAGCAGCTCCTCCGAGGACTGGAAGACCTCCAGCGCCCGCTCCAGGGCCATCCAGCCCGTCTCCACCAGGGTGCGGTCGTGGACGCGCATGATGAGCGGGTCGTGGTAGCGCTTGATGGTAGGCTTTTCGCCCGTGGGCCTGGGCAGCGATACAAACTCGGGGTCGCGCACCGCGCCCTTGCGGGCCTTGTCCAGTGCCCGCCGGACGCCGTCAATGGTGATGTCGCTGGCCTCGCTGCCGAAGCCTGTCCTGGTGCCGTCGGGCGTCTGGAGGGCCACGCGGACGCCCACGCCGAAGGACTCGGTGGACTTGGGTTCCTCTACGCCATTGCTGGGGATGTGGGAAGTGTAGTTCAGCCGGGCCAGCACGTTGCCGTTGCTGGCGACGAAGACCTCGGCTTCCTTCACGTCTGGCTGTGCCTTGAGGTAGGCAAGGCCCTCGCGGGCGGCCTTTCTCAAGTCGGTGATGGAACGCATGCTACCTCCTGGACAGTGTCGCCCTCATCCTCTCCCGCTGCCGGTAACCCTGGCGACGCTGCGCATGGTGGGGCCGCCGTTGCTCATGCGCTTGGCCTGCATGGGCTGGCCCTTGCCGCAGTTGGGAATGGGGAACATGCGGAAGTCGTTGCCCACGGCGTCCACGCGCATGAAGAAGTCCCTGGTATCGGCGCTGATGCCACCGTCCCTGTAAAGCTGCCCCAGCTCGCCGTTGCGTATCTCGTACACCTTCATGGCCGAGATGCGGAAGTTCTCCCGGGACTCGGCCACCGAGGGGATGCGGTGGCCCGCCAGGTAGTAGCCGCGGTCTACTTCTCGGATTATGTCCCGAGGGTCGCGGTCGCCGCCGGCGAAGACGGTGTTGGACATGCGGATCAGGGGCACCAGCGAGGCGTCGGTGGCCCGGTTGGAGCCGTTGGGCTGCACGCCCAGGATAGCCGCCGTCTGCCTGCTGTTGAGGAACTCCCGGTAGATGCCGTTCTGGATGTGGTACACCCGGCGGGCGGGCGTGCCCTCGTGGTCATAGATGTAGTGGCCGTAGCCGTCCATAGTCGGGTCGGAGAAGGCGGTGACCAGCGGCGAGGCCACCTGCTTGCCGATCTGGTTGTCCTCCATGCTCTTGAACAGCCAGCTACGGCCGGCGTAGGCAGTCTCGAACTTCAAGGCCCTGTCCAGCTCCGAGGGATGGCCCACCACCTCGTGGGCCACCAGAGTGGCGAAATGCGGGTCAATCACGACCACCACATCGTGGTCGGTGGTGGGGACCGGCGGCGCGTTGGCCACCTCCACCGTGGTGCGGGCCAGGCCCAGGGAGAAGGTCATCAGGTCTGGTAGCTGAATAGGGCCATCGTGAAAGCCCTCGTCCATGACCTCCCAGCCGCGCTGGTGGCCGGTGAAGTCGTAAAGCTCCAGCGGGCCGTGCTGGCCCGCCGCCACCACCAGCACAAAGCCTTCAGTCTGGGCATAGCTCTCGTCTATGAAGGCGCCTTCGGTGCTGCAGAACAGCTCCCGGACCAGCATGGTGGACGTTCCCACGATGTTGAAGACCACCTGGGAGCTGATTCCGGCGATGGCCCTGGACACCTCGGCGGTCTGCCTGACTATCCTGTCCAGCGGGAAGGTGCGAGGGTCAACCCTGAAGGTAGGGCCGACCGTGTCCTGCCGGACGTCCACCGGCGCCAGCGCCATGTCTGCCAGGCTGTCGCCCAGCGGCCCGAATCGCCCCCGGGCCAGGGCCTTGCGCTCGGCGCTGGCCATGGCCCGGTCGTAGGCGTGCCGGATGCCGTTGATAATGATGTTGTCCAGGTCCTCCGTGTCCGAGGCGCCCAGGGTCTGGCCGAAGTAGCCCGGGGCGGCCACTCCCTTCCCGGCGATGACCCGGACACCCATGGAGAAGCCATAGTCTTCGGTGCTGGCCTTCTCCTGGCCGTTCTCGGCCACCGCGCCGACGCCCTCGCTGACCTCCAGGCGCAGGTCACAGTGGCGCAGCTGGCGCAGCCTCCGGGAATACTGGGACACCAGGGAAAAGGCCCTGTCCTTGGCCTCCTCGATGTACTGGGTGGCAACTCGGTCTGGCATGGCTACCTTTCGACTCCTGAGCAGCTCAGGGCCGCGCCGGCTGTCCAGGCTGGCCCTGGATGACACTGGCCCGCTGGTCAGGAAAGCTGTCCCTGGCGTCACTGACACGTAGCAGCAGCTTGCAGGGGCAACACGCGGCAAATTATACACCAATAAGAGCCTGTCCGATAACTGCACGTCGGCTGGTAAAGCGCCCCTGGACAAGCTCAGGGCGAGCGGTCATTTACCCGTTCCTGGTGGGCCTCTCGGACCACCATCAAGGTTGTGGGATAGGCACCAGGCGGAAGGCCGATTGTGTTTGAATTCACCACAAAAGGAAGGCCATCTTGTAGGGGCAGGCCTTGTGCCTGCCCTGGCCCTGGGCAACCACGAGGGTTGCCCCTACATTTCAAGGCCGAGTGCGTCCGCCAAGGTTGTCGGATAGGCTCTAAGTGTCGCCTTTCACATACTGGCTGCCAGGAGTGCCTGGAGCGCTCATGCCGTGGAAAGGACCAGCGGTAAATGCTAATATCAGAAGGCCCAGCCTTGAACGAGAGGAACAAGTCCCCTTGAAAGCGCAAGTGGTATGAGCGGACCGACATGTCCAGCCTCAAGGGACCAGGATGGCTGCGGTTGACATGACAGCCGTCGTGGGCTAGACTGACTCAAAAGTAAAGTTACACCCGGGGGGAGCTTGGAAAGCCAGGCTGAGAGGGCAGCCGCAATGCTGCCGACCCCGAGACCTGATCTGGGTAATGCCAGCGAAGGGACGAGGTCAATTATCGTGTAGCGCGTTCCATTGGCCGCCCAGACAGGTCGGGCGGCCATTTCTTTTTATCGCGACGCCGCTCGCCCCATGGCCCGGCCCAGGCGTGGCCTCCTCTTACATGACATGGCGGACTCACAGGAGGCGGTGTGCAGTCCAGCAACGCTACCGGACAACCAGAGGCCAGCGCAGGTGTCAGCGTCCGGGTGGAGGGCGTCTCCAAGCTCTTCCACCTCGACGGCCGGCCACTGCACGTCCTGGATAGCGTGGACCTCCACGCTGACGATGGTGAGTTCGTGAGCATCATCGGCCCCAGCGGGTCCGGCAAGAGCACCCTTTTGAGCATCATCGCCGGCCTGGAGCAGCCCAGTTCTGGCGCCATATACCTGGACGGCCAGCCTGCGGAGCGCCGCCTGGGCATGGTGGGCTACATGCAGCAGAAGGACCTGCTGCTGCCCTGGAGGACGGTGCTGGACAACGCCATCCTGGGGCTGGAACTGGTGGGCGTGCCCAGGGCCAGCGCGCGGGCGCGTGCCCTGGAGCTTATGGAGCGGTTCGGCCTCAAGGGGTTCGAGCGTGAGTACCCCCACGCTCTGTCCGGCGGCATGAGGCAGCGGGCCGCTTTCCTGCGCACAGTCCTGGCGGACCAGCGGCTGCTGCTGCTGGACGAGCCTTTCGGGGCGCTGGACGCCCTGAGCCGCGCCCAGATGCAGGAGTGGCTGCTGGCGCTGTGGGAAACGCTGAAGAGGACTATCGTGCTGGTGACCCATGACGTGGACGAGGCGGTCTTGCTGTCGGACAGGGTATACGTGCTCAGCGCCCGGCCGGGCAGGGTCAAGCTGGTGGAGGGCGTGGGCCTGCCGCGTCCGCGCCGCCTGGAGATGGCGGCGGAAGCAGACTTTATAGCCATGAAGGCGCGGCTGCTGGCGGCCCTGCGCCACGAGAGCGCGCCGGCGGAGGCCCGCGATGGCCGCTGAACGCGCCTCCTGGCTGACGGCCCCCCTGGCGCCTGGCCGTAGCCGCGCCGCCGGGCGGGTGGTCTGGCGCTGGCTGCCGTCCCTTGCCATCGTCCTGGCCCTGCTGGGGGCCTGGGAGGGCTACGTGCGCCTGTTCCACGTCCAGAAGTGGCTGCTGCCGGCGCCGTCGCTCATCGCGGCCACACTGGCCAGCGACATTGGTCTGCTGTCCCGGCACACCTGGGTGACGCTGGAGGAGGTGCTGATAGGCTTCGGCATAGCCCTGGCCTCTGGAGTGGTGCTGGCCGCGGCCATAGCCCTCTCCCGGACTCTGGAGCGTGCCCTTTACCCCTTCGTCATCGCATCCCAGACCATACCCATCATAGTCATTGCGCCGCTGCTGCTCATCTGGGTCGGCTACGGCCTGTGGCCAAAGGTGATTGTGGTGGCCCTCATTGCCTTCTTCCCCATCGTGGTCAACACGGTGGACGGCCTGCGGGACGTTGACCCGGACATGGTCAATATGATGCGCACGCTGAGGGCCAGCCGCTGGCAGATATTCGCCAAGCTCCAGGTGCCTTCGGCGCTGCCCTTTCTCTTCTCAGGCGTAAAGGTCGCCATCGCCGTGAGCGTCATAGGCGCTGTAATAGGCGAGTGGGTAGGCTCCAGCGAGGGCCTGGGGTACCTGATGGTCCGCTCCAAGCCCCAGTTCCTGACGGAGCGTGTCTTCGCGGCCATGGCCATCCTCTCGGCGATGGGCGTCGCGCTGTTTGTCCTGGCCGGCGCCGTGGAGAGGTTGGCTATACCCTGGTCCCACGCCAGCCGGGCGCGGAGAGCGCTGGAGCGGGAGTAATCGCGGAAAGCCTCAATCTCTGGAAAGGATGCTAGAGGACCTGAACGATGAAAGCGCGGGCAGATTTCAGGCGGTACTTGTTGCTGCTCACTCTCGGCCTTGTGCTGGCGCTGGTCGGCTGTGGCCGTGGCGGCGAGGCGGCGGAGGCCAGCGTGCAGGTGGCACTGGACTGGTACCCCAACTCCAACCATGCGGGCCTGTTCATTGCCCAGGAGAAGGGCTACTTCAAGGAGGAAAACCTGACGGTGAGGCTGTACACGCCCGTGGACCCGTCCACGGTGCTACAGACCGTCGGCAGCGGCTCGGACGACTTCGGCATCAGCTACCAGCCGGACGTGCTGCTGGCGCGCGCCCAGGGCGTGCCGGTGGTGTCCGTCGCCGCCCTGGTGCAGCACCCACTGAACTCGGTCATGGCGCTGAAGTCCTCCGGCATCAGCCGGCCCAGGGACCTGGTGGGCAAGAAGGTGGGCTACCCGGGCATTCCCACCAACGAGCCGCTGCTGGAAACCATGCTCAAGGCCGACGGCGCCAGGGGCTTGCAGGACGTGGAGTTGGTCAACGTGGGGTTTGACCTGGTGCCGGCGCTGCTGGGTGGCCGCGTGGACGCCGTGGTGGGCGCTTACTGGACTCATGAGAGCATCCTGATGGAGAACCAGGGCCACGCGGTGAACATCCTGCGGGCTGAGCAGTGGGGTGTGCCCGACTACTACGAGCTGGTGCTGGTGACCAGCGAGAGGGTGCTGGAGACCCGCGCCGACGTGGTGGAGCGCTTCGTCCGGGCCGTGAGGCGCGGCTACGAGGAGGCCGCGGCCAATCCCCAGGCCGCCGTGGACATACTGCTGAAGGCATCAGACCAGGAGATAGACGAGGCGGTGGAGCGTCCAGGCGCCGCCCTGCTGGCACCTCTCTGGAGGGAGGGCCAGACGCCCTTCGGCCACCAGGACGGACGCAAGTGGGCCGAATTCGCCAGGTGGATGCAGGACAACGGCCTGCTCAGCGCCCCGGTCAAGGCGGAGGACGCCTTCACCGACCGCTTCACCAGCGCCGCGCGGCGCTGAACTCACTCCGGGGGTATGGCCATGGCACTTACTCAGGAGCTACGCGACAAGCACCGTGACCTGTGGGAAAGGATGGTCACTCATCCCTTCGTCCAGGAGTTGGGCGAGGGCACGCTGCCAGTGGAGAAGGCCCGGTACTACTTCGTGCAGGACTACGTCTTCGTGCGCGACCTGGTGTCCATGACGGCCATGGGCATTGCCAGGGCACCGGACTTCAGCGCCGGCAGGCGGCTGGAGCAGTTCCTCGCCGGCATACTGGACCCGGAGAACGACCTTTTCATGAGGGCTTTCAAGGAACTGGGAGTGCCCGAAGAGGAATACAGGTCGGCCAGCGCCTCGCCCACCACGCAGGCATTCGGCGATTTCATGGTGCGCACCGGCCTGGAGGGCACCTTGGAGGACATCCTCACCATTCTCTATGTCACCGAGGGCACGTACCTGGACTGGGGCACCCGCCTGCTGGAGGCGGGCAAGCGCCCGCGCAGTCCCATCTACCGGCAGTGGATTGAGCTCCACGGCCCGGCGGTGCTGGGCGACCTGGTCACCTGGATGGCAGGGCACCTGGACAGGGCAGACCTGGGCCGCCGCGCCCGCATCGAGCGGCTCTTCCTCACGGCGCTGCGCTACGAGTACCGCTTCTGGGAGGCGGCTTACCGGGGAGAGTCCTGGGCTGGTTAGGGCAGGGCCGGCGGGTCAGGCGTCGGGCACGGTCTGCCGCTCGCTGGCCCTGGCGCTTTCCGCCAGCTCCCGGCGGGCCTTGCGGGCGTGGGCAATCTGCCTCAGCAGGAAGAACAGCCCGCCTATGAGGATGACGCTTACATAGGTGATGGTGCGGTCCACCAGGGTTATGGAAACGGCATCGTGGCGGGCCATACTCAGGGCCAGCAGGCCGGTCATGCCAGGCTCCACGGCGCCCAGGCCACCGGGCGTCGGCACCGTGCTGAGCATGGCATGGCCCAGGGCCACCACCATCACCAGCGGGATGCTTATCTCCAGGCCCAGCGCCTGCACAACGAAGTACAGCCGCGCCATCTCCAGCAGCCAGCCTACGATTCCCAGGGCCACCAGCGCCGGCAGTTGCTTGAAGCTGCCCAGCGTCCCCTGGTGGAACAGGTGGTAGGCGGCCTCCAGCCTTCCCGGGAGAAGGCGCGCCAGCCTCGCACCATAGGTCTTCATCAGCAGGATCACGACCACCAGGGCGAAGGCCATGAGGAACCCCGCGATGACCACATAGCGCGAGGCGATCTGGTTGGTGGACGTGGACAGGAAGATGGCGCCCGCCAGCAGCAGGACGAAGACCGTCGCCATGTCAATGACGCGCTCGGCCAGCACGGTGCCCAGGCTCCAGGAGAACTTGCCCCTGGACTCCTCGGCGAAGGCATAGGCCCGGTAGGCGTCGCCCAGCCGCAGCCAGGTGATGGAGTTGACGAACCAGCCGATGACGATGAGCCGGGCGCACGTGGTGACTGTCGGCAGGTCCGCGACATGGGACTCCTGGGCCGCCGCGTTCTTGCCCAGCATCCGCCAGCGCAGGCCCCTGAAGGCAAAGCTGAGGTAGTACAGCACCACGGCCAGCAGGTAGAGCCAGGGGTCCATCATGCGGACGTTGTCCCAGGTGGCGGACCAGTCCAGGTCGAAGCGCGTCGCCAGGAAGAGGATGAGCGCCGCCGCGACGCCGAAGGATATGAGGGTAGGAATGGAGAAGAAGCGTCGTTTCAGGGATACCGCCAGCGCCTCTTTCTCGGAATGGTTGTTATCAGCCATCTACTTTCAGACACCTCACAGCGGCCGCTTGGCGGGGAGTCCGGGCCTTCTGGGATAAAGGGCAGGCGTGACCGCAAGCTTTTCCAGCACCACCAGCGACCTTGGCCCGCCCAGGCACGGCATGTTGACTTCCCTTATCTCCTTCACCCTGCCTCCTACCGTTTCTACGGCCCTGCGGGCCTCCTGGACTTCCGCTTCCACGTTGCCGGCCTTGTGGGCGACGAAAATGCCACCGGGCCGGCAAAAGGGGAGGGCCAGCTCCGCTAGCACGTTGAGCCGGGCTACTGCCCTGGACAGCACCACATGGAAGCTTTCCCGCAGCGCCGGGTCGTGCGCCAGCTCCTCGGCACGCCCGGTACGCACCTCCACGTCCGGGCACTCCAGGGCGTCCTTCAGGTGGCGGAGGAAAGCGGTCTTTTTGGCCGTGGACTCCACCAGCGTCAGCCTGATACCGGGGAAGGCTAGCCTGAGAGGCATACCGGGGAAACCTGCCCCTGTCCCCACGTCCAGGAAGCGCCCTGACTTCAAGGACTCCTCGGGTATGACGAGGCACGCAGTCAGGGAGTCCAGGAAATGCCGCGTCTGGACCTCGGCCAGCCCGGTTACCGCCGTCAGATTGACCCGCGTGTTCCACTCCACCAGTCTTTCGTAGTATTGCTGGAAGCGGGCCACCTGCTCATTAGTCAATTGTATGCCCAGGGCTTCCGCTCCCGCTATCAGCAACTCCACCCTTCAGGCTCCCCGCTGCGGACTAGTCACCGGCCTGGGGGATTATACCACCTGCCCCGCTTGTCCTGACAGGGGTAAGCGTCCATCTCCTGGCCGGATTGCCTCCTCGCTATCCTTTCAAGAAGTGTTTGCAATAAGAACCTGTCCGATAACTGCACGTCGGCTGGTAAAGCGCCCCTGGACAAGCTCAGGGCGAGCGGTCATTTACCCGTTCCTGGTGGGCCTCTCGGGCCACCATCAAGGTTGTGGGATAGGCACCAGGCGGAAGGCCGATTGTGTTTGAATTCACCACAAAAGGAAGGCCATCCTGTAGGGGCAGGCCTTGTGCCTGCCCTGGCCCTGGGCAACCACAAGGGTTGCCCCTACGTTTCAAGGCCGAGTGCGTCCGCCAAGGTTGTCGGATAGGCACCAAGCAGGGAAAGGGAGGGTCCTTGCCCCCTCTGGGGGCGAGGCAGAGAGGGGCTACAGTGGGCAGGCTATGGACTGATAGCGCGGCCTCGGCATATACTTGCGCCATGATGAAGGAGGGCATCAGATGAAAGTCACCCGCATCGAGTGCTTCCCGGTGTCCATACCTTACCATTCGCCCTGGCGCAACAAGCATACCGAGCTAGCCGGCAGGCCCATGACGCACCTGGAGACTACCATCCTCAAGGTGCATACCGATGAGGGCCTGGTTGGACTGGGCGAGGCCAAGGGACGTGACATGCCACAGACAGTGGCCCAGCGAGTCGAGCCGCTGCTGCGCGGCCGCGACCCCATGCAGCTTGAAGCCGTCCTCACCGACGTGGAGCGCGTCTTTGGCCCGTCAACCATACTGGCTGGCGTGGACTTCGCCCTGCACGACCTGGTGGGCAAGGCCCTGAACGTGCCTGTGTACCAGTTGCTGGGCGGAAAATTCAGGGAGAAGGTGCCCCTGACCTGGACTATCGCCTACCGCTCCCTGGAGGAGCAGGTCCTGGATGCCCGGACGCACGTGGAGCAGGGCTTCACCAACGTGCTGAAGATGAAGGTGGGCGTGCCCGGCGACCTGGAGCGCGTGCTGCGCGTGGCCGAGGTGGCAGGCGACATCCCCATCCGCCCCGACAGCAACCAGGGCCACGACAAGGCCACCGCCATCAGGCAGACGCTGGAGATGAAGGCCAGCGGTGTCAAGCTGGAGCTGCTGAAAGACCCGTCGCCCTCCAACTGGGACGACTACCAGGAGATCGCCGACGCCACCGGCGTGGGCATATCCATACACGCGGGCTGGTCTTCCCTGGCCGACCTGGCCGGCATCATCCGCGCAGGCAAGCCGGGCATCCGCTGCGTCAACATCATGCCCACCACCTGGGGCATCCGGCGCACGGCGCAGACCGCCGGGGCGCTGGAGTGCGCCGGCATTGGCTGGACCATGGGCACCAGCCACGACTCGGGCATCAAGACGGCGGCCTCGCTCCACCTGGCGACGGCCATACGCAACCGCCTGTACCCGGTGGACATCCTTGGCCCGCTGCTCTTCGTGGACGACGTGCTGGTCAAGTCGCCGACGCTGGAGGCCGGCTTCGGCGTCGCGCCCGAAGGCCCCGGCCTGGGCGTGGAGCTGGACGAGGACGCCCTCAGGCGCTACGCCGCCGACGGCGCCGGGCGCTACCAGACGGAGTAGGGCCAAGCAGGCACGCTAGCCGCCCAGCAGCGCCAGCACCTGGCCCAGCGAAGAGATGGACGGCCACGGGACCTGGCCGGGCAGCGGGCGCGTGTCCCGCTCGCGGCGCTCGTGAGGGACGTGGACCAGCACGGGGCGCATGCCCAGCGCGGCGGCCCCCGCAAGCTCGTCGTCCTCGCCGTCCCCAACGTACAGGCACTCGTGCGGACTCACCCCCAGCTTTTCGTATGCCTGGGCGTAGATGCGCGGGTCGGGCTTCATGGCCCCCGCCGTGCAGGAGAAGACCGGCATCTCGATGAGGCCGGCCAGGGGAGTCTCGTGCCAGACCAGGGCCACCTCCAGCGTGCAGTTGCTGGTCAGGCCCACCCTGCAGCCCAGCTTCCTGACCTGGGCGATGGTGTCCAGGGCGTCGGGGCGAGGGCTGAGCACACGCCTCATGGACTCCAGGCGCAGCGCCGCGGCCTGCTTCAGCTTGTCAGGGCCGGGGTCGCAGCCCAGGGTGCGGCAGGCGTGCAGTATGGCCGCCTCGACCGTGGGAAAGAGGCCCGTCTGGCGCTGGCGCGTCGTCTCCCGCCACACCTTCGCCAGGTCTTCCGCCGAGAGGCCGAAGAGCGCGGCTATTTCCGTCAGCACACGCCTGGTCTCCTGCAGGGGGTAGGTGGGCACCAGGGTGCCAAACAGGTCGAAGATGACCGCCCGTGGCTTCATGACGCACCAGCGCTGCTTCCCTGGGGCTCGGTGCCGATTATATTTTTCTCCGCCAGGCGCTCCAGCTCCGGCGGGGCCAGGCCCAGCACCTCGCCCAGGATGTAGTCGTTGTGCTGGCCCAAGCACGGCGCGGGCAGGCGCACGTGGACGGGCGTGCCCGAGAGCTTCCAGGGCATGCCAGGATAGGCATGAGTCCCGGCGTCGCGATGGGCCACCGCCTCGAAGAATCCCCGGGCCTGGAAGTGGGGGTCTGCCAGCAACTGCTGGTTGGTGAGCACCGCGCCGGCCGGCACGCCCGCCGCCTGGAGCGTGTGCATCGCCTCGCAGGGGTCGCGCTGCTCGGTCCAGGCCTGGACAAGGCGGTCCAGCTCGTCCTCATGGGCCTTGCGGGCCGCCACGGTGGCGGACCTGGGGTCGCTGGCCCACTCGGGGTGCCCCAGGACGCGGCACAGCGCCTCGAACTCCTGGTCGCTGGTGACGGCGATGGCTATCCAGGCGTCGTCGCCCTTGCAGCGGTAGCACCCGTGGGGGGCCATCCGGGGATGCCTGTTGCCCGTGGAGGCCAGCACGCGGCCATTCATGGTGTACTCGAAGACCAGCTCCGGCAGGATGGAAGCGAAGGCCTCCCGCTGGGACAGGTCAATGAGCTGGCCCTGGCCCGTGCGCTGCCTGTGCCACAGTGCCGCCACCGCCGCCACGGCGCCGAAGACGCCGCAGGTGGGGTCGCCGTAGAAGACGCCAGTATCCAGCGGCACCTCTCCAGGGTAGCCCGTGATGCTGGAAAGGCCCGCCATGGCCTCCTGGGTCAGGCCATAGGCCACGTAGCCTGCCTCCGGCCCCGTCCTGCCGAAGCCGGGCATGGAGATGTAGATGATGTCGGGCCGAAGCTGGCGGCAGTCCTCGTAGTCCAGGCCCAGGCGCTTCATGACGCCCACGCTGAAGTTCTCCACGATGACATCGGAGATGGTAATAAGCTCCCGGATGAGGGCGCGGCCCTCCTGGGTGCGCAGGTCCAGGGTGAGGCCCAGCTTGCTGCGGTTGTAGACGTTGAAGCGGCCGGCGCGGTTATAGGGGCGCTGGCCCGGGTTGCCGTCGGGGTAGATGCGGCCCCGTGTGCCTGGCTCCAGCCTGGCCGGCCCGCGCTCGGGGTCATAGCGACTTACCGACTCCACCTTGATTACCTCGGCGCCCATGTCCCCCAGCAGGCGGGCGCAGAATGGCCCCGCCCAGACGTGGGAGAAGTCCAGCACCCTCACGCCCTCCAGGGGCAGCGGCTTGTGGCCGTCCTCCTGGGTCGGCGTGTCAGGCTGTGATGGGCTGTCCTGGCCCGGCCTGCCCAGTACTTCGCGATTATGCTCGCCCAGCAGCGGCGCCCGCTGGGACTGGAAGGGCGTCCTGCTCAGGATGAAGGGCGCGCCGGGATAGGGCAGCCTGCCCGCCATCGGGTGCTCCACCTCGACGAAGAAGCGCCGCGCCTGGAGCTGGGGCGAGGCCAGCAGGTCGGGGGCCGTCGCCACGTAGCCAAAGGGCAGGCCGTGCTTCTGCGCCAGATGGTACACCTCCTCCTTGGTCTTCTCCGACAGCCACCCCTGGAAGAGGGCGTCCAGCTCCTCCACGTGCCGCGCCCGGTCGGTAGCCGCGGCGAACCTGGGGTCGGCGAAGGCTGGTACATCCTTCATCATCTCCACGAAGAGGGGCCACCAGTCCATGGAGAAGCGTCCGTAGGCCAGGACGTAGCCGTTCCTGGCGGGCCAGACACCGTTGGGCCAGGGCTGGCCGTCGGCGCCGCGCCGGCGGGACACCGTCCTGGCGTAGGCCCACTGCATCACAAACATGCCGATGATGGACGTGACGGCCTCGGCCAGGGACACGTCCACGTGCTGGCCCCGTCCGGTGCGCTGGCGGGCCAGGAGGGCGCTCAGGGCGGCGAAGAAGCCGTGCAGCCCGCCGTGGTACTCCGCCAGGCTGCCACCCTTCTTCAGCGGCTCCCGGTCGGGCCTGCCGGCCAGGTACAGCTCGCCGCTCAGGGCGTGGATGACCATGTCCGTGGCCTTGAAGTCGCGGTAAGGGCCGTACTGTCCAAAGGGCGTTATGGAGACCATGACCAGCCCGGGGTTGGCCGTCGCCAGCGAGGCGTAGCCCAGGCCCAGGGAGTCCAGGAAGCCCGGCGGGTAGTTTTCCACCAGGACGTCGGCCCACCGGGCCAGGGCCAGGAGTCGCTGCCTGTCGTCACGACGGCGCAGGTCCAGGGCCACGCTCTTCTTGCCGGTGTTCAGGTACAGGAACAGGCCGCTCTTCTCGGGATGGGGCGAGTCGCCGGGGAACGGCCCCGCCTGGCGGGCGGCGTCACCCTCGGGCGGCTCGACCTTGACGACCTCGGCGCCCAGGCCGGCCATAAGCTTGCCGCAGTACGGGCCGGATACGCCCTCGGCCACCTCCAGCATGCGCAGTCCTTCCAGTGCCTGGCTCATCTGCTATGTACCCTCACGACGCTGCTAGCGGCCGCCGGTACGAAGTCTGCTCCCCAGGCGGCCCCAGAGTCGTAAGTTTAGCACAGCCGCGCGCCGGCGACATGGGCAGAGGCATATTGACAAGGCGCGGCATCGCTTTTAGCATCGGCGGTGATGTCAGCCCAGGAGACGCATATGACGGAAGTGCAGGAGAAGCGCTGGGAGTACGACGCCGTCCAGGTCGGCCAGCGCAACCAGCCGGTGACCATCCAGGTCACGCGGGAGTCCATCGCCCGCTATGCCGCCAGGGTGAGGGACTTCAACCCGGCGTACCACAGCGCCGGCGGCGAGGACGGGCAGGTGCTGGCCATGCCGACGATGGTCTTCGCGGTGGCGCCGCTGCGGCGGCAGGACATCGCCGCCAACCATGGCTTTGTGGCCCTGGAGCGGGCCAGCGTGGCGCCCCGGCAGACGCCCTTCGCCAAGTGCGAGGTGCGCTGGTCGGCGCCCATCCGCGCCGGCGACTCCATCACAAGCTGGGGCAGGGTGCTGGAGAAGTACGAGCGTCGGGGCAACAAGTTCGTCACCTTCCGCATTGAGGCCATCAACCAGCACGGCCAGAAGGTGGCCGAGTACGACTACACCTGTATTTTCGAGTACGCCAGGGGCCAGAAGCCGCCCGGCGAGTCAAGGCAGGGGTAGCGACCAGCTTTCAACATTCAGCCGTCAGCGGTCAGCTTCCCCACGCCAGGCTGAAAGCTGACAGCTAACAACAAGGAGGTGCCAGGATGGCCCTGCAAATGCAGCCTGTGACCTTCGAGGCGGTCACCGTTGGGGACGAGTTGCCTCCCTTCACTATCAGCGAGACCCAGGAGACCATCAACCAGGCCAGGTACTCGGAGCTGGAGGGCGAGCCTAACCCCAGGAACATCCACACCGACCCGGAGTTCGCCAGGTCGGGGCTGTTCGCCGGCACGGTGAACGCCGGCGTCACCACCATGGCCTACATAGCCCAGATGCTGGAGCGCTGGTTCCCGGCCGGCGCCTTCTACAACGGTGGACGCCTGAGCTTCAAGGCCATCGAGCCTTTCCGGCCAGGCGACACGGTGACCTTCACCGGCAAGGTCACGGGCAAGCGCGTCGAGGGCGGCAAGAAGCTGGTGGAGTGCGCCATCAGCGGCGTCAATCAGCATGGGAAACTCATGGGCATGGCCGAGGCGACGCTGGTGCTATAGGGTACTGCCTGCCCTCTCCAGCCATCCCCAGTGACATGCCCATGTGCCCAGCCTCCACCAGTCAGACCGGGCACATGGGCCAACTGCGAGGTGCGTTGTCAGAAGGTGACCACGTTATGCTCGCTGCACAGCCTGGCGAACATGATGGGGTCCATGAAGGTGGCGTTCTTTCCCTTCAGGTCGTCGGCCGTCACCCCACGGGCGACGGAGCAGGCGCCTCAAACATATATGGGCACTTTGGCGCTAATGACCTGGGACATCAACTCCTTGAAGGGCGAAAAGCCTACCCCGTGCACACTGTTGGCAACAACATCGCGGATGAGGGTGGCGCCTTCACCGACAAAGGCCAGGGTACACTCGATACCGCCGGTCTTCGCGCCGACGGCGGTCACCAGGGGAAGTGTTGCCTTGGTAGGGTCGTCGGTAGCGTGAGTTGCGACGAGCAGTAGTTTGGGCACTATTCCCTCCTATACCAGTACTTGTTACCTCAATTAGCTGTCCTCTCACCTTCCTAAAAGGCAGGTGGCGGCTGTGGACTCCCTGTCTCCTTCTTTATGATCACGCGGAACCGTCCGTTACCCTCCTCCACAATCTCCCAGGGGAACTTCTGCTGCCAGCACAGGTATGGAATGGTAGTCCGGGCTGGCATGTAGTCGGACACGACCTCCAGCACTTCCCCCCAACCCATAGCATCCAGCGCCTTCTGGGTCTCCACCGTGGGGTAAGGGCATACCTTGCCTGTCACATCCAGGCGGCGCCGCTGTACCTGAGGACTCATTGCTTCTTGCTCCTTGCCAAGCAGGTTATGCCGGAACAGGCCTGCGAGCACAGCCTGGACGGGCTGGCCCTCCGATGGCGTGGCTATCCAGCGCCGGACGGCTTTCTCGCCCTGATGTTGGCGCCCACAGTGCCGAAGGCCCTGGCGCTGGCCTCTCCCTCCGCGCCCTTGAAGACGTCCATGGTCCAGACCAGCTCCACGTCCTCGAAGCCGGCCTTCCGGATGGCCTGAAGGTACTCTGCTTCCAGCAGAGCGCCTCCCACTCAGGCGGCCCACAGGTCTATGTCGGCCCTGGCCGACTCTGGCACCTCCTTGTGGGTGACGATATCGGCCAGGAGGAGCCTGCCCCCTGGCTTCAGGACGCGAAAGACCTCTCTGAATACCCTCCCTTTGTCCGGGCAGAGGTTGATGACGCCGTTGCTGATGACCACGTCGGCCCAGGCGTCCTCCACCGGCAGGGCCTCGGCGTAGCCGAAGCGTAACTCCAGGTTGTCCAGGCCGACGAGCCTGCAGTTGGCCTCGGCCTTGTCCAGCATTTCCGGCGTCATGTCCACGCCTATGACCTTGCCCTGGCCCTGGACGTAGTGCGCGGCCACGATGCAGTCAAAGCCGCTGCCCGAGCCTACGTCCACCACCTTTTCCCCTGGCGCGATGGGGCCAAGGGAAAAGGGATTGCCCACGCCCGCGAAGGTCTCCACTACCGCCTCCGGCAGACCTCTCAGTATTTCCTGCGGGTACCCCAACGCCTCGGCCAGCGGCCTTCCGGTGTGAAAGTGGAAGGTCTGGCCTGGCGTCGTGGCTACCTGGGCGTACTTCTTCCTCACGCCCTCGCGCAACGCCTCAATGTCCACCCCTGTCCTGGTGCTCATGTCCATCCCTCCTCTTGCAGCCGCCTTCACCGGCCAGCGCCGACTATATGCCAGACTCTAAGGTAGTTTATTTTAAATGTCAATACTATAAATTTTATTGGATGCATAAAGAGCTTTTGTTACGTCGGCAGGGGCGGTAACCTGGCAGGGTATGGATTTCCCTGGCGCTTGCCCGTACGGCCTCGCGGAAACCTGCGCGGGCACTATTGGCTCTAAAAGATTGCACGGGCATGCTGAAGGAATTCACATACCTCTGTCCGGGGACGGGAACGGTATAATTGCACAGCATATCCGGGGAATATGTCGAAAACCACAAGAATTGCTGCCCCTGCACTGGTAAGACAGCCATAACCGCGTGACTTTTTGCACACACTCCCTTCCGGCTGGTGTCCTTGACAAGGCAATATCTTGGTGTAGAATTGCTGCGGCACTTTACTGACACAGCGGGTAGAGATGTATGTCGGGCCTGTTGCCGGGTGTTAGAGTCCTCGACGTGGGGCAGGAAGTATCAGGGCCCTACTGCACGAGGGTCTTTGCCAACCTCGGGGCCGAGGTTATAAAAGTGGAGCCGCCCGAAGGAGACGTGGCGCGTCGGATGGGGCCTTTCCCTGGGGACGAGCCTCATCCTGAGAAGAGCGGCCTGTTCCTTGCCCTCAATGCCAACAAGCTGGGGGTAACCCTGGACCTGGCCTCCTCCGAGGGTGCAAGGCGCCTGCGGGCCCTGGCGAAGACGGCTGATATACTGGTGGAGAACCTGCCCCCCGGCCAGATGGAGCGCTGGGGGCTGGGCTACGACTCTCTGCACGAGACCTGCCCCGGCCTCATCTATACCTCTATAACACCCTTCGGCCACTGGGGCCCCTATGCCCAGTACAGGGCCACCGACCTGGTCCTGTTCCACATGAGCGGCCACGCTCACGGCCTTCTGGGGCCAGTACAGGACCCGGACAACGACCCGCCCATAAGGGCCGGCGGCCATCAGTCCGAATTCGTGGCCGGGTTGGCCGCTGCCACGGCAACTCTCATGGCCCTCTACCGCAAGCGCATGACCGGCCAGGGCTGCCACCTTTCCATTTCCTCCTATGAGGCGATGGTCACACAGCTTATCAGCGGGCTGGCCAACGCGGCCTACGGCCGGCCGGCGCCGACTCGCGACCAGAAACAGGTGAAGGAGGCCGCCATCGGCGGCATGGTTGGCGCCATAGGGGGCGTGCTGCCCTGCAAGGACGGGTATGTGGCCATTTCCCCCAGGGAGGACGCCCAGTGGGAGCGCTGGCTGGAGGTCATGGGCAACCCACCTTGGGCCAAAGACGAGCGCTTCGCCACCCGCGAGGCCAGGCAGCGCCACGCCCCTGAGTTGTGGGAGTTGCTCAGCCAGTGGAGCCGCCAGCACTCCAAGCACGACATCGCGCGCTGGGGCCAGGACCGCCGCATACCCTGCTTCCCGGTGAATACCGTGGCAGACCTGCTCAAGGACGCTCACCTGGCCTTCCGCCAGTTCTGGGTGGAGTTGACGCACCCCGTGGCGGGGACTTTCCAGTACCCCGGAGTGGCCTACCGCCTCCCCAATACCCCTCTGCCCCTTGGCGCCAGACCGGCGCCGCTCCTGGGGCAACACAATGACGAGATACTGGGCAACCTGGAGTGACCTATGGAGCGCTTGCCTCTGGAAGGAATCAGAGTCCTTGACTTTAGCTGGATTATCGCCGGGCCGACGGCGGCGCGGTTCCTGGGCGCTATGGGCGCGGAGGTAATCAAGATCGGCAGCGCCCGCCGCCCTGACCCGTCCACCAGGGGGGCCGCATTCCAGGTCTATAACCAGTCCAAGCTCTACTGCGCCCTCAACATCTCCACCCCCGAGGGCCTGCAAATCGCCAAACAGCTAGTAGCCACGGCCGACGTGGTAGTTGAGAACTTCGCGGCGGGCGTCTTCGAGCGCCTGGGCATGGGCTACGAGGTGCTCAAGGCCGAAAAGCCCGATATTATCCTTGTGTCCTCCTCGGGGACCGGTCACACCGGCCCTGACAAGGACTATGTGGCCTATGGCAGCCTCCTTCAGTACTACACCGGCTGGAACTCCATCTCCGGCTACCCGGGCAGGGAGCCTATCAAGGGCGGCCTGTGGGCCGACCCGTGGGTGGGCATGGAGTTGGCGATGGTGACCGTGGCCGCGCTGGAACACCGGGCGCGCACGGGCGAGGGCCAGTATATTGACTTCTCCATGGCCGAGGCCCTCAGCGCCACCATCCCTGAAGCCATCCTGGACTACCAGATGAACAACCGCCTCAAGGAGCCTATGGGCAACCGGGACGACTGGTACGCCCCCCATGGTGTGTACCATTGCTCGGAGCCAGACACGTGGGTAGCCATCGCCGTGACCCGTGACGAAGAGTGGCAGGCATTGTGCCGTGTCATAGGCAGGCCCGACCTGGCAGCCGACCCGAGGTTTGCCAGCGCGGAGGGCCGCCGGGCGCACCAGGACATGATTGACGCGGCCATCACCGAGTGGACGCGTGGCGTCAGAGACTATGAGGCCATGCGGCTGCTCCAGGAGGCGGGGGTGCCGGCCGGCCCTTCCCTGGACATCTCCCGTGTATTCCAGGACCCGCAGCTCCGGGAGAGCGGGTATTTTGTGCGCTTGCAGACCAGCGACGGCCAGTGGCGCGAGCTGCCGACGGTGCCCTGGAAGTTCGATGACAGCCGCCAGTTCCACTGGTCGGCCGCGCCCGAGTTGGGCCAGCACAACCACTATGTGTACCAGGAGTTGTTGGGCCTGCCTGAGTCCGAAGTGGCCCGCCTGGTGGAGCAGCAGGTCATTTTTTAGGAGCCTCCCACGGGCTTGACCATGCCGCAAGGGGGGCCTTTTCGCTGGAAATACTTAGCAACGAGGGAGGAGGGTACTGGTATGAGAGGTAAAGGGGGTCTCATGGTACTGGCAGGCGTTGCGGCCCTGCTGGGCATGGCCGCGCTGGCCTGTGGTGCCGCCGAGGAGCCGACGACGCCACAGGCGCCGGCGCAGCCAGCGCCCGCGCCCACGGCTGCCCCTGTGACAGCGGCCACTCAGGCGCCCTAGCAGCCGGCCACGCCTCTCCCGGCGCCCACTGCGGCGCCCCTGCCGACAGTGGCCCAGGCCGAGCCGGCCGCCGCGCCAGCGCTGCGCACCCCCGTGGCGCCCACACCCGAGGCCGGCCTGACGCCCCAGTACGGCGGCATCCTGAAGGTTGGCCGCGAGGCCCAGTCGGAGCAGATGTTCTTTGTCACGGTCAGCGGCGGTGGCAACTCTAGCTGGGTCCACACCGTCAGCGACCCCCTGGTGGAGTACGGCCCGGACTCGGAGCCGTACCTGGAGAAGTCCCTGGCCCAGTCCTGGGACATCGGCCAGGACGGACAGACTATTACCTTCCATCTGCGCCAGGGCGTGAAGTTCCACGACGGCACGCCCTATAACGCCCGTGCCCACGAGTTCAACCTGGAGTGGGCGCTGGACCCCAAGAACAGCGTTATCTGGAGCAGCCAGATCAACAGCATAGACAGGGTGGATGCCCTGGACGACTACACCCTGCAGATACACACCAGCAGGGTGTATGCCCCCATCATCACCAACCTGGGCCTGCGGTCTGGCCTGGCCTTCTCCCCCACGGCCTTCCAGAAGGCGGGAAGGGACGGCTTCGCCACCAAGCCCGTTGGTACCGGGCCTTTCATGGTCAAGGAATGGGTGCCGGGCAGCTACATTGACTTCGAGAGGTTCCAGGACTATTGGAACAGGGGCAAGCCCTACCTGGACGGCTGGCAGTGGCAGGAGATACCCGACGAGCGGGTGCGCGCCGCTGGGTTCAGGACAGGGCAGCTTGACATGATCGAGTTGGGTTCGGGTGCCGTCGAGCCGCTGACCACCGCTCGTGGCACTCGCGGGGCCAAGGAACTCAAGGGGTACTCTGGCCCCACCTACGACCACTTCAACGCAAGCAGAGCGCCCTTCAACGACAAGCGCGTGCGCTGCGCCCTGCAGATGGCCATGGACCGGGATGCCTGGAACAAGGCTATCGCCAATGGCGAGGGCACGCCTTACCGTGGCCAGATGGTGCCCATTAACCACTGGGCGGCCTTCGTCGTCCCAGAGGAGGAATTCCCTTACAGGTACGACCCTGAGAAGGCCCGCCAGATGATCGAGGAGTATGCCAGGGAGAAGGGCCTTACGCTGCCTATAGATACTATGGGCCCCTTCACGCCTACTCAGGAGCAGATAGACCGGTTCAACGCGCAGCCGCTTCCCGCCGGGCCTATCATCATGATCGCCCCGGCCACCACTACCAACGTGGCCCGCGCTGAGGTCTCCAAGGCCTTTTACGAGGCCATAGGGTTCAAGATCGAGGTCCTCCTGGGCGGCGGCAACGAGGAGAGGAAGACCTTCGTGACCAAGGAAGCAGGCTTCTCGTTGAGAGGTGTCGGCCTGCGCCCCCATCCATCCGGGACGCTGGACTCCTATATGGGCTATGGTGGTTACTGGAACATGGGCGCCTATAACACCGACCCCAAGCAGCTCGAGGTCCAGCGGTTGCTGGAGGATGCCGCCAGGTCCTTCGACCTCGCCGTGCAGGCTGACATGTACAAGCAGGCCCAGAAGATCTGGATGGAGGAGTGCTTCGGTGGTGTAAAGACCGCCAACCTGCCCAGCTACTGGTTTGTGCAGCCCTGGGTCAAGTGGGCCGGCGGCGACAAGTGGATGCTCTTCCCGTCCGACAACAACGCCAAGTTCTACTTCGCCTGGCTGGAGAGGTAGCCTGACAGGTTGGAGACGACGAGGGAGGGGGTGCCTTGCTCCCTCTCCCTCGTCCCTTCAGCTGGTTACTCCAAGGGCACCGGGGCTTGATAATCATCTTTAGTTTAATAGATACTTACGGCACCAGACCATTGCCCTCTCTTATCGCCCTCTGAGGACAGGCTGTGAAAAAGTACATTGTAAATCGCCTCTTGCAGATGGTCCCGGTGATGTTCATCATCAGCCTGATGGTCTTCGTGCTGGTGCGAATTGTCCCCAACGACCCCATATACGCCATGATAGGCCGTGACGGCGAGGGCATCACTCGGGAGCAGTACGAGACGCTGCGCCGTGACCTGGGCCTGGACCGCCCGCTGCCAATGCAGTACCTGTCCTGGATCAAGGGCATTTTCACGGGGGACTGGGGCAACTCCTTCAGGAGCAGGCGCCCGGTGCTGGAGGAGTTCCGCTTGAGGCTGCCCTACACACTCCAGCTTGCGGCGGCGGCCCTGCTGCTCTCCACCGTCATCGGGGTGACCACTGGCATCATCGCTGCGCTGAAGCGTAACTCCATCATGGACATGGCTGCCACCAGCTTCGCCATGTTCGGCGTGGCGGTCCCCAACTTCTGGCTGGCACTGATGCTGATACTCCTGTTCGGCGTATTTGTGCAGTGGCTGCCCACTCACGGCTCGGCCCTGATTTACAAGGAGCCGGTAGCGGGGATACGTCATCTCATCCTGCCCACGCTGGCCCTGGGACTGGCCGGCTCGGCCACTATCATGCGTCAGACCCGCTCGGCGCTGCTGGAGGTGCTGCGTGAGGACTATGTGCGTACAGCCCGGGCCAAGGGCCTGGCCGAGAAGCGCGTTATCCTTGTGCATGCCCTCCGCAACAGCCTGCTGCCGGTGGTTACCATCCTGGGCTTGCGCCTGGGGGACATCTTCGCGGGCTCTGTCATCATCGAGACCATGTTTAGCTGGCCTGGGGTTGGGAGGCTGGCAGTGAACGCCTTGCAGGTGTCTGACTTCCCGGTCGTCCAGGTAGTCGTGATGCTGGTAAGCATGAGTGTCCTCTTTGCCAACCTTCTGACTGATATTCTCTATGGAGTCCTGGACCCGAGGATACGTTATGGTTAACCAGACTGAGCAGACCCTGGAAAGAGGGCATAGGCCGGCTACGGCAGAGAGGGGAGTGCTCTCGTGGCTGAAGGTGCCTTTGCAGTCCTACACTCTGCGCACTCTGCTGCGGCACAAGCTCTCGGTCTTTGGGCTGACCTACATAGGCATCGTCATCTTCGTGGCAATATTCGCGGGTGTCATTTCGCCTGCGGACCCCTACAAGGTGGACCCCATCAACGCCCTCCAGAAGCCGTCGTGGGCGCACCCGCTGGGCCTCGACCACGTTGGGCGTGACCAGCTCTCCCGCCTGTTCTACGGGGCGCGAGTGTCGCTGATAGTGGGCCTGGGCAGCGTTGCCTTCGCCGCGGCCCTTGGTGTGCCTCTGGGACTGTGCGCGGCCTTCTTCGGCGGGTGGGTGGACCACATCATCATGCGCATCGTGGACGCCAAGATTGCCATACCCTCCCTTCTGCTGGCCATGATCATTCTGCTGGTAGTGGGCGGCGGCGTCCTCAGCGTGGCCATTGCCCTGGGGCTTAACCTGGCAACAACGCAATCGCGGCTGGTGAGAAGCCAGGCGCTGTCAGTGAAGCAGCGCGAGTACGTGACGGCGGCCAGGGCTGTTGGCGCTTCCAGCTTCCGCCAGTTGGCGGTGCACGTTTTCCCCAACTCGATACAGCCGGTCATCGTGCAGGCCAGCCTGGGCATGGGCTTCGCCATCCTGGGAGAGGCGGGGCTGAGTTTCCTGGGTATCGGTGTGACGCCGCCGACGCCCACCTGGGGAGGCATGCTGGACATGGCCTTCCGGAACATGTACACTGCGCCGTGGCTGTCGCTGGCACCGGGGCTTGCCATATTCCTGCTGGTACTGTCCTTCAACTTCGTCGGCGACGGACTGAGGGACGCCCTGGACCCCCGGCTGCGGGGCGTCGTCTGAGGGTTTTGGGCCGCCGTGCCGACCCGGAGGCTATACCTTGGGTGAGCTAATTCTTGCGATGGAGGGGCGTATGGACCGCAGAGTAATCGGACTGGTATCCGTTCTTGTGGCGCTGGTGGGCCTGATAGCCGTGGCCTGCGGGTCGGCTGAGGAGTCGCCCACACCGCGGCCTACCTCGGCACCGGCCACGCCGACCAGTCCTCCAGCAGCCCAGCCCACGGCTGCTCCAGGCCAGCCCACGGCAGCGCCCCAGGCCACGCCGACCAGGGCGCCAGCGGCCCCGACAGCAGCTCCAGGCCAGCCTACGCCCACGGCGGCGCCTCGGCCCACGGCGACGCCGGTGCCAGTGGGCCAGCCTACGCCCGTGCCACCACCGCCAACACCTCAGGCCAGGACTGGCAAGCCTGGTGGCGTCCTTCGCTATGGCATGGCCCCCAACGCGGAGCACCTGTTCTTCGTCGCATATAGCGGCGGCGCTGGCGCTGCATGGGCCATGACCGTGGGCGACCCCATCACAGCCTACGGCCCTGACTCGGAGTGGCTCCGCGAGAAGTCCATGGCGACTTCCTTCGACGTAGCGCCCGACGGGAAGGCTGTCACCTTCCATCTGAGGGAAGCCAAGTTCCACGACGGCACCGATTTCAACGCCCAGGCAGTGAAGTTCAGCCTGGAGTGGACGCTGGACCCGGCCAACGCGGTCATATACGCTCCTTCCATAGACGCCATCGAGTCAGTGGAGGTAATAGACGACCGCACCGTCACGGTACACCTGGAACGCGTCTTCGCGCCCATCATCACCAACCTGGGGATGAACGTTGGAATGCCGTTCTCCCCCACTGCCTTCCAGGAGCGCGGGCTGGACGGCTTCTATAACAATCCGGCCGGCACCGGCCCATTCAGGGTAAAGGAGTGGGTCACCGGCAGCCATACAACCTTTGAGAAGTTCCCCGACTACTGGAGAGAGGGCGCGCCTTACCTGGACGCCTGGCGGTGGGAAGAGATGCCCGATGACCGGGTGCGCGCCGCTGCCATGGAGGCGGGCCAGCTAGAAGCCGCGTCCATTTCGGCTGGCGCCACGGACTCCATCGCTGCCCTGCGGCGCGCGGGCATGCAGGAGTTCAAGGGCTACAGCGGCCCATCCCTGGACCACTACAACGCGGCCAGGGCGCCTTTCAACGACATCCGCGTGAGGATGGCTGCTCAAATGGCTGTGGATCGGAATGGGTGGAACAAGGCCCTGGCAGGCGGCGAGGGCTATATATACAGAGGGTCGGTGCTGCCGCCTGGCCATCCCGCCAGCTACGAGGTGCCAGAAGACCAGTTCCCCTTCCCCTATAACCCGCAGCGCGCGCGAGAACTCCTGGTGGAGTACGCCAGGGAGAAGGGCGTCTCCCTCCCCCTGGACACGCTGGGACCGTTCACATGCACAGAGGAGCAGAAGGCGCTGGGCTGCTTTGACCTGCCATCCCAGAAGATGACCATGATCGCCACGTCCAGCCGCGCCAACGTTGCCAGGGCCGAGCTGATGAAGGCCTACTACGAGGCCGTAGGCTTCCGGGTGGAGATACAGATCGGCGCCGGCGAGGAGCAGCGAAAGACGTTCGTGACAAAGGAGGCAGGCTTCTCCCTGCGCGGGTTCGGCCTGCGGCCACATCCATCCGGGACGCTGAACTCCTACATGCAGTATGGCGGCGAGCTTAACGCCGGCGGCTGGAACACCAGCCCCGAGCAGATGGAGATGGACAGGCTGGTGCGGGCCGCGGCGGAGACCTTCGATGTGGCCGAGCAGAACAAGCTCTACCGGGAGGCCCAGAAGGTATACCTGGAGTTCGCCCTGGGTGGAGTCAAGACAGGGAATGCACCTTCCTTCTGGTTCATGCAGCCATACGTCAAGTGGGACCAGTACCCGGACCAGAAGTGGGTCAGGTTCAATTCGGACAATACCCTGAAGGTATACGACCTGTGG
Source organism: Dehalococcoidia bacterium (assembly GCA_034433305.1). Lineage (GTDB taxonomy): Bacteria > Chloroflexota > Dehalococcoidia > Lucifugimonadales > DAOUAM01 > DAOUAM01. The sequence continues at coordinate 66 of DAOUAM010000013.1, read as the reverse complement.
CTGGACAAGTAGCTGGGTAACGCTGTGCAGTGCTGCCGGGCGGCCCATGCGTGCCCGGCAGCACTG
>DAOUAM010000012.1:0-24058 GCA_034433305.1 Dehalococcoidia bacterium | reverse complement strand
CGCCGGGACTTCCCGGCGTCGTCTCACGGTGAGAATGAAGTCTTGATGAGCAAGGAAGCCCTCACTCGAGGATACATAGCTGTCATCAGTTCCACGGCTGTGATGCTGGCCTCTGTGTCTGCGTGGGTATGGCCCGTGGCAGTGGACACGCAGCGGGTCTGGCTGCTGCCAGTGCTGGTGGTCATGGTGGCCATGGCGGCGCGGTTCCCCTTCAAGGTGTCACCCCAGGGGGATGCCACGCTGCTAACGGTGCCACTTTTCATGGCGGCGTTGCTGCTGCACCCACTGGAGGCGGGTCTGGCCGGCGTCCTGGGCACGGCAGTATCCGAGCGGCTGCTCAAGGCGCCCCCGCGAGTGATGGTCTATAACTCCAGCGTCAGCGGCCTGGTGGGTGCGCTGGCTGGAACAGTCTTCTGGGCCCTCCGGCCCGAGGCCGCCAGCGTTTTCTCGCCGGGAGTGGTGCTGGCGGCGGCCCTGGCTGGCGTGGTGCTCCATGCAAGCGACCTCTCCCTGTTGTTTGGCATGATTACCATTGTCAAGGGCCGCAACACATGGCAGCGCTGGCGGGAAGCCTGGGCTTTCGAGGCCGTGCTGGAGGGTAGCCTGCTCATCATGGGGCTTATTGGCGCTCAGCTAGTCATGTTCGCATGGTGGTGGGTGCTCATACTGGTGGTACCCTTCATCGTCGCCTACTTCGGCTTCAGGAGGAGCGTTGAAGAGACCTCCCACAAGACACGGCTGGCCGAGGATCTGGAGCAGAAGCTGCGAGAACTGGAAGAGGCGCAGGCCCAGCTCATTCAGTCGGCCAAGCTGGCCACGGTGGGCACCCTGGCCGCCGGGGTCGCCCACGAGATCAACAACCCTCTGACCATCATCACCGGCAGGGCCGAACTCTTCCTGGCCCGGCTCCAGAAGTCCAGGGAGTACGCGGCCAGCGATAAGGCGTTGCAGGATATTCAGGACATCTACAAGATGGGCATGCGGATATCCACCATAGTCAACCAGTTGCTGGCCTATTCGCGCCGCTCCGACCACCTGGCCGAGGTCCGGCTGAACAAAGTCATGGAGGACTCGCTGACGTTCCTGCAGGGCAAGCTGGAGAAGAAGGGTGTCAACGTGGTGAGGGAGTTACAGCCCATGCCCGCGGTCCAGGGTGTCGCCAACCAGCTCCAGCAGGTATTCGTCAATCTGGTGGGCAACGCCCTGGATGCCACGCCCGCCTGGGGTACCGTGACACTGGGCTGCTACGTCCAGGACGGCATGGCAGTGGCCTACGTCCGGGACACGGGCATCGGCATACCCGATGAATTGAAGGAAAGAATATTCGAGCCGTTCTTTACCACCAAGGAAGTAGGCAAGGGGACCGGCCTGGGCCTCTTCATCTGCCACAAGATTATCGCCGACCATCAGGGCGAGATTACCTTCGAGAGCAAGCAGGGGGAGGGGACTACTTTCTGGGTCAAGTTCCCGCTGGCCGCGCCAGAAAGTCAGTATGTCGTTTCCATGCCCACCGCCGTGGCTTCCTAGTAGTATATCGCTCATGGACTGGGGCATTTGGCCCCCGCCGGCTCCCCCCTGGTAAGGGGGAGGACCTGGCGCAGTCCCCCATGAGATGGGGGAATACAGGGGTTAAAGCAATGCAGCAAAGCCCGGGTGAAGGACTGTCAGGGCGGGCACTGGGCGTTCCTGGCATGTGGCAAGTGGGCGGTCCGCTGTCCATATGGTTTATATTAGACGTTTCTTCAACGGGAGGCTTTCGGGGAAATGGCTGCAACGGTGCTTATAGTTGACGATGAGCCGGGGATAGTGGACCTGCTCACCGCCTGGATGGAGCTTGCAGGGTACGAGGCTTGCACAGCATCCAATGGCTACGAGGGGCTGCGCCAGCTTTACCAGCACCGGCCCGACCTGGTAATCAGCGACGTGATGATGCCCGGCATGGACGGTTACGAGTTCTGCCACCTGGTGCGCCAGGCCTGTGACGTGCCCATCATGCTGATCACGGGTGTGGAGCAGGAAGAGGACAAAATCAAGCGGCTGAGCAGGGACATTGACAGCTACATGATGAAGCCCTTCAGGATGCAGGAGTTCCTCAATCAGGTGGAGGCACTGCTGCAGCGCCGCAACGCCATCCAGGAGTCTCAGGTCAGAGGCCCGGCACCTCACGTTGACGTTGGCCCGTAGCCTCCATCCATTGGCCTCCCGGGCCGGTCAGCGGAGCCAGCCCAGCCGCCACTGTAGCGCCAGCAGCACCACCGATAGCAGCACCGTCGCCAGCGTGACAATGACACCGGCCCGCGTGAACTCCCAGAAGTCCAGGCGCACTCCGTCGCGCTCGGCCACCTGGGCAACGATGAGGTTAGCGACGGCCCCCACCAGGGTGAGGTTGCCCGCCAGCGTCGCGCCGGAGGCCAGGCTGAGCCACAGCAGGTCGCTGCTCTCGTGGGCCAGCAGCGGCACCATGAGGATGGTGAAGGGCACGTTGCTGATTGCCTGGGAGACCACCAGGGCGGAGCCATGTACCCAGACGATGCCCTCGGTGTCGGCGCTCACGTGGATGGAGCGGGCCATCTCGGCGAAGAACTCCTGCTTTGCAATGCCGCCCATCACCACGAACAGGCTGGCGAAGAACAGCAACAGCACCCAGTCCACCTGTTTGAATAGTTCCCCTGGGGACGCCCGGCTGGCCAGCAGCATGACAGCCGCGCCCACCAGCGCCACCAGTGGCAGCTCCAGCCTGGTCCACGAGCTTGTGGCGAAGCCCACGATGACCAGGGCCATGACAATGGGCGATGCCAGCCTCCGCCCATTGTTCCTGGCGTCGCCTGCCTGGCCGCCTTTCCGCGCCAGGGCATAGCCTGTCCCCTGTCCCATGGGCTTTGCCAGCACGGGCCGGTACAGCCACCAGACGACGGCCACCAGCACTGCTCCAGCCAGTGCCGCCACTGGCAGCAGGTGCAGGGCGAACCGCTCGAAAGAGATGCCCGACTGAAGGGCTACCAGCACGTTCTGCGGGTTGCCCACCGCGCTGGGCACGCTGCCGATGTTGGAGGCCATGGCCTCGGCGATGAGGTAGGGCACGGGCGAGATGTCGCGGCTGACGCAGAACGCTACCACCAGGGGCGTCAGCACCAGGACGGCGGTGTCATTGACCATCACGGCGCTGGCGATGCCCGTCACCAGCACCATGCGCACCAGGAATGCCATCTGGCCCCTGGCGCCCCCGAAGATGGCGGACGCCATCCGCTCCACGTACCCGTCCCGCGAGAGGGCCGAAACGACAACCATAGTGCCCAGCAGCAGGGCGATGGTGCCCCAGTCTATGGCCTCTACGGCCTCCTCTGGCGTCAGCACGCCAAAGAGGACCATGGCCACGCTACCCAGGAATGCCGCCGAGGGCCGGTCTATGGGGATGAAGGGCAGGCGGGTCAGGGCAACGCCGATGTAGGTGATGATGAAGATGACAAGCGCAATCACACCCAGGGCCTTCTATCGCATGCCAGGCGTCGCTGGCCTGCCGGCCAGGTGGCGCACTATGGGGAAGGCCGCGCCCGCCATCTACTCGAGCCGGAAGACGCCCAGGGCGGTCTTGCCCATGACCCACTCCTTAGCTTCCTGGGAAGCCAGGGCCGGGTAGTCCATGACGCCATGCAAGGCGTTGCGGTAGCCCTCGCGGCCGCTGACAGGCGGGTAGTCGCTGCCCCACATCATGCGGCGCGGGCCAAAGGTGTCATAGACCATCTCGATGAGCGGCGGCGTGTAGTCGAAGGCGAAGTGCGGCTTCAGGACGGGCGGACGGGCGCTGATCTCGCCCAGGCCGCCGACCTTGATGTAGGTGTTGGGGTGGTTGGCCAGGGCCAGTGCCTTCTTGAAGGTGGCGTATGGCGGCCTGGCGCCGACGCCAACGCCGGCCAGGTGCTCGACGATAATGGGCATGCCAGGGAACTGGGCCACCAGCTTGCTGAACTCGTCGGAGGCAAAGTCTTCCACGCGGCCCAGGCTGCTGACCACCAGGCCAAGCTCCGCGGCCTTGCGCCAGATAGCCAGCGGGTCGGCGCCGGGCGAGCGCTCCATGGGGCCAAGGCGCACACCCACGGCGCCCTCCTTCGCCCAGCGCTCCAGGGCCGCCGGCGCGTCCGGGCTGGCGGTGTCCACGATGACCACCACGGCGAAGCGGCCCGGAAACCGCCGGGCGCACTCAAACAGATAGGTGTTGTCGTAGGTGCCACGGTGCTGGATGAGCACAGCCTTGTCCACGCCATTCCGGTCCATCTGGTACAGCAGGAGTTCCACAGGCTCGAACCAGTTGCGCCCGGCGTGGCAGTGGGTGTCCACTATGACCATCTCTTCGACTCCTTGTCAGTCACAGGTAGCGCGTTGCTATTGCTCTAGCCCGGCTGCATGGCAGGGCCTGTTGTGACTCTGCCAGGGGAACGGGGCCTGGTGCAAGGGGGTGTCAGGGAAAGTGCAGGCCGTGGTCTGTCGCGGGAAGGTCTGCTTCCGCTTTGCCTAGTGGAGGTGCCCCGCAGTCCCGGGAGTGCCTCTATTGCTCGCGCGACATGAGGAATGTTATCGCAGGAGCGGGCCAATCGTCTACGGGCTAGGGCGTGTTTGAAATGGGCATCCTTGTACAGGCCCAGGGCAGGCCCTGTCGGACCACACGTGGTCTCGGCTTTAAACAGGCCTTATTGGGCCAAAAGAACAGGCCCGATGGGGGTCTCCCATCGGGCCTCATATGGAGGACAGGTACCGTGGGAAGTAGTGCCGCCGGCCCTAGGCGGCGCGGGCCTCGATGGCCTGCGGCTGGCTGCCCACGTTAATGGTCAACTGCTTGGCCCTCTTGGACTCCAGCTTGGGGAAGGTCACCGTCAGGACGCCGTGCTCATACCGGCACTCGACCCCATCGGTGGCCACGCTGTCGGGCAGGCGCAGGGCACGATAGAAGCTGCCGAACCTGCGCTCCCGCATCAGGTAGTTGGAGCCCTGGGCCTCGTGCTCAGCTTTGGCCTCGGCCCGGATGGTCAGCACACCGTCCTCGATGGTAGCCTGGATATTCTCCGGCTGGACGCCAGGCAGCGAAGCCTGGACGACTATCTTATCGCCTTCCTCGATGACGTCCACCGGCACAAGCCAGGCCTCACTGCCCACCCCCTCACCCTGGAAAGTGTTCCAGAAGAGGCGGTTCATTGTTTCGTGCATCTGCCTAAGCTCGTTAAAGGGATTCCAGCGTTCCAGTACCATAGGCTATCACCTCCTCTAACGAATCTCTCGTGGCTTTTGCACCCCCATTATATAAAACATGCCTATGTCATGTCAAGAGGCTTAACAAAATCACTGCAAGTTTGAGGCCGGGTGACACCATAGGCAGGAGTAAGTGCGCCCTCTCAGCTCCCCTCGAAGAACCGGCGCGGGTTCTCCACCATGATCCGCTGGATGGTCTGGTCGGGTACGCCGAGTTGTCGCAGCCGGGGCAGCACTTTGCGGGTGATGAACAGGTAGCCGTCCGGGTTGTACTTGCGGCGCGTCTCCTGCATCTCCTTCGTGGCAATGGTAAGAGTCACCGACCAGTCGTGGCTCAGCATGATGCGGTGGGCAAAGCCGGCATCTATGAGCTTTTTGGCCGTCTCCGTCCTTACCTCCCAGTTGGGGGTGCCGGCGGTCAGGCCGCCCGGGAAGCGGTCCAGGCCAATCCATACGCCCTTCTTCAGCAGGCCGATGAGGTAGTCGGTGTCGGTGGTGTCGTTGCTGTGGCCGATGTACACGCGGTCCAGGTCAACGCCCTCCTCCTCGAAGATACGCACCTGCTGCTCACCGACGCGCTCCGGCGCCCAGGTGTGAGTGGAGATGGGCACGCCCGTGGCCTTCTGCGCCCTGGCCGCGGCCCTCAGGATGATTTCGCCCTCCCTGGTGACACCGCCCACGTCGTTGGCCACTTTGATGATGCCTGCCTTGATGCCTGTCCCCTCTATGCCCACCTGGATTTCCCGGATGTACAGGGGCGCGATCATGTCGGGCGTGGCGTTCCAGAAGGCGCGGGGTATGTCCCGCCAGGTGCCCGTGGCGCAGATAATCTGGACGCCAGACTGCCTGGAGACCTCGGCCAGCAGTCGCACATCGCGCCCCAGGTCCATGGTGGTGACGTCCACCATGGTGCGCAAGCCCTCGCTGTAGGCCTGCTTCAGGTCGGCCACGGCCCGCTTTATGGTGCCCTCGCGGTCAATGTACTCGGGATAGACGTGCTGGATGCCGGCCGAAGTGACCAGCACATGCTCATGGGACAGGGTAAAGCCCAGGTCACGGGTCTGCAGGGGGCCAAGGACGGAGTTGATGACGGCCATGACTTTCCTCGCTTTCTGGCCTCAGGCCGCGGCCACTACCGGGTTGCGCAGCACGCCGATGCCGGTGATCTCCACCTCCACCACGTCCCCCGGCTTCATGTTCTGGGTGGCGCCGTCGGTGCCCATCCATACCACGTCTCCGGGGTAGAGGGTGAGGTAGCGGCTCATGGCGCTCAGGTAGGTGGCTATGCCGAAGATCATCTTGTTGGTCTGGAAGTGGGACATCACCTTGCCGTTGAGGCGCACCGTCGTCCAGATGCTGTCCAGGTCCACGTCGGTCTCGATCCACGGCCCCATGGGCTTGAAGGTGTCGGTGTTCTTGGCGCGCCACAGGGTGCGGTCCGAGGCCTGCCAGGTGCGCTCGCTGACGTCGTTGCCGATGGTGTAGCCCAGCACGCAGGACAGCGCCTCGCTCTCCGAGAGGTCCCTGGCCTTCTTGCCGATGACCACCACCAGCTCACCCTCGTACTGCACCTTCTCCGTGGCGTCCCTGGGGATGACGATAGGCTCGCCGTGGGCGATGAGGGCGTTGTTGGCCCGGTAGCCTATGTCCGGCTTCCTGGGCAGGTCTGGCACTCGGCCCAGCAGCGCCGCAGCCTCGCGGACGTGGGCCTCGTAGTTCACGCCGGCGGCGTAGAATGTGGGCGGCACCACGGGCACCAGCAGCTTCACCGCGTCCAGGCGGTGGCGCTGCTTCACCCGCCGCCACTGGCCGAAGGGAGTGCCAGATACCTCCTGGACTTCATTACCCTCGACAATGCCATAGCGCGCCCGTCCGTTGACTTCGTACCGAATCCAGCGCATTGAAGCACCCTCCCTCGTAGGCGAATGCCTACTCTATGCCTTCCAGTAGCGTCCTGCGCACCAGCTCCAGCGCGTTCAGGCTCATGCGGGTCCGGTCGGGCAGGCCCCGGCCGGCGTAGCTGTAGGTGCGGTCCCGGAAGCCATTGCCATCGGTGATGGATACGAAGGTCTGGCCCCGCGCCAGGTTCTCCACTCTGTCGGAGGGGTCTGGCACGGCGTGAATGGCCAGGCCCAGCTCGCTGCCGGCCTGGGTGCGCACCGCCCACGCCAGCTCCCGGGTCAACGCCGCCGGGTCCTTCACAATCTCATCCACGGCGGCGGGATTGCGGCAGAAGGCCAGCAGCCTGCGCACCGAGGTAAGGCTGTTGCTGACGATACCCTCGATGAAGTGCTCCGCGCTGGCCTGCTGGAGCCGGTCGGTCACCATGCCCGACGTCAGGTCCTCATAGACGGCGATGGTGGTGTTCTTCTGCCTCAGGAGCTTCCCCACGGCGTCCTCCAGCGTCTCGTTGTCCACGCCGAAGATGTGCCGGCCCAGCAGGTTGCGGACCTCCTGCTCCACCGGCGCGATGAGCCTCATAGCCTCCTCGGTGCTTGCGGCCTTGGCGGCGATGCGCACGTCCACCTGGCCAGGGTGGGCCAGGATGCCCACGGTGGGATTGCTGGAGTTGGCGATAAGCTGGCCGATGCGGTCGTCCACGGCGCTCTCGCCTATCTCGGCGATCTTGATGACGCGGTAGGTGATGATCTCCCTCAGGTCGAACTTCCTGCGCAGGTAGGGAATGACCTCATTGTCAAAGAGCCACTTGAGCTCGAAGGGCACGCCAGGCAGGGCAAATATGGTGCCGCGCGGGTCCTCGACGATGAAGGCCGGCGCGGTGCCGTTGGGGTTGGCTACCGGAATGGCGCCTTCGGGGATATAGGCCTGGCGCTCGTTGTTGGGCGTCATGATAAGGCCTCGGCGGCGGAAGCGCTGCTCGATCTGGTCCAGCAGGTTGGAGTCCAGCACCAGCCTGCGCCCGGTGACATCCGCTATCATCTGGCGGGTGATGTCCGCCTGGGTGGGGCCAAGGCCACCGCTGGTTATGACGACATCCGAGCGCTCCAGCGCCCTGGTCAGCACCTCTTTCATGCGGCCAGGGTTGTCCCCCACGATGCTCTTGTAGTACAGATTGACGCCGGTCTGAGCAAGCCGCTGGGCCATCCAGGGCGAGTTGGTGTCCACTATCTGGCCCAGCAGCAACTCAGAGCCGATGGCGACTATCTCTGCGTTGGGCATTTACGTGCGCTCCTCTCCTTCCGGGTCCCGTCCGTGGCGCTGGTCACAAGCGCAAGCCAATTATACTCACATGCCCTGCCGCAGTCACGCGGGGCGTATGGCCGGCTGTCTGTGTCTGGAGTAACATGTGTGGGGCGAAAAATATTCCCCTGAACACTGCTCACGCGGCACAGGAGGAGCGACGTGAAGATCAAGAGCATTCGCGCGGTAACGCTCAACATACCCCGGACGCCGCCCAGGACAAAGGCCAGGCGGCCCAACTGGAACACCCACGCAGCCAGGGCGCTCCCCATCAACAAGTACCCCGAGTTCTCCAGGCTCATCGGCACCATGCCTGGTGCCAACTACCCCGAGGTCTGGGTGCAGGTGACGGCGGAGGACGGCAGCTTTGGCCTGGGCCAGTGCAGCTTCGGCGAGATGGTGGCGTCCCTGGTGGACTACCACTTCGCGCCGCTGCTGGAGGGCCGCGACTGCATGGCCGTGGAGTACCTCAACGACCTCATGTGGCGCTCGACGCAGCGCTTCGGCGCCGGCGGCATCGCCACCGTCGCCCAGTCGGGCATTGACCTGGCCCTGTGGGACCTCAAGGGCAAGCTGCTGGGCCAGCCCGTGTACCGGCTCCTGGGCGGCCCCTCCAGGGACAAGATTTTCTGCTACTGCACCTCCGACGACCTGGACTGGGCCAAGGAGCTTGGCTTCAAGGCCTTCAAGGTCAGCAACCCGGTGCACTACGAGATGGGCATTGACGGCCTGAACATACTGGAGGAGAAGATTTCCAGGGCCCGGGAGGAGGTAGGCCCCAGGGCGGAGTTGATGTTCAACCCGGTGATGTCCTTCAACGTGGAGTTCACGCTGCGGGTGGCCGAGCGGCTGCGGCCCTACGGCCTGCGCTGGCTGGAGGAGCCGCTGATTCCATCGGACCTGGAGGGCCACATCCAGCTAAAGCAGGCCATCACCTGGGTGCCCCTGGCCACCGGCGAGGACCACCATGGCCGCCACGCCTTCCGGCAGCTTGTAGAGAACCGGGCCATTGACGTGGTGCAGCCCGATATCAAGTGGTGCGGTGGCCTGACGGAGCTGATGAAGATTTACACCATCGCCGAGGCAGCGGGGATAATCACCATCCCCCACGGCGGGGCCAACACACCCTTCGGCCAGCACTTCGCCATGGCCATGCCCGAGTCGCCCATGGCCGAGTACTGGATGGGCTCTGACCCGGGCGTGCCGCTGGAGGAGGTGCGCCCCATCCCTGGCATGGCCATGCCGAAGGACGGCTACGTTGTGCCTTCTGACGCGCCGGGCTTCGGCATGGATATCAAGGCCGAGTGGGTCCAGCCCTGGGACCATGCCGCCGCCATGAAGGCCCGCGCCGGAAAGTAGGGCCACAGGGCGGGGGCGTGCGTTGGAGCGCTCCCGCCCTTTTCATTCGCGCACTACGTAGCCGCCGGGATGGCCAGCCTTGGCTCCGGCAGGGGAGGGCGCTGGCTGCTCACCACGGCCTCCTGCTCACGGGGCGTCAGCCGGCGGAAGCGCTCGGCGGCGTCCAGCACCCTGGCTACAAGGGCCGGGTCGCCGGCGCTGGGGGCCGTGTGGATGGGCTGGGATAACTGCCACCACAGCGCCCGGTCTATGTCCTCCTGCTCACGGTGAGGGTCGTACCAGGTGTTGTACTGGTGGGGATGGTCGCCCCAGCCGCCGCGAGCGATCATCTTGATGGCCTGGATGCCCACGTCGCGGGCGGCGGCCTCGGCCAGCAGCCTCTCGGCGGCGGCGCGGTAGTCCGGGTCGCGGTACATGGCGGCGTTGACCGGGAACATGATGGTATCGAAGTCGAAGCGGCGCAGCGCCTCCAGGTGTACTCTGGGGACCTCAGGCCCATGGCCGGTGATGCCTATCCACCGGGTCAGCCCCTGCTCCCGCATCTCCACCAGCGCCTCCAGCGCGCCTCCTGGCGCGGTCACCGCGTCCAGCTCCTCCATGGTTATCACGGCGTGGAGCTGGAACAGGTCGAAGGAGTCCACGCCCAGGCGGCGCATACAGCTACGTATGTCGTCCCACGCCTCTTTCCTGGTGCGCATGGCCGTTTTGGCGCCCAGGAATATGCTTTCGCGTACCCTGGGCATCCAGGGGGCCAGGCGTTCCATGGCCTCGCCGTACCTGGGCGCGATGTCAACGTGGTTGACTCCGTGGCCCAGCACCATCTGGATGACCTTGTCGGCCTCCTTCTGCTCGATGCGGCCCACGCTGAAGGTGCCGAAGGTGACCACCGTGCTCATGTGGCCTGTGCGGCCAAGCCTGCGCTTCTCCATTCCCTCTCCTCCTAAAGTGGCTGGGGCATATGGCTCTTCCAGCGGGCGATGGCGGCCTCCGCGCGCGGGCTGATGGCGCGCTGCACCTGTACGTTGATGAGCGCCGGGCGCTCCAGCTTCAGCGCCCGCTCGATGGCCGAGGGCAGTTCCTCGGGGTTCTCCACAAGCTCGCCATAGCCGCCCAGCCCGCGCACCACCTGGTCGTAGCGCGTGGGCAGCAGGTCGGTGGCGACGGCCCGGCCGTAAACGCCAAGCTGTATCTGGCGGTCAATGCCCCAGGCGGCGTCATTGCCCATGATGGCGACCACCGGCAGGTTGTGGCGCACGGCGGTGTCGAACTCCATGCCGTTAAAGCCAAAGGAGCCGTCGCCGGTGAACATTATGACGCGCCTGTCGGGGTAAGCCAGCTTGATGGCTATGGCGGTGGGCAGCGCCGACCCCAGCATGCCCAGGGTGGGCAGGTACCACCAGCTCCTGGGCTTCAGGGCCGGATGGTAGGCGCGGCCAAAGTGGCAGAAGTCGCCGCCATCGAAGACCAGGAAATCGTTGGGGCCGATGTACTGGCGCAAGACCCTGTGCACGTACATGGCGTGCATGGGTGCCTGGGGCACCGCCAGCGACTCCAGGGCCTCCATCTGGGCCTCGCGCTCGGCCCTGAGCTGGTCCAGCCAGGGCAGGTCCTTCCAGGTGTGCCTGGTGGCCTCCTCTGTGAGCTGGCGTACTACAGCCTCCACGTCGCCCACAATGCCCACCGTGACGCCGCGGTTGCGCCCGATCTCGGCGGCGGAGGGGTCAACCTGGATGACCCTGGCGCCAGCGCCGATGGTAGGAGGCATGCCGTAGCCGATGATCAGGTCCTGCTTGCGCCCCAGGAGCACAACCACGTCGGCCTGGCGCAGCAGGCGGGCGGCCCGGTTCAGCCCGCTGTCGAAGAAGCCGAAGCAGTAGGGGTGGTCATCGGGCACCAGGCCGCGGGCGTCTCCTTCGGTCATCAGGGGGACATGGGTAGTCTCGATGAACTGCTGGAGCGCTTCGCCGGACTGGGAGTAGGCGGCGGCGCTGCCGGCGATGACGAGGGGCCTGCGTGCGCCGTGCAGCAGCTCGATAGCCTGGCGCACCTGCTCCGCGCCAGCCGGCGAAGGCCCCATGCTGCGGTACTCTTGAGGCTGATAGAAGACGACCTCCTCTTCCCACACCTGCTGTTGCTGGACGTCCACGGGGATGGTCAGGTGCACCGGCCCGCGCCTGCCGCTGTAGGCGACGCGCAGGGCGTGGGCGATCATGTCCGGGATACGGCGGGCGTCAGTGACTATCCAGGCGCCCTTGGTGGTGGGCCTGGCCATGCCGACCTGGTCAATCTCCTGCATAGCGCCGCGTCCCAGCTCTATCAGTTCGGCGGAGCCGCTGATGGACAGTAGAGGGCTGCCCGAGTGCCATGCGTTGGCAAGGCCGGGGATGGCGTTGGCGAAGCCAGGCGTGGTGTACATGGCGACGCCCGGCTGTCCGGTGAGGCGCCCCCAGGCGTCGGCCATGTGCACAGCAGCCTGCTCATGGCGCGTGTCTATGAACCGGAAGTCCATATCGCTCATGACGTCCAGGACCGGCAGCACGTGGTCGCCAGCCAGTGTGAAGATGTTCTTGATGCCTTCAAGCTGCAGTGACCTGGCGATGAGGTGGCTTCCGGTCAACCTTCTGGGTGCGCTCATGACTCCTCCTGGCTATGATGGTACGCGAGACGCTCGCCCCATTGTATTCCTGGAAGGTAGGGTGTCAAGGGCCAGGCAATCTGCCAGGCCTGTACTGGCTACTGACCTCTGTAACACGGACGCATACAGACCTGTGGAACACCTGGCAGGACTCAAGGTGCCCATGGGCATAAGGCTGCTGCACAGGTCAGCATGCCCCCTTCCTGGCCTTCCCCTACAGGGGAAAGGGACATTTCTCGCCCCCTTTGGGGGAGAGTTAGAGAGGGGGCTGGCGGCTGGCCGGGGGCTGGCCTTGCCCGCCAGGCCACGCCCAGGAGGGGAGAACAGGGCACAGCCTCCGAGACCACAGGTGTTACACAGGTCTGTGTACGCCTCTGTTACAGAGGTGTTCATGCATTGACCTCTTCCTCCCATGCATCGTAGTATCATCCCCATGATGCACCGGAGCGTGATAAGAGAGGCCCGCGTATGTCCGAGGTTGCCTGTGCCCGCTCCTTTCGGGGCCGGCTATGCCACGGCGTGCTGTTGAAGACGGTGTACTCCAGGGCCTGGCGGAAGAGGTAGCCAGGGCCTGCGGCTTTGCCCATGTGCCGCCCGTTCGGGCCAGAAGAGGCCACGGGGGCGAGTGGTGGCGTACCCGTGGCTACATCTCCATTGGCAGGGAGGAGCTGAGTGGGGAGCCGGAGCGCCTGTGGTATGTCCTGGCCCACGAGCTGGCCCATGCCCAGGCCAGGTCCCGCGAGGGCCATAGCCCGCGCTTCTGGCGGCGGCTTGCCCAGGGCCTACAGCGCGCTGGCCGCCTGGAGCTCCTGCGCTACGACTTCCACTACCGCGAAGGGGCGCTGAGGGTGGCGCGGGAGTTGGGGCTGGCAAATGTCCCGCCGCGTCTGCCCTTCCGCTTCCGCAGAGGCGATGTGGTCCAGGACTCCCGGAGATGGCTCTGGACTGTGGTGGGGCGGTTCCGCCGCTCGGGCCAGCCTTTCTACCGCCTCCGGCGCCCCGGCTGGGCCTGGCGCGCCCCCGAGGCGGAACTGGCCCTTGTAAATCTTGACGACTCGTAATATATTTGCAGCAGTCGCTGGGTCCAGGGCCTGTCTTCTCCTCTCCACCGGCCCGCAGCGGCCAGCAGCCGGCATCTGAAGTCCCCACTGTACAGGCTGAGGAAGGTTTGAAGCGTCCGTACGAGGGAGCCGAGAGACAAGGGTTCTTTTCGTCCCTGGCTTACGGTGATTACCGACGCCTGTGGTTTGCCACTGCCTGCGCCCAGTCAGCGGCGTGGGCGCTCATCGTGCTGCGTGGCGCGCTGGTCTTCGAGCTCACCGGATCCAATGCCTGGGTGGGCTTCGTCACCACGGCTGCCCTCATTCCTGGCCTGCTAGTCACCCCGTTTACAGGGCTGCTGGCCGACCGCTTCGACCGGCGCAGGGTGCTGGCCCTCACCTTTGGCCTGAACGTGGCCCAGAACCTGCTGCTGGCCTTCCTGGCGGTCAGTGGCACCATAACCGAGTGGCACATACTGGGCCTTGCGGTAATAAATGGCTCCATCCGCGCCATCGAGCTGCCCACCAACCAGGCGCTGCTGCCCAACCTCGTGCCTCCGGGCCGGCTGCTCAATGCCGTGGCGCTGAACCAGCTAATGCAGCAGGGGTCGCGCATGATAGGGCCGCTGCTGGTTTTGCCCATCATCAGTTTCGTGGCCCCGGAGCCAGCCTTCTTCATGTGCGCCGCGCTCTACGTGGTGGGCTGGAGCCAGGTGCTGGGCATCAGGACGCTTTCCAGCGGGACGCTTGAGGCCGGCCACAGCGTGCTGTTCAACCTGGTGGCCGGCATACGCTACGTGTACACCCACCCGCTGCTGCTGTCCCTGATGCTGCTGACGGTCCTTCACTGCGCCCTGACTATGGCCTTTGAGTCGGTCTTCCCCTTCTTCTCCAGGGCGCAGCTTGGCATGCAGGCCGAGAAAGACCTGTTCGGGGGGCCGACTTACCTGATGATCGGCGTGGGCGCAGGCTCGGTGGTGGGCAATCTGCTGCTGGCCAGGGTGGAGGCCTCGGTGTTGAGGGGGCAGCTTTTCTTCATAGTGGGCGTCCTGAGCGGCCTGACGCCCATTGTGCTGGGCTTTACCAGCACAGTACCCCAGGCGATGGCCGCTGCCGCGACCATGGGCGCCTCGACGGCGGCCTTCATGACTCTCAGCCACAGCGCGGTCCAGGCCATCGCTCCGGACAGCATACGGGGCCGGGTGATGAGCGCCAACCTCTGGCACGTCCAGGGCACCATGGGCGGCTTCAACACCATCAACGGCGTCCTGATGGACCTGCCCTGGATGACAGCGCCTGTGCTTCTCAGCGGGACGGGCCTCATTTTCGTCGCCCTCATGGTCGGCAGCCTGATGGTGGTGCACCTGCGGGCCATCTACGCCCGGGGCGTGCCTTCGGCCCACATCGCATAGGCTGTGCCGCGCAGCCATAACAAGAAGTCTCCTGAAAAGGAGACGGGGCCTCGCAGTTGCTGCGAAGCCCCGTCAGGGAGGTGTTCCAGGGAACACCTACCTGGCACACCTCCGACTACTGCTACTCAATACAGCAACCTCCTTTCTGGAGACCCCTCTTTAAGCTTTCCACCCTTCCATCATGTCTCCAAGGCCAAATTATAACCGATTGGGCGCCGATATGAAACCACCTCAAGGGCGGTCTTGGGCAAGTCCAGGACTTGAGGGGACTGTGCAGGCTGTTCGGGGGACCCTCTTGTTGACGGGCGCGGACGCCGTGCATAAGATGGTCTTCAGTATGGCGACCTTTATCCGTGAGACCAGGGGCAACGACACTGACATCGAGCTTTACCGTGGCTTCGTGCTGGCCCGCTGCAACATGCGGCTGTGCGCCCGGCTGGCCGAAGGCTACTGGCAGCAGCGCATAGCCGAGTTCCTGCAGGACTACTTCTACGACCTCGGCCTGCGGGCTGAGGTCTCCGAGAGCAGGCACATCATGGGAGCGTTCTGCTGCGCGCTGCTGGACCAGCGCGTCAAGGGCCTCAGCGGCAGACGGTGCTGCTGAAGCAGGCCATAGACCACTTCTGGGACGACTTCCACGGTGACCGCACTTTCCAGTTGCCCTCTGGCAGAGAGATTTACGAGGGCGTGGGAGGGGAAGCCCAGGATGCTCCAGGGAGTTAACGGCGTCATAATCTGGACCGACAACCTGGAGAAGCTGCTTGCCTTCTACCGGGACACGCTGGGACTGAGCCCGCACTCGGTGCGTCCCGGCTTCGTGTCCTTCAAGTGGGGGAACATGCGGCTGGGCATCGGCACCCACTCGCAGGTGCATGGCCGCGCCAGCGACCCTTACAGGGTGATGGTCAACTTCGCGGTGGACGATATCCATCAGGCGTACCGGGTGCTGGTCTCCAGGGGCGTGGAGTTCCTGCGCCCGCCTGAGCGGGAGCACTGGGGTGGCTGGGTCTGCACCTTCCTCGACCCGGACGGCAACATCCTCCAGTTGCTGCAGCAGCCGGAGGGACAGCCCCGGCCATGACTTTGATGCCCGATGTGGGCTGCCCTTCTGGCTGTTCCGGGCTTAGCCGTTCTTTGCGGACTCTGGCGGGTTGGCGTCGAGGCCCCACAGCCGCGCGGCGTTTTCTCCCAGTATCTTCGTCTTGTCGGCTTCCGACAGGAAGGGCAGTCCCTCCCTGATGAGCCGCAGCTCGTCCCGAAGGGATGGCCAGCCGTGCTTCGCCCTGTGGTGGCCTGGGTAGCCGGTACCCCACAGGCAGCGTTCCGGGCCGAAGGCGTCCAGGACGCGCTGGATGACCGGGTGCACGTCGGCGTAGGGGAAGGCCTGCCGGGAGCGGCCATGCACGTCGGAGATTTTCATGTACACGTTGGGGTGCCTGGCCAACTCCAGCACGGGCCTGTACTGGCGGAACTGGGGCGCCCAGGAGACATCGGGGTACATGAGGTGGTCAATCAGCCAGGTGATGGCCGGGTACTTCTCCGCCACCACGTCAAGCTGGCGGGCGTGCTCCGGCCGCCCGTGGACCTGCACGATGGCCCCAAGCTCCGAGAGCGTTTCCCAGAGGTGGGCGTTCTCGGGCCGCGTCAGTATCCCCACGTCATTGTAGTAGGATGGGTGGAAACGGAACCCCCTGACGCCGCGCTGCGCCATCCAGTACCGCGCCACGTCGGCATTATCGGGCGCCAGCGGGTCCACCAGGCCGTGGGCGACGAACCTGTGCGGGTACTTCGCCGCGCTGTCGGCCACGTAGCCGTTGTCCCAGGTGGACCAGGAGGTCTGCACCAGCACAGCGAAGTCCACGCCATTGGCGTCCATGTCGGCCAGCAGCTCCTCGGCGGTGGCTGGCTCGTCGGGCAGCGCCGTAAAGCTGGGCGCCGTGGGGCCTATGGGTGCTATGGGCGGCATTTCCCAGATGTGGACGTGAGTGTCAACAATCATAGTAGCGGCTATCTCAGCGGTAATTGGGACGTGCTTTAACTGCTAAAACCTTCTTCATAGCCCTGTCCCAACTTGGGCAACCCTTGTACCTGCCCAGGCCCTGGGCAATTCTTGTGGTTGCCCAGGGCCTGCTATAAGCGTCAACAAGTCAGGCACAGTGGAGCGGGTCCAGAGTCAGCGATTACCAGGACCCCTCCTGACATACAGGTTACACCGGCGGCCGCTTCTCGTACAGCCTCACGTGCTGCTGGTAGGTGTAGGCGGCGCGCAGGACGGTTGGCTCGTCGAAGGGCTTGCCGGCAATCTGAAGGCCCACTGGTAGCCCGGCGGACGTGAAGCCGCAGGGCACCGAGATGGCCGGCATGCCCGTCAGGTTGTACGGCCCTGTGAAGCTGGGCATCCTGGAGGTGGTCATAACAGTCATTTCCTTGAAGGCGGGTGCGGGAGAGGGCATGGCGGGGGATGCGATGACGTCCACCTTCTGCAGCACCTGGGCGAACTCGCGCTTCAGCACGTTCCTCACCCTCTGCGCCTGCACGTAGTCCCCGCCGGAGAAGAGGCCGCCCACGCGGAAGCGAGTGCGCACCATGTCGCCGAAGTCCTGGGGCCTGCTGCGAAGGTTCTCAGCATGGTACGAGAAGGCCTCGCTGAGCATGATGACCGGCTGCGCGGCGCCGGCGTACTTCAGCGTCGGCACGGTCACCT
Organism: Dehalococcoidia bacterium; assembly: GCA_034433305.1. GTDB lineage: Bacteria > Chloroflexota > Dehalococcoidia > Lucifugimonadales > DAOUAM01 > DAOUAM01. Next base: position 6,466 of record DAOUAM010000012.1, on the reverse strand, counting down.
CCTCGATCGTGGCGCCCAGCTCCTCCAGCGTCCCCAGCGCCTGGTCTACCAGGGACAGCACCTCTTTGCTTATCAGCGGGTCATCGGCGAAGAAGAAGTGCCTGGGCACGCCCACCCTCAGGCCCCGGATGTCCTCCCGGAGCGAGGCAGTGTAGTCGGGCACGGGGGCGTGGCTGGTGGTGGGGTCCTTCGGGTCAAAGCCTGCGATGGCCTGGAGCATCAAAGCCGTGTCCTCCACAGTCCAGGTCATGGGGCCGCAGTGGTCCAGGCTCCAGCTCAGGGGGATGACGCCGTAGCGGCTGACGCGGCCATAGGTGGGCTTCAGGCCCACGATGCTGCAGTGGGACGCGGGCCCACGGATGGAGCCGCCGGTGCAGGAGCCAAGCGTGCCCATGCACAGGCCGGCGGCGACGGCGGCCGCGCTGCCGCTGCTGGAGCCACCAGGAATGTGGTCCAGGTCCCAGGGGTTGCGGGCCAGGGGGAAGCCGCACGTCGGGTCTGGCCCGCCCAGGGCAAACTCGTGCATGGTCAGCTTGCCCAGGAGGACGGCGCCGGCGGCCCGCAGCCGCGCTACGGTGGTGGCGTCCTCGGCCGGCACGCGGTCGGCGAAGACCCTGGAGCTGGCCGTGGTGCGCACTCCCCTGGTATCGTAAAGGTCTTTGAGGGCTATGGGTATGCCGTGGAGAGGCCCACGGTAGTCGCCGCGCAGCACCTCCGCCTCGGCCCGCCGGGCCTCGGCCATGGCGCTGTCGGCCAGCACTGTCACGTATGCCTGAAGGGTGCCGTCCAGCCGCTGGATGCGCTCCAGGAAGGCCCGCGTCAGCTCCACGGGCGACAGCTTGCCGCTCCTGATGAGGCTGCTGGTCTCGTTTATGGTCAGGTAACACAGCTCCATAGGCGTTCCCTCCCTTTCAGGTCAATCTCGTGCTGTTGTGTCCGGGCGAGTCCCCAGACCTCACCCCCTGCATTACTGGGCCAAGGTCGGCCTGGTGCGCCCCGTCTCCGCAATGGGGATTAACAAATTGAAAGGGTGATTCAGCGCGGCACCATGCCCCCTTCCTGGCCTTCCCCCACAGGGGGCAGGGACTGTTCTCGCCCACCCTTGGGGGAGAGCCAGAGAGGGGGCAGACGTCTGGCCCCCTTCCTGACCTTCCCCCACGGGGGGAAGGGAGAGTCCTCGCCCCCTCTGGGGGAGAGCCAGAGAGGGGGCAGACGTCTGGCTCCTGTACCAGCGCCCGTGTGCATCTGGTGGCCTGAGTGAGCAATGGGGGTGAGGTCGGCCCCTCACGCCTGTGGCTCCCAGGCCGGGGAGAAGGCGACGGCCATGTCCTCCGCCCCCAGTTCGACCTCGTGGAGCGAGGCCGCACGGACGGCGAAGAACTCGTACACCGGCTTGAGGGCCTTGAGTTCCTCCTCGGAGAGGCTGAGGCCTGCGCGCTGCACCAGCGCCCGGAAGGCTTCCAGGGAGATTTCCTCTGTGCCAGGCATGCAGCATCCTCCTTTCTGGCTCGAAAGCTCCAACGCGTCCCCGTGTGCCGGTTGCCAGGCCGGCTAGGGGCCTTCGTCGTGGTACTGGCGGACTGAGCGCGGCGCGAACTGCCGGTAAGGGAACCGGGCCAGCGCCTGCTCGTCCAGCTCTATCCCCAGCCCCGGAGCGTCCGGGACCTTGATGTAGCCGTTCTCTACCTTGAAAGGGTCCCGGGCGATCTCCCTGCCGAAGGCCTCCAGGTTGACGAAGTACTCGGTGATCAGGAAATTGGGTATGGTAGTGGACACCTGGATGGTGGCGGCCAGGCCGACGGTGGTGCTGTTGTAGTTGTGGGGCGAGACCACGATGTAGTACGGCTCCGCCATGGCCGCGATCTCCTTCAGCTCCAGGATGCCGCCCACGTTGCACACGTCCGGGTTGATGATGTCGGCGGCGCGCTTCTCGAAGACCTCACGGAACTCGAACTTGGTGTAAAGCTCCTCGCCCGTGACCACGGGGATGTTTATCTGGCGCTTGACCTCGGCCAGGGCATCCACGTTCTCGGCCAGCACCGGCTCCTCGTACCAGAAGGGACGGTACTTCTCGATCTCCCGCGCGATCCTGACGGTGTGCATGGGCGCCAGCCGGCGGTGCATCTCCACCAGGATGTCCACGTCCGGCCCCACGGCCTCGCGCACCGCGCGCACGTTGGCGATGGCCTGGTCTTCCACGTACTTGTTGACGTAGGTGCGCCAGGGGCCAGGAATGGGGTCGAACTTCATGGCAGTGAAGCCCATTTTGACGACCTGCTGGGCCTTCTTGCCCAGCTCGTCGGGGGTCTTGGCGCCCTCGGACCAGCCGTTGGCATAGACGCGTATCTTGTCCCGGCAGGCGCCACCCATGAGCATATGCACTGGCACGCCCAGCTTCTTGCCTGTGATGTCCCACAGGGCGTGGTCTATGCCGCTCAGCGCGCAGTAGAGGTCCATGGCACCGCGCCGGCCGGCGAAGTCGTCGAAGGCCACCTGCATGAAGTGCTTGATATTCATGGGGTTGCGTCCGACGAGGTAACGCTTGAGCTGGTCAACGTGCGTTGTAACCTGCACGTCCCGGTCGGCCTGGGTGTAGCACTCGCCCCAGCCGTGGATGCCCTCGTCGGTCTCTATCTTGACAAAGCACAGGTTCTTGCCCCTGCCGGGGTTGACCAGAAAGGTCTTGATGTCGGTTACCTTCAAGCTCGCATCCTCCTTTTTCCAGGACTCTACTGGGCCGTCCAGCCTCCGTCAATGACCAGCTCGCTGCCGGTGACGTAGGCTGACTCGTCCGATGCCAGGTATAGCACGCCAGCGGCGACCTCCTCGGGCAGCCCAAACCTGCCCATGGGTATGCGCGACAGCATGAGCTTGTAGCGCTCCGGGTCGGCCCGCGACCGCTCGGTCATGGGCGTGACGATGGGGCCGGGGTGCACCGAGTTGCAGCGGATGCCCTCGCGGGCGTACTGGATGGCCGTCGCTTTGGTCAGCAGCCGCACGGCGCCCTTGGATGCCTGGTACTGCGGGCTGCTGGTGTCGGTGCCCACCAGGCCCAACTGGGATGAGATGTTGATGATGGAGCCGCCTCCGGCCCGGCGCATCTCGGGTATGGCGTGCCTGGTGCCCAGGAAGACGCCCTTGGCGTTGATGTCCATGACCCTGTCCCAGTCGGCCTCCGTCACGTCCTCGACCCTGCCGTGGGCGCTGACGCCGGCGTTGTTGACCAGGATGTCCAGCCTGCCGAAGCGCCGGACGGTGGCGGCGATGGCGTTGCGCCAGTCCGCCTCGCTGGTCACGTCCAGCCTGACGAAGATGCACTGGCCGCTCTCGTTGATCTCGGCCTCCAGCCTGCGGCCTTCCTCCTCCAGGATGTCGCCGATGGCGACGCTGGCGCCTTCCCTGGCGAAGAGCCGGGCCTCGGCGGCGCCCATGCCCCGCGCCCCGCCGCTGATGAATGCCACCTTGCCTCTCAGTCTCATGGCGTGCCTCCCGTGCCAGTCAGTCGAAAGCCTTCTCCATCATGGCCCGCGCCACGTAGCGGTCGGCGTCCTCCTCCAGCAGCAGGCGCTGCTCCACCAGGCGCTGGGCGGCCAGGGCCACGGCGCGGACGTAGTGCGCCCTGAAGCGGTACCGCTCCTCGATGGACGGCCTGGGATCGCCGGCCGCCTGGCGCTCCCGGGCGGTGCGGGCGAAGGGCAGGTAGCTGCCGATCAGCCCCGCCAGCGCCTTGCCTGAGGAGCCTTCCCGCCTGTAGTTCCAGCCGGTATGGGTTGCCAGCGGCGCCTCCAGGTCTGGCGTGCGGATGCCCGGGGCGTCGTTGCCGTCGGAGTCCACGCTGGGCACCAGCACGGCGTACTCCCTGGCGTAGTCCACCAGTGGTGGCTCTTGCCCGATGATGCCCCGATCGAAGTCCGGGCCGTGGTCCTGCACGTACAGGCGGTTGGGGCTGCCGGGGCAGTCCACGCCAGGAATCCTGGGGAACTGCGCCCTGGCGACCTCCGCTGGCACCAGCGTCTCCGCCTCCCTGGTGGGGATGCGGCTGTGGGGTGGCGGAGTGCCATGGGTGGCCCAGGTGTCCAGGGCGTCCAGCAGCGCCCGCAGCAGGGGCGTGGTGTTCAGCGGGTTGGACGGGTGACGGCACGTGCCGACCTCTGGCCCCTTGAGGGGGTCGGCGTTGTGCTGCGAGCTGGCGAAGAGGTATATCCTGGCCCTCTCGTGGGCGCCCAGGTCGTTGCCAAGGAGGTCGGTGTGCACCAGGGAGCCTCTGCGCTCCCAGTACTCCGAGGCCGTCTGGGTGTGGATGACCAGAGGGTCGGTGTCGGGACGCTTGAGGATGCCGTCAGTCTTGCCCGTCAGCGGGTCGGTGATGACGTGGTAGGCGAAGGGGAACTGGTCCGAGGGGTACAGGTGGTCGGCGTGCTGGCGTGGGAAGCGGCCAGGCTGCGCGAAGCGGTAGTTGAGGACGACGCGCCCGCCGCCGGAGACGTGGGGGAATATGGCGTCGAAGACGCGTCGGCCCTGGGCGTCCTGGTTCCAGCCCCGGTACACGAACTCCCGCAGGAAGCGCCCGCTCTGGGAGCGGCCCCAGGCGTAGGCCTTCTCCAGGCGCACGCCGTCCTGGCACAGAGGGTTGGGAGTGCCATCGGTGTCGCGGGCCTCGTGCAGCAGGAAGGCGATGAGGTCCCTTACTCCCGTGAAGCCCAGGCCCAGCACCAGCGGGTCCCTGGCGGTGTAGACCAGCTCGTATATCCAGCCGGGGCGGAAGCCCGAGGGCAGGTAGCAGTGGCCGGCCGAGGGCGTCGGCCGGCCGTCGGGGCCGACCTGGGCGAACTGCCACTCCCCTGGAGGGATGCGCTGGCGAGGGTCGCCCTCGTACTCGCGGCAGGTGAAGGTGGCCTCAGATGTGTCCAGGGAAGCGGCCTCGTAGCTGCGGGTGTAATCGTTGCCGCTCAGGGGGAAGCACAGGACCCCAGGCCCGTCGGCGATAAGCTCTGTACGCACAACGCCGGTGATCTCGCAGCCGCTCTCGGTGGCGACGGGCAGCCTCATGGTCAGGCGGCCATCGCCGGGCAGGAGGTCGCCCTGCCAGCCCGACCAGATGATGGTGTAGCCTCGGTGCATCAGGAAGCCGTTGCCTGCGTGCTCCGGCCTGGCGGGGTCGTTGCTGTGAACGGCGTCGTTGAAGAACTGGAGGATGCGCTTGTTGCCACGGTTGTTGACGTCGTAGATGAGCCTGCGGTTGCCACGGGCCAGGTCCAGGGGCTTGAGTATGTAGAAGTCGGTGGCGTACTCCACGAGGCCAGAGGCGCCCCTGGGGGCGTGGCGCAGGTCCACCACGTCCCTGAAGGCCGGCTCATAGGGGTCCACGGCGAACTCCACCTGCCCCGCCAGGCGCTCGTAGGGGCCGGCTTCGCCGAAGCTGGCGCCATCGGCGAAAAGACCTCGCTGCTGGATGCGGATACGTAGCTGTGTTTTCATGGGGCCACACCTCCCCGCACGACTGGGCTGCTAGCGTCCCTGATGGGCCTTGAGAAAGGCCCTGGCGCCATCCAGGAACAGATTGGCGGCACGGGCGGACACCATCACGTCGTCGGCCATCTTCTTGCCGGCGGCGTGGACGGCGTCCCGGACCTTGGCCTCGAACTCCTTGACCCTCGGATGGTTGGGCTGCCCTGGCAGGCCCATGGACTGGGCGATGTCCTGCGGCCCGGAGGCGTAGAAGTCTATGCCTTCCACCGCCAGTATCTCGTCTATGTGGTCCAGCACCTGGACATCCTCAAGCTGGGCGATGACGATAATATTGGCGTTGGTATGCTCCATGTACTCGGGGCCGGAGGCGAAGTCGCCGAAGTAGGCGCCGCGCCCGGAGCCGAAGCTGCGCTTGCCGCGAGGGGCGTAGCGGCAGGCCTCGGCAAGCTGCTCCGCCCGCTCCCTGTTGATGATGTGCGGCCCGGTGATGCCCATGATGCCCCTGTCCAGGAAGCGCAGGATGGTGGAATGCTCGATGTTGGGGACGCGGGCCGTGGGCGTCAGCCCGGCCATGTCGGCGATACGGCACAGGTCGTCGAGGCTCTCGGGCGTGAAGGGGCCGTGCTCGGCGTCGAAGGACACAAAGTCGAAGCCCGCGCGGCCCATCAGCTCTATCAGAGTTGTGGAGGGGAAGCTCAGGTTGCAGCCGAAGGCCCTCTGGCCGGCCTTCATCCTGGCGACGATCTTGTTCACCCTCATGGTTGTAGCCATGGCACTCCTCCCCGGCTGGCGCGCCGTAGTTTGGGAGGTATTGTAGGCCAACCCTGGCTGCTCCACAAGCCGCGGCCAGAGCCGGTGCCAGACGCCAGCCCCCTTGTATCTTGGAAGGGGGATAGAATGAAAGAGAGGGTGCGGCAGACCCAAACCCCTTGGGTCCACAAGAGGCCGCTAGAGAGCGTGGTCGCCGCACCCATCCCCCACAAAAGCCCGAACAGTT
>DAOUAM010000011.1:0-2534 GCA_034433305.1 Dehalococcoidia bacterium | reverse complement strand
TTTGTGGCCTACCTCAACGGCGTGGAGGTAGCGCGGGCCAACATGACCGGCTCCCCGCCTGCCCATGACACATCCGCCAACGGCGAGCATGAGGCCTCGGGTAGCTCCGCCAACCAGCCAGCCGTGATTGACATTAGCGGCTTCATCGGCGTGCTGGTGCCTGGCACCAACGTCCTGGCCCTCCAGGGCCACAACTGGACTTTCAACAGTTCCGATTTCACGCTTATTCCCACGCTGGAAGGCTCCGACAACTCGACTCCCGCCACACCAACACTGGTCAGGCAGCCATACCTCCAGCAGCCGAGTCCCACGGGCATGACCATAGTCTGGGCCACGGCGGAGCCTGGCGCTCCAACGGTCAGGTACTCGCCGGACTGGGCAGACCTGTCCTTCGACGACTCTGGCTGGCTGAGCGGGCCTAGCGGCTTCGGGTATGCCGATGGCGACGATGCCACTGAGCTGGCTGACATGCTGGGCAGCTACTCGACAGTGTACCTGCGCAAGACTTTCACGGTGGCGGACCCAGCCTCGGTGGCGCAGATGGTACTTTCAGTGGACTACGACGATGGTTTCGTGGCCTACCTCAACGGCGTGGAGGTAGCGCGGGCCAACGTCAATGGCATAGTGCCAACCTTCGATGCCACAGCGGTGATCGACCACGAGGCCTCCGGAGGCCAGACAGGGGGGCAACCTGTTGGTGTTTTTGACATCAGCGCCTTCAGGGGCCTGCTGGTGCCGGGCGACAACCTGCTGGCGGTCCAGGGTCTCAACGTCAGAAAAGATAGCACCGACTTCTCCTTAATCCCCACGCTGGAGCTACACTCGCCATGGCCCACCACGGTAATCGCCGAGGGCGATACCTGGCGCTACTTCAAGGGCAGCAGCGAGCCACTGTCTCCCGACACGCAGGTTGCCGGTACATCCACGTTCTTCAGCGCCCTGGGCGGCTTCTACCAGCACCAGGTGGACATTGCCGGCCTGCAGCCTGGCATGCGCTACACCTACCGCATCTTCGTGGACGGCACCGAGCTGCTGGCCGACGAGCGCCTTACCTTCCGCACCGCACCAGCGGCCACGGACGGCTTTGTGACCTTTGCGCTGTGGGGCGACGTCGGCATGCGGTCCTCCGCCCAGTTCGCCGTCAGGGACAGGCTGGAGCGAGATGTCTTCGACATGGCGCTGCTGGTAGGAGATGTGGCCTACAACTCGGGCACCTACCAGGAGTTGCAAGACAACTTCTTCGGAGTGTACCGGGAGCTGATGAAGCACGTGCCCCTGGCCACGGTGCTGGGCGACCATGAGTACCAGACGGCCTCAGGGCAGCCCGTGCTGGACGCCTTCGTCCTGCCGCGCAATGGCCCGCCCGGCCGGGAGGAGCGCAACTTCTCCTTCGACTACGGCAACGTCCATATCGTGGGCCTGGACGCACAGCAGATAGACCAGGCCCAGGCGGACTGGCTGGCCGCGGACCTGGCCGCGACCTCCCGGTTCTGGAAGATTGTCATCATTCACGGGCCGCTGTTTGGTGAGGGCAGCCGTCATCCCATCACCGAGACGGATGCTACCAACGCTCGCGCGCTGCTGGCGCCCATCTTCGAGACCTACGGTGTGGACATGGTGTTCTCCGGCGACAACCACATATATGGCCGCACCGTGCCCATTATAGACGCGCAGGCCAACCCGCCCTATGGCACAGCGGCCACCATCGCTGACGGCGGAGTGGTCTACATCACCACAGGTGGCGGCGGGCACTCTGTCTACCCCATGTACACCGATGCCTTCCATCAGCCGCCTGCGGGGGCGACCGTGTCGGCTTTCCATTACACCAAAGTGGTCATCAACAGTTGCATGCTGACCCTCGAGGCAATCGGGACAGCCGGCGAGACCCTGGACAGCTTTGTCCTGGACCGCTGCGACGACCCGCTGGGCCGGGCCAACGGCGAGCCGGCGGGAGCTTTCCCCTTCTTCACTACTGAGGTAGACCTGTCGCTGACCACCTCGGTGCCTGCCACCTGCAAGTACGAGACCATCCCTGGCGTGGACTACACGCTCATGGGCAACACTTTCCAGGTCACAGGCGGCACGTCCCACTCCAGCACCATAACGGGCCTGTCCCACAGCACCACGTACAACTTCTACGTGCGTTGCTCCGACGGCGCGGGGACTGTGAATACCAGCGACTTCGTCATAACCTTCACCATTTCTCCACCTGGCCCCATACTAGTGGAGACACGTATCGCGGCCAGCACTGATGACGCCTACAACACGCCCACGGGCTTCCCAGGCTACAGCCACACCGACACCGTCGTCTACGCTGGCGCGCCCGGTGGCAGCGGCCCCACCTGGGGCGGCTGGCGCTTCACAGGCCTCAACATACCTCACGACGCCATAATCACAGATGCCTACGTGGAGTTCACACAGGCTGGTTGGGGCTACAATGTCACCACCACCCTGGCCCTGGAGAAGTCCGCCGCGCCAGCTACCTTCTCTCCAGGCTCCAGCCCCTTCCACCGCTGGGCTAACAAGACCAGCTT
>DAOUAM010000010.1:0-25013 GCA_034433305.1 Dehalococcoidia bacterium | reverse complement strand
TGACCAGCTTGATGCCGGTCTCCTCGGACATGTCCCCTGCCTGGCGGGCATGGGGCCAGAAGTGGGCGCTGGCAAGCTGTTTCAGTTCCTCGATCTCTGCACCTGTCAGCCTTTTCGTCGCCATTCTTGCACCTCCTTGTATGAGTCGAATGTTATCACGTCAGTATTCGCACGCGCTACCGGCCCTCGCCCCCGTTGCCTCCTCTACGAGTCCTGTCCCCTCGGCAGGCTTGGGCCTGTCCTGAGCGTGCTGAAGGGACAGGCCCTGAGCTTGCCGAAAGACCTGATAGGGGGCCATAGCTCAGCCGACGCTGTGCCCTTATACCCAGGGGGTGAGGTCTAACAGGCGCAGGCGCTTTTCGTACTTGCATACGTGGCAGCGCTGGTATAACATCGGTCGCGACCTGGCTGCTGCCCAGGCCAGGCATGACCAGGAGGCGTGAAGAATGTTCGACCTGCTGCTGAAGGGTGGAGAGGTCATTGACCCGGCCCGCCATGTCCGGGGCAAGCTGGACGTGGCCGTGCTGGACGGCGCCATTTCCCAGGTGGGGCCGCGCCTGAACCCCAGGGAGGCGTCGCGGGTCATTGACGTGACGGGCAAGCTGGTAGTCCCCGGCCTCATAGACCTGCACTGCCACATCTACGAAGGCGTCAACCAGACCGGCGTCAACCCGGACCTGGCGGGAGTCCGCTCGGGCGTGACGACGCTGGTGGATGCCGGCAGCGCCGGGTGCTACACTTTCGGCGGCTTCCCCCGCCACGTGGTACCCCAGGCCAGGACGCGCATCTTCTGCATGCTGCACATAGCCAGGGCCGGCCTGAACTACCAGCCTGAGATATCCAGGCGCGAGGACATAGACCTGGAGGAGGCCATTCGCGTAATCCACGCCCACAGGCCGCTCATACAGGGCGTGAAGCTGCGGGCCGTCGGCCCGGCGGTGCCGACCCTGGGCATCGAGATGGTGCGCCTGGCCAGGCAGGCCGCGCGGGAGGGCGGCGTGCGCCTCATGGTGCACATCGGCGACCGCAACGCCGGCAGCGGACCCACCCTGACTCGCCAGTTGCTGCCCCTCATGGAGCCGGGAGACATCATCACTCACTTCTTCACGGGCAACCCTGGCCGCGTCCTGGACGAGAAGGGCAAGGTCCTGCCCGAGGTGCTGGAGGCCAGGCAGCGCGGCGTATTCCTGGACACGGCCCACGGCCGCCAGAACTTCAGCTTCGATGTGGCCAGGCGTATCCTGGACCAGGGCATACGGCCCGATAGCATCAGCACCGACCTGACCATTCCCGGCCGGCTGCAAACGGTCCACAGCATGACCGAGATGCTGTCCCGCTTCCTGGCCCTGGGCTTCAGCCTGGAGGAGGTCATCAGAATGGCGACGGCCAACCCGGCCAGGGCGCTGGGCATGGAGGACACTCTGGGCAGCCTGGACGTGGGCCGCACCGCCGACATCTCAGTGCTGCAGGAGGTCACCGGCGACTGGGTCTTCTATGACACCGAGGGCAACTCGCTGCGCGGCTCCCAGGCGCTGGTGCCCGTCCTCACCGTCAAGAGCGGCGAGATCTTCTCGCCCGACTGGGGCCCTCGGCCCTGGGGCTGGCTGCCGGACTCGGCGTCGTAGAGGGTGTGTCCAAAGTGCCTCCCACTGGCGAGACCCATGATGCATATGGGAGGGTTGTCGCTGCAGGGGCTATCGTGCCCCCATTCTGACCTTCCCCCACGGGGGGAAGGGAGGGTCCTCGCCCCCTCTGGGGGAGAGCCAGACCTGTCCTGAGCTTGTCGAAGGAGAGGGGGCTGGCTTTGCCCGAATGCAGCCAGCGCCAATATGCATCACGTCCCCTGGTAAGGGGTAAAACATGCCTTCGGCCATACCCTATTAGGCAAGGTCAAGGCCCGTAATCCATGGGAGCAAGCGTAATATGGGAGAGGACATTCTGCTGGAGCGGCAGGACGGCATAGCCACGGTCACCTTCAACCGCCCGGCCCAGCGCAATGCTATAAACTACCACGGCTGGCTGGAGCTACAGCGCATCGCCATTGACCTGGAGCACGACGACTCGGTGAAGGTAGTCGTGTTCACCGGCGCTGGCGACGAGGCCTTCTCGGCCGGCGCGGACATCAAGGACTTTGACCTGTACCGGGACAACTCGGCCAAGGCCAGGGTGTACGCGGCGGCCTTCGATGGGGCCATGGACGCCATCGAGGCCATGTCCAGGCCCACCATATGCATGATCAAGGGCTTCTGCGTGGGCGGCGGCTGCGAGATGTCCCTGGCTGCCGACATCCGCATCGCCGCCGACAACAGCCGCTTCGGCATCCCCGTCGCCAAACTCGGCATTCTGGTCGGCTACCGGGAGATGCGGCGGCTGGTGCACCTGGTCGGCCCCGGCAACGCTTCCTACATTCTGCTGACCGGCAGGCTGCTGGACGCCCAGGAGGCGCTGCGCATCGGGCTGGTGAACGCCGTCGTGCCGCTGGCCGAGGTCAAGGAGCATACCTACAAGCTGGCAAAGGAGATGGTGCCCCTGGCGCCCCTGTCCCAGCGACGCCACAAGCAGATACTCAGGACGGTGCTGCGCAATCCCTCCCTGGCCGGCCTGACGCCTGAGGAGGAGCACCTGCCCTTCACCAACTTCGACAGCGAGGACTTCCACGAGGGCCGGCGTGCCTTCATCGAGCGGCGCGCGCCGCAGTTCAAAGGCAGGTAGGCCCAGGAGCGCGGCGATGCCAGAGAGATTGCCACTGGAAGGGATGCGCGTGCTGGACTGCACCCAGGTCATGGCTGGCCCCTTCTGCACCATGCTGCTGGCCGACATGGGCGCCGACGTCATCAAGGTCGAGAAGCCCGATGGCGGCGACGACACCCGGCGCATGGGGCCGCCCTTCATCCATGGGGAGTCGGCGGCCTTCCTGATGATCAACCGCAACAAGCGCAGCATCGTGGTGGACCTGAAGACGCCGCAGGGTGTGGAGGCGCTGCGCCGCATGGCCCGCCAGGCCGACGTATTTGTGCAGAACTTCCGCCCCGGCACACTGGAGCGCCTGGGCCTGGGCTACCAGCAGCTACGGGAGCTGGCCCCCGCCATCATCTACTGCACCATCTCCGGCTTCGGCAGCACAGGCCCCTACAGGGACAGGGGCGGCTTCGACCTGGTGGCCCAGGGCATGAGCGGCCTCATGAGCGTTACCGGCATGCCCGGCCTGTCGCCCATCAAGGTGGGCGTGCCCATCACAGACCTGAACGCGGGCATGTACGCCGCCTGTGGCATCCTCTGCGCCTACGTCCACCGCCTCAAGACCGGGCAGGGCCAGATGGTGGACACGTCGCTGCTGGAAGGTGGTATTGCCTACACCATCTGGGAGTCGGCCATATTCTTCGCTACGGGGCAGGTGCCTGGCCCGCTGGGCTCGGCGCACCGGCTGTCGGCGCCCTACCAGGCCTTCGCCACCAGCGATGGCTACATCAACGTCGGCGCTGCCAACCAGGCCAACTGGGAGCGCCTGTGCCGGGCCATCGGCCGGCCCGACCTGCTGGAAGACCCGCGCTTCGCCACCGGCGCCGACCGCATCACACACCTGCAGGAGCTTGTCGCCGCCCTGGAGGCGGTCTTCGCCACCAGGAGCACGGGCCACTGGCTGGAGGTGCTGGAGAAGGCAGGCGTGCCCGCAGGCCCCATCTACGACCTGTCGGACGTGTACTCGGACCCGCAGGTAAGGGCCAGGGATATGGTGGTGGAGCTGGAACACCCCAGGGCGGGGCGCACCCGGAACATCGGCATACCCGTCAAGCTGTCCGGCACGCCCGGTGCCATCCGGCGGCCGGCGCCCGGCCTGGGGCAGCACACCGACGAGGTGCTGGCGTCCTTCGGGTTCACCCCTGACGAGGCTGCCCGGCTTAGGGACTGCGGCGCTGTCAGGTGACGAGTGCCTGCGGCCGGGACCGGGCCTCCCGCCGGACGCTGGTGGACTCCGCTGTTGCCATGGACTGCTGGCCTTCTCTCCTGCCTTCAGTGCAGCGGGCAGGCGTAGAGGAAAGCTTCCTCCCACCAGGCCGCTTCGGCCTCTGGCCCCTGGAAGCGCTGCGCGGCCTCGGTGGGCGCTCCTGCGGGCACAGGGGCGCCGGGAAGCATCGCCTCCGCGCCGACGGCCATGGGAAAGCCTTGCATCCTGGCCTGAGCCCTGGCGTCGGCTGCCCATGCGCCGATGAACACCATGATGGCAACAGCCATCAGCACTATCATCACGAAGGCCACCGGCAGGCCAAGTATTCTCACGCTCATCGGCAACCCGCCTGACCGTGACTGCTTATCCGGGTGATGCAGGCAACAGCCCCACAATACACCACCGGTACGCTCAGCGCAACGGTGCCTGGAGAGGCTGCTACACGAAAAGGCCTCAGCGCCGCATGAGGGAACCGGCCTCGGCGCCAGCATCCCGCTTTGCCCACTTGCCAGCCTCCACCGCCGTCAGGAAGTCCAGCACTACCCGGTTGAACAGGTCAGGCTCCTCCAGGTTTATGGCGTGCCCCGACTGGGGGAACACCACCAGCCCCGACCTGGGTATGCAGCGCTTCATGAAGATGCTGGGCTCGATGCACGGGTCGTCTTCGTCGCCGGTCATGACCAGCGTTGGGACTTCCAGGGCGCGGAGCCTGGCCTCCAGCGCGAAGATGGGAGGGCGGCGCCCCTGGACTCCCCGGAAGGTCAGCGCCGAGCCGGTGCTGGAGTGCTGCATCAGGTGCTCCACGAACTCCTGCCAGCCGCGCGGGTCTTTCCGCTGCAACTGGACGCGGGCCGGGCCGCGCACGTAGTCCGACAGCGCGGCCATGCCCCTGGCCTCCAGTTGCCGGGCCATCTCCTCCACACGCTTGCGGAAGAGGTCCGGGTCTGTGGAGCCTGTGCCTGTGCCCGCCACCACCAGCGAGCGGGCCATCTGGGGGTAGGTAAGCCCGAAGTTCAGGGCCACGTTGCCGCCCATGGACAGGCCGCCTATGTGGGCCTGGCGGATGCCCAGGTGCTCCAGCAGGCCGCGCAGGTCTTCCACCGCTTGCTCCTGGGTGTAGGCATCTGGGGCCGTGGGCACGTCCGAGGGTGGATAGCCTCGGGCGTTATAGGTAATGACGCGGTACCTGCGGGCAAAGAAGCTTACCTGCGGCCTCCAGGAGCGATAGTCCCCGGCAAACTCATGGCTCCATACCAGGGGGAAGCCCTCGCCGTGGACTTCGTAGTAGATGTTGGTGCCGTTGACCAGCGCCTTGGGCATGTTCCCTCCTCAGCGTGCCTTCAGCCGGTATATGCCGCCATCATGGGAGAGGATATATAGCTCCCCCGACTGGTCCAGGCCAAAGGCAGAAATGGGGAGTTGAGAGTCCAGGACTTCCAGGTGCTCGGTGATGCGGGTGCCATCGTACCGCAGTGCCCATATCTTACCACTACAGTAATCGGCGTAGATGTATGCGCCGTAGACCTGGGGCAGCCGGGAGCCGCGATAGACGTACCCGCCGGTGATGGAGCAGCCGTCGCCGTGGTCGTACTCGGCGATGGGCGGCACCAGCCCATTGGTGTTGCAGCCGCTCCTGGGGGAGAAGCAGTCGGTGCCTTCCATGATGTTCCAGCCATAGTTGCCGCCGGGCACGATGATGTCCACCTCCTCCAGCCGGTTCTGGCCGACGTCGGCGGCCCACAGCAGCCCCGTCTGGGGGTCGAAGTTGAAGCGCCAGGGGTTGCGCAGGCCATAGGCCCAGACTTCCTCCCGGAAGCCAGGCCCCCGTCCGACGAAGGGGTTATCTGGCGGGATGGCGTACCTGCCGGTGGTGTCCAGGCTGCTGACGTCAATGCGCAGTATCTTGCCCAGTAGTACGCCGGTGTTCTGGCCGTTGCCGTGGGGATCGCCGCCGCTGCCGCCGTCGCCGAAGCCGATGTACAGGTAGCCATCCGGGCCGAAGACCAGGTGGCCGCCATTGTGGTTGGCATAGGGCTGGCCCACCTCCAGCACCACCCGTTCGCTGTCCGGGTCTGCCATGTTGGGGTCGTCCCTGCTTACGGTGAAGCGCGATATCACCGAGCGGTCCGGGTTGGTGGCGGTGTAGTTAACATAGAAGTAGCCATTGTCCCTGAAGCTGGGGTCGAAGGCCAGGCCCAGCAGCCCCTCCTCTCTGCCGGTGTCGTCCACCTTGTCGCGAATGTCCAGGAACAGGCTGGCCGACTCCACGTTGGGGTCGTTGGGGAACACCACCACCTGGCCCGGCTGGAGCACGGCGAAGAGCCTGCTGGAGCCGTCGGGCGGGGCGGCCAGGTGGACTATCCTGGGCAGGGACAGCCGTGGGAAGGCAGGCTCGATAGCCATGGGGACGAGCCGGCTGGCGGAGATACCGGGCGTGGGAGTGGGCGAGGCCACGCTTCCCCCGGGCGTCGTCGTGGGTATGGGTGGAGAGGGTGTGGCCGAGGGGGTCGGGGGTGGAGAGGTGCCTCCTGGCGTTGGGCCTGGTGCTGTGGCCACCCGGGTGGGCGTGGCGCTGGCGGTCGGCGTGGGTGAAGGGGCCGATGGCGAGGCCCTGGGTGCTGCCGTTGGCATGGGGGTGGCCGTGGGCGTGCCGCCCGGCCCTGGAGGCGCCACCGTCGGAGTGGCCGTCGGCGCAACGGTCACGGCAGGCGATGGGGATGGCCCAGGCGTGGCCTGGGCGCCGGCACGCGTGCAGGCCAGCAGCGCCACCAGGACGGCCAGCATGTGCCATAGGCATCTCATCATTCCACCTCGCAGTGGAGCGGGGTACACTGCTCCTGATATGATAACGTCTAGAGCAGACAGGGAGGTATTGGAGGTTATGCGGACCAGCGCGCCCAAACGTCCCACCCTCAGCGAGGAGCAAAAGGCCCCGCCGGCAGAGAGGGCTTGGGTGGCCCTCGGTGCTGTCTTCGGGCTTCTGGCGGTAGTGGCAGGGGCGGCGGGCACGCATGTGCTGCGAGGCTCCCTTAGCGCCGAGGACGCCGACATATTCCAGACGGCGGTGCGCTTTCAGATGTACCATGGGCTGGCCCTGCTGGCCGTGGGGCTGCTGGCCGGCCGCTGGCGCTCGCGCCTGCTGACAGCCTGCGGCTGGCTGTTCGCCGTGGGCATCGTCTGCTTCAGCGGCAGCCTCTATGGGATCGCCCTCACCGACCTGGGCTTCTTCGCGGTGCCTGCGCCCGTGGGTGGAGTGGCCCTCATGGCGGCCTGGGCATTCCTGGCATTGGGCGCGGTCCGCAGGTACACATCCTGAGGCAATGGAGGGCTGACTCATGATAACTGGCATGAACCACACCGGCTTCGTCGTCAGGGACCTGGACAGGGCGGTGGCCTTTTACCGGGACGTCATTGGCCTGAAAGTGGTGGCGACGCGTGAGCGACAGGGCAAGCCCATCTCCCAGGTCGTTGGCTACAACAATGCCCACTTGAGGATAGTTATCCTGAGCGCCGGGGACGGCCACCTGCTGGAGCTGATCAACTATGTCAACCCACCCAGCGCGGCGAGGCCGACCAGCGAGCGTAGCACCATCGGTGCGACGCACCTGGCCTTCACCGTGGCCAACATCGAGGAGGCCTTCCGTCACATCACCAGCCACGGTGCCATAAAGCTGAACCCTCCGGTCGAGGTCGCGCCTGGACGGAAGGGCTGCTACCTCCAGGACCCCGAGGGCAACTGGATAGAGCTGCTGGAAGTCAGGGAATAGCCAGCGCGGCACAGTCTCTTACGGTGTCTGCACAGGCTTCCGGCAGGCCGTAGAGTCTGGCGTGAGGGAAATCCATACCCCTGTCAGCCGGTGGAGGTAGGGAAGCCCCCTGCCTCTTTTGAGCAAAAAGTGGTACAAGCCACTCCCCGAAGTGGCCGGCCTCCGGCGCGGCGGGACGCGTCTGGTTCGTTGACGCGCCTGTGGGCGACGGCTATAATCTTCTCCAGACAGACGCGTCTAGCAGTAGAGGTACAGGGACTTGGCGACGGAAACTGGCAAGCGGTACTACTGTTCGAAGTGCGGCTCTGAGTTTGTGGTCACCAGGGGCGGCAATGGCACCCTGGTCTGCTGCGGGGTACCGGCTACCCTCAAGTCCTAGTCCCCCATCAGACCGCGTCAAGACTTCTGACGGAGGGGGCTGTGCATATGCCTAACCAGCTCGGCAGACGCTACAAGTGCGAAGTGTGTGGCGCCATGGTGCTATGCACCAAGGGCGGCTCCGGCACTGTCCAGTGCCACAACGCCGACATGGAAGTACAGCAACCCCGCAAGCTGCCTTCCTCTGACTAGCCTCTGGCCTGAGCGGCGCGGGACTCCCTTCGCCCCGGCTGTAGACGCCGTAACTGTACGCGGGCATCAACGGCGACGCAGCCCCGGCCCCTTTCCAGGACCAGCAGGGGATTTATCTCTACCTGTTCGATCTCCGGGAAGTCCTCAATCAGGGCGGAGGAGCGCAGCAGCACGTCTTTGAGGGCTTCCACGTCCCGAGGGGGCGTGCCACGCCACCCCTCCAGAAGGGGCAGGCTTTTCAGCGAGCGCAGCATCCTGTCCGGGTCCAGGTCCGTGAGGGGATGCAGCGAGAAGGCCACGTCCTTCAGCACCTCCACCTGCACACCGCCCAGCCCGACCATCACCAGCGGCCCGAAGACTGGGTCCTGGGACATGCCTATGATCATCTCCTGGCCGCCGCCGGCCATGGGCTGTAGCACCACTCCCTGCATCTCGCTGCCACGGCCCATGGCCTGCAGCCGCTCAGCCATGGAGCGGTACGCCTGCTCCACATCCTCCCTGGAGCGCAGCCCAAGGACGACTCCCCCGACGTCTGACTTGTGAATGATGGTGGATGAGCGGACCTTCATGGCTACCGGGAAGCCCAGGCGCTGGGCCTGTCCGGCGGCGTCTTGCGGCGAGTGGGCCGCCACCGTCTCCACGATGGGGATGCGGTATGCCCTGAGCAGGCCCATGGCCAGGTCTGTCGGGAGCCACGTGGCCTCTTCGGACACAGGGGCCTCCTCCAGCAGCACCCTGGCGCCCTGCCTGTCCACGTCCTGGAACTCCAGCACGCGGCCCTCTGGAGCTTCCCTGAAACGGGCGTAGTCGCAGGCATGGGCCAGCGCCTGCACGGCGTCCTCCGGAAAGATGAAGGACGGGATGTAGCGGCCCTGACCGAGGCCGAGTCCCGCCGGCGCGCCGCGTGACATCATGAAGCAGGCCAGCACTGGCTTGCCGTGGTCGCGGCGGGACACCGCCTCCCGGACGGCCGCCGCGATGTCCTCTGGCCGCGTTACCAGCGGCGGGATGTAGATGAACAGCACGGCATCCACGTTGTCGTCGTCCAGCACGGCGGAGACGGTATCACGGTAGTGCGCGGGCGTGGCCGAGGCGATCATGTCCACCGGGTTGGCGACGCTGGCCTCTGGCGGCAGGAACTGGCGCAGCCGGAGTTGCGTGGACTCGGACAGAGTGGCTACCTTCAGACCCCACGTCTCGCAGGCATCGGCGGCCAGGATACCGGGGCCGCCAGCATTGGTGACGATGGCAACACGCTCGCCGCGAGGCAGGGGCTGGTACGCCAGCACCTGCGCCACGCCGAACATCTCCTCGATGGTGTTGACGCGAATGACACCAGACTGGGCGAACAGGGCATCCACGGCCACGTTAGCCGAGGCAAGCGCGCCGGTGTGGGACGCGGCCGCCCTGGCGCCTGCGGCAGACCGGCCCCCCTTCACGGCGATGATAGGCTTGGCCCGCGAGACGCGCCTGGCGATGCGGCTGAACTTGCGCGGGTTGCCGAAGGACTCCAGGTACAGCAGGATGACGTCCGTGGCCTGGTTGTCCTCCCAGAACTCCAGCAGGTCGTTGGAGGAGATGTCCACCTTGTTGCCCAGGCTGACGAAGTGGGCCATGCCCAGGCCAATGCTGCTGGCGTAGTCCAGCAGGGCCAGGCCCAGGGCGCCGCTCTGAGACCCCATGCTCACCCTGCCCGGCGGCGGCACGACGGGCGCGAAGGTGGCGTTCATGCACGTGCCCCGGTCGTTGTTCAGGACGCCCAGGCAGTTGGGCCCGATGAGGCGCATGCCATAGGCCATGAGCTTCTGCCTCAGGACTCGCTCCCGCTCCTTGCCCTCGGGGCCAGTCTCGCCGAAGCCGGCGGTTATGACCACCAGGCCAAAGACGCCCTTCCTGGCGCACTGGTCCACCACGTCCAGCACCTGCTGGGGCGGCACGGCCACGATGGCCAGGTCCACGTCGCCGGGCACCTCCGTCACCGAGGGATAGGCCAGGACGCCGCTGACCGAGCCTGCATTGGGGTTGACCGGGAACACGACGCCGTTGAACCCGCCCTGGAGCAGGTTACGGAAGATGGCGCCGCCCAGCTTCTGCGGGTCCCGCGAGGCGCCCACGACGGCGATGCTCCTGGGGTAGAGGATGTGGCGCACTCCCGCGGACCTGGCCACGTGCTCGCGGTAGGCGCGCCGCCTCTGGTACTCCTCGAGATGGGCGAGGTCCATGGTGTAGTGGAACACCCCGTCTTCCAGGCGGCGTGTGGCCTGAAGCCCGGACTGGTCGAACACGTCCATCATGCGGGTGTTCTCGGGCAGCACCTGGGCCTCGAAGCGCCGGATACCGAAGAGCGCGGCGGCCTCGGCCAGTTGCTCCAGCAGGGCCGTGCCAACGCCCAGGAGCTGGATGTTGTCCTCCACGGCGAAGGCAACCTCGGCGCGGCCATCCTCCGGCAGGGCGTCCCAGCTTCCGACGCCCACGATGCGCTCCTGCTCGCCCTCGCCTGTGGTGGCGACGTAGGCGCACCGCTGGGGCAGGCTGATGCTGGTGAAGTGTTCCGCCTCTTCGTCGGAGATGTAGCTCTTGCCGTACTGGAAGCGCAGGTAGCGGCTATGGGGGCTGAGGCGAGCGAAAAAGTCCAGGAGCCGCTGCTTGTCCGCTGGGGTGATGGGCCGCAGCCTCAGGCTACGGCCGTCGCGCAGAATGACCCGGGTGGTGGGCAAGTCGTTGAGGCCCATGGCACCCTCCAGGGAGCAACTGGAAGCTGGCTATGCCCTCACTACGCTCATGGCCGCCGCATGTTGCTCGTCGGCGTGGTAGGAACTTCGCACCAGCGGGCCGGACGCCACGTGCTTGAACCCCAGGGCCTCGCCCTCGCGGCGCAGGTCCTCGAACTCCTGGGGCGTGTACCACCTGGCCAGTGGCACGTGCTTGTCCGATGGCCGCAGGTACTGGCCTATGGTCAGGAGGTCGCAGTCCACGGCCCGCAGGTCCCGCATGGTCTCAATGATTTCGTCCCAGGTCTCGCCCAGTCCCACCATCATGCCCGATTTGGTGATGGCGTTGGGGTCTATCTCCTTGGCCCGGCGCAATAGCTCCAGGGACTGGTCATAGTCGCCTTTGGGCCGCACGTGGCGGAACACCCGGCGCACCGTCTCTATGTTGTGGTTCAGCGTGTCGGGCCTGGCCTCCATGACCGTCGCCAGGGCATCCCGGCTACCGCAGAAGTCGGGGATGAGCACCTCCACCTTGCAGCCTGGAATGCGCTTGCGGACCTGCTTGATGCACTGGGCGAAGATGAAGGCCCCGCCGTCGGGGAGGTCGTCGCGGTTCACCGAGGTGATGACAGCGTACCGCAGCCCCAGCTTCTCCACGGTCTCGGCCAGGCGGGCAGGCTCCTGGAGGTCCACGCCGTGGGGCCTGCCCGTGGTGACGGCGCAGTAGGCGCAGGCCCGGGTGCAGATGTCGCCGAGAATCATGAACGTGGCCGTCCGTCGCTCCCAGCAGCTACCGATGTTGGGGCAGTGGGCCTCCTCGCATACAGTATGTAGCTGATTGTTCCGCAGCAGCGCCCGCAGCTCCAGGTAGTTGGGGCCGCCGGGCATTCGCACCTTCAGCCACTGGGGGAGCCTTCTCTCGACAGCCATGTTCCCTCCCGTGTGCAGGTTCCAACACCCATGATACCAGATTGGCCCGCCCTGGAGGCAGCCCAGCCCCCGCCCTGTGCTATATTAGAACCTGAGCGCGTGGAACGCGTGGCCTTCAACGGGCTTTCACAGCCCAGGCCATGGGACCTGACGTACCGATGGAAAGGCCAGTCGTGCAGAGCAGGGAAGCGCAAGAAAGCGAGGTCGCCCGCCTCGCCCTGGAGGACATTGGGCCCTCCGGCGACACCACCGCCTCCTACGAGGGCAGGACCATCGAGGTCTTCGGCGGCGTTCCGGGCGAGGAGGTGCTGGCCCGGATTGTGCGATTCAGGCGGCGCCGGAAGGAGGTCGTCTGGGGCATGGTGGCCGAGGTGCTCAGGCCATCGCCCCACCGCGTTGCGCCGCCATGCCCCTACTTCGGCCCGTGCAGCGGCTGCCAGTGGCAGCACATGGAGTACGGCTACCAGCTTGAGCTGAAGCGGGAGGCCGTGACCAGGGCGCTGAGTCTCTTCCCTTCCCTGCGGGGCCTCCGCGTGTCCGACACGGTGCCCAGCCCGCAGCAGTTCCACTACCGCAACCACGCCCGGTTCACCGTCCGGCGCTCCCTGGGCGCGCTGGGATTCGTCAACCGCATAACCCGGCGGTTTGTCAGGGTGGACCGGTGCATGCTCATGGAGCCGTGGATCAACGAGGCCCTGGGCCTCCTCCAGGGCAGGTGCCAGGAGACCTCGCAACTGTCCATCCGCTACGGCACCAACACCCGTGACTGGCTTATACAGCCCAGCCTTCGCAGCCCGGACGTGCCGCTGCCTTCGGGCCAGGGCCACTACCGGGAGAGGCTGCTGGACAGAGAGTTCCGGGTGGCCTCGCCGTCTTTCTTCCAGGTGAACACGCGGCAGGCCGAGCAGATGGTGGGCCTGGTGCGCCAGCGGCTGCAGCTTGCGGGAAGCGAGCTGCTGGTGGACGCCTACGCCGGGGTAGGCACCTTCGCCGTGCTGCTGGCGCCCTTTGTTTTGCGCGTCATCGCCATCGAGGAGTCGCCGGCCGCGGTGCGTGACGCCAGGGCCAACGCCGAGGGCATCGCCAACCTGGAGGTACGCCAGGGCAGGACGGAGACCGTGCTGGCCACCATGGAGGAGCGTCCCCACGCGGTTATCCTGGACCCGCCACGGACGGGCTGCCACCCCGAGGCGTTGCAGGCGCTGGGCCAGCTTGCGCCGCGCCGCGTGGCCTACGTCTCCTGCGACCCCGCCTCCCTGGCAAGAGACCTGGATATCCTGGCGCGAGGCGGCTTCCAGGTGGAGGAGGTCCAGCCGGTGGACATGTTCCCCCAGACGCACCACGTGGAGTGCATTGCCAGCCTTAGCTTCAAGGACCGACAAGATGGGCTGTGGTAGAATGAGCATCGAGGGTGTTGCTGGCCCCAGGCGTGTAGTGCTGGCCTCGGCCTCGCCGCGCAGGCGCCAGCTTATCGGCGCGCTGGACATACCCGTGGAAGTGGTGCCTTCGGGCGTCACCGAGGACATGCCCAGGGAGGGCGAGCCGGCCGAGCAGTATGTGGCACGCCTGGCCCTGGCAAAGGCCCTCCAGGTAGCCGAGAAGGCCCACGGTGCCATAGTGCTGGGCGCTGATACCACTGTGGCGCTGAATGGCACGCTCCTGGGCAAGCCCGGGACTCCGGCGGAGGCGGTGGCCATGCTCCGCGACCTCCGGGGGCGCGACCATCGCGTGGTCACGGGTGTCGTGGCGCTGGATGCCGTTAACATGCGATGGCTCTCCTCGGCAACCAGCACGGTAGTCAGGATGCGCTGGTACAGCGAGGAGGAAATCCAGGCCTATGTGGCCTCGGGCGAGCCTTTTGACAAGGCGGGGGCCTACGCGGTGCAGGACCCGGCTTTCCGGCCAGCCCAGGAGGTGCACGGGTGTTACCTCAACGTGGTGGGCCTGCCGCTGTGCGAGGTGGTGGCCCTGCTGGGCCGGCTGGGCCTTCGGCCAGGACTCAAGGCTGACTGGCAGGTGCCCCAGGAGTGCCGGGACTGCCAGCTAGGGCAAGTGAAAGGGACATCACCGATATGAACTTCCTGGGAATGGGCACGCTGGAAGTCCTCATAGTCCTGCTGGTGGCCTTCATTTTCCTGGGGCCTGATCGGATGGTGGACGCTGGTCGCTGGCTGGGCAAGATGGCCCGTGAGGTGCGGCGCCTGTCGTCGGACCTGCGCGTGTCCATCGAGGAGAGCGATATAAACCCCCAGGAGCAGCCAGGCCCCGGGCAGGACGCCGCAGGCAAGCCTTCTCAGCCTGGCAGCGCCGCCGGGGCCGCTGGCCCCAGGGAAGGCCCTGTCTCCTTCCGGCCCTCGGCATCGGCCAGGCCGCCCCAGGCCGGCGAGTCTATGCCGCCTGGTCAGGAGGAACCGTGACAGAGCGGGAGGCGCCCCTGCGCGAGCACCTGCTGGAGTTGCGCCGGCGGCTGCTGTGGGCGGCCATCGCCGTGGTGGTCTGTACAGGCGTCGCCTTTGCCTTCCACGAGCAGATACTCTTGCTGCTGATGCGGCCGGCCCAGGGCTTCGCCGGCGTGCCCGGTGGCAAGCCCATCTACACGGACATAACCGAGTTCATCAGCACCGCCATGAAGGCCTCGCTCCTGGTGGGCCTGTTCGCGTCCCTTCCCTTCGTGCTGTACCAGGTGGTCATGTTCGTGATGCCTGGCCTCACATCCAGGGAGCGGTGGTACCTGTACCTGCTGCTGCCCGCCGTCGTGGTCGCCTTTGTCGCCGGTGCGGCCTTTGGCTACCGGGTGCTGTTCCCGCCCGCCATCAAGTTCCTGCTGGAGTTCGGGAGCGACGTGGCGACGCCCTACATCCGCATAGGCAGCTATATCAACCTGATGCTGTCGCTGCTGTTCTGGATGGGTATTATCTTCGAGATGCCTGTGGTCCTGTTCTTCCTGGCCAAGCTGGGCATTGTGAGTTCGGAGTTCCTGGCGCGGAACCGGCGTTACGCCGTGGTGCTGGCCTTCGTCCTGGGGGCAGTGATCACGCCGACCTTCGACCCGGTCAATCAGACACTGGTGGCGGCGCCCATAATCGTGCTATACGAGGCCAGCGTCTGGCTGACCAGACTGGCCCGGCGCCGGCCCTCGGTCTCCCCCGGGCTCAAGCTGGACGCCAAGTAATGACGCTTCCGCCAGTAGTTGCCATCGGCCTGTTCTGCCTGAAGGGCCTGGCGACTTTATAAGGTAGCACGTGGGCCGCTGGCCTCTTTCACCTGCTGGATTGTTACAGGGGTGCCTCTCTTCACCCGCTTGACGTGGCCTGCGTGAGGCAGCATACTTGCATCTTGCCTGTGAGGCCCCGTCCACGGGGACGCGTGGACTGCCAGTGCCATTCCCCCAGTTCTGTGAGGTTACCAGACATGCCTGCTACTTTCGAGGTCAAGGACGCGGCGTTCAAGCGCATCATCGGCGATAGCCCCCAGGTGTACCACCTGGCCACGGGCTTCGGCTTCACCGAGGGGCCGGTGTGGCGCGGCGACCACCTGCTCTTCAGCGACATCCCCAACAACCGCATCGTCAAGTACCAGATGTGCGAGGAGGGGCCGTGCATCACCACCTTCCGCTATCCCAGCGGCAACTCCAACGGCCACACCCTGGACAGAGAGGGCAACCTGGTCTCCTGCGAGCATGCCAACCGCCGGGTGACCCGCACCGACAGGTACGGCAGCGTCACGGTGCTGGCTACTCGCTACATGGGCAAGCGCCTCAACAGCCCTAACGACGTGGTGGTCAAGTCCGATGGCTCCATCTATTTCACCGACCCGCCCTATGGGCTGCCCGGCCAGAGCCAGGGCAAGGAGCTGGACTTCCAGGGCGTCTTTCGCATCAGTCCCGACGGCAAGGCACTGACGCTGCTGGTGTCCGATATGGAGAGGCCCAACGGTCTGGCTTTCTCCCCTGACGAGTCCAGGCTGTACATCGCTGACTCGGCTCGCGGCCACCTGCGCGTCTTCGACGTCAGGTCCGACGGCACGCTGTCGGGAGGCCGGGTGTTCGGCGAGATGAAGTCCGACGAGCGCGGCGTGCCCGACGGCATGCGCGTGGACGTGGAGGGCAACGTCTACGCCACCGGCCCTGGCGGCGTCTGGGTCTTCAGCCCCTCGGGCGGGCTGCTGGGCCGCATCGTCATGCCCGAGGTCACCGCCAACTGCGCCTGGGGCGACAGCGACTGCCGCACCCTGTACATGACCGCCACCACCGGCCTGTACAGGGTGCGTCTGAACATCCCTGGCGTCAGGACCGGCCCGGCGGCCTGACCTCACCTTACTTGCACAGGAGGACTGCCATGCCATTCTGGTGGGAAGAGCCTTTCCGGGTCTTCCAGACGAATATCAGGGAGATAGATGCGGTCATGGACGTGAGGAAGATGCTGGCGGACATAAAGTCCTTCGGCGCCAATACCTGGCTGCTCAACACCGCTGGCATCGTCTCCTTCTACCCCTCGCGGCTGCCATACCAGCACCCCAGCCCCTGGCTGCGGGAGCGCGCCAGTGGCGACCTCATCGGCGACGCCGTGGAGGAGGCCCACCGCCAGGGCGTGCGCCTCATCTCCCGCATAGATTTCTCAAAGCTCCACCCCGACGTGTTCGAGCAGCACCTGGACTGGTTCTACGTCAGCCCCCAGGGGCGCTACCAGGTGTATAACGGCCTGTACAGCACCTGCCCCAGCGGGCCTTACTACCAGGAGAAAGCCCTGGAGATCATTGACGAGGTGCTGGAACGCTACCCGGTGGACGGCTTCTTCTTCAACATGTTCACCTTCGCCGAGCGGGACTACAGCGGCGTGTACTGGGGCATCTGCCAGTGCGCCAACTGCCAGCGCCGCTTCCGGGAGGCCACGGGTATGACGCTGCCCAGGGAGCCCAACATGCGCGACCCGGCCTACCTGGAGCACCTGGAGTACAAGCGCCGCACATTGCAGGAGCTGGCCGGCCGCATCCGGCGGCACATCCGCCAGCGGCGCCCCGATGCCTGCCTCATGCTGCGCTGGGACCCCGACGTCGCCATGAACGAGGTCAACAACGCCGTGGACAGGCCCATGCCCCTGTGGCGCTACTGGCCCGGCGACTGGTCCAAGGCGGTCAAGGGCCAGGACCTGGCCAAGCCCGCCGTTACCAACGTGGTGCTGTTCCTGGACATCCCCTACCGCTTCTCCATGGAGCAGCCCGGCCTGACCCAGATTTACGGCGCCCAGGTGCTGGCCCATGGCGTCAACCCCTGGATTTACGTCGTCGGCACCACCGACCAGCCCGACCGCAAGAACTTCGCCGCTGGAGGGGACATCCTGCGCTTCCACCGCGACCACGAGGACCTGTTCCGGGGCAGCCAGCTAGCGCCCTGGGTGGCCGTGGTAAGCTCCCAGAAGAGCGAGGAGCGCTACGGCCGCGACAAGGGCAACGAGCTGGTGGTGAAGGCCTACCGTGGCGTGTACCGGGCGCTGGTGGAGGAGCACATCCCCTTCGTGGTCATCCCGGACACGGCCCTGCCAGAGAAGCAGCGCTCCGGCGAACTGGCCCGCTATCGCTGCATTGTGCTGCCCAACGTGGCCGCTCTCAGCGACGAGGAGGCTGAGGCGCTGGACGCCTACGTGCGGGCCGGCGGCGGCCTGGTGGCTACCTTCGAGTCTGGCCTGTACGACGCCCAGGGGAATGGCCGCGCCGGCTTTGCCCTCCAGTGCCTGGGTGGCCTGCGGGTGCTGGCCCGCCGCGAGAACATGCGCTCCGCCTACCTGCGCGTCACCGACCGCGCCGACCTGCCCGGCTTCGACCTGACAGACACGGTGGTGGTGGACCGCGCCTTCCTGTATGTTGGGCCTGGCCCCGGCCAGTCGCCATCCATGCGGCTGATACCCCCTTCTCGCTACGGGCCACCGGAGAAGACCTACTGGGACGTGGAGACGGACTTCCCTGGCATTGTCCACGGTGGCTATGGCTCAGGCAGGGTAGCCTACTTCCCCTGGCAGCTTGACGCGCTGTTCCATGACCTGAGCCTTCCTGAGCACAAGCGCCTGCTGGCGGCGGCGGTGGAGCGGGTCTCTCGCGGCGGACGCCAGCTTACCGGAGGCCTGCCGCCTCAGGTGGAGGCCGTAGTGGCCGAGCAGCCAGCGCAGGGCCGCGTCCTGGTACACCTCATCAACTACTCGGGCCACCAGGACCGCTCCTTCTTCCCACCCTGCGAGTTCCGCGACCTGACGCTGCGCCTGGGCGAGCGCAAGGTGCGCCGCGCCCGCTCGGCCATGCTCAACGCCGACCTGCCCGTCGCCGCCGATGGCACCGTGACGCTGCCGACGCTGGGCTGGATGGATGTGCTGGTGCTGAGCGGCTGATGGCCCAAGCCTCCAGGCGCCCTGGCAGTCTCAAATGGAGTAGCCCGACTTGATTTGCACGTCGGTACAGGGGACACGCTCGGGCCAGAGCTATCTGGTTAGTGGGATGTAATGGGTGCCAGTGCGGAAATGCGGGAGTGCAAAACCATACCTATGGGTGGGCTGTGACTGATGGTGCCATGCTAGGATGGAGTTGTTGGGGCCAGGAACGCCTTAACAATCTACGCAGGAGGCAAACATGGTCAGCCCAGCTTATGTCCAGAGGTTCCTGAGCGGCATTGACTACCCCGTCAGCAAAGAGGACCTGGTCAACCACGCCAGGAGCCAGGGGGCCGACGAGAACGTGATCCGCCTGCTCCAGGGCCTTCCCGGCAACCGGTTCGAGAGTGCTGCCGACGTGAGCAAGGCCATCGGCCAGATGGAGTAGGGCCTGGCTTCACCGCTCAGGCCGTGAGACCTCGCGGGCGCACCAGCGGTAACAATGCCGCTGGTGCGCCCATTGTTCTGGAGGGGGATGTGGCATTGCCGCTCTCAGGGAGCGAGATGTCCAGGCCCGTGGCACCACAAGACACTCAGCACCCGGGGACGTGGGACGTGTGACCCGGCGGCAATCTGGTCCCGATGAAATCGAAGAAGTCGCCGTAGCACCAGATCTCGGTGATCCGGCAGCCGGCTGTCCTGAACCTCCAGCTATGGGTCCAGGCCACTTCCTCCCAGCGCAGGGGAATGCCTTCACTGCTGAACCGGCGGACTCCGTGGACGGACACGCTGGCGGTGGTCTCGTCCCCGGTGCTGGAGAGCGCGACAATGGTGATGCCAATGTTGGAGAGCATGGCATGGAGCAACTCGACCAGTTGACGGATGGCCTGGGTGCCACGCAGGGGCACGTCAAGGTCCTGTGAAAAGAAAGCACAGTCTGGCGAGAGGATCTGCTCCGCCACCTGAAGCTCGGACCTCTCTACAAAGTCCGCGAAGTACCTCCGCACCAGAAGCTGACCGTCGCTAGGCATAGGAATGATGTCCCCTTTGAAACAACTGCTACCGACACAGGCACCAGCCTTGGCAGCGACGTGCGGGCTATCAAAGGGCATGTGACCAGCATTTAGGTTGGCGCATTCTAGCAGCAGTGTACGGATAAACACATCAGGGAAAATACCTAGGTACGCAGCCACTAAATACTGGTACCAGTAGATTCACTCCCCGGTGATGTTGTGATGTTTCAGGCGCCGAGGGAATGAGGGACAAACGTCCGCCAGCCATCAGGCAGGTACTGAAGATTGTCGGCGCGGCCATGTCCCTGACCATGTGTGCCGCGCATCCAAAGGGGCGAGGACGGCCCCTGCCCACGGGGCACGGCGGCGCTACTTCTGGAACCTGGCCGGGCTGAATGGCCCCAGGGGCGAGGCGTTGCCTGAGGCGATGTAGTCGGCTACCAACTCCGCCGTGCCCGGGCTGAGCATGATGCCGCAGGCGTCGTGCCCGGCGGCGACGACCAGGCCGCTCCAGCCTGGCACGGGGCCTATGATGGGCACGTCGTCGGGCGAGCCGGGCCTTACGCCCGCCCTGGCCTCCACGAAGCGAGCGTCCTTCAGGGCCGGGAACGCGGCCACCGCCACCGATATCATGCGGGCCAGGGCGTCGGCGGTGATGTCCTGGTCAAACTCCATCTCGTGCCGCGTGGCTGCCACCAGCAGATTGCCATCCACCTGCGGCACGACGTAGCCGCCGAAGTTGTGCACCGGGCACCTGGGCAGCAGGCCCGTCTTGCGCAACAGGATACGCTGGCCCTTCACAGGCCGGATAGGCAGCCGTCGCGGTAGCCAGCGCCCCGCCATGCCCGTCCAGGGGCCGGCCGCCAGCACCGTACACCCCGCGTACCAGGTCTCGCCCACGGTACGGACACCGATGACACTCTCGCCGTTGACCTCCAGCCCCACGGCCTCCATGCCCTCCAGGAAGGACGTGCCCAGCCTGCTGGCCGCGTGTACCAGGGCATCCACAAAGCGCTGCCCTCGGACGTAGCCCTCCGCTGGCGAAAAGACGCCGCCCAGCACCTGGGGGTTGATGTCAGGCTCCCGCGCTCTGACCTCCTCTGGCCCCAGCCAGCGTATGCCAAGGCCAAGCTCGCCCTGCCAGGCCAGATTGCGCCGCAGCGCCTCGGCGTGCTCCGGGGTCAGTGCCACCCTCAATATGCCCGACTGCCGGAACTCCGGGTCAACGCCGGCATCCCGAAGCTCCTGGGCCAGGCCCGGGAACATGTCCAGGCTGCGCAGGCCGAGGGCAAAGGTCGCCTTTGACTCGTGGCTGATGTGCCAGGTCGGGCCGACGACGCCAGCGGTAGCGCCAGAGGCGCCAGAGCCAAACCGCCGCTGCTCGAACACCGTGCTGCGGATGCCCCGCTTGGCCAGGTAGTAGGCTATGCAGCAGCCGATTACCCCGCCGCCTATGATGGCTATGTCCGTGGTCTTTGGCATCGTGCCTTTCAGTGCGGGCGCCGGGTGGGCGCAGCCAGCCCTACTTGCTGCGGAGCTGAGGGAACAGGATTACCTCCCGTATGGAGCGGTGGCCGGAGAAGAGCATGGCCAGCCGGTCAATGCCGACGCCCAGGCCGCCGGTGGGAGGCATCCCGTGCTCGACAGCCACCAGGAAGTCCTCGTCCAGCCTGTCCAGGTCCTCTTCCTGGAAGCGGGCGTGCAGGGCTTCCTGCTCCTCGAAGCGCCGCCGCTGGTCAATGGGGTCGTTAAGCTCGGAGAAGGCGTTGCATATCTCCATGCCCGCGATGAACCCCTCGAAGCGCTCCACCAGCCGTGGCTCGTCGCGCTTCTTCTTGGCCAGGGGCGACATCTCCACCGGATAGTCCACCAGGAAGGCGGGCTGGACCAGGTGAGGTTCCACCTTGGAGGATATGAGCTTGTCCAC
The DNA here is from genome assembly GCA_034433305.1 of Dehalococcoidia bacterium. GTDB lineage: Bacteria > Chloroflexota > Dehalococcoidia > Lucifugimonadales > DAOUAM01 > DAOUAM01. The sequence continues at coordinate 3,793 of DAOUAM010000010.1, read as the reverse complement.
CAGGCCGCCCCAGCTTACCTGCTGGCCCACCTCTATGCCCACGGCCCTCATGGCCGTCTTCAGCGACTCGATGTCAGGATGGTCAAGGAAGTCTATGCCGCTGCGCCTGTAGACCTCTTCCCGGAGGCTGAGCCGTGGCCAGGGCGGCGTCAGGTCAATGCGCTGCCCCTCGAACTCGATGACGCGGCTGCCCACTACCTCCTGGGCCAGCGTGCAGACCAACTCCTCCACCATGCGCATGACGTCGTTGTAGTCGGCGTAGGCCTCGTAGCTCTCCATGGTGGTGAACTCGGGGTTGTGGTAGAAGTCCACGCCCTCGTTGCGGAAGACCTTGCCCAGTTCATAGACCCTCTCCAGGCCGCCCACGATAAGCCGCTTCAAGTACAGCTCGGTGGCGATGCGCAGGTAGAGGTCCCGGTCAAGCGCGTTGTGGTGGGTGATGAACGGGTGCGCCATGGCGCCCGCGGCCACGGGCACCAGCACGGGCGTCTCCACCTCTATGAAGCCGCGACTGTCCATGAAGCGGCGAAGGGCGCTGACCATGCGGCTGCGCAGGAGGGCCACGCGCCGGGCATCGGGACTGGCGATGAGATCAAGATAGCGCTGGCGATAGCGTACCTCCACGTCCGCCAGGCCGTGCCATTTCTCAGGCAGAGGCCGCAGCGACTTGGAGAGCAGGGTGAAGCTATTGGCCTCCACCGTCACTTCGCCGGTACGAGTGCGAAAGACGGGCCCGGTCACGCCCAGCCAGTCGCCCAGGTCCAGCTCCTTGAGCAAATCGTAGGTGTCTGCCAGCAGGTTGAAGCGGAAGGCTACCTGCATGCGCCCGGCGCCGTCCAGCAGGTCCACGAAGGTCACCTTGCCCATGCCCCTGAAGGCGACGATGCGGCCGGCCACCGATACCGGTCCCGTGCGCGCACCCTCTCCCTGCTGCTCCTCTGCAGCCTGAAACAGGGCGTGGGCCTGCGCCGTGGTATGGGTGCGCTCGAAGCGGTGAGGGTATGGGTCTATGCCCCTGGCCCGAAGCCTCTCCAGCTTCTCCAGGCGGGACTTGATTAGCTGGCTCTCTGGCTCTGGCACGGGTAAGCCAAGCTCCTAGCGGATATCCGTGATCTTGAACCTGGTGACGCCCGAGGGCGTCTTGACCTCGACTTCATCGCCGACCTTGCGTCCGAAGAGCGCCCTGCCCACGGGGGACTCGTTGGAGATCTTGCCCTCCAGGGGGGCCGCCTCGGCGCTGCCCACCACGGTGTACTGCTGCTTGGCGCCCGAGGCTGTGACGACGGTAACGACGGAGCCAAAGCCCACCGAGCCTTTGCGGCGGTCGCGGTTGGGGGCCACCACGGCGGTGGCCAGGATGTTCTCCAGCTCCCGGATGCGGCCCTCCACAAAAGCTTGCTCGTTCTTGGCCTCGTCGTACTCAGCGTTGTCAACAGTGCCACCGGTCTCACTGGCCCTGCGGATGCGCTCAGCCACCTCCTGGCGGCGGACATTCCGCAGGTGCTCCAGTTCCCTGGTAAGGTTCTGCAGGCCTTCAGGCGTGAGATAAGTTTCTCTCTGTGCCATGTCGCCGCTCCAGTTATGCTGAATAATAAAAAAACTGAGAGGCCACCGCGGGCCGGTGGCCAATACTCAGCCTCTGGATACATTTTAACTATTGAAGCCCGCAGTTGCAAATGGTTTTGGCCTGCGTCCTGGAAAATGGTACAGGAATCACCTTTACCATGTACAGGACGCATGCTAGGATGCGTCTAAAGCTGGCTGTCTGGCCCGCGCGGCCAGTATGAGGCGCAGGCGTACGCGGGCCTGCCAGACCCATGAGCATTCGCATCACCAGTGGCGCCCAGAAGGGCCGGCGGCTCCGGGCATCCAGGAGTGCCGGCCTCAGGCCCACGTCAGAAAGGGTCCGGGGGGCCATCTTCTCCATCCTTGGCCAGGAAACTGTCGAGGGGGCGCGTGTCCTCGACCTGTACGCAGGCACAGGCGCGCTGGGCATCGAGGCCCTGAGCAGAGGCGCGAACTGGGCTGATTTCGTGGAAGCCGACGCTCGGCGGTGCATTCAGATACGGGACAATCTCCGCGAACTGGGGCTGGCCGACAGGGGCCATGTTTACCAGTCCAGGGTGGAAAAGGCCCTCACCGTCCTGGCCAGTCCCTATGACATCGTGTTCATTGACCCTCCCTACGACCTTGACCCCTGGGACTGGTTGCTGAATGCCTTGAGCCAGCGTGGCCTGGTGAAAGCCAGCGGCTCAGTGGTCGCGGAACACTCCCCGCGGACCTCTCTGGCTAGCAGGTATGGTAGATTGGTGCTCGAGACGAGCCGGCGCTACGGCGATACCTCGGTCTCAATCTACAAAGTTGGAAGCAACAATGGCTAAGGCAATCTACCCGGGCAGCTTCGACCCTGTGCACAACGGCCACGTGGACATAGTCACCAGGATCTCAGGCCTGTTTGAAAGGCTGATAGTGGCAGTGTACGACACTCCGCCCAAGAACCTGCTGTTCACTACCGAGGAGAGGGTCAGGCTGTTCAAGCAGTCGGTGCCGCACCTTTCTAACGTGGAGGTATGGCCATTCACGGGCCTGGCGCCCAATTTCGCACGCACCATGGGCGCCAAGTTCATTGTCCGCGGGCTGCGGGCCGGCTTCGACTTCGAGTCGGAGTTCGAGATGGCGCTGATGTGGCGCAACCAGGCCCCGGATATTGACGTGGTCTGCATGATGAGCTCATTGCAGTACCAGTTCATTCACTCCAGCCGGATCAAAGAGGTGGCACAGTTGGGCGGCAATATAGACAGCCTGGTGCCACCGCATGTTGCCGAGGCCCTCAGGGCCAAGTTTGCTCCCCGTACAGCTAAAAATATATGAGGAGGTAATGACCATCGAGATTTCACGCGTCATGGACGAATTGGAAGCACTGGCTACCAGCGGCACACGCATGCCCGGGTTCCGGGGCAAAGTCATGGTGGACGCTTCCAGGCTCATCCGGCTCGCCGATGAGCTGCGTCGCTCCATTCCCATGGACATGCAGGAGGCCAGGGAGATCATCCGGCAGAAGGACAGCATCATCAACCAGGCCAACATGGAGGCCCAGCGCATAAGGGACTCAGCCTCCAAAGAGGCCGAAAGCCTGACTGCCGCCGCGCGCATGGAACACGAGAGCAAGGTGGGCGAGTCAGAGGTCATCAAGGCCGCCGAGCAGCGCAGCCGCGAGATCAAGGAGGAGGCCACCCTGGAGGCCCAGCAGATCATCCAGGATGCCCAGCGGCGCGCCTACCGCATCCTGGACGAGGCCGAGGCCGCGGCCAACGCCCGCCGCGACGGCGCCGACCAGTACGCCCGCGAGGTGCTTTTCAACCTGGAGGAGCGCCTGTCGGAGGTCCTGGGCCAGGTGCGCAGGGGCATAGACTCCCTGGCTGTCAAGAGCGAGAACCACGTCGCCGCCTGAGCGCCCTATCTTCACTCTCCCGGGTTGCCGCTACCGCCCCTCAGGCGCAGGGCCGGTGGACTGGCGCCACATCCTGTATCATGTCTTGTCCAGAACGGCGCACCAGGACCGGCATAGCCGAGGCCCCGACCAGACTGGCCGGGGCCTCGGCTTTTCTGACGCTGCCCACCTGCGCGGTGTGTCAGCCCAGGCCGGGGCAAGGCCAGCCCCCTTGTATCTTGGAAGGGGGATAGAATGAAAGAGAGGGTGCGGCAGACCCAAACCCCCTGGGTCCACAAGAGGCCGCTAGAGAGCGTGGTCGCCGCACCCATCCCCCACAAAAGCCCGAACAGTTGCCTGGGC
>DAOUAM010000009.1:0-16867 GCA_034433305.1 Dehalococcoidia bacterium | reverse complement strand
GACGGCGGGCCTGGTATCGGCAGGGCTAGCGTACTGGTCCGCGGTCCGCCCCTGGTTCCTGCGCTGGGGCGCTACTGACGAGGAGGTCCGCTCGCCGCTGCCGGGGGACGAGTTTGTGCCGCGCCCCAGTTACGTGACGACCCGCGCCATCACCATCCATGCGCCGGCGGGCCAGGTCTGGCCCTGGCTGGTGCAGATGGGCCAGGGCAGAGGCGGGCTGTACAGCTACGACTGGCTGGAGAACCTGGCAGGCCTGCGCTTCCACAGCGCAGACCGCATCATACCCGAGTTCCAGCGGCTAAACGTGGGCGATAAGGTCAGGCTCGCGCCAGAGGGCAAGGCAGACCTGTACCTGGAGGTAGCCGTCCTGGAGCCTGAGCGGGCGCTGGTCCTGCGCTCTCCGACGCCACCATCAGGCTACCAGCGGGATGCGATGGAGGCCGGCTATCCCGATGTCACCTGGGCCTTTGTCCTGAGGGCGATGGACGGCGAGGCGTCACGCCTGGTCATACGCTTTCGCTCCGACTACAAGCCCACACTGCTGTACACGCTGATGGACCACTATGCCCTGGAGCCTGTGCATTTCATCATGGAGCGCAAGATGTTGCTGGGCATCAAGCAGCGTGCCGAGGCGGCAGCCCGCGCTTCAAGCCAGGCTGGCCTTTTCCGGGGTATCTGAGTCCCGGCAGCTTCTCGGCGCGGCATGGCCCGCTGACATCAACCTCGTGGGAGTGGCCGTTATGTCCCTGGCCAGCAGGGAAGCAATCGTGTAGGGCCAGAGTGGGCAGCAGTATGCATGGTATGGGTGGAGGGGCAACGATGGGCAGAGTAGAAGGAAAGGTGGCGGTGGTCACGGGTGGTGCCATGGGCATCGGCAGGTCGGTATGCCAGGTGCTGGCCAGGGAAGGCGCCCGTGTCGCCGTCACCGACGTGAGGGCCGAAGAGGGCCAGATGGTAGCCCGCGACATCACCGCCAGCGGAGGCCAGGCCCACTTCTGGCCGCTGGACACAACTGAAGAGGCCGAGGTTGAGGCCGTGTTCCGGCAGGTCCACGAGACCTTCGGCAAGATAGATGTGCTGGTGAACAACGCCGGCATAGCTGGCGCCGACAGGCCCACCCATGAGATTTCCGAGGCCGAGTGGGACCGGGTCATGGCGGTCAACGTCAAGGGAGTCTTCTTCTGCACCAAGCACGTGGTGCCCTACATGCGTGAGGCAGGCGGGGGCAGCATCATCAACATGTCTTCCATCTACGGCCTGGTAGGTGCTCCCGATGCGCCACCGTACCACGCCTCCAAGGGCGCGGTACGGCTCATGGCCAAGACCGACGCCCTGCTCTACGCCAGGGACAGGATACGGGTGAACTCGGTGCATCCCGGCTTCATCTGGACGCCCATGGTGGAGGGCTACCTCCGGCAGTCGGGCGATGTAGAGGCCGGCAGACGCCAGCTTGAGGCGCTGCACCCCATCGGCTTCATCGGCGAGCCGGAGGACATCGCCTATGGCATCCTGTACCTGGCCTCGGACGAGTCCAGGTTTGTCACAGGCAGCGAGCTGGTGATAGACGGCGGCTACACAGCACGGTAGCGGGCGACGCGCGCCCTGCCACGGGCTACACCCGCTTCACCCCCAGCGTCACCTGGAGGCCGTCCACCTCCTGCTTCTCCACGTAGGCGCCTTCGGCCGGCGGGGCCTTGAGCAGCTCGCGGGAGAGCGTCTCCTGCCGGATGTAGTCGCCGTGGGCGGCCACCACCGCGTCCAGCCTGGCGTCGCCCTGGTAATAGGTGACGATGTGGTCGGAGATGTCGAAGTTGGCGGCGCGACGCATGTTCTGGATGCGGTGCACCAGCTCGCGTGCCAGGCCTTCCAGCGCCAGCTCCGGCGTTACCTCGGTGGTGACGGCCACGGTGTAGCCGTCCTCCGAGACCACCGAGTAGCCCGGCTTGTCGGCGCTGCTCACCAGCACCTCGCCAGGGTCCAGCACGTAGCCGTCTACCTCCACCATCTGGGCGGCGCTGACGCGGGCGTACACCTCCGCCGGGTCGGCGTTGCGCAGCCCCTCGATGATGTAGTGCAGCTCCATGCCGTACTTGGGGCCGAGAAGCTTCATGTTGGCCTTCACCTGGAAGTCCAGCACCTGGGCCTCGTCGGTCAGCGGGGCCAACTCCTTGACGTTCAACTCGTCTACCACCTGCGGGGCCACCTGCTCCAGGAAGCGGGCCTCCTCGGGGGACTTGAGCCTGACCAGCGCCCGCTGCACCGGCTGGCGCACCTTGATGCCGGCCTTCTGCCGGGCGGCGCGGCCCAGGCTGGAAAGCCGCATGGCCAGCCGGATGGCATCGGAAAGCTGCCTGTCAATCTTGCTTTCGTCGGCCCTGGGGTAGGAGTCCAGGTGGACGCTTTCGGCGCCAAGGTTGAAGGAGCGCACCAGGTTCTGGTACATGGACTCGGTCACGAAGGGCATAATGGGCGCCAGGAGCCTGCACAGCGTCACCAGGCACTCGTATAGCGTGGCGTAGGCCGAGAGCTTGTCCAGGTCGGCCTGGCCGTTGGCTCCACTCACCCGGCCACTCTTCCAGAAGCGGCGCCGGCTGCGCCGGACGTACCAGTTGGACAGGTACTCCACGAACTCCTCCACGGCGCGGGCCGCCCGGTTGGGCGCGTAGTTGTCCAGTGCGCTGGTGACCTCCAGGACAAGGCTGTTAAGCTCCGAGATAATCCAGCGGTCCAGCTCTGGCCTCTCCTGCAGGGCCGGCGCTGTCGCCGTGGTGGGGTCGTAGCCGTCAATGGTGGCGTAGGTGACGAAGAAGGTGTAAACGTTCCACAGCGGGATGAGGAACTGGCGGCGTACCTCGTCGGCGGTGCCGTAGCCGAAGTTCAGGTTGGCCTCGGGCGTGTGGCGGGCGAAGAGCCAGCGCATGGCGTCCACGCCCATGCGCTCGGCGGCGTCCTCGAACCAGATGGCGTTGCCCTTGCTCTTGTGCATCTCCTCGCCCTTCTCGTCGCGCATCAGGGCGTAGCTGAAGATGGCCCGTGTCGGCTCGGAGTTCTCCAGCACCGTGCTCATGGTCAGCAGGGAGTAGAACCAGTTGCGGAACTGGCCGGGGAAGCTCTCGGAGATCCAGTCCGCCGGGAACCACTGCCTCCAGTAGTCGCGGTTGTGGCGGTAGTCCAGAGTGGAGAAGGGGACGATGCCGGCGTCCAGCCAGGGGTTGCCCACGTCCTTGATGCGGGGCACCTGGGAGCCGCAGCGGGGGCAGGCGATCTTGACGGCATCCACCCAGGGCCGGTGAGGCGAGTGGCCCCTGAACTCCTCCCAGCCCTCCACGGCGCGCTGCTCCAGCTCCGTCTCGCTGCCAATGACCTCGAAGTGGCCGCACTGGCACTTGTAGATGGGCAGGGCCAGGCCCCAGTAGCGCTTCTTGGAGACCATCCAGTCGTCCATGTTGCGCAGCCAGTCCAGCTCCCGCTCCAGGCCGAACTCTGGTATCCAGCGTATCCTCCTGGTTACCTCGGCTATCAGGTGGCGCAGCTCGTCCATGGAGATGAACCACTCGTCCACCAGGCGGAAGACCAGCTCGGTGCCGCAGCGCCAGCACACCGGGTAGCGGTGGGGGTAGTTCTCCAGCCTGTAGAAGACGCCCTTCTGGCGCAGGCTGTCGTAGATGGGCTTGTTGACCTCGGCAACACTCTTGCCGCTGAGGACGCCGAAGCCCTCGATGAACACGCCGGACTCGTCCAGCGGCGCGATGACCCCAAGCTGGAACTGCTTGCCCAGGGCGAAGTCCTCCTTGCCGCAGCCCGGCGCGATGTGGACGATGCCGGTGCCCTCGTTCTCGCTGACGGCCTCCCAGGGGATGACCCTGTGCTCCACGCCTCGTTGGGCTGGCAGCTCATCGAAGGGGCCACGGTAGCGCAGGCTCACCAGGGCGCTGGCCGGTAGCTCCTCCAGCACCTCGTGCTCGCCCCGCAGCACCGACAGCCTGGACTTGATGAGGTACAGCGTGTCCTCGCCAGACCTCACCTTCACGTAGGTGCGCTCCGGGTGCACGGCGGCGGCCACATTGGAAGTCAGCGTCCAGGGCGTGGTCGTCCACACCAGCAGGGACTCGCGCTCCCGGCCCAGGATGGGGAACTTGACGTACAGGCCCGGGTGGACTATCTCCTTGTAGCCCTCGGTGACGATCTCGTGCTCGGACAGGCCGGTGCCGCAGCGGGGGCACCAGGGCATGACGTCGCGGCCCTCGTAGACCCAGCCGCGCTGGTGGCACGTCTTCAGGAAGTGCCAGATGGTGTAGTTGTTCTCGTCGGACATGGTGTGGTAGGAGTTGTCCCAGTCCATCCAGTAGCCCAGTCGGATGGACTGCTGGGTGATGACATCGGCGAACTTCCTGACCCGCTGCTTGCACAGCTCCACGAACCGGTCTATACCATAGGCCTCGATGTCGCGCTTGGACTTGAAGCCCAACTCCTTCTCCACCTCGACCTCGATCCACAGGCCCTGGCCGTCGAAGCCGTTCTGGTAGCGCTGCTTGAAGCCCTGCATGGTCTTGTAGCGCTGGAACAGGTCCTTGTAGCTGCGGCCCCAGGCGTGGTGCACGCCCATGGGGTTATTGGCCGTGATGGGGCCGTCAATGAAGGAGAAGCGCTTGTCGGAGTTCTCGTTGCGCTTCAGGTACTTCTTCATCATGTCGGTCTCCCGCCACCAGGCGAGCACTTCTCGCTCCAGGGCGGGGAAGTCTATTCTGGAGCTAACAGGTCTGAACATTGGGCTTCACCTCAAAAATGCATGGTTGCTGGACAAGGGTAATGGCGTGACGGTGGAGACGTCGGGGCAGCGCCGCAAGACCTCACCCCCGTAGCCCCCTCTCCGAATTCGGAGAGGGGGCCATAGCTAGGCCGACGCTGTGCTCCTGGACCTGGGGGTGAGGTCTGGACGTTTACCTTGGCCCGCATTCTCCTGCCTTCAAAACTGCCCGCCTTTGGACTGAATTCGAAAGGGAACCAGGGGGCATACCAAGCATCGTGGTGTCTATTTCAAGTCATCACGTGCAAGCACTCCCGTGATTCTCTTCAGAACGCCTTCCAGGGCCAAGTCCACCTCGGCATTGGTGAACCTCAACACTCTTAGACCTCGACTCTCAAGGAAAATCTGGCGCGCTGCATCTTCCTCGGCAGAGCGCTTGTGCACAGGCCCATCCACCTCGATGACAAGACGAGCTTTGGCACAGTAAAAGTCCACGATGAATTGTCCTATAGCGTGTTGCCGCCTGAATTTGAAACCGAGCAACTGTCGCTCCCGCAAGCTTTGCCACAATCGCTCCTCCGAAGGGGTCGGAGTACGGCGCATGCGCCTGGCCGCGGGTTTTAGCTTCTCCCACAAGTCAGGGTCCGAGGCCCATACTCGCCAATTCTCCGAGTCGTCCAATTCGGGTCCTCTTGCGATGTTCTTTTCTTGAAGGGTGGATGCGCTGGGGCAGCGCCGCAAGACCTCACCCCGTAGCCCCCTCTCTGAATTCAGAGAGGGGGCCATAGCTAGGCCGACGCTGTGCTCCTGGACCTGGGGGTGAGGTCCCCTGGCGTCCATCACACCAACCCTTTCCCTTTAAACGGTGCCGTTCAATAAGCCGGACTCAGACAGAGGCGTTCCAGTCCAATGTGGACCTGATGCCGCGTGGAATGAGGCTGCTTCTGCTTGACACGCTCCCATCCAGCTTCAGGACCTATCCACGATGGGCCGAATCGAGCCATGCGGGGTGGTCTTACCCCGTGTACACCTGCACCTCTTGCTCCACCGAGAAGTCAGGCATCAGCCGCCGGGACAGAACACCTTTGATGCGCCATCGCACCTGAGTCCTGGACGCGAAGACGCTGGGCAGGAGGCGCGACGGGACGGCCAGGGCAAAGGGCCATTCCCGCGACTGGCGCGCCGTGAGCGACAGCCCCTCCGCCAGCACGACCCGCGACTCGGTGCCCTCCTCGCTGGCGTCGCCGGCCCGCTCGGAGCGCTCCAGCTCCACCCTGGCCTCGGAGAAGCTTACCTCCTCTCGCGTGACGACGCTGAACGTGCCGGCCAGGCTGCCGCCGGCGTTGATGTCGGCCGGCTGGACTGACAGGGCGAGGGAGCACTGGTCAAAGGCCGACTGCGCGGTAACAGGGGACTGCTGACCTGCCGCCCGGGATGGCGCCCGCGCCAGCAGAGCGACCTCCTGCTCGCGGCTTACGTCCCTCAGCCTGGGCACATCGAGGGATGCCCGCAACTCCCACACGATGCGCGCCTTGTCGCCCAGCACGGTGGGCGGAGCGCCCTGGGGGATAGCAAGGGCCACCTCGAAGTCGCGGGCCAGGCCACGGTCCAGCGTCGCTTCCTCCAGGAAACTCTGGGACACCAGCGCCAGCCGCTCCGTGTGCCTGACCAGGCTGGTCTGCGTCGTCGTGGACCTGCCGGTGCTGACGTGGCGCGACTCACGGCGCCAGTAGGTCTCGGTGCAGGTAAGCTCCAGGCGGCCATGCCTGACCTGGACCCTCTCCCCTGGCATGATGAACACCCGGGCTTTCAGCACGCCGCAGGATAAAGCGCTCCATCCTGCATTTCCACTTCCAGGTCCACATCAGGCCTGCGTAGCGCCGAAAAGACCATCAACCGCCCCCAAACAAAGACTCCCGCCCTTGAAAGGGACGGGAGTCACAAGGGAATTCCCGCGGTACCACCCTGCTTCCCCGTCGTGCCGGCCTCACCGGCACCGGGGCGCTCGCCGGGGCACAGTCTCATGCCCCCGCCCTGCTAACGGTGGGCGAGTCCGGCGGGGCCTACTGGGGCGATACCCGTTGGGTCCGCGGCTCGGGAGGGATATTCGCGGGGCGTCTCGCGTCTGCTTCCACCAGGCCAGACTCGCTAGGCGACCGTGTCCCGCTACTCGTCTCCGTCTCCGCCTTTACGAAAACAGCTTAGATTAAGCCGGCGATGGCTGTCAAGGACGACCTGCCAGCACGGCGCGGGCCTCGGGGGCGATGTCCCGCAGCCGCCGCCGGAGCCTGGGAGGGTTGCGCTTCATGTCCGAAGTCTCCGTCACAGTCTTCATGACGATGAGCACCGGCCCCTCGGCGTTCAGGGCCTCGCCGATGCCCGTCTTCCAGTCCTCCAGGTTGTCGAACTGGAAAGTCCTGGCGTACCCGGCTGCCTTCGCCAGGCCAATATAGTCAACATTGCCAGAGTTGGGCACCGGCTGGCCACCGGTCATGGCGTACACGCCGTTGTCCAGGACGATGTGGTACAGGTTCTTCGGGGCCTTGCCGGCGATGGTCACCAGGCTGCCCAGGTTCATCAGCAGGCAGCCATCGCCGTCCCAGACGATGACGCGCCTTCTGGGCTGGGCGAGGGCCACGCCCAGGGCCATGGACGAGCCTTTGCTCATGGCCGGTACAGGCAGGTCCAGCGCGTCCTTGCTGACATCGGCCCATGCGAAAATGGAGGTCTCGGTGGTCAGGACCACGTCGCCCCGGCGCTGCTCCAGCACCACGCGCATGGCGTCCCGCATCTTTATCATGTCTTGCCCCTCGATGCTTTTTGGTATGGCCTGTATTCTACCACTGGCCGGCAAAAAATGGCGCCCGTGCCCACGGGAATAGATGCTGTCCTTCAACGCCAGGTGCCCATGTCTCTGCTACATTCAAGTTGACAGGGTATGCCGGGAAGGCCCGCCAGGGGACAGAAGCAATGGCTTCGGCCGCCACCTTCATAATCACCATGACCATCATCTTCAGTGTGGTGTTCACCATTGCCAGGGACTCGCTGGAGACCTATGACATGGTGACCCGCGCCTGGACCAGGCTGGAGGCGCGGGCGCAGGACCAGACCGCCACCAGGATAGCTGGGCCTACCAGCCTGCGTGTGCCCATCGCCTCGACGGTGGAGATAACCCTCGCTAACGAGGGCAGCGTGTCCTTGCAGGAGTTCTCCCTGTGGGACGTCGTCTTTGAAGTGCAGCAGGACCCAGGCCTCAGCATCCTGTACCTGGACTACACGGACAACCCCTCTCCTGGCGCCAACCAGTGGACGGTCAAGGCCATTTACCTGGATGCCAGCAGCCAGACGCCAGAGGTGGTTGACCCAGGCGTGCTCAACCCCGGCGAGGAAATGGTGGCGCTGGCCAATCCCAGCCCCGCCGTCAAGGGCGGCACCTACAACCGGGCGACCTTCGCCACGCCCAACGGCATCACCGCCAGCGTCATCTTCGCCGTGCCGGTCACCTTCTACGTGGTGGACAATGCCGACGATCTGGTGTACGAGTACTGGAACGATGGGACGCTGGTGGGTACCCACCCGCTGGACGCCCAGAACGCCGACGTTCGTGGCATAACCCACAAAGGCACCAGCTTCTGGACTACCGACTGGACCGACGACACGGTGTACAGGTACACGACACAGTTCTCGCTGTCGTCTAGCTGGGCGCAGAACGCGCTGAACAACCAGGGCGTTGGCATTGCTACTAATGGCACCAACATCTGGGTAGTGGACGAGAACGCCTTGAAGGTCTTCAAGTACGACATGGATGGCAACCTGGCCCTGGATGTTTCCCAGTTCGCGCTGAACGTGGACAACCTGAATCCCACGGGCATTGCCACCAACGGCACCCACATCTGGGTGGTGGACCAGGCGGACGACAAGGTGTACAGGTACGACACCCTGGGTGTGTTGGTTTCCAGCTTCAGCCTGGATGCCGCCAACACCGACCCCACGGGGATCACTACTGACGGCTCCAGCATCTGGGTCGTGGACAGGGCAGGGCTAAAGGCCTTCGCCTACGACATGAATGGCGGCCGCGTCGCCGGCTCGGACCTTGCCCTGGACAGTGCCAACGCCGATGCACAGGGCATCACGGTCCGGCCCAGGTAGGCATCACCTCAGGTCTGCCAGCCTGGGCATGACCTCCTGCCTCAGCAGGCGCATGGAGTCCTGCCACGCCTGGCGGGGCTGCCACTCGTGGCCCATGGCCAGCAGCACGCCAAAGCCGCCCACGTCGTGGTATAGCTTGCGCAGCTTCTCGGCCACGTCCTCCGGGCTGCCTACCAGCCAGATGTTGTCCACCAGGTACTCGGCGGTCACCTCCGAGTCAGGCATGTCCGGGTCTTCCTTGTAGAGGCCCAGCATCTTCATCCTGCTGGTGAGGCGCTGGAAGTACTGCTCGAAGTCGCGCCGCAGCACGCCCTGGAGCGCCTCCCTGCGGGCCTTACGGGTGCTCTCGGCCACGAAGACGTCACGAGCGATGCGCCACTGGGAGCGGTCTGGCTGGCGGCCGGCCCGGCGTGCGCCCTCCTCCACGGCCTCCCAGTGCGTTTTGAGGACGCGGGTGGAGTCCAGGTTGACGCTCATGGGCATCCAGCCGCGCTCGCCGGCCAGCACCAGGGTGTCCGACCTGGGCGACACGCCGGCCACGCCGATGGGCGGGTGCGGCTTCTGGTAGGGCTTGAGGTGGAACCGCAGGCCGAACTCGTCCACCGGCTCCGGGATGTGAAGCGCCAGTACTTGTGCTCGTACACGCCGGGCCTGGGGTCGTTCCATATCTGTAGGATTACGTCAATGGCGTCCCTGGTCATATTGCGGTGGGCGCCCGTGGCCGGGTCGAAGCCGAACACCTGGAAGTCGCCCGGGAAGCCGCCGGAGCCGACGCCCCAGTAGAACCGCCCGTGGGCCATGTGGTCAAGCTGGGCGATGCGGTGGGCGATCATGAAGGGGTTGTGGTTGGGCATGCAGGTCACGCCTGTGCCCAGGACCATGTTCCGCGTCAGGGGCAGCGCCCTGGCGATGAACAGGTCCGGGGCCGGTATGTTCTCCCACACGGTGGTGAAGTGCTCACCGATCCAGGCCTCCTGGTAGCCCAACTGGTCCAGGGCTATCATCTGCTCCAGGTCATCGTCCAGCGTCCTGGTGATGTCGGAGCCAGGCGGGTGCAGCGGCATGGTGAAGAACCCAAGCTCCATGGCAGCCTCCTTGGGGCAGGCCCCTTGTTCAGCGCGCTCCGGCGGTCTTCATCAGGCCCAGGACGTAGTCTATCTGGCCCTGGTGTTCCAGCTCGTGGGTGAAGCTGTTCTGGAGGTAGTTGGCCAGGGTGGTGTTGGGGAACCTGGGGTTGGGCCGCTCGTCCAGCCGCCCGAGGTCCAGGCCACGGACAACCTCCAGGGCGCTCTTGTGGACAGCCTCGCCGTAGGCCAGCAGGTCGGCCAGCGGCGGGGGCTGGAAGGCGCCCACCTGCTGGGAAGTCCAGCTATTGCCCGAGTTCAGCGGCGAGTCCTGGTCGGGCGGCTGCACGGGCAGCTTGAAGCGGGAGGCCCAGCCCTGCTGGAACCACACCTCGCCCTTCTTGCTCAGCCAGCGGTGAGCGTACCTGTCCTGGGACCTGAAGATGTGGAAAAGCAGGAAGCCGATAGGGTTGGCTTCGGTGGCGGGCCGCCACCGAAGCTGGGCGTCGGTCAGGTCCTTGACCATGTTCAGGGTGTTCCCACGGGTGCGCTCCATCGTCCGCGCCACGAACTCTCGCAGGTCCATAGACTCTCCTTGACGTCTTGTTATGTGCTCTGAAAGGCTGCGAAACCTCACCCCCATAGCCTCCCTCCACGCGTGGTCCATAACTGGACTGTCGAAGGGCCGCTCGTGGTGAGCTTGTCAAACCACGAGCGGCCTGTGGGCACATCTGTCCGTTTTTAGCCACGCGTGAAGAAGGGGCCATAGATTGGCCGACGCCGTGTACCCGGACGCCGGGGTGAGGTCTTACGCCGGACTACAGCACGTGGTACAGCAGCAGGTGCTCTCGCAGCACGTCCACGCCGAAGTCGTTCTCCACGTCTCGCAGCACCGAGTGTATGTGGTTGGCTCCATTCTGGCGGTTGTCGAACTCCACCACGAAGTTGCCGCCGTGAATGCGGTAGTAGTGCTCTTTGGCTGAACCGCGCTCCACCGGCCCGGCCCAGGCGAAGTGGAAGTTGTCCAGGCCGTTCTCCCGGATAGCGGCCAGCTTCTGCTGGGCCACATCGTCGCGCACCTGGTTGACGTACTCGGCGATGAGGGCCAGGAACATCTCCCGCTGCGTCCCGTTCATCCTGGACGCCGGCAGGCCCTCCTCCTTGGGGAAGACCACCTTGGTGCTGTTGTAGCTGAGGATGTCGTAGGGGGCCTTCTCCATGATGATGGCCCTGGCCCGCTGGCTGGAGTCCAGGGACTCGATAAGCTCATAGGCCAGGTCCTCGCGGTCGGACAGGATGCGCAGCCCCTTCTTGGGCCCCTTCCTGACCTCGGCGGGGTTGGCGCCGAAGAAGAAGGGCGTGGTGGATATGACGCGGTCGCCCCACACGTGGAAGTGCAGCGAGATGTGATGGCCTTCCACCCTCCAGCCCCAGGGCTCGCCGGTGCGGGGGTCGCCGAACACCGTCCAGTAGTACAGCTCCGGGTCCCGGACGAAGGTCCTCATCCCTGCTTCCTTCTCCAGCTCGCCCAGGAGCGACTCGTGGTCAATGATCTGCCTGGCCTGCTGGTAGGAGCGCTCGGTGAGGCCGGTGGCCATGAGGGCATAGGCCAGCTCGCGCTGGCTGGCGTCCATGTCCCTCAGCGGCAGGCCATGTCGGTTGGTGGGCGGGTAGTACCAGAAGATGCGCTCGGCGTCGTTGTAGTGGAAGATGGTCCTGGCCTTCTGCTGGGACGTAAGGCTGTCCACGAACCTGGTGCAGGCCTCGGCCATTTCGGTCGCCGCCAGAGGATGCGTATGAGGTGCCGCCGCCATAGTCAACCTCCTTATTAGACCCATGCCTTTTCTTGATGCAGAGAGTATACCATGCCGCGTAAACAATGGTGCTAGCTTGACCTAAAGTAGCGCCGAAGAATGTGCTCCATCCCGTAACGCTTTGTAATGCCGACGTGGTTTTCTCTAGGCTAGACGTTGGCTGCGGCGGAATTTCGCATGTTTGACAGCGGGAGCCGCGCGGCATATTATTCCCAATCATGGACTGACAGGGACAGGTGTCCAGGCCCAGGAGGCTTGATAGGGCGCTCACGGCCCTGCCAGCCCGGCATGGCAAAAGTGGCCTTTCATCCCTGGCGCACCAGTCCCGAGGGCCACTCCGCCAGGAAAAAAGGGAGGATATGGCAGACAAGGTGCGAGTAGTCCATTACCTCAACCAGTTCTTCGGGGGCCTGGGCGGTGAAGAGCAGGCCAACCTTCCTGTCCAGGTGAAGCCCGGCGCCGTCGGCCCTGGCAGGGCGCTCCAGCAGGCCCTGGGCGATCAGGCGCAGATCGTCGCCACCATCATCGCCGGCGATAACTACTTCGTGGAAGAGACGCAGGCCTCGTCCAGGGCTGTCCTGGAGGCCCTGGAGCAGCACAGGCCCCAGGTGGTCGTGGCAGGCCCGGCCTTCGACGCCGGACGCTACGGCCTGGCCTGCGCCCTCATGTGCAAGCTGGCCCAGGAGCGAGGTATACCGGCGGTCACGGCCATGACGCCGGACAACACTGGCATCATCACCTACAGGCGAGATGTCATAGCCGTGCCCACGGGCAACAATCCCGCCGAGATGCTGGCCATCATGCGCAAGCTGGCACCCCTGGCCCTCAAGCTGGGCAAAGGCCAGGAGCTTGGCCCTGCCCACGAGGAGGGCTACATGCCCAGGGGCATCCGCAGGCCCATCGTGCGGGAGAAGATAGGCGCCGCCAGGGCCGTGGACATGCTGGAGGCCAGGCTCCAGGGCAAGCCCTTTGTGTCAGAGGTCTTTATCCGACAGTACGACATTGTCAGCCCGCCACCACCCATCCGTAGCCTCAAGGACAGGACCATCGCCCTCATCACCAGCGGTGGCATGGTGCCCAAGGGCAACCCCGACAGGCTGGGCTCTGCCCGTGCCGAGGCGGCCTACCGCTACAACATCGCCGGCCTGCGGCAGTTGCGGGTGGGGGAGTGGGAATCGGTGCACGGCGGCTTCAATACGCGCTGGCTGAACACCAAAGACCCCGAGTACGCCCTGCCCCTGAGCACGGTGAGAGACCTGGAGGCCGAGGGCATTATCGGCAAGGTGTACGACACCTACTTCGCCACCACCGGCAACCAGACGGCGGTGACAGCGGCCCAGCGCATGGGGCGGGAGATCGCCACGGAGTTGAAGGAGCAGGGGGTGGACGCCGCCCTGCTGGTGGCTACCTGAGGGAGCTGCAACCGTTGCGGCGCAACGATCGCCAAGGAGCTTGAGCGTCAGGGTATCCCCGTAGCCATTATGAGCGCCCTGCCCATGATCCCCCATGCGGTAGGCGCTAACCGCATCGTCCGGGGCGTGCGCGTGGAGCATGTGTGCGGCGACCCGGGCCTCTCCGAAGAGACAGACCGCGAACTTACCCGCCGCATCGTGCTGACAGCACTCAAGGCGCTCCAGACTGAGGTCAGCGGCCCCACCATATTCGAGCCTTCTGAGGCCATTCCAGCCAGGGAGGCGGTCCATGCGTCTTGAGGTCGGCACATTCCACGTTAAGGACATGGTCTTTGGCCGCCAGACCCGCTGGCGTAACGGCGTGCTGGAGCTGAACAGGGACGAGCTGCTGGGGCTGGTGTTGCAGGACTCCCATATCACTCAGGCGTCCCTGGACATTGTGCGGCCTGGGGAATCGGTGCGGGTTATCAACTACACCGACGTCATAGAGCCCAAGGTGAAGGTGAGCGGGCCAGGCGTGGCCTACCCGGGCATCTGCGGCCGGCCGACCACGCGTGTCGGCCAGGGGCGCACCCACCGGCTGGCGGGCTGCGCCATTGTGGAGTGCGTGGACATGAAGGCGGCGGGCAGCGATGAGAATGTCCTGCCCATGCGCCGCCAGACTGGCTCGCCCGACCCCTACTTCGATATGTCCGGGCCGGGCGCCGTGACCCTGTACGCCTCCCTCTGCAACCTCTGCGTCGCCATGGGCGCGCCCAGGGGCGTAGGCCAGGAGGACCGCCAGCGCATCCTTCACTCGGCGGTGCTGCGGGTGATGGACCGCGTGGCGCAGACTGTCGCCGGCCTTGAGCCAGAGGAAGTGGAGGCCTTTGACCTGACGCCCAAGCCCGGCCTGCCAGGCGCGGTATTCATTCCTCACCTGTCGTCCACCGAGTGGACCTTCGGCCCACGTTCCTCCATTGGCATGGCGGTGTACGGACAGACGCGGCTGTCGGCCCCCTGGCTGCTGGACGGCACCGAGATGCTGGACGGCGCGGTGTCCCAGCGTCACAGCTACATGCTGGCCAATAATCCCGTGGTGCTGGAGATGGCCCGCCGACATGGCGACGTCTTCAACTTCAAAGGCTGTATCATCCAGCGCACCAACTGGACGATGCAGTCGGAGAAGGAGATGATGGGCGACCGTGTGGCCCACCTGGCAAAGGCCATTGGCGCGGAAGCCGCCATCCTCACCACCGACATTCGCGGCCAGCGCTTCGTCGAGACTATCCTGACGCTCCAGGCCTGCGAGCAGGCCGGGGTCAAGACTATCCTGCTGAGTGAGGAGGAGGACCCGGAGGGCGGGACGGCGCCTCCGTTCCTGCTGACGCCACCTGAGCTGGTGGCGGCGGTCAGCCTGGGCACGGGCGCCGTGCCCACGGCCTTCCCGCCGGTGAAGCAGGTGGTCGGCGCGGTGACCCAGGTGGAGGACAGGTGGTTCGGCGAGCTACCCCCCATCCCCGGGCGCTATGGGGCCTTCCACGCCCAGGACATCTACGGACGCGGCCGCCAGAGCATGGCGGACTACTGACGGCGGCTGCAAAGGCCCTGTTCCCTCTGGCGAAGAATGCCTGGGGGTGAAAGGAGGTTGCCCTGTCCCAAGGGCTGGCCCGGCGCGCCAGGTGATCATGGGCCGGGCAGCCTGGAGCCGTCCACGGCGGCCCACTAGTCCTGGGGGGACTATATTGACAGCGGGCAAGCTACATTTATAATAGCGCCGATATTTGGGTGGGGGATACCACTCTTCGTACTTCAGAAAGGAGGGCTCGATGCACTGGAAACGACTCTGGCCTATTGGCGTGACGGCCATTGGGCTGCTGTTACCGTTTGCGCTGGCATGTACCTCGGCGGAGCCTACTCCCGCGCCCACGCAGCCGCCAGCAGGGCAGCCAACGCAGCAGGCGGCGCCTACAGCTACGGCAAGGCCCGCGCCAACAGCCACGACGCGGCCGGTCGCCCCAACGGCGCAGCCCGTCGCCACGCCCACCGCGCAGGCGCAGCCCACCGCCGCGCCCACGCAGCCGGTGGCGGGCAAACCCACGGGCAAGGTCGTCATGGCCATCGGCGACGTTGGCCCCATCAACTATGAGCTTTTCGTCCTGGTATGGCCCTACAATGACCGCAATCAGTGGCTGGGCATCCAGGACACGGTGTGGTACACGGAGATGGAAAACGGCAATGAGGTACTCAAGCCGTCGGTGGCTTCGTCCTGGGAACTCAGGGATGATGGCGTGGTGATGAAGATCCGGCAGGATGTGCCCTGGCATGACTCGTCGCTGGGCAACCTGACGGTAGATGACGTGCTCCACTCCTGGCAACGTGCTACAGCCGAGGGCACCAAGTGGACCAGGGCCGAGGAGTTCAGGGCCAACTACAAGGTCGCCGACATGAAGGCCCTGGACAGCGAGACCATCTTCCTGCCCTGGAACGACCGCGACCTGAAGTGGTTCACCATCCCCAGGGACGTCACCCTCCAGAGCAAGAAGCTCTTCGACCAGTACGGTGCCGACTACGTTAACACTCACCCCATGGGCACCGGCCCCTTCAAAGTGAAGGAGCACGTCTCCGACGACCACCTGTACCTGGAGGCCGTGGCGCCGCACTGGCGCGAGACGCCCAAGATCGCCGAGTTCGACGTGCTGGAAGTGCCTGAAGAGGCGACCCGCATCGCCATGCTCAAGACCGGCGAGGCCGACAGCATCCAGTTCGGCATCCAGAACCTCAAGGAGATCAAGAGCATCCCTGGCACCCAGATCTGGAATGGCCCCACGCTGGGCAGGACTGGTTTTCAGATAGCGCCCACGGGCCAGTACTACCAGAAGACCGACGAGTTCGGCAAGCCCACCAACCGCGTGCCGCTGGTGGACCTGCCCTGGGTGGGCGACCCCAACAACCCGGCGGACATGCAGAACGCCTATAAGGTCCGCATGGCCATGGCTATGGCCATAGACCGCCGCGCCATCATTGACGGCTTCCTGGAAGGCGTCGGCGATGAGCACTACCTGTGGAACATGGGCCCCGGCCATCCACGCTGGACCGACGAGATGCAGCAGAAGTGGGGCATACCCTATGACCCCGAGGGCGCCAAGAAGCTGCTGGCCGAGGCAGGCTTCCCCAACGGGTTCGAGTTCGAGTACTTCATCCCTTCTGGCCTGAGCAGCACGCTGGAAGAGGTGGGTGAGGGCCTCATTCCCTTCTGGGAGGCCATCGGCCTGAAGCCCAGGGTGCAGAAGGCGGCTTACACCGCCATGCGCCCAAAGATGCTGTCCAGGGAGATGAACACCGTCTGGATCTGGCAGGAGACCGGCTGGAACCTGAACCCGACCTCGGTGCTGTACCGCTTCTCCACGCGGGCCGTCTGGAACGTGGGCGTGGAGTACGAGGAGGTGTTGGGCATCGAGGACAGGATATTCGGTGCGCCAGACCTGGAGACGGCCTGGAAGGTCGTCAGCGAGGAGTGGCTGCCGTGGTTCCATGAGAACCTGCCCACCTTCCAGACCGTGGCTTACAACTCGCCGGCCGTATGGGGCCCCAGGATAAAGAACTGGCCCCAGCGCTGGCATGACAACCGGTGGGGCCGTGACCCGCAGCTCATCGAGCTGAACCAGTAAGCCCCTCTTCAGGAGTTAGCAGCGGTGGGGG
>DAOUAM010000008.1:0-4348 GCA_034433305.1 Dehalococcoidia bacterium | reverse complement strand
GCCGGCGCCGTCGCTGACGGGCGACACCATGAGGCGGTGCACCGGCCAGGCCATCACCTCCGAGGCCATAATCTGCTCGATGGTCAGGTCGCCGGCGATGCCCTCCTGGGCCGAGGGATGGTCCATGCCGTTGCGTTTGTTCTTCTGGGCCACCCGGGCGAAGACCTCCATGGGCACGTTGTGGGCGTGCATGTAGCGGTGCATCTCCAGGGAGAAGATCCACAGCAGGTTGACCCCCAGGGGCCTTTCCAGGAACTGGTCGTAGATGGCGTTGAAGGCGCCCTGGGCGTGGGGCATGGCCGAGGACATCTTCTCCTCGGCCACCACCAGGCAGGTGCGGAAGCGCCCGCTGGCGATGTGGTACCAGCCGTGGATGATGCCGAAGACGCCGGAGCCGCCGCCCACATAGCTGCGCATGTAGGGCCTGTCCCGGGCGCCGGCGCCGTCGGCCAGGTACTCGCCCTTCATGTGCACGCCGTCGAAGGCGTCGGGCGCCGACACCGAGATGACGCAGTCAATGTCGTCAATGGTAAGCCCGGCATCCTCCAGCGCCGCGCTGGCGGCCTCGAAGGCCAGCTCCTTGGGCGTCTCCAGGGCGCGGCGCATGAACCGGGTCAGCCCGGCGCCCAGGACTGCGACTCTGTGCTTGTAGGGCATGGCATTAGCCTACCTTGTCAGGGACTCGGCGGACTCTGGGATTTCTTTATAGCTGACAGGACCTCGTCCAGGGTCAGGTCTTGGAAAAGGCTTTCGCGCTCTTGCGTATAGTCACCATACCCGGTAGTGAACTGGTTCAAAAACCGCACCGTGTCCACCACTCCCATTTCCTTAACGAGCAGCCCTATAGCTTGCTCAGTGATTTCGCTTAAAGGCCTCGCCTGTACATTCACTTCGCCACCTCTTCAATCAGTTCCAGGGGTGAAACTACCCTGGTACGCAGGGTGTCAGCTCCACAACCTGGCTATCAGCCTGGACAAAATGGCGGTGATGAAGATGGTGCTCAGCCCTGGACGGCCTTTGATCTGCCGGACAGGGAAAGTCTTACTTTCTCGTACAGGTATTCAGGCGCTAAGTCGGCCCCTGTATCCCAGTACACTGTGTTCAGTTCCCTGTTCAGCCGGGCCGTCTGAAAATACCTTTCGTCCTTCAGCGGCTCAAAGACCTCTCCCCACAGATCACCTTCAAGGTCTACCTCTCCCTCTGTGCCATC
Source organism: Dehalococcoidia bacterium (assembly GCA_034433305.1). Lineage (GTDB taxonomy): Bacteria > Chloroflexota > Dehalococcoidia > Lucifugimonadales > DAOUAM01 > DAOUAM01. Next base: position 3,138 of record DAOUAM010000008.1, on the reverse strand, counting down.
TTTGAATTTGAGCCATAGTCTGTAACGGGAGGTATATCTCATATCAACTATTCTCGGCACCATAGCTTTCACTCCAGTGGCGTGATCTTCTTCAATGGTTTCCGCCGGGATGCAAGCTCCCAGTCTTCCTGGAGTTCTTCCTTGTGCAATTCGTACCATTCCATGACGAGCCTTAAAGCTCTCCTTGGGAAACGTCCCTCTACGACCCCATCCTCAATCTGTACAGTGATTTCATAGTTGTCGTATTTTGCATGAAAGTGAGGTGGCAAATGATCGCTGTAATACATCACAATGATGATTCCGAGGAACCTGCATATCTCTGGCAAACTCTTCTCTCCAGACCGCCTTTCAGTTCATCCGGCCAAGCTGTCGGCATGAAAGATGCAGGTCTTCATACTATTCACCCGTGTTTCATTGCACCTGCGCTTACTCGTTACTCAACACCACCACCCCGCCCGACGCCGTCGGCAGGCCGCGCCAGGACTGGGCGAGGCCGGTGCGCACGCCCCTGAGCTGGCGCGGGCCGGCGTGGCCCCGGAGCTGTAGCACTACCTCCAGCACGCTGCGCAGGCCCGAGAGGTCGTAGGCGTGGCCGCAACCCAGGTGGCCGCCGGAGACGTTCACCGGCAGTTCGCCGTCAGGATGGAAGGCCCCTCTCTCCAGCATCAGGCCGGCTCTGCCGGGGCCGGCCAGGCCCAGGGCCTCCAGGTGCTGCAGCTCCTTGTAGGCGAAGGTATCGTCCACCTCGGCGAAGCCGGTCTCCCTGGCCGGGTCGCGGATGCCCGCCTGGCGGTAGGCCATCCTGGCGGCGTTTTCGGCGTAGGCGGCCCGATGCCAGTCGCGCTCCTCCAGGTTGGGCGTGTGCTGCGACCAGCCGATGCCCCGGATGAAGACTGGCTGCCCCTTCAGTCCTGGCGCCACCGACTCCCTGGCCAGGACCAGGACGATGGCGCCATCGGCCCGGCGGGCGGTCTCACCGTCCTTCAGCGGCTCGGCGATGGCCCTGGAGGCCAGGACGTCGCCGGCCGAGATAGGGCCTGGATAGGCGGCCAGCGGGTTGAGCAGGGCGTTGCGCCGGTTCTTCTCCACCACCAGGGCGCACTGGGCCTCGGTGTTGCCCGTGGCCTCCAGGAAGGCCCGCATCTCCAGCCCGGCCACGAAGCCGGGATGGAAGCCGTGGGGCCGCACGAACACCGGGTCCAGGGCAAAGGCCTCGATGCTGGCCGGGTGCAGGATGTTGGACGCCTTGGAGCGGCTCTCCACCACGGCGATGTCGAACTGGCCCGTCTCAAGCTGGAGCATGGCCGCCGCGATGCCGGTGATGCCATCGGCGGCGATGGTGTGCACCGGCTTCAGCACCGCGCCGAGCTGGTCGGGCACATACTCGTCGGCGATGGCTGTGCCCTCGGTGTAGTCCTCGCTGAGGGAAACGAAGGTGTCCACGTCCCACGGCCCGATGCCTGCGTCGGCGTAGGCCCTGACCGCCGCCTCGTATACCATCTCCCGGAAGGACACGTCGGGCGAGAGGGGCCTGAAGGCTGTGTAGCCCACGCCCACTATGGCGATGCGCTGGCTGGCGGGCATGCTCTCCTGCTCCATATGGCTTGAGGCCATTATAACCCGTCCCGTCGCCGCGTTAATAGCTGGCCTGGCGGAGCTGTGGTATGCTCAGGTCAGGAGGTGCCTATGGCCGAGGTGTTCCTGACGGAGGAAGAGCTGGTCCTGAAGAAAACGGTGCGGGAGTTTGCCGACAGGGAGTTGGCGCCCCGTGCGGCGGCCTACGATCAGAGCGGCGAGTTCCCCTGGGACAACCTGCGCCGCCTCAAGGAGATGGGCCTCTTCGGGTTGACCATTGACGAGCGCTACGGCGGCAGCGGCGGTACCGGACGTCAGCTTGCCGTGGTCGTCGAGGAGCTGGCGCGGGGCTGCGCCTCCACCAGCCTCATCTACATTGCCCACCTGTCCCTGTGCACCCAGTTCATTCACATGTTCGGCTCCGAAGGCCAGAAGCAGCGGTTCGTCCCGCCCCTGGCGCGGGGCGAGAAGCTGGGCGCCTTCGCCCTCACCGAGCCTTCCGGCGGCAGCGACGCCGCATCCATGCGCTCGACCCTGCGCCGCGCCGAGGGCCACTACATCCTCAATGGCCGCAAGACCTTCATCACCAACGCGCCCCAGGCCGACACCTTCGTGGTCCTGGCCTCCCACGACCTGAACCTGCGCAGCCGTGGCGTGGACGCTCTGGTGGTGGAGAAAGGCTCGCCGGGGATTACCATAAGCCCGCTGACCGGAAAGATGGGCATGCGCGCCTCGTCCATCGCCGAGGTGGCCTTCGAGGACTGCCCGGTGCCCCAAGAGAACAGGCTTGGCCCCGAGGGCGAAGGCTTCCGGGAGGCCATGCAGGTGCTCAACTTCAGCCGCATCATCATCGCGGCCCAGTGCGTGGGCATCGCCCAGGCCGCCTACGAGGCGGCGGTGCGCTACGTCCAGCAGCGGGAGGCCTTCGGCCAGCACCTGGCCGACTTCCAGGGTATCCAGTGGGCTATTGCCGATATGGCGACGCGCATCAGCGCCGCGCGCCTGCTGGTGTACCAGGCCGCCACGCTGCGGGACCAGGGCAGGCCCTTTGTGGCCGAGGCGTCCATGGCCAAGCTCTTCGCCTCCCGCGTGGCGGTGGAGTCGGCGGACCGGGCGCTGCAAGTCCACGGCGGCGTGGGCTATTTCGCGCCGACTCCGGTGGAGCGCTACTACCGTGAGGCCAAGGTCACGGAGATATACGAGGGCGCGTCAGAGGTGCAGCGGCTTGTGATAGCCAGGCACATCCTCCAGTCCGGGGGCCTGTAGGCGACCGACCTTGCGCCATGCCCTGCATGCCCCGAGACTCCACACACCGTGGTGTGAAAGGGGTTGTCCTGCCCCCATCCTGACTTCCCCCAAAGGGGGAAGGGAGGGTCCTCGCCCCCTATGGGGGGGAGCGAGAGAGGGGGCAGACGCCTCGCCCCCTTCCTGACCTTCCCCCACAGGGGGCAGGGACTGTTCTCGCCCCCTCTGGGGGAGAGCTAGAGAGCAACTGTCTTGGGTGTCAATCACTTTGTATAGGCAGGGTTCCAGGGACGGTCTTGCTTGAGCAGCGCATTCAAC
>DAOUAM010000007.1:0-34889 GCA_034433305.1 Dehalococcoidia bacterium | reverse complement strand
CGACCGGCCAAACTTGAAGACGAACTGCCCGTCGGGGGTGAACTTCTGCACCCGGTCGTTGCGCCAGTCGGCGATGTAGATGTACCCATCGTCGTCTATGGCGATGCCCCAGGGCATGTTGAACTGGCCGTCTCCCGTGCCGTAGCTGCCGAACTTCATCAGGAACTTGCCGTCCCTGGTGAACTTCTGGACGCGGTGGTTCAGCGTGTCCACCACGTACAGGGCCTCCTCAGCGTCGAAGGCGATGCCCGATGGCCGGTTGAGCTGGCCGTCGCCGCTGCCCTGCTCGCCCCACTCCGCCACCAGCTTGCCGTCGCGGCTGAAGTGGATGATCTTGTGCCGGGCCTCGTCGGAGACGTACAGGTCCTCGGCGCGGTCGCGGATGATGGACACCGGCCAGACAAACTTGCCGGGGGCGTTGCCCGCCCCGCCGATGGTGCCCAGGTCCTGGTCGTCCCAGTTGCACCGGCGGATTTCCACGGCGCCTTCGCCGCGGCACAGCACGTACAGGCGGCCCTCGTCCCCGATGGCGATGTCCACCGGGAAGGTGGTCATCCGTCGCATGCCCAGGGTGGTGAAGTAAGGGAACCCTGCCCTCAGTAGCGCGTATGGTCTGCCCATGGTCAGCCTCCGATTACCCCGTCCTGGCCTTCTGCCTGGGACAGGGCCTACTTGAAGGGGTGGACCTGCTCGAAGTGGCCGCCCACGATGGGCGTCGGGTCCAGGCCCAGCCACTGCTCCAGCAGCGTGCCGTAGATGCCACGGAAGTCAATGGTGTGCTTCAGGTCCTCGCCGTTCAGCCACTGGCTGGGTTCCAGCGGCGGGTACTCGGAGTACAGCCCGCCCTGGACGCGCTCGCCGATGATGAAGGCGCCGCCGCCCGAGCCGTGGTCGGTGCCGCTGCCGTTGTCCTTGATGCGCCGGCCGAACTCGGTGAACACCAGCATCACCACGTCATCGGCGGCTTTGTGGTCCCGCAGGTCCTGGAAGAAGTCCATGATGGCCCCGGAGACCTCGGTCAGCAGCCGCTCGTGGGTCGGCACCTCCTGGGCATGGGTGTCGTAGCCGCCGTGCTGCGTGTAGAAGATGCGGGTGCCCAGGCCGGCCAGGTGGACGCGGGCAACGTCCCTCAGGCTCCTGGCGATGGGGTTGCTGGCGTACTCCACGCTGGACTTGTAGGAGGCCGGGGCCTTCTTGAGAAGCTCCGAGCCTTTCAGCACGTCGGCGCCCGTCTGGGCCAGGTAGTCCATCACCGGGCCGGTGCCCATGGCCGGCGCGTACATCTCCTTGAACAGCTCCAGCGCCTCCATGCGCTGCTCCTGCTGGGAGATGGGGGTCATCACCCCGTAGTTGTCCAGGTCGCCCACCGAGGTCACGGGGACGCCCGGCGCGGCCAGCGCTCGCGGCAGGCCTCGCCCGAAGTTCACCGCCGTCAGCACGTTCTCGCCCCTGGGGTCCAGCTCCCGCACGGCCTTGCCCAGCCAGCCCTCGGTGGCCACCTTCTCAGGCTCGCAGGTGTGCCAGATGTCCATGGCCCGGAAGTGCGACCGGCTGGAGTTGGGGTAGCCGATGCCCTGGATGATGGCGACCTTGCCCTGGTCATACAGTTCCTTCAGTGGGGCCGCGCAGGGGTGGAACCCCAACTCGTCGTTGATGGGGAGCGCCTTCTCCTCGGGCACGCCCACTGTTGGCCTGTGCTGATGGTATATCCCGCTGGTGTAGGGGATAACCGTGTTCATGAAGTCGTTGCCGCCGCTGAGCTGCACTATCACCAGGGCTGGCTGCTTGCCGTTTCCTGCCATTGTTGCTTTACCTCCTGCTGCTTTGTGTGGTCTGCGGCCTGCGTCGCGCCCGAGGAGCGGGCCTGCCTCTAGGGCGCGGGGCCAGGTCTAGGCGAACTGGTACTCTTTGGAAGCCACGATGAGCTGGAGCATCCGCACCACGCGCGCCGCGCTCTGCTTGCGGGCCTCCTCGGTGTCGAAGCGCAACTCGCCGCCGGACCGGGCGAACTTCAGCAGCGCGCTGCGGGTCTCGCTGCCCACGCTTATGGGGCCTACCAGCTCCAGGCAGCGGTCCACGAACTCCTCGGGGGAGACGGGACTGCCCCGGGCGCCCAGCCGGCCGATGATGGCCTGGATGCCAGGCTTCCTGGCATCGGACAGCTCGCTGACGGCGAAGTTGATGCGCTCGTTGAGCGTGCCGCCGTCAATCCACTCCTTGCCCGTGTGCCAGCCCTCCACCGTGGGCGGGTTCATCAGGTGCTGGCCCATGACCGTGGTCATGCCCGCCAGCTCCACCAGGCCAGGCTCCGGGAACCGGTGGGTGCCCACCAGCTTGATGGTGCCTGCCACCAGCTCGATGGGGCTCTTCACCCGCCTGGACCGTGCCTCCTTGAAGAAGTCCGAGGTGAACAATACGCGCAGGATGCGCCGGACGTCGCCACGGGAGTCCATGTACGCCTTGACCAGCGTGGCGACGGCCTCGGGGTCCTGGGGTGGCACGTGGGGCCACGCCGGCACCTGTGGCTCGTCGGCCACGAAGAAGTTGTACAGGTGGCGCGCGATGAAGCGGGCCGTGGCCGGCTGCTTCACGATGATGTCAATGATGTCCTCGCCGTTGAACCGGCCCGTCTCGCCCAGGAAGGTCTTCACGCCGTCATCGTGGTCCTCTGGCCGGTACACGAACTGGGCGGGGTAGTGGCCGTAGGGGTACAGGGGCAGGGGCTGGATGAAGGTCCAGCCTGTGAAGGCGCGGGAGGCATTCTTGATGTCGGCCTCGGTGTAGTTGCCCACGCCCATGGAGAACAGCTCCAGCAGCTCCCGGCCATAGTTCTCGTTGATGGAGCCTCTGTGGTTCTCGCAGTTGTCCAGCCAGTAGATCATGGCCGGGTCCTTGGAAAGCTCAATGAGGATGGTACGCAGGTCGGTCATGCCCACGCGCCGGAACATCTCGATCTGGCGGATCATGGTCGGCGTGTGCTCGCTCTTGTACCACGCCGTGGCGAAGACATGGTGCCAGAAGAGGGCCATCTTCTCCTGGAGCGGTCGCCTGGTGTTCACCATGCGGTACAACCACCGGGCGTTCCAGGTCCCCAGGGAGTCCTCGTTGAGGAGGTTGACGTAGTAGCGCCGCAGGATGTCATCCTCTACGTCCGGGAAACGCTCAGGGTTAAGGAGGTCGTCCACGACGGCCTCGTAGCCCCTGGAGGCCAGCGACTCCAGTTCATCGCGTGTTGCTCCGAAGCCTGCTCGGCGCATCAGGTGGGCAAGCAGCGCAATGTCCTTCTCCGGCATACCATCCTCCTTAGTGGTCTTGTGAAGTCACACGCGGCCCCGAAGGCCAGCATACCGTTGCTTTCGAGTCTGGGCATATTGTATATCAGCATACCCAGGCCACACAACTAGAATGATTATAAAATGTACAGAGGCACCAGGCCTGCCGGCCAGGCCTCTCCCTGCCTTGTATATCCCGGCCCGCATGTGGGACGGTCGGCCTGGCCATCCCACCTTGACAAACGCCTGCAGTTCCGATAGAGTCAAAAGTAACAGGGGAGTAGCCACCCGTACCAACGGGTCGGCCAGTCGTCAGTTCGGAGTCCGCTCCCGGCTGGTCGAGAGTGCAAGTCGCTCTTGGCGAGACCACCACGAGAATACGGTCGTGGGGTCTCGCTTTTTTGTTGCCCCACGGCCTGAGCCTGAAAGGAGGCAGGTCGTGCTGGAAGGCAGAATCTGGTTCTGGGTGGCCTTCAATCTGTTTGTGCTGGCGGTGCTGGCGCTGGACCTGGGCGTATTCCACAGGAAGGCCCACGCTATCTCCCTGAGGGAAGCCACCACATGGGTCTCTGTCTGGGTCGTGCTGGCGCTGGCCTTCAACATCGGTATCTACTTCTTCTGGGACTTCATCTCCCCGGCCAGCCAGTACTCCAGCGGCGAAGCAGCCCTCGCCTTTCTTACCGGCTATCTCATCGAGGAGTCCCTCAGCATTGACAACGTCTTCGTCTTCGCCCTGGTGTTCACCTACTTCGCCGTGCCCGCCGCTTACCAGCACAGGGTGTTGTTCTGGGGCGTTATCGGCGCGATAGTGATGCGGGGCATCTTCATTCTCGCTGGCGGGGCCTTGCTGAAGGAGTTCCACTGGCTTATCTATATCTTCGGCGCTTTCCTCGTCTTCACGGGCGTCAAGATGGCCCTGCGACGGCACGAGGAGGTACACCCGGAGCGCAACCCCCTGGTAAAGCTCTGTCGGCGGTTCCTGCCTGTGACTGGCAGCTACGAGGGGGAGAGGTTTTTCGTGCGCCGCGGCGGCGTGCTGATGGCGACACCGCTGCTGCTTGTACTGCTGGTGGTGGAAAGCACAGACCTGCTCTTTGCCATAGACTCGATTCCGGCCATATTTGCCGTGACCGATGACCCGTTCATCGTCTACACGTCCAACGTCTTCGCCATCCTGGGCCTGCGCTCCCTTTACTTCGTGCTCTCGGGCGCCATGAACAGGTTCCATTACCTGAAGCCGGGGCTGGCGGCGGTGCTTGTCTTTGTCGGCCTCAAGATGGTCCTGGCCGACGTGTACAGAGTCCCGGTGCTTGTCTCGCTGGGCGTGGTTGCGGGCATCCTGGCTATAGCTATTCTGGCCTCATGGCTGCGGGCACAGCGCCTGGCCAGAACAGCCGAGGTCACTCCCCCGGTGGTGCAGGTGTACAGGCCCACCAGCGACTGAACGCCTGCTTGCACCGCCTCACTGCACCTGGCGCAGGCGCGGGTCCAGCTTGTCCCGCAGCCAGTCGCCCATGAAGTTCAGCGCCAGGATAGTCAGGAAAATCGCCATGCCGGGGAAGAAGGCAATCCACCAGGCCGAGCCAAGGTAGTCCCGCCCGTCCGACACCATGGCCCCCCACGCCGGGCGCGGCGGCGGGATGCCGGCCCCCAGGAAGCTCAGGATGGCCTCCAGCAGTATCAGCGAGCCGACGCGCAGCGTGGATATGACTATGATGGTGTTGACTATGCCAGGCAGGATGTGCCGGTACATTATCCGCAGGTCCGATGCTCCGGCCACCCGCGCCAGCGCCACGAAGTCCATGTGCTTGAGTTGCAGCGCCTCGGCGCGCACCTGGCGGGCGATGGCGCTCCAGGTGGAGAAGGCCAGTATGCCCAGCAGCACCGGGAAGCTCTGCCCCAGGGCGATGACCGTCACCAGGGCGATGAGGATGTAGGGCACGGCCAGGGAGACGTCCACCAGCCGCATGGTCAGCTCGTCCAGGTGGCCGCCGAAGTAGCCGGCGAAGATGCCCAGCACTGTGCCCACCAGCACGCCGGCCGTGAGGGACACCGCCGCGATGATGAGCGATACCCTGGCGCCGTGGATGATGCGGCTCAGCAGGTCGCGGCCCAGGTGATCGGTGCCCAGCAGGTGCTCAGTGCTGCCGTTGGGGTACCAGAAGGGCGGCAGCGTGCGGTCCCGCAGCGAGGAGTACAGCGGGTCGTGGGGCGCTATCCACGGAGCGAAGGCGCCTGTGACCACCAGTGCCACCAGGATGACCACGGGCACCACGGGCCAGCGGCGCAGCGTCCTGAAGGCCTGGGTGTACCAGGCGGGCTTGATTTCCCCTTCTCTCAGCGCTGCCGTTGCCTCTGCCATGTCCTCTCCCGCGAGTCCTCGTCCAGCCTAGTGGTAGCGTATGCGCGGGTCTATATAGGCGTAGGCGATGTCCACTACCAGCGTCACGACCACGTAGATGATGGTGAACACCATCACCACGCCCGTCATCACCGGGAAGTCGTTCTGGACCACCGCGTCCACCGCCAGGCGTCCCAGGCCGGGCCAGGCGAACACCGTCTCCGTCACCACAGTGCCCGCCAGGAAGCTGGCCAGGATCAGCCCCATGAAGGTCAACGGCGGTATGACGGCGTTCTTCAGCGCGTGTTTCCATATGACCTTGGTGGAGCTTACGCCCTTGGCCCGCGCCAGCTTGATGTACTCCGAGTCCAGCACCTCCAGCATGGAGGAGCGCATGATGCGCAGGTTGCCCGACGCCGCCAGCCAGCCCAGGGTAATGGACGGGAGGATGTAGTGCGCGATGCCGCCCCTGGTGCCCGTGGGCAGCCAGCCCAGCCGCACCGAGAAGATGAGGATGAGCATGATGCCTATCCAGAAGGGTGGCAACGCCTGGCCGAACAGGGCAAAGGTGCGCCCGGCGTAGTCCCATATGGAGCCGCGCTTCACCGCCGACAGGATGCCCAGCGGTATGCCCGTGACCAGGGCGAATACCCAGGCGGAGAAGGCCAGTTGCAGCGTGGCCGGCACCCGCTCCAGCACCACCTTCTGCGCCGGCCTGCCAGCCCGCAGCGACTCCCCGAAGTTGCCCCGCAGCGCGTTCCCCAGCCAGATGCCGTACTGGACCACCAGGGGCTTGTCCAGGCCCCACTTCTTGCCCCAGGCGTCGAACTGCTCCCTGGTGGCGTAGCCTGTCAGGTACAGGTAGCGCGGGTCGCCCTGCACCCTGGACAGGCCGAATACCACCATTGTCGCCGCGATGATGGCTATGGCGCTGTACGCCAGCCTTCGGACGAGAAAGTGTCCCATTGCTAGCCTGGTCTATCGTCTGGCCCTGTGATCGAAGTCGGGGCTACTGCGCCGGCACGGCCATCTCCAGGTTGTTGATGGTCGCCGGGAAGGTCACTTCAAAGTGGGGCTTCCAGCCTGTGACTCGCCTGGGATTGTACACGGTCAGCACTGGCACCTCCGCGATGGCGATGCCCGGCACCCACTGGCTGCGGAAGTCGCCTATCTTCTTGATCAGCTCGATACGCTGCTGCCTGTCCGCGGTCTTGGCGATGGTCACGAAGGAGTCGAACTCCTCCTGGGCCTCGTAGCCAGGGTTCCAGCCCGGCTGGGCGAAGGGATAAGCCAGGTTGCCGAACTCGTTGAGCGGCTTGTCATGGTTGCTCAGGAAGAACCAGGGGATATCTATCTCCCGGTTCACCTCCGTGGGCCGCCGGACGCTGTAGGACGTGCGCTCGATGTCGGCCTGCAGCCCGAGGTTGCCCCACATGGACACCACGGCCTCGGCGGCCTCGGGGAAGCCGGCGTCGGGCGGGATGAAGGCCGTGAACTTGAAGCCGTTGCCGTAGCCCGCCTCCCGCAGCAACTGCCTGGCCTGGCCCACGTCGAAGGGGACCTTCCAGCGCTCCTCGAAGACGGGGTCATTGGTGTAGAAGCCCGGCACGTAGGCGGGCGTGCCGAAGCCGCCCAGCACCGTGTCCACGATGGCCTGCCGGTCTATGGCCAGCGACATGGCCAGGCGCACCTTGCGGGCGCGCTCCATCCGCTCCGGGTTGTCTGGATTGCCGATCCAGGGGTGCTGGTCGTCGGGCTTGAAGCCGGGCCTGGCCGGCAGGGGATTGCCCTCCTTGTCTTTCTTCTGCCAGTAGTTGCCCGCCATCCAGGCCGTGGGGATGTTCTTGGCGCCGTTGGGTATGCTCTCCAGGCCCTTCTCCTTGAGCCTGTTCACGTCCTTCAGCGGCACGTCGCCGATGTCGGCCTCGCCCGTCTCCATCATGGCCACCCTGGCCGACGCCTCGGGTATCTCCAGCACCCTCAGGGTCTTGAAGCCGGGGGTCTTGCGCCAGTGGTTGGGCACCGCCTCCGCCTGCAGCACCTCGTCGGCCTTCCACTCCCTGGCCTCGAAAGGCCCCGTGCCCACCAGCGTTGTGACAGCGGCCTCGGCGCCGACCTGGTCGAAGACCTTCTTGCTGAACAGGCTGGGCGCGCTGCCGCCCTGGGTCAGGCTCATCAGTTCGATGTCGAAGCGGTAGATGTCTATGGGGCCTTCCACGGTGTACTGGTCAATGGCCGTCCAGCGCCTGTACATGTCCGAGAACTCGCCGGCGTCGTCGTGGACGCTCTGCAGGTTATCGGCGCCAGCGTCGTTGTAGTTCCAGGCCACGTCCTCCGCCGTAAGCTCGCCCCAGCCCTTGTGGAACTGGATGCCCCTCCTCACTTTGACCGTCACCTTGCTGAGGTCCTGGGAGACCTGCCAGGACTCGGCCACCATGGGTTGAATGCTGTGGGTCTCTGGCTCCAGCGTCGCCAGGGTCTCGGTGACGCCCCAGGCCCAGTGGAACCGGTTGATGGGCCAGGTAGCCTTGCTGTTGAGGAACAGGGGGGTGCCGACGTTGACGCCCACCACCGTCAGGGTGCCGGTGGGGCCAGCCGGAGTGGCGGCAGGCGTGGCAGCGCCCGCGGCCCGCGTCGGCGTGGCGACAGGCGTGGCCGTGGAAGTCGGCTGCGCCGCCGGGGCGCTGGTCGCCGTCGGCGAGGTCTCCTCCTGGGTGGCACATGCTACCGCGACAAGGGCCATGGCCGTACACGCCACGAGGATTGCCCAGGCAAGCCTTCTCAACAAGCTACCATCAGTCATAGCTAGCTCCTTGTCAAAAGACCTGTGGCCTGGCCGGCCAGTCCTGCCCGAATGCGACCGTCTGGGTGGGATTTGATGGCAGGTATGATAGGGACGCCCCTGGTGAAAGTCAAGCCGCCGCAGCGCCTATGCCCGCTGCGGCGGCTTTCGTAATAGTGCCTGCACCGGTACCTGCATGGGCAGATGTGGTAGTATAGCTCAGCGCATATGCTTCTGGCCCACAGCTATGGCCTGGAAGCCAGGATAAAGGCAAAGGAGGTCTCGGTGTCGGTCAGCGGAGCGTTCAAGCTCATCAAGGCGGCGCGTGTCATGCCCTGCACGGGAGAGGGTGTGATCGAACGGGGCGCTGTGCTGGTGGAAGGCCAGGTGATTCGGGCTGTTGGCCCCGAGCACCAGGTCAGGGCGCCAGAAGGGGCCTCAGTGGAGGAGTACAGCTTCCCTGAACACACGGTGCTCCCCGGCCTGGTGGACGTGCATACCCACCAGAACAACTTCGGTGATGGCCGTTCTGGCGACGATCTGGCCAGGCTCCCCGATGAGTTGCTGACGCTACAGACCCACAAGAACCTGCTCGTCACCCTGCGCTCCGGTGTGACGTCGGCCAGGGACAACGGCGCCAAGAACTACACCACCCTGCGGGCCAAGGAGGCCATGGCCATGGGCATATTCATCGGCCCTCGCCTGATGGTCTGCGGCCAGCCCATGGCTATCACTGGCGGCCACATGTGGTACTTCGGCATCCAGGCCGATGGCGTGGACGCCGTCCGGCGAGAGGTGCGCCGCCTGGTGAAGGAGGGCGCCGACTACATCAAGATAACCGCCACTGGCGGCAGTACCAGGACATCTATTCCCCTCAGGCCCTCCTTCACTGTAGATGAGTTAAAGGCCATCGTCGAGGAGGCCCACAAGTTTGGCAAACTGACGGGCGCCCACTGTGCCTCCACTCAGGGCACCATCAACTCGCTGGAAGCTGGAGTGGACATGATTATCCATTGCCATTTCCGAGGCCCCGATGGCTCGGTGGTGTTCAGGGAGGACGTAGCTGAGCGTATAGCCAGGCAGGGCGCCTGCGTGAACCCCACGCTGCACATCAACCGGCTGCCCATGCTCAGGCTCCAGGCCAAAGCACAGCAGGGGCCTCTTGCGCCAGAGGAGCGTGCCCGGCTGGACTCATCCCGCCGCTACTGGGAGCAGCGGCAGGAGCAGATGCGCCGCATGGCCGCCATGGGTGTGAGGATCGTGGCCGGCTCCGACTCCGCCTGGGGCGACTATCCACTTGGCGGGTTCGTCCATGAGCTGGAGGCGCTGGTGGACACCGGCTTCAGCCCTGCCAGGGCCATCCTGGCCGCCACCCGCGACGCCGCCGATTCCATTGGCCTGGGCCGCATGGTGGGTACCCTGGAGCCTGGCAAGGCCGCCGACATTCTGGCCGTCAGCGGCGACCCCACCAGGGACATCCGCGCCCTCTGGAAGGTCAAGTCCGTTTTCCTCAACGGTAACCTGGTCCACCAGGCCTGACAGGTGCATTCCTCGACCTGTTGCACGTCGCCTGCGCAGGAGGGGGCCGTAGCTTGACCAGCGCTGTGTCGCGCCCGCCGGAAGCGGTGCCTTGCTCTACTCCAGCTTCAGCGCCTGGCGTATGCCATCGCCCAGGAAGTTGATGGCCAGCACCGTGAGCACAATGGCCAGGCCAGGGAAGGTGGCCACCCACCAGCCAATCATCATGTATGACTGCCCATCGCTGAGCATGCGCCCCCAGGAGGACGTGGGCGGCTGCACGCCTATTCCCAGGAAGCTCAGGCCGCTCTCGAGGATGATCATGGAGCCAAGCTGCAGCGTGCCAAAGACAGACACCACCGGTACGGTGTTGGGCAGCAAATGCCTGAAGATAATCCTGCGATGGGATGCGCCCAGGGCCCTCGCCGCCAGGGTATACTCCATCTCTTTCTCCGATAGCACCTTGCTGCGAGTAATACGGGCATAGTGCACCCAGTTGGTTATGGACATCACCAGGGCTATGCTCACGACGCTGGGCCCTATCACGGCCAGTATGACAAATATGATGAGGATGGAAGGGAAGGAGAGCTGTATCTCGGCCAGTCGCATGAGGAACGCGTCCAGCCAGCCACTGTAAAACCCCGACACCAGCCCTACCAGCAGCCCAATGGTCCCTGAGCCAAGCACCGCCAGCAGTCCAACCACAAGGGACACCCTCCCACCCCATATAATCCGGCTGAGCATGTCCCTGCCCAGGTGGTCGGTCCCCAGCACGTATAGCCCTCTCTGGCCATGACTCCAGGGAGGCATTAGCACCTCCGGGAGAATTTGCTGGTCCGGGTCGCTGGGCGCGATAAGGGGCGCTGCCGCTGTCACGATGACTATGATGGTGAATAAGGTCAGCCCGAAGATGGCCTTCCTGTTCCGCAGGACTCGTCTCAGGGACGCCAGTCGTTGTCTGGAGGGCGCGATGGCGCTTGCTACGGCCACGGGCGTGGTGCCTTTCTCTCCGTGCCTCATGGTCGCACTCAGCCCGACAGCCTTATGCGTGGGTCAAGGTAAGCGTAGAGCACATCCACCAGGATATTGGCGATTATATAGTTGAAGGCGATGAGGACCACCACACCCTGGATCAGCGGGTAGTCCCTGTTGAGGATAGCCTCCAGCCCCAGCCTGCCCACGCCCGGCCAGGCGAAGACCGTCTCGATGAATACCGCTCCGTTGAACATGGAGGCAAGCCACAAGCCCATTACCGTAACCAGCGGAATGGCAGCATTCTTCAGGGCATGCCTCCACAGGACAATGCGTTCTCCAAGCCCCTTGGAACGCGCAGTGCGTATGTAATCTGAGACCAGTACCCGGACCAGCTCCACTCTGAGGATACGGATGATGCCGGCCAGTGACTCGGCGGACAGGGCGACGGTCGGCAGCACCATGTACTTCCAGCCCTCCCTGCCGGCGGGTGGGAGCAGCCCCAGCATCAGGCTGAAAACAAGGATAAGCTGCAGGGCCAGCCAGAAGCTGGGCATGGACTGGAGCGCCAGCGCTCCACCAATGGTCAGGTTGTCCAGCCACGTGTCCCGTCGGGTCGCCGCCATGATGCCCAGGGGTACCGCCACCACCGAGGACAGTGCGAAGGCAGCCGTGGCAAGCTGGATGCTGGCAGGCAGTCGGTCCAGTATGATGTCTGTCACGGGCCTGCCATAGGAGAAGGACTCTCCCATGTCGCCCTGCACCACGTTCCTGACGAAAAGGCCAAGCTGTACGTGGATAGGCCTCCGCAGGCCTCATCTTTCATTTAGCGCCTGGATAGTCTCGGGCGGCGCACCTTCTGGCAGGAACAGCTCTGCGGGGTCACCAGGCGCCAGCCGCATTGCCACGAACACCATGAGCAATACAGCTATCATGGTGATAATACCTTGCAGTCCCCGCTTGACCAGGTATCGCCTCATGGCCTTAGCCACACTCTTCCGACTGGCTGGTGGTGTAGGCTGACAGCCTCCGCCGGCGCCGCCAGGCCGGGGTGCTGACGGAGGCTGTCAAATAGTGTCCTCTGGTTACCTACGCGGCCGGACGCGGTGCTAGTCCAGCCAGGCGTCGCGCAGGCGCAACCAGCCGGTGCTGAGGATGTCCATGCCCTTGACTTTTCGGCTGAAACCGGTGCTGTCAGTCTGGGTATAGCCCCAAAGCCAGGGCACGTCCTGCCAGTAGAGCTCCTGGGCTTGCTGGTAGAGGGCCTTGCGTTTCTCATCGTCCATGGTGGTAGCCGCCTGGCCCAGCAACTGGACCACCTGCCCTCTGTTGTTAGCGAAGGTGCTGGAAGCATAGCCGAAGGTCGAATCGGCTGTGGCCCACTCCATGAAGAAGGTAGGATCGGCGTTCATCACCGAGAAGCCGTTGATAGCCACGTCCCAGTTGGGGCCTCCCCGGCGTTCGCTATAAGCTGCTGCCTCCAGGGGCTCTATCTTCAGGTTGATCCCGGCATCCTTGAGCATGGCCTGAATAGCTTCTGTGACCTCCTGGCTCTTGATGAACTCGCCGGGAGTGAAGATCATGGTGATGTCCACACCGTTAGGATGCCCGGCCTCCGTCAGCAGGGCCCTGGCTTTCTCAATATCCCGGCCAGGGTAGCCGCCCAGGTCCGCTGACGCCCAGACAATGGAGGGGTAAGGCCCGCTCAATGGTTGGGCCGCGCCGACCAGGATGTTCTGGATGATGCTGTCGCCGTCAATGGCATACCCGACAGCCTGGCGCACTTGCAGCTTGCTGATGGGGCTGCTGGTGTTGCGGAAGTTGAAGGGAAGGTGGGCTAGCCGCACGCCTGGCACCTGGAGCACTGCGATGCTGGGGAACCGGCGCAGGGCGTTCACAAGGTCTGGTGGCACGTTCATGGCTACGTCAATCTCGCCGGTCTGGAGTGCAGCGACCCTGGTAGAAGCGTCCTGGATGGGCCGGTAGGTAAACCTGGCCAGCCTCGGCGTATTGCCCCAATAGCCGGTCCAGGCGTCGCCCACCAGACGCACGCCCTGAGTCCACTCACTCAGCTTGAAGGGGCCTGTGCCGATGGGCTGGTTGTCATAGGCTGCCTGTGCGCCAGCCCCCGGAGGCATCATGCCGTAGAATACCAGGTTGCGGATAAGCGCCGGCTGCGGGGTCTGGGTCTTCAGGCGCACGGTGTACCGGTCCACTGCCTCGGCCTGAGGGAGGTCCTTCCACAGGTATGACCAGGCGGCTTCCGCGCCCATTGCTCCAAGCTTCTCTATCGTGAACCTCACCGATCCGGCGTCGAAGTCCTCGCCGTTGTGGAATTTGACCCCTTGCCTGAGCTTGAACTCCCAGGTCATGTCATCCACCAGCCTCCAGGACTCGGCCATGAGGCCGCGGATGTTCAGCGTGGCGTCCATCTCCACCAGGGGCTCGACAATGTGTGGCATCAAAGAGTACTGCTCTGTGCCGTCAATCCTGAGAGGGTGTATGTACCGTATATCCCGTGCAGACGCTATCCTCAGCTCGCCGGTGGGCTATGCTCTGGGTGTGGGTGGCTGGGTAGCCTGGGTAGGACTGGCCACGGGTGGTGCGCTGGTGGGACTGGGCTGTATGGAGGTGGAAGGCGTTGCGGTAGGTGACTCGGCTGCTCCACATGCCAGGGCTGTCACCAGTGCCAGACAGGCTAATACTCCCAGAAAGGTGTTTCTCGCCGTACACCGATTCAAGTCCTGTGACCTCCTCAGTTTCAACCGAAAGATTGGGCAGCACTTCTCCTTGGTCTGTGATGCTTGCCTGGGTGACGTTATGGTGAACTTCAGGCTTCATGGTAAGGCCGTGGCAGGTGTATGTCAATAACGGCGGTCAAGCCATGCCCACGCTGAGAGACGGACAGACCAGGTCAGGTCTCCAGCCTGGCGACTGGCGGCGTACCCTCACTAAAACTGAGTAACAAAGGGCACGGGATACTATTGACAAGCACGCATGTTCGATTTTAACATTTGTTCTACACTGACGCTGGAGGGCAGCGCAGGGATGTTACCGAGAGAGGAGGTATCTCATGGGCCAACCAGTAGTGCATTGGGAGATCGGAGGGCGGGACTCTCGCAAGCTGAGAGACTTTTACAGCCAGGTCTTCGGCTGGAAGATCACGGTGCATGAGGACATGGGCGGCTACGGCCTGGTGGAAACGGGTGGGCAGGGGGGTATCAACGGCGGCATCTATGCGGCGGGGGAGAATATGCCGCCCATGGTGACCTTCTACATCCAGGTGGACGACCTCCAGGCTTACCTGGACAGGGCCGAGCGCCTGGGGGCCAGGACTGTCGTGCCCCCGACTCCCATCCCCAATGTGGGCGCCTTCGCCCTCTTCAAGGACCCGGAAGGCAACGTCCTGGGGCTTTTCAAGGGCTAGGTCCGGCGGGACAGGCACTACTGTCAGGGTGCTTGTCAGGCTAATAACAGAGACTCTGGCCCTCTTTAGCTCGTCTGACGGCACAGGCGGACGTGCAGTCAGGCGACGCATCCGGCCCACCCTGCCCAGCTATGGCACCAGGTCGGGTTGGGCAGGGTGGCACAGACTGGCCCTGCAAGACCTCGCCCTCTCCTCCAGGAACTGTCGTGTAGTAAGCCAGGCGCGGAGGAGGGGCCGTACCTCAGCGGCCCAATATTTCCTGGAAGGTGTCGCGCAGTCAGTCAGCCGTCGGGGGAGCGCGTCCGCCGTGAGGGGTGACCCCCTGGCGGATATGGAGGCCAATACCTAGAGGCGGACTGCCACATACCCATGCATGGCCTGTCGCCGCTGTCCAGAATGGATAGTGGACCTGGCGTGTGCTAACACATGGACTCCCCCCTGGTGGTACAATGAAATGAAAGCATTCTTTGAGGGCTTAGCCGCTATGAAAACAGAACGTCCCACCATCTGGCAGTTGACCGTGGAGTACCAGGTGCGCATCTCCGAGCCGGTCGGCCGCCTGCGGCCTGACGATGCGCAGCAGTCGGAGACGCGCCGGAGGCTTGTCTGCAAGTCCAGGCGGCGGCGCAAAGTCCACATCATGCGCTATTCTAACTCTTCCTGGGGTGCCTACAACTAGGGGCGGCACGCGGCTTCCCCTTCGCATCCCTTTACCCATCATGAACTCCAGACCAGAAAGGGGCCTCGACATCGAGGCCCCTTTTGATTGGAGACCAAAAGTCGCTATGTACTGGCATGCACGTCAGGAGGCCCGATGGTGCTCTAACAGGGCCTCGCCTCCTCTGAGGGTGAGCTAGACTCGTCCCCCCATCTAGGGGGAGGGAAGGCCCTCGCCCCCTCTGGGGGAGAGCCGGAGAGGGGGCTGGCCAGGACAGGAAGGAGGTCAGGACAGGCATATGAGTCCCCTGCGCGTTGGGCTAATAGCCATGGGGCTGGCCCTTTTCCTGATGGTGGCGGCACTGGACTGGACCATGGCCGGCGCCGCAGGCTCCATCCGCGCCCTGTCCGTCATGTGGCTCCTGGTGCCAGCGCCGGCCGTTTTCCTGCTCCTGGTCCTCCGGCCACCTGGACGGCCGCTGCTCAGGCGGGCAGGCTCCGCCTACCTGGGCCTGAGCGTCGCCGCCACCGCGCTGGTCCTCGGCGGCGTGGCATGGACTGGCTCGCAGCGGGCGCTGCATCCTCGCCTGTGCGAGGACCTGCCGCAGCTTGCGGACTATCCCCAGTTGCAGGCGGGACTGGAGGACGTGCGCTTCCAGGGCCGCGATGGCACCGCCCTGGCTGGCTGGTTCATCCCTGGCGACAGCAGGGCCACCGTCCTGCTGCTGCATGGCTACCGCTGCCAGCGCGACGAGATGCTGCCCCACGCCGACATGCTCCACCGGGCCGGCTACTCGGTGCTGCTGTTCGACTTCCGCAACCGGGGCGAGAGCGGGGGTGACGCCGTGACGCTGGGATACCATGAGCGGGGCGACGTGCTGGGCGCCATTGACTACCTCAAGACGCGCTCCGACGTGGACGCCAGCGGCTTTGGCGTGCTGGGCATTTCCCAGGGCGGCGCCACGGCCATCCTGGCCGCGGCCCAGAGCCAGGACATCAGGGCCGTGGCCGCCGAGGGTGTCTTCAGGAGCCTCAACAGCGTCATAGGCCAGAGCTTCGAGCACTTCATCGGCCTGCCAGCCTTCCCCTTCGCGCCGCTGACCGTCTGGATGTCAGAGCTGCGGGTGGGCATCAGGAGCGAGGATATCGTACCTGAGCGGGAGGTGGCGGCCATCGCTCCCAGGCCGGTGTTCATCTTGCACGGGGAGCTGGACACCACCATCAGCCCGGAGGACGGCGAGGCCGTGTTTGCCGCCGCGCGTGAGCCGAAGCAGTGGTGGCTGGTCCCGGGCGCGGCCCACGGCGAGGGCGCCGAGAAGGCCCCGGAGGAGTACGAGCGCCGCATCGTGGCCTTCTTCGACGCCTACCTCAGGTAGTCAGCGCCCCGGCTGCTCCCGCTCCTCTTTCCTGAGCAGCCCATGCTCGGCGGCGAAGGTGGCGGCCTCGCTGCGGCGCGTCAGCCCCAGCTTCTCCAGGATGCGGCTCACGTGGTTGCGCGCCGTGTTCTCGCTGATGACCAGCCTGGCCGCTATCTCCTTGTTGGTGAGGCCGCTGGCGATGAGCGACAGCACCTCCTTCTCTCGGTCGGAGAGCATGGCCACCTCCCGCGCCTGCTCCCTGGCGGTAAGCTCCTTCAGGCGGGCCAGCACCCGCGATGTGACGGCGGGGTCCAGCAGCGACTTCCCTCCCGCCGTGGCGCGGATGGCGCTGAGCAGCTCGGCGCGACCCAGGTTCTTCAGCAGGTAGCCCGACGCCCCGGCCATAATAGAGGACAGTACCGCGTCCTCGTCGCTGTGGGAGGTCAGCATCAGCACCCTGGTCTCGGGCAACTCCGCCCGGAGCAGGCGGCAGGCCTCGATGCCGTCCATGCCCGGCATGCGCACGTCCATGAGCACCACGTCAGGCCGATGGAACCGGGCCTCCCGCAGGGCGCTCTGGGCGTTGCCGTACTCGCCGACCAGCTCCATGTCGGCCTCCAGCTCCAGCACGGCCTTCAGCCCCAGGCGTACAATCTCGTGGTCGTCCACGATCATTACCTTTGTCCGTGGCATTTCAACCTCCTCAGAGGCCCCACCGGGGCGATTTGGCCCAGCCTGACGACCTCCCATCTAGTTTGAGGGACTGTCCGCTTACACAGCCTCTACGCGGGCAGGGTAATACTCACGGTGGTGCCCTTGCCCGGTGCGCTGGCTATCTCGCAGGTCCCGCCCAGCTCCGTGGCGCGCTGGCGCATGTTCTCCAGGCCATAGCCCTGGCTGGGGCTGCCGGGGTCGAACCCGGCGCCGTCGTCCTGGACGCTCAGCCGGATGTAGCCCTGGCCGAACTCCAGGGCCACGCTCACGCGGGAGGCCTGGGCGTGCTTCAGCGTGTTGGCCAGCGCCTCCTGGAGCACGCGGTACAGGCCCGCCGCCACCGCCACCGGCACCTCGCGCGGCACGCCCTGGAGCGCAAGCTGCGCCGGTATGCCTGAGACCATCCTGAACTCCTTCACCTGGTTCTCGGCCATGGCCACCAGGCCCCGCTCGCCCGACAGCAGCGGCTTGAGGTCGTAGATGTACTGGCGTGTCTCCAGCAGCGCCTGCTTGGCCAGGGGCACCAGCTTCTGGAGACGCTCGCCCAGTGGGCCGCGCTCCCGCTGCGCCAGCTCGGCGCACGTCTCCAGGTTCAGGCTCAGCATGTAGATGGACTGGGCTATGCCGTCGTGTATCTCGCGGGCTATGCGGCTGCGCTCCTCCTGGGCGGCCAGTTCCCTCTGCCGGCGGTAGAGGTGTGCGTTCTGCACGCCCACCGCGATCTGGTTCGCCAGCGCCTCGGCCAGGCTGATGGCCTTGGCCCTGTCTGCGTGCTGGCCTCGGGCCGCCACCAGCAGCACGCCCAGTAGGGTCTCGCCGCTGCGCAGCGGGACGGCGGCCCGCCAGGCGCCGGCCGCGCCGTCGCTGGCTATCCGGGTGCTGGCCTCGGCTGCGGCCTGGCCCACCAGGCCCTGGCCTGGCTGCACCACAGGCCCCCCATTCAGGTCCTCGACTCCTGAAGTGCTGGCGGCCAGCCTCAGCGCCTTGCCGTCTGGCCCATGCAGGTAGATGGCCAGGGCGCTGAACTGCCGACGCTCCCGCACCGTCTGCGTCACCTGCTGGAGCAACTGCTCCAGGTCAGCGGAGGTATGCATGACGCTGCGGGCCACGCCGAAGATGGTCTCCAGGTCGTCCAGCGCGGCCCTGGTGCGCAGCCTCTCGGCGTCCAGCGCGCGGAACACGTGGCCCAGATAGCTGACGGCTATCCCCACCAGGTAAGCCGTGAATATGAACCCGATAAAGATGTGTTGCTGGTCGCCGCGCCAGCTACCGGCTGCTCCTTCGCCTCCAAACGCCACCGTGGCCATGTACATGCCCACGTAGGCTGTCGTCAGCAACATGGCCCAGCGGAACGGCACCAGGAAGCAAGGCACCATGATGGACGTGACGGCGAAGTGCCAGAAGGGGCTGCCCCAGCCGCCACTGAAGTACACCACCACCAGGCTGGACAGCATGTCCGCCACGCCGGCGGCCAGCAGGTCCCTGGGGGGCTTCAGCAACACCAGGATGTCGGGTGACCTGACAATACGCGGCCTGAGCACCGTGGTGTAGAGGCTGCCCAGGGATAGCTGCAACAGGGAGTACAGTGCCAGGCCGGCCCCGTAGCGCAGGTTCGCCTCCGGCGCGGCCCGCGTCAGGTAGATGATTATGGCCAGCACCCAGGTGATGAACCGGAACAGGTAGAAAAAGGCGACAGGGTTCTCCACCGTCGCCTGCGCCCAGCTCAGGCGCGACCACCAGCGCATTCCCGTGCCTCGTCTCCTGGATTTGGCTACCAGTCAGCTATGACGCCATCAGGTTAGCCTCTGCCCAGGTGGAAAGTCAAATGGCCCCGCCCGGGCGCGCCATGGCCGCGCCAACAGTCTGCTCATGGGAAGGGGCAGGACAGACACGGGCCATCAGGAGGCTTGCCAATGGGAGCGGCCCTGGACACACTCTCGCGGAGGCGCGCGACCAGGCTACGGTGGTAGAGCAGGTCCTCCTGTTTGTGGCTTGGCGATGGGCCCATTGCATGGCCGGCCAGGGCCAGGCTCCGCTCCGGAGTAGTTGCAGTCCACGATCCAGGCCTCGTCTTCCACGTCAGCTTTACCTCGCCTTCAACCTGGCCTGCGGCCCCTCTAGCTCTCCCCCAGAGGGGGCGAGGAACTCCCTTGCCCCTTCGGGTGAAGGCCCTGGCCTGCCCCTGGACTCCGCTCGGGGCAAGCTCTGGGCCTGCTGAGGGAAAGGGGGCATGGGCCGCTTCCCCGCGCAGGCCCGGCGTGGCGCGCCACCCAGTCCCACAGGGCGTCGGCCCGCTGCTGGTGGCCGGGGATGGCCGGGTCCAGCACGCACCGGCAACTCCGGGTGTAGGAGCCGATGACCTGAAGCTCGCTCCTGGTGCCGTCCCAGCGCCAGGGGGAGCCATCGGCGCAGCGGAAGACGTGGTCGGCCAGCGCCCTGGTCACCGGCACGGCGCGCTGGAAGCGCCGCGAGCGATGGGAGCCTCGGAACACCCAGAAGCCCTCCCAGAGGCGGGGGTCGCTGAGGCCCCTGCGGATGTGGGCGTTGTTGCGGAAGCGGGCCAGGGTGCCTTCGGGCGGCGGCGCCGCGACGGCCGGCAGGACCTCCTCTATTTCAAAGGCCCCGATGAGGTAAAAGCCGTGGCGCCTGGTGAAGCCCTGGCTGTCCCGGTGGGCCAGGCGGGCGATGAAGAAGAGGAAGTCCCCAGGCAGCAGAAGCTTGAGTGATGCGGCCCGGGGGCTGGCCTCGCAGTTGTCGCCGTAGGTGAAGGTCTCGAACTCGGGGTCGTTGTGGGCGGGCCAGTCCCACAGGCGCCGGGGCACGTAGGCCAGCAGGTCGCCACCGGGGGGACGCCACGCCCTCAGGTCCCTGTAGCGCACCACCTGCGGCCCCTGGAGAGGCCGGTCCTCGGGTATGGGCAGGAACTCGAAGGAGCCATCGGGGAAGATGGGGCTGCAGAAGCGGTGGCTGGCGTTGGCGCCCACGTTGGCCAGGAAGATGCGGCCTGGCACGTCCGCTACCTCCCGGCGGGCGCGCCCAGCCCCTCCAGCGCCAGCCGGACCTCCTCCAGCACCTGGGGGTCTTGCTCGGCGCTCAGGGCCGACTGAAGGGCCTGGCGTGCCTCAGGGCCGCTAATCTGTCCCAGCGCCCAGGCCGCGTGCAGGCGCACCAGGGCATCGGCGCCGCGCAGCGCCCGGGCCAGGGCGGGCACCGCCGCCGGGTCGCCACGGTTGCCCAGGGCCACGCACACGTTACGCTGGAGTCCCACACGCTTGGCGCGCTTGATGGGGCTGTCGCGGAAGCGCTGCCTGAAGCCCTCGTCGTCCATGTCCAGCAGGGGCAAAAGCTCCAGAGTGGAAAAGCCGTGGCGGCGCTGGAAAGCTGGCTCCTGGCTGGGCCTGGCCTTGCGGTTGACGGGGCAGACCTCCTGGCAGATGTCGCAGCCAAAGACCCAGTCGCCCACCAGGGGGCGCAGCTCGCGGGGGATGGGGCCTCGCAGCTCTATGGTCAGGAAGGATATGCAGCGCCTGTTATCTATGACGTAGGGCGCGACGATGGCGCCCGTGGGACAGGCGGCGATGCAGCGGACGCACTGGCCGCAGGTCTTGGCCAGGGGCCTGTCTGGCTCAAGCTCCAGGTCGGTGATGACCTGGCCCAGGAAGACCCAGGAGCCATGGGAGGAGGTCAGGATGTTGGTATTCTTGCCGAACCAGCCCACGCCGGCGCGCTCGGCGGCGGCCCTGTCGTTCATGGGGCCATCGTCAACGAAGACGCGCGCCCTCACCGGCCTGCCGCAGCGGGCAGGCAGGCCATCCACGAACCGGCGGAGCTTCTCCTTGATGACGCTGTGGTAGTCGTCGCCCCAGGCGTAGCGGGCCACCCTGCCGACGGGCCGGCCGTCGCCGTCGTCGGGCTCGCCCGTGTAGTAGCTGATGGCCAGAGAGATGACGGACCTGGCGCCGGGCAGCAGGGCCTCCGGGTGCGTCGCCCGGCTGGCCCTCTCCTCGGTGTACCAGGGCAGGCCGTCCATCAGGCCCTGGCGGATGCGCTCGATGGCGGCCCGCTCGTCCCTCTCGAAGGGCCGCGCGGTGGTGATGCCCACGCTGTCGAAGCCCAGCTCGCGGGCGTAGCGCTTTATGGAGTCTTCCAGGTGTCCCATGGCAGTCCTGAGTATCGCACAAGGGCAAGGCCAGCCCCCTCTCTGACTCTCCCCCAGAGGGGGCGAGGACCCTCCCTGCCCCCCTGTGGGGGAAGGCCAGGAAGGGGGCCATGTCCCATCCACCACCGGCCTGTTATCAGGCAGCGCGTTCCAACCCGGTACATGCTAATATAGCCAGGCTGATATTATTATACTTCAGCATTATAAGTATCAGCCCTGGGCCGTTGACCCGCCTGGCGAAGCCGCCTATGATGAGCTTATATCAGTCTGGCAGGGTTGCGAAAGGGCCAGAGGCTAGCAGATTTCGAAAGGCCGCCATAGAAAACAACTGGTCGTGTACAACCTTGACGCGATGGAAAGGTGTTTGCTATAGTCCGAAAAATTCAGACTGCGAGGGCGATCTGCAATGGGAGTACCACAGTTTAAAGAGCTAAGGCGAGCGTACGGATTCGATGAAGTTGCGATTGTCCCCGGCGCTGTCACCATCAACCCGGACCAGACCAGCACAGACTTCTCAGTGGATGGCATCACCCTGTCCACCCCAATCCTGGCGTCGGCCATGGATGCCATAGTGTCGCCAGAGTTCGCGGTGAAGCTGCACGAGGTGGGCGGACTGGCGGTGATGAACCTGGAGGGAGTCCAGGCCAAGTATGACAAGCCCCAGGATGTCATAGACGAGATAGTCCAGGCCCCGGCGGAGCAAGTTACCGCCCTGCTCCAGAAGGTCTACGCGGCCCCCATCCGGGATGACCTGATAGGAAAGCGGGTAGAAGAGATCAAACAAAGCGGCGCCAAGTGCGCCGTTTCTGTTACCCCGGCCAACACCAAGCGCCTGGCCCCCGTGGCCGCGGAAGCCGGCGCCGACGTCATCGTGGTGCAGTCCACGGTGACCACGGCCCGCCACATATCCAAGAGCGCCCGCGGCCTTATATTCTCCGAGCTTCTGGAAATGGTGAATGTGCCCGTGCTGGTGGGCAACTGCGTCTCCTACGATGTGGCGCTGGAGCTTATGGAGACAGGCATCAATGGCATCCTGGTGGGCGTAGGCCCCGGCGCGGCCTGCACCACCCGTGAGGTGACGGGCGTGGGCGTGCCCCAGGTCACCGCGACGCTGGACTGCGCGGCGGCCAGGGAGGAGTACTATCGCCGCACTGGCCGCTATGTGCCCATCATCACCGACGGTGGCATCCGCACTGGCGGCGATCTGTGCAAGGCCTTCGCCTGTGGCGCCGACGCCGTCATGATAGGGACTCCCTTCGCCCAGGCCGTGGAAGCGCCGGGCAAGGGCTATAACTGGGGCATGGCCAGCCCTCATCCCGCGCTGCCCAGGGGCACGCGCATCAAGGTAGGGGTGAAGGGCACCCTCAAGCAGATACTCTTCGGCCCCACCTCCCGCACTGACGGCACCCAGAACCTCATGGGCGCGCTGCACGCCTGTATGGGCATGGTGGGCGCCTTCACCATCCGCGACATGCACCGCGCCGAGGTGGTCATCGCGCCCTCCATCAAGACGGAGGGCAAGCACTACCAGCTCGGCCTGGAGTAGCGGCTGGAGGGACCTGACAACGATGAGGGGCGTTCCTTGGAACGCTCCTCTTGTTTTATCGGCGCTAGCCCAGCAGCCTCTGCCACCAGCCCTTGCGGTGCGTCCGACGCTTGAGTCGGGACCTCAGCCTCTGTAGCTCCTCCTCGGCGCTGGCCAGCCGGGCGGCCAGGTCGGACATCAGGGCCTCCAGTCGCAGGAGGGGGTCTGCCTGAGGGGCCAGGGGCACCGCAGTGTCCCCCGCTGTCGAGCGCGTCGGAGCAGGAAACGGGGCCTGGGCGCCTTTTACCTTCCTGCCCAGTGCCTGGATATCCTCCTCCAACTGGCTTACGCGGCGCTGGGCGTCCCGGCCCTGCTCTTCCAGGGCGCCGAGGCGGGACTGGTCAGCAGCAGACTGGGACGGCTGGGGATGGAATTCTGGTGCGCTTATAGGCCATCTCCTGGGCACAGGATGGGTAACGCCCTACCCATCGTAACCGCTGGGGGGCGGATTTCGTCAATGCCCGTGGATGGACAGCGCAGGCTGCCCGGCCATCTCGATTCGCAGCACCCGGGCCAGGCCCAGGAGGTCGTTGTGGACTGACACGCGGGCCGATGGCAGCGCCCTGGCGGCCATGCCGCCGGCGGCCTCGGCTTGCTCCGGGGACAGCTCGATGCAGGCGACGCCACCTGGCCTGAGCCGGGCCGGCACCTGCTCCAGCAGGCGACTTATGGCACCCAGCCCATCGGGGCCGCCGTCCAGCGCCAGCCGTGGCTCTCGCCTGACCTCGGGCGCAAGCTGGGGCAGCAGCGCGGCAGGGATGTATGGTGGATTGGAAACGATGATGTCCACAGCTTCGGGCAGCGGACACAGCAGGTCGCCCTGGAGGAGGCGCACGCGGCCTTCCACACCATGCCGGCGGCGGTTGCTGTCGGATACGGCCAGCGCCTCGGGGCTGATGTCGGTGGCATAGACGATGGCCTGGGGCAGGCTGCGGGCGATGGCAATGGCGATGCAGCCGCTGCCGGTGCCGACGTCGGCCACCAGCAGCCGGCCCTGGCCCCTGGCCCGCGCCGCTTCCAGGGCCATGTCCACCAGCAGCTCGGTCTCCTGCCGGGGCACCAGGACATGAGGGCTGACCAGGAACTCCAGGCCGTAGAACTCCCGCCGGCCTGTGATGTAGGCCAGCGGCTCGCCTTCCAGGCGGCGCGCCGTCAACCGCTGGAGGAGCTGCTCCTGCCCTGGCGAAGGCTCTTCCTCCAGGGACATGAAGAAGCGCGCCCTGTCCATGTCCAGGGCGTGGCGTAGCAACACCTCCGCCTCGATGGCGGCGTCGGGGATGGCGGCGCCTTTCAGGCACTCCCGGAGCCAGGCCAGGTGCTCCCTAAGCTTCAATGCCGGCCTCCGCCAGCTTGTGGGCCTGCTCCTGGCCGATGAGAGCGTCAATGAACTCGTCCAGGTCGCCGTCCAGCACGGCGGCCAGGTTGTGGCTGGTAAGCCCAATGCGGTGGTCGGTGACGCGGTTCTGGGGGAAGTTGTAGGTGCGGATACGCTCGGAGCGGTCGCCGGTGCCCACCTGGGAGCGCCGCGCCTCGGTAATCTCCTCCTGCTGGCGCTGGACCTCCCTGGCCAGCAGGCGCGCCCGCAGGACGGCCATGGCCTTTTCCTTGTTCTTCAACTGGGAGCGCTCGTCCTGGCAGACGGCGACTATGCCGGTGGGCCGATGGGTGATGCGCACCGCCGTGGCCACCTTCTGCACGTTCTGGCCCCCATGGCCGCTGGCATGGAAGATGTCTATGTCCAGGTCATCGGGGTCAATGTGGACTTCTACCTCTTCGGCCTCGGGCAGGACGGCCACTGTGGCGGCGGAGGTATGGATGCGCCCGCTGGCCTCGGTGACTGGTATGCGCTGGACGCGGTGGACGCCGCTCTCGTGCTTCAGCCGGCTGTAGGCGCCTCGCCCCTTGACCTGGAAGATGATCTCCTTGATGGCCCCCAGGCCGGTCTGGTTGGAGTCCACGACCTCAATCTGCCAGCCCTTGCGCTGAGCGTAGCGGGAGTACATCCGGAACAGGTCGGCGGCGAACAGGCCGGCCTCCTCGCCGCCCGTGCCCGCTCGTATCTCCATGATGACGTCCTTCTGGTCGTTAGGGTCCCTGGGGAGCAGGGCCAGCCGCAGGTCCTGGTCAAGCCTGGCCTTGCGCTCCTCCAGCCGCTCGACCTCCTCCCGGGCCAGCGTGGCCAGGTCGGGATCGGACTCGCTGCGCAGCATGGAGCGGGCGTCCTCAAGCTCCGACGTCACCTTACGGTACTGGCGGACAAGCAGCGCCAGGTCCTTGATGGAGGCCTGCTCCTTGAGCAGCTTCTGGACGCGCGAGTAGTCCGTCGCCACCTCGGGGTCCGAAAGGAGGCGCTCAATCTCACTGTACCTTTGCTCTACTGCATCCAGTCTGTCTAGCATGGCAATCAGGCATCGCTTTCCGAAAATTAAAGAAGGGCAGGAATCGGTTACCGCACATACCTGCCCTTAACATAGTATAGCAGATGGCCCTCTGCTGTAAGAGGGTGTGTAAGAAGCCTTGTTCCAGCCCTTACCGGGAGACGTGGGGACGTGATGCATATTGGTGCTGGGCTGGTGGCAAGGCCAGCCCCCTCTCTGGCTCTCCCCCATAGGGGGCGAGGACCCTCCCTTCTCCCTGTGGGGGAAGGCCAGGAAGGGGGCCAGGCCAGCCCCCTCTCTGACTCTCCCCCATAGGGGGCGAGGACCCTCCCTTCCCCTTTGGGGAAGGCCAGGAAGGGGGCCATCGCAGGCGTCCCAGAGTGCACATCAACTCTGGCTACCTGCTTGGAGGTTGGCACACGGCTGGCCAGACCTTATGATGGAGTGGCTGGCCCAGGGGATGCCAGGGCAGGGGAGTGCCATGAGCGCTGACTACGCCATCGCCGCCGACCTGGGAGGCACGCAGATGCGCGCCGCGCTGGTGGACCGCCAGGGCCGCGTCTCCCACAAGCGCGCGGCGCCGACTCAGGCGCACCAGGGCCGGGACGACGTGCTGCGCCGCCTCGTCGCCCTGCTGCAGGACGTGGCCTCCCGCGTGCCGCGCGAAGCCATCGAGGGCGTGGGCCTGGCCCTGGCCGGGCCGACCGACCCCCAGACGGGCACCCTGTACAACCCGCCCAACCTGCCGGGCTGGGACGGCTTCTCGCCCGTGCCGGCGCTGGAGCAGGCCCTGGCACTGCGGGCCTACGCCAATAACGACGCCAACCTGGCGGCCCTGGCCGAGCACCGCCACGGTGCCGGCCGCGGCTCCAGGCACATGGTGTACCTGACCGTCAGCACCGGTATCGGTGGAGGCATCATCATGGATGGCAGGCTGTACACCGGCCGCCGGGGTTTCGCTGGCGAGATAGGCCATATATCCATAGACCGCCACGGGCCAGTGTGCAACTGCGGCAACGTCGGCTGCCTGGAGGCTCTGGCTTCGGGCACCGCCGTCGCCCGCTTGGCCCGCGAGAGGCTGGCGCGGGGTGAGGCCAGCGTCCTGCGACAGCAAATTGGCGGGGAGATGGACAGGCTTGATGCCCGGATGGTGGCGGAGGCTGCCAGGGCGGGAGACGCGCTGGCCAGGGCGGTGATGGAGGAGGCCGCCACCAACCTGGGCATAGGCATCGTGAGCCTGCTGAGCATCTTCGATCCTGAGGTCATCGTCATTGGCGGCGGCATGGCCCGTGACCTGGACCTGCTGCTGCCAGCCATCGCCGCCGAGGTCGAGCGCCACGCCATGGCCCACCTGCGCGACCGCGTGCCGGTGGTCGGCTCCCAACTCGGCGACGACGTGGGCCTCATCGGCGCCGGCGAAATGGTATTTGCCAGCGGTCAGGCAATGACGTACCTCACCGGGGGTGAGGTCTGTTAGCGCCTGCCCACCGCCGGGCTATCGCGGGCTGCAGCCAGGCGCGCCGAGACTAATGGCCCTGGTATGCGCTCCTAGTCCTATTCGGGGAAGCCCTCGCTCTGCCGGGCCTGTAGACTGGAAGCTGTCCCGCCCCTTCCCTTTCCCGGAATTGGCGGCCTTTGCCCCGGCCTGCCCGCTGGAGGGACTCCCTCATGGCCCAGGGTGCCCCAGACAGGAAAGAGCAAGAGAGCATTGAAGACCTGACGTACCAGGTGCGCTCCTGGCGCATCGAGCGGGCAGGGCAGGTACTCATGGGGCTGTTCATACTGGCCGCTCTCCTGGGCCTGCTGGGTGGCGGGCCTCTGAGCAGGGCCAGCGCTACAGGTCAGCTACAGCCGTTTCGTCCGCCAGTATAGCCCGATGGAGATAGTCGCCACCCTCCGGCCCTCCGATGCCTCGGCCTACCAGGCCACCCTCTGGCTCGACCAGCGGATAGCTACGCGCTTCCTGGTCCAGGACATCAGGCCGGAGCCGGCGTCTACGGCCCTCGCGTCCCAAGGCTACCTCTATACCTTCTCCCTCGTCCAGCCTGGCCAGCCCATGACCATAGTGCTCGATGTGGAGCCAGAAAACCCAGGGGTTATTTCTGGCCGGGTAGGCGTCTCACCCGACGACACCGTCAGGCTTTTCCAGGTTGTCTTTCCCTAGAGCACCTGCGAGACCTGCTGGCAACACAGGCCCGCCTTCCCCTGGCAGACGTGGCATGCCCAGCGAAGGCAAAGGTCTTGATGGGTGCTCAGGGGCTTTAATGAGGAGGCTGTCCATGGACGCGGTCATAAGAGGGGCGCTGATGTACGGCTTTATAGCCCTGGTGTTCCGCCTGGCCGGCAAGAGGACCATATCGGAGGTGACGACCTTCGACTTCGTGCTGCTGCTCATCGTGTCCGAGGCGACCCAGCAGGCGCTCCTGGGGGACGACTTCTCCATCACCAACGCCGCCATCGTGGTCACGACGCTGGTGGCGATGGACATTGGCCTGTCCTACATGAAGCAGCGTGTCCGCTGGCTGGACAGGTGGCTGGAGGGCAAGCCGCTGGTCATTGTGAAGGACGGCAGGCTTCTACGCGACCGCATGGCCCGGGAGCGGATTGACGAGGACGACATACTGGAGGCCGCTCGCAAGAACCAGGGCCTGGAAAGGCTGGACCAGATAAAGCTGGCCGTGCTGGAGAAGAGCGGGGGCATCTCCATAGTGCCTTACCCGGAGAAGGCCCGTGGCTGAGGCCCAGGTCGGTCCTTGCCCTAGGCCTGGAACCTGAAACTCAGCGGGTCCTCCTCGAACTCGATGTTGCCCAGGGCGGCCTCGGCGGCCTCCTCCAGGGCCTCGTCGCCAGACTTGAGGCATTGCTGCAACGCCCGCTTGGCCAGCGGCCCGCCGATGTTGCCCAGGGCGTCTATGGCCGCAAGCTGCACCTGGAGGTCCTCGTCCTTGATGAGCCTGATAAGGTGAGGCACCGTGGACTCGTCGCCTATCTGGCCGCAGGCCATGGCCGCCTCGTAGCGGATGGCGGGGTCGGTGGAGGTCATCTCCTCCAGGATGATGGGCAGCCACTGGGGGTCGGAGTTCCTGCCCATGGCGAAGATGGCGCTCTGCTTCAGCTTGGGGTTGGAGCTATTATAGGCGTCGCGGATGATCTTCTGTATCTGGGGCGTGTTGAAGCAGGAGGCAGCCTCGATGGCCCGCCGCCTGACCTCGATGTCCTCGTTGGGCTTGTCTATGACGGCCAGGAGTGCGTCCCGTATGCGCTCGGCGTCCCGGCTGATGAGCTTGCCCTCCTGGGCCAGCTCCGCGAACTTCCCCAGGGAGGTGGCCGCCGCCGCCCGGACCCTGGGCGCCGGGTCGCTCTGAAGCAGGCCCACCAGCGGCCGTATGACCACCCTGTCGTCGCAGTCCGACAGGCCCAGCGCGGCCTTCTCGCGCACGCTTTCGTCCTCATCGGCCAGGCAGGACCGGAAGACCTGGCTGAAGTCCAGCTCCAGGTTGTCCTCGCTCAGCTCCACCAGCCTGCTCAGGACCTCGCACTTCCTCTGCTGTGACAGAGTGCGCCAGGCATCCCTGAACTCGAACACCGCTTCCGGCGTCAGGCCTGAAAGCTGTTCGAGCAGTATGTGCTTGAGGGGCCTCTGCTCGTCACATAATTCTTTTAGATACTTTTCCAGGCTCAATGGAATTACCTCGTGACTCAGGCTGCGAACGGGATAGCCTTCAGAAGTAACGCTTCTAAGCCCCGGTATCCCACACCGAGTCGCTCGCCCAGGTGCATGAGCGGTCAGCAGCTTTGCGGACTTGCACTGCTGCCCTGGCAGCGAGGGCAGGGCACCTGCGCGCATTTAACTTGGAGGGTCTCATAAAGCGCTCGCATTCCCCTACACTAAGTGGCTCGATACGCTGAGGAATTGAGGCTCAAGGCGGGAAAAGCTGCTCTAAAATTGACGTTAAAGGAGATGTCAGGTGCTTGTCAAGCCTGTAAGGGGTATTTGATGGGTGACATTGGAATTCTCCACAGGCATCTGGTCACACAGTCGCCTGTCCCGGGGAGGATTCTGGCGGTGTTACCCGCATGGGCACCAGGTGCTGGCGCTACGCAAGGCGCGTGGCTGCGTCTTTCGTAGCGCCAGCGCTTCAGGCCGCCGCTCGCCTGGCTCCCAGCGCCTGCCGCAGGAAGGCCTTCACCACGTGTACTGGCACGGCCAGCCCCACGTCCGGGCCGGTCATCATGGTGTTGATGCCCACCAGCCGGCCCTGCACGTCCACCAGCGGGCCGCCGGAGTAGCCAGGCCGCAGGTGGAGGTTGACCACCACCCACTCCCGCCCCGGCCACGGTGCCTCCGCCAGTTCAGCGCCGACGTTGACCACCACGCCCACGGTCACCGCGCCGACCACTCCCCAGGGGTGGCCCATGGCCAGCACCATCTGCCCTGGCCTCAGCCCCCGGGACTCGCCGATGGGTATGGTGGGCAGGCCCGTGGCGTCCACGGCCAGCGCGGCCAGGTCCCTGGAAGGGTCGCTGGCCAGGATGCGGGCGGGCAGGGTGGTGCCATCGGGCAGCGTCACCAGCGGCGAATGCCGCTCCGCCACGTGAGCATTGGTCAGGACAAGACCTTGAGGGTGCCATATCGTCCCGGCCCCGGTGCCGCCCCTGCCGTTGTGTATTCTCACCACGCTGCGACCGACGCCCGCGACCAGGGACGCCATTTCATCGTTCAGTTGCTCCAGCAATGTAGCCACATGGACCTCCGCTTTCAGTACATTGTAACCCCAGCCCCTTTCACGGGCCGCCGGCCTCTGGCTAGCTGCGCTCGCCTATGACCAGGCTCACCTGCCGCACCTGGCCGCCGCGCAGGATGCGCACGGGCACAGTCGCGCCGATGCGCTCTCCGGTCAGCAGGGACAGCAGGTCATCCAGGTGGCGTACCGGCTGGCCGTTGACGGCGATGATGGTGTCGCCCAGCAGCAGGCCGCCACGGTCGGCGGGGCCGCCTGCCTCCACCGAGAGCAGCAGCAGGCCAGAGTCCTGGCCCACCTCCCTGGCGACGGCTTCTGGCAGGCGCACCGGCTGAGCGCCCACGCCCAGGTAGCCCCGGCGCACACGCCCGTGGGCCAGTACCGCCTCCACCACCCGGCGCACCGTGGCCGTTGGCACCGTCAGGGGTATGCCCCGCAGCAGCGCCGAGGTGTTGACCCCCAGGATACGCCCGCTGGCGTCCACCAGGGGGCCGCCGGAAAAGCCCGGGTACATGACCACGTCGGTCTGCAGGTAGCGGTCCAGCCTGCCGCCGATGGGAGTGCGCCAGCTTTCGCCCAGGGCGCTGACTATGCCCAGTGTGGCCAGCACCGACTGGCCCGGCCTGCCCAGCGCCAGCACCAGGTGCCCCACACGCAGGGTGCCGCCATCGGCCCAGGAGGGGGCCTGGAGCGACTGGCCGCTCAGGCTGGCCCGCAGCACGGCGACGTCCGTGGCCGGGTCGCGCCCCACCAGCGTCGCCGGCACCGTCTGGCCGTTGGGCAGGCCAATGATGATGTTCTCCTCCTGCTCGATCACGTGATGGGCCGTCACTATGAGGCCGTCCGGCGACCAGACCACGCCGCTGGCCGGGAGCCTGCGCCTCGCCTCCACCCGCACCACGGCGGCGCCCGCCGCCGACACCGTGTCGGCCAGCGCCTCGGATAGACCTGGAAGTACCTGTACCATGCTCTTCTCCTTGCGGGTACCAGCAGCCCCGCCGCTGGAAACTAAAGGGTGTGCCTGAATCTAACTTACCAGCGGCAGGGGGCAGGACACACAGCCCGTTAGGCGAGGCCCGCACCTGGAAAAAAGGCCAGGTCAGAGCAGTACCAGGCCCATCCGCGTGGCGCGCATGACGGCCTCGGTGCGGCTCTGGGCGCCCAGCTTGCCCAGGATGGAGTTGACGTGGAACTTGACGGTGTGCTCGCTGATGTCCAGCCGGTGGGCGATGGCCTTGTTGGACAGCCCCTCGGCCAGGAGCCTGAGGACCTCAATCTCCCTGGGCGTCAGGTCGGCGTTGGGCGCCGCTGGCGTCCGCTCCCGGACGGCCAGCAGGGCGGAGGCCAGCTCCGGCTCCAGGGCCACAATGCCCTGTGCCGCAGCCTCCACCGCCGCGCCCAGGGCCGTGGCGCTGGCGCTCCTGAGCAGCAGGCCCCGGACTCCCGAGGCCCACGCCTCGCCAGCGGAGGTCTCGTCAGGAAGCAGCGCCACCACCGGCGTATCCAGCTCCCCCAGGTCGCCCAGGCGCTCCAGGGCCGTGGCAGGCTCCCAGCCCAGGTCCCACACCACCACATCCGGCCTGAAGACCTCCAGGGCGGCCTTCAGGTCGCTGTCCTCGGCCACCTGGCCGGCGATGCCAAGGCCCGGGCGCCCGGCCAGCAGCGTCGCCAGCCCGGCGCGCGCCAGGGGGTCCTGGGCTACTATCAGCACCCTCAGGCCGGGTGTGGCCGAAGTCCTGTCTTCCATCTGCGCCTAGTTCCTCAGCAGCATCCCTGGCTGGCAGCGGCGGCAGTAGCTGGTGATGCGCTGGTTGGCGGTGATCTGGCTTATGGAGTTGCCGCAGCGCGGGCAGGGCGAGCCTCCCTTGTTGTGGACCTTCAGGAAGTCCCTGACCTTCACGTGGATGTCCTCGCCCATCCGCTCCCTCAGTACTACTATAGCTTCTTCCACCACCTCTCGCGACTTCTGGTGGAGCCGGCGCACCTCCTCCTGGGTAAGCGTCTTGCGCTTGCGGAAGGGGTAGATGCCCGCCGCGAAGAGGACCTCGTCGGCGTAGGCGTTGCCGATGCCGGCCATGAGCTGGCCCCTGGTGAGGATGCCCTTTATCTCGCCGTGGAAGGCCCGAAGCCGGCGCTGGAACTCCTCGAAGCTCATGCCGTCCAGCACGTCGGGGCCTTGCTCATGAAGGCGCGGCACCTGGGGCAACTGCTCAGCGGTGACGTAGTACACCATGCCCATCTGCTTCTCGTCCAGGTACCGGAGCTCCTGGCCGCTGGACAGGGATAGCACGATGCACGTCCGCTTGCTGACGCGCTCCGAGGGGGCGCAGTGCTGGAGGGCGCCCGTGAGCATGGGGTTCACCACCAGCAGCCGGTCGCCGGAGAGGTGGCAGAGCAGGAACTTCCCCCGGCGCTGGAAGCTTTCCATGGCCCGGCCCTGGACGTCAGGGGTGAAGTCGCCGGCCAGGGAGCGCAGCACGCTGGGGCGCAGGACGCTGGCGGCATCCACCGTCAGCCCCGCGACGCGCTTGTTCAGGAAGTCCTTGATGACCTCCAGGTCTGGCGCTTCCGGCACCGGCGCTCCTTTCACGAGGGGTGACAGGGCAGGCGTCCAGACCTCACCCCGTTCCCTCTCTCCGCGCGTGGAGAGAGGGCTACGGGAGTAAGGTCTGGCGCCGTTTGCCTCGCCAGGGCGGCTACTTCTTTGCCGTCAGCACTTCTCGCAGCCTTCGGACGACGATTTTCTCCTCGCCCTCGTTGAGGGTGTGGGCGTTGACGACCACGGTGTTATCGCCCTGGGTGTTGACCCAGATGCGCGGGCTGCCATCGGCCAGCTCCCTGGATACCTGTGCCGCCGTCTTGCCCAGCCTCTGCGTGTCCAGGACGATGTGGAGGCTGGAGCCCCAGAAGCGCTGGAGGTTCACCACCTTGGGCTGGGCGTGGGGTATGCCCTGCAGGTCGCGCTGCATGGCGGCCAGCTTGCTGTCCACGGCCAGCAGCCTGTCCTCGTGGTTGGTGGAGAACCAACTCTTGAGGGCGACGCACACGGCCACCACGCCCTGCCTGTCCACCTTCATGGGCCTGCCGATGGCTCGGCGTCCGCCGGTGTGGAAGCCGATGAACCCGTGGGCATCACCGTGTCCACCAGGTCCTTCTTGCCGACCACGAAGCCTGTGGCGTGTGGCGCGCCGATGTACTTGGCGCCGAAGCACACCAGGTCCGCCGACTGGGCGTTGCGGCGGAAGTAGTCCAGCGGGTATATCTGGGACGCCGCGTCGGCTATGACTGGCAGGCCGTGCTCGTGGGCAATCTTGACCGTGTCCTCCAGGGAGACCACCGAGTCCCCCCAGTCGGGCTGGATGAAGTAGGCGATGGCCGCCGTCTTTGGGCCGATGGCGGCCTCCAGTTGCCTGGGCGTGCAGCCGTTCTCGTCGCCCGCCTCCACCAGCTTGCCGCCGGTGACGGTGTAGCTGCGGTCGTAGCTGTAGCGCTGCTTCTTCTGGAGGACGATCTCGTTCTTCATGCCGGTGGTATCGGGCAACTGCAGCATCCTCTCCGGGTCCTTGCCGGCGATGCACGCGGCGGCGCTCAGGGCCAGGGCCGCCGCGCAGCCCGATGTCACGTAGGCGCCCTCCGTCCCCAGCATGCCAGCGATGTACTCCCCGGACTTCTTCAGCAGCTCGTCCATCTCCACATAGGTGCGGGTGGCCTCTTCCATGGCCCTCAGCACCTCGGGCGACGGGCTGGAGCCGCCAAGCACCGTCTGGTTCCCGCTGGCGTTGATGACACGCCTTACCCCAAGCTCATCGTAAAAGCTTCTAGCCATTGCTCCTCCTTATGCTCCACGTCTTGCTGCCGGGACGCAGGCGCCCGTCCCAAGGCCGCATTATATGCCTGCCACGAAGGCCGACTCAAGCCCTGGCTTTCTGGGGGCGCTGCCTCACGTAGCCCCTTCCCGCAGGCGGAACAGGCACCCGCCGGCCAGGTGCAACGGCACCGGCGCTTTGTGTATCATAGCCATGGCTGCGCCGCCAGAGCGCCAGCCCATAGCCCACTGACCAGGACTGCCCCATGTCTGATGCCACCGCGTCCGCACAAGATGTGATGGAGCTGCTGGGCCGGGAGTACGGGCCTGTCCACTGGGGCCCGCGCCTGGACCCCATGTCCGAGCTTGTCTCCACCATCCTTTCCCAGCACACCTCCGACCTCAACTCCCAGCGGGCCTTCCGCAAGCTCATGGACACCTTCGGCTCCTTCGAGGCCATAGCCGAGGCACCGGTGGAGGATATAGAGGATGCCATCCGTATGGGAGGGCTGGCCCGCATGAAGGCGCCCCGTATCAAGGCTGTCCTGCGGCGGATCAAAGAGGAGGTCGGCTCCTTTGACCTGGCTTTCCTGAAGGACATGCCGCTCAAGGACGCCAAGGCATGGCTGCGCCGCCTGCCGGGCGTCGGCCCCAAGACGGCGGCCATAATCCTGTGCTTCGCCTTTG
This sequence comes from Dehalococcoidia bacterium, assembly GCA_034433305.1. Taxonomy (GTDB): domain Bacteria; phylum Chloroflexota; class Dehalococcoidia; order Lucifugimonadales; family DAOUAM01; genus DAOUAM01. Next base: position 492 of record DAOUAM010000007.1, on the reverse strand, counting down.
GCCTGCCGGCGATGCCTGTGGACACCCATATCTACCGGGTGTCCCGCCGGCTGGGACTCATCGGCCCCAGGGTCAGCGCCGACGACGCCCACGACATCCTGGAGGCCATGGTGCCCCCGGAAGACGTCTTCGCCTTTCATATGTACCTCATCAACCATGGCCGCCGGGTCTGCAAGGCCCAGCGCCCCCGCTGCGGCCAGTGTGTTCTGGCCTGGGGCTGTCCATCCCGCCAGTTGCCCTAGCCTGCCTCGCCCCCTTTCCCTCGACAGGCTCGGGACAGGCGTCTGGCCCCCTTCCTGACCTTCCCCCACAGGGGGCAGGGGGTCTATATACCCTGAGATAGTCCAATCATGCCTCCTGACCTTCCCCCACAGGGGGCAGGGACTGTTCTCGCCCCCTCTGGGGGAGAGCTAGAGAGCAACTGTCTTGGGTGTCAATCACTTTGTATAGGCAGGGTTCCAGGGACGGTCTTGCTTGAGCAGCGCATTCAAC
>DAOUAM010000006.1:0-40893 GCA_034433305.1 Dehalococcoidia bacterium | reverse complement strand
CTGCTAGGTCGGCTGCCCTTGGCCGCGTTCCTCGCCCTTGAGCGGGACTTGCTGAGGGCCGGCGCGGGCGACCCCATCTGGCATTCCACCTCGGACCCGTACCCCTGGCCCTTAAGCCGTGTCCTGCCTCTGGCCCGCGGCGGGGCCGTGCCCCTGGAGCGCCCGCCAGCCAGGCTCTTGCCACCGCCTGGCGATATCCAGGCCGCGGCAAGGAAGCTCCTATCCACTGAAAAGGGGCTGGCCGAGGACCACCTCCTTCCGGTCGCATTAGCAGCTGCGGAAAAGCGAGTCCTTGACCAACTGGCCCTGTGGCCCTGGGCCACCAGGGCTGACCTGAGCGCCCTCCTCGGCGTGTCAATGAACCGGCTGCTCCAGATGCTGTACCTGCCCCTGCGCCTAGGCCTGATTCACCGAGTTCGGCGTGAAGGGCGTGTCCGCTTCCACCTCTCAGGGCGCGGGCTGGCGATGCTGGCCCGCCGCGACGGGGTAGTGGTCCGGGCTATGCTGAAGCGATGGGACCCTTCATCAGCAGCGCCGCGAACTTCGCCCACATGGCGTGATGTCAAAGGCTCACGCTCACGGCAGCTTGCCAGACAGATCGCCCACACCTCCGCCGTCTATGGTTTTCTCGCTGCCCTGGCCCGCCAGTCTGGGCACCAGCTCATACACCTGGACCCGCCCCATCGGGCCGCCCGGAGGTTCCAGTCGGGCGGCCGCTATTACTTCATCAACCCCGATGCCTACGGCCAGTGCCGGGCTGGAGCTGCTGTGTACCACTTCTTCCTGGAGTATGAGAGGCGGGCCATGCATCCAGCCTTCTTGCGCGCAAAGCTTGCGCCATACATGCGCTACTACGCCACCCCTGGGCCTCTAGAGGACTATGGGACATACCCTGTGCTCATGGTGGTGCTCAGGGATGGGATTGTAGAATCGCTGTTTCTCCGCGTGGCCCAAGAGGAGCTGGCGAAGTCTGGCATTGCCACTCTTCGAGTGTTGGCGAGCCACGAGCACCTGATTGAGGCAAAAGGGCCTCTCAGCCCAGTCTGGTCAGACCGACCAGGTGGCAACAGAAGAAGCCCCTGGTAAGCGCATCGCCTGGCCCGGGTGGCCAGAACTATATTGACGGGCCTTTCCCAGGGATGGTTTAATGGAGAAAAGGAGGATTTCTGATTTTCCGACAAAGGGAGGTTTTCTATGGCCCAAGTCAGCCAGCGTCGCAAGGTGGTCAGGACCCAGGCGAAGGGGCAGGTCACCATCCCCAGGGAGTTTCGAGAGGCCCTGGGGATAGAGGCAGAGACGCTCCTCAGCATATCCCTGGTGGGCGATCGCCTTGAGATCACGCCGCTGCGGCCGGACCAGGAGGCGCTGCGTCGCTACACCGACCAGGACATCGAGCGATTCATGGCAGAGGACAGGCTGGACGAGGAGACGGCCCGCCGGGTCCAGGGCTTGCTAAAGCGGGGAGCCCTGTAAGTGGCCCGTCAGCGCACCCCTTCAGTAGACCCAGGGCGGCGCCTGGTCTTTCTCGATGCCAGCGTACTCGTAGCGGCCTCCCGTTCACACTCAGGAGGCTCCGCGCTGGCCTTGGAGGTGTGTCGGGGCAGCCGTTTCCGTGCGGCGGTCACTGCCCGGGTCCTTCTGGAGGCGCGGGTCAACATCGCCGAGAAGTTCGGCGAAGAGGAGCTGGTAAGGTTCTACCAACAACTGGCGGCGGTGGAGCCAGAGGTGGTCCCACCCCCTCCCGCTGAACGTATTGCCCAATGCATCCCGCTGACCACCGAGAAGGATGCTCATGTGCTGGCAGCCGCCCTTGAATTTGGGGCAGACTACCTCCTCACGCTAGACCGGCGACACCTGCTCACGCCGGCCGTGCAGTCGGCAGGGCTGCCTGTAAAGGTCATGACGCCGGGGGAGTTCCTCCGCCACCTGGCTGGTGTAGAACCACGGGAGTGAAGTTCAATCGACGAGGTGAACGCCCGGTTTTGTAGCGCGAAAGTCTTGAGGCGGTCCCAGGTGTGAGTACCCTGTGGCAGAGGACACCCGTTACACCTGCAAAGGTGGTACACTCTCAAGGTTTGGAAGTGAAGTATCAAGGCATTCGCCCAGAAGTATCTCCTGCCCGCCTGGTACGTGGCTAGCCAGCAGGAAGAGGGCAAAGAGATACATACTGCTCGGCTGCTGCCCCTTCCTCCAGCGCCTTAGCGTTGCGGGGTCGGTGCCCAGCTCCCTGGCCAGGGCACGCCACGAAAGGCCACAGGCCTCCTTCAGCCATTCCAGGCGAGCCGGGAAGTCACGGGGAAATGCTCGAACCACTCTCCTGTATACTTGCCGACGCCTTGGCATTGCTACCAAGCTCGCTGCGGCCTTGCCGCCGCTCCATCCCGGCTCATGGCTGGTACCGCTTCACCCAGTAACATCTGAAGGCCTCCGGGCATGAGCATGGCCAGCCTCATGAGGGCCAGCATGGCGCCACCGCTGGGCTCCACGCCCTTGCGCCACCGCGCCACCTGCCGGGGATCCACCCCGAGCTTCTCCGCCAGGGAGTTCCAGCTAAGGCCACTGGCCTCCTTGATGCGCTCCAATCGCTCCGGAAAATCTTCAGGCAACAGGGCAATCCCCGGCGGTAGAGCAGCTACCAGTGAAAGCTGTCCATCAGCGAAGTTGTTGTTTCCCATTTGCGTCACCCCCGATATATCCCATTTTGCAGCCATCGGCTGAACCTTCGAGTGAGCCCTCACCCAGCGTGCCCCTGTGCTCGACAACGAAAAGGTCCTCAAAACTGGCACCCTTGAGCTGCTCCAGGAGCCTGCGGCGCAGTGATGGCGATGGATACCGCTGTCCGTTGACCAGTTGCGAGAGGTAACCAGAAGTTATTCCCAGCCGCCTGGCCAACTCGTTTTGCGACAGATTCTGCCGGGCCATGAGCTCCCAGGCAGCAGAGGCGTTCAGCCGCACCCGCAAAGGAGCCTCCTTTCGTGCCACCTTCACAACCCTCCTGGGCTCAATCAATGGTAACAGTAACGCTATATATCGTTACCAACACCGACGAGGTCTTGTCAAGGCCCTCTCTGGCAGCAGCCTGCAATCGATTGCGGAAATCCAGCACTAATCCGTCTCCCAGCACCGTGGGTACTCACGGCTTCCATTCCGGGGCGAGCTGGAGTCCAGTCCATAAAGTCCGACTGGCCCAGATGGGTAGGAAGGCCCCCTCTTGACAAGTAACGATTAAGCAGTAACATATAACTACTCTATCGTTACCAAAGCGGCTCCCTGGAGTGTAACCCTTGACCGACCAAGAGACGAGGCGCAAGACCTTTGCCGAGAAGTTCCAGTTCCTGCTGGACGCTGTGCGCCACCCCTCGGGCCGGCAGTACAACCTGACGGAGATCGCCGAGGCCATCAACGCCCAGGGCCGTTACCAGATCTCCCGCGGCTACCTCTCGGCCCTCAAGGAGGGGATGAAGACGACCCCCAGCAGGGAGTGTATCGAGGCCATTGCGTCCTTCTTCGGCGTACCCCCCGCCTATTTCCAGGACGAAGAGGTCGCACGGTGGGTTGAGGAAGAGATCCGCCTGGTGGCTGCCCTTCGGAACTCCCCGGTGCGCCACATCAGCCTGGAGGCCTTCGGGCTGAGCGAGTCCAGCCTCAGGGTATTGGCGGAGACCATCCGGCACCTCCGCCGCCTGGAGGGCCTCCCCGAGACCAGCCGGGAGCCTGCTCTCAAGCGCCGCCGAAGGTGGAGGAAACGCGATGAAGCCGGCCCAGTTGGCACAGCTTAAGGAAAAACTACGTCCCATAGCCCACGGGCTGCCGCTAGAGGGGGCCGACGTCGAGTCCTTTCGAAGGCTCCTTGAGAAGGTCCGGCAGCGTCCGGTCTATCTGCTCCCCTTTGCCCTCGGCCCCGAGGTCCTGGGCCTTTGGATCGCCACCGACACCGCGGACTATATCTTCTACGAGCACTCTACCTCGCCGTACCATCAGCGCCACATCGTGCTCCACGAGGGTAGCCACATACTCAGGGGCCACCGGGGCCGCTCCCTTCCTGACCTTGTGTCCTCATTAACCAGGTATCTGGACAGGAGGCTAGTCAGGTCCCTCCTCTGCTGCCACTCAGTCTTCGACGACTTGCAAGAAGCAGAGGCGGAAGTCCTGGCGACGCTTATCGAAGAGCGGCTAGAACGCCTGGCCCTTCCCCGCCTCCGCAGGGGAAGCGAACGCTCCGCTGAAGGAATCGCCAGACTTTTGCGGGAGGTCCAATAGGTGACTGCCTGGTTGTGGGAGCTACTGTGGCGCTGGCCTGGCTTCTGGCTTTCTACCAGTTCAGGATACTGGGTAGGCTCCGAAGCCCTCTGGCGGCCTCCTATTGGTCCGCTTTCCTCTTCGCCGCCCTCAGCCGAGGCTTCGACGTCCCAGCCGTCTATACTGCGGTAGACTCTATCGTGGGTTACCCCAATTTGAGCGAATTCCTGTCGAGCATTTGTGTCATCCTGGCCGTGTTAAGCGTCCAGGTCTTCGTCTACCTGAGCCTCTTACCGCACCGCGCCGAATTCCGTGTAGTCCCCCTTGTCACAGGTGTCTCCTCTCTGTTGGCGATGGTCGCCCTTTTCTTTGTCGGCGGGCCTGTTCCCAAACTGCTGGACAATGAGCAGTACTACGGCGTGCCGGGTAGTATTGCCGCTTTCCGAGCCGTGTACCTGGCATACCTGCTCCTGTCGGGCTTGGTACTCATCTCCGTGCTGACCCGCTACGCCCTCGCCGGGCAAGAAGCGCGCATCAAAGTGGGGTTCGGTTTAATGGCTGTAGGTGGCACCTTCGGTTTGTTACACGTGGCGAACGACGTTGGTGCGCTCTTTCCGCCCAACCTGCGCCCCTTCAAGTGGTGGGGTGAGGCGTGGTTTGGCGAGGTCATGACTTTTCCCTTCTTCCTCCTTTTCGTGACGGGTGCCCTGATGCCGGTCTGGGACCGCACGCTCCGTGCTTTTCGGGCACAGGTAGCCTTTCTGAGGCTGCGAGGCTTATGGCGGGAGCTAAGGAACGTTTGCCCCGAAGTGGGCCTCCTCCCCAACCGGACGATGTTACAGGACATACTAGACCCGAGGGATGCTACTTTCCGGCTCCATCAGCAGGTGGCTGAGATACGGGACGCCGCCTTTATCATCTCCGCGTTTGCTGACCTTAGGGTGCTTCAGGTTGCGAAGAACATAGCCGACAGGTTACCTGACCTCAGAGAAAGGGCGGCTTTGGTCGAGGCGGCCCAGGTGCGTGCAGGTATGGAGGCGAGGAGACGCGGCTTACCCGCCCAGAAGGGTGCACGCGAAGCCCCATGCGCGCAGTCGACCGGCCTGCAGGAGGAAGTTCGCCACCTAATGCTGGTAGCTCGGCATGTGGCAGGCTCTCCCGTCATGAGGCTATTGCTGGAGAGGCTGAAGCAAAGCAGTGAGATGGTCCCGAGCACCTCAAGAACCGACGTGTGGATGAAGAATGGATAGCCGGACTGCTCACAAAACCAAAACCTTGGCAGAGTACGATAGAGTCGCCCAGCTCGTGACGGAATTCTTTAACCCCCCATGGATAGTCATAGCCCTTTTGGGTGCGGTGAGTGCCTACTCGACCACAGGGATCGTGGAGTTCTTGCGTTGGTGGTCAATTTCAGCCTTCCTGACCTGTCTTCTTCCCCTGGGCTTCTTCGCCTGGTTCCTGCGTAGAGGCCTGGCTTCCGGTTTGCATACCACGGGGAAAAGGGAACGTGTCGCAGCGCTAAGCTTTGCTATTGGCTCGTGCGGCGTTGCAGTCGCTCTAGCGATACTGCTCTCGGCCCCCCGCCCGCTTCTCGCAACTATTGTCGCCATCTTGGCCTGCCTTCTAGTGGCGGTTGCTGCCACTCTCAGGTGGAAGATCAGCGGCCACACTACAGCCATCACCGGAGCCGTGGTTGTCCTAGCCTTGGTCTTCGGCACATGGGCACTCCTTCTGGCACCAGCGGTTCCCCTCGTTGGGTGGGCCAGAATCAAGATCGCCCACCACACAGCAGGTCAGGTAGTGGCAGGTGGGTTGATTGGTGGAGCTGTTAGTGCTAGTGTCTTCCAGGGGTTAATGTCGCTTCTTTGAGCCAGAGAGCCGCCTGGTTGGCTCTACTCCTAGCCCACTCTCGCCACTCCTTCGCTGTTCGCTGCCCAGCCACATATCCCCCTACGTTTTCTAACCTTTAGATGGAACAGAAGCTATTCGTCTGAATTGAATTCAGGCTGCTCTAGCCTCCTGTCTCCTCCTCTCCCTGCCAGATAACCCTCCCGCAGGGAGCTGGCGCGTGCGCCCCTCCTCCTCGAGGCCTTACCTGCCGTCTCTGCCACTAACAAACTAGTCGTCGAGGTCATGCTATGTCTCCATTCGGTAGGCTAGCTGCACTGCGGGCAAGCACTGCCATGATGAAGCTGTCGGCTCTAAGGCACTAAGAAAGCCCTTTGCCGTCTCATATCGCCTTTCCCAGCACCCTAGCAACTGCAAGATGATGCGCAAAAGACGTAGGGAAACAACCCAACAGGAAGTTGTGAAGCCACTATCTACCTCCTCCAGTGGAGACGTGGCTTCTGGCGGCCCTTTGGCGCCAATTCCAGTATGCAAAGACCCCCTGCGGTTGCAGGTTCCGCATGCTCCTGCGGGGCCGGCGCCTCTGGGCCACTTCTATATCACACCGCGGGAGCGCCTTCGAAGGGTCGCCCGCCTGCTGCTGAAGGCCATGTACTGGGATGATGGCCCCGGGCCTTGGGAAGGCCCTAACTCTGCTGGAAAAGATGCCACCATGCCAGTATCATACCCCCAAGAGCTACCAGCCGGCGGGCCTCCCTCCCCTTCTCATCAACCTGCACAGGGCGACCTTCAAGCCCGCTAGCTGATAGCCGCTTGTGGAGGTTCCTGATGAGATGTGGAATCTATACCAGGGTTTCTACTGATGAGCAGGCCAAGTCAGCCTACAGCTCGCTCGAAAGACAGCGAGAGGTGTGCCAGAGTTACATCGAGATCCATCGTGAGGACGGGTGGCGCACCGTCGCTGTATACGAAGACCCCGGGTACTCGGGAAAAGACCTCAACCGGCCAGGCATCCAAGAACTGCTGGAGGATGTCCGCCAGGGCAAGCTGGATATCGTCGTCGCCTACAAGCTCGATAGGGTAACCCGCTCTCTCAAGGACTTCTATCAGCTCTGGGAGGTCTTCGAGTCCCATAGGGTTAGCTTTGCCACAGCCAGCGAGCAGTTCGACACCTCCACCTCTACGGGCAAGTTGATGCTCAACATGCTCCTCAGTTTCGCCCAGTTCGAGCGCGAGCTGACCCGCGAGCGCACCATGTCCAAGATGGCGGGCAGGGCCGAGAGGGGGTTATGGAACGGAGGATGGGTACCTCTCGGGTATGACTATGATAAAGCGCGGCAGCTGCTCGCCCCTAATCCCCATGAAGCAGAGGTTGTCCAGTTCATCTACCGCCGCATTATCGAGACCGGCTCTCCCTGTGCCGTGGCCAACGAGGCCAACCGGCTGGGGTATCGCACCAAGCAAAGGACAATTGTGAGGGCAGATGCGGAGGCGAGGGTCATCGGAGGCAAGCGGCTGGACGAGGACACCGTCATCCGCATAGTCCGCAACCCTATTTATCGCGGCTACCTCCGCTACAACGAGGGGCTGTTCAAGGGCGGCCACGAGCCCATTATTGACGAAGGGACCTGGGCCCAGGCCAACGCCGCCATCGGGCGAGGTAGTGTAGGCGAGGGCATGAGGTTCAAGGACGACCACGTCCATTTGCTGAAGGGCCTGCTGGTCTGCGGCCATTGCGGCAACCACATGACCCCCTACCCCTCTGGAAAGAAGGACAGGGACGGGAGGCCTTACCTCTACTATGCTTGCACCTCGGTGACCCGGGACGGGAGGGAGTCGCCCTGTGCCGTGCGGAGCCTGCCTGCCAGGACCTTCGAGGACCTCGTGACAAAGGCCGTGGCCGACCTGGGGAACAGCCCCGCTATCCTCGAGGAATGTGTCCGGCAGGCAAACGGCGATGCTACCAGGGCTGTAGCCGACTTGGAGGCGCGGCGGCAGTCCTTCATGGCGCGTTTAGGAGAGGTGAACAAGGGTATCCGAAGGATCGTGGAGTACATCAAGACCCACGACGGGGTGCCCGCAGAAATCGACGCTGAGATGCAAGAACTGGACCGGGAGCGCCAAGAACTCCACCGTGCTATAGAAAAGGCCGACCTGGAGATCGCCCTCCGGAAGAAGAAGGTCCTAGACGCAGACCTCATGCGCCAACAGCTCCAGCACTTTGAACACCTGGTAAAGGTCCTTCCGCCAGAGGACCAGAAGGAGCTCTTCCAGCTCCTCATTAAGGAGGTACGGGTCCACCCCTTCGACCCTCGAGATGTGGCCGACGGGGAGGCTGTAGTTGCCAGGGTGCGTGGCAGGCTCTACAGGGTGCAAATAAGCCTGCACCAACTGCCCGGGGCAGACTCTTTGCGTTCACCAGATGGAGCAAGTTCGGATTTTAGGCAACTTGGCTCCGCAGGTAGGATTCGAACCTACGACCAATCGGTTAACAGCCGACCGCTCTACCCCTGAGCTACTGCGGAGCGGTGCATCGAGAGGCTCCAAACACAGGGACGCCACCTGTGGGGCAAAGGTGGCGACCAGTCCTATAATAGCACCGGTTGCTTTCCCCTACAAGCGTTTCTGGCACGCGTTCAGTCCATCCATGGGAGAAGCCTGGCTCCCTGGGCGCAGGCATAGGCTACCAATACGCCCTTGATGGTCTTGCCTACCAGGACGATGGCGAAGAACCTGGCTACAGGGAAGCGGCTGCCGCCGGCCAGGATGCCTACCACATCAAAGAAGGGGTTGGGGATGACCGACGCCAGGAATATGACGAGCCAGCCCCTGCGCTCCATCCAGGACTTCATCCTGGGGTAGAACATGCGGCCCTCGACGACCCTTCGGCCGCCGTAGCCCAGCGCGTAGCCGGAAGTCTCGCCCAGCGTCTCGCCTGCGCCAGCCAGCAGCCCGATTACCAGCGGGGCCAGCACCACGCTAACGGTGCAGACAGAAATCAGGCCAGGGACGGGCAGCACCAGGGCCACGCTACCCAGGAAGCTGAGCAGGAACACTCCCGGGTAACCCACTATGGACAGGGCCTCGATGCGCTGGTGGAACAGCAGCGCACCGATTATCAGGCCCAGGCCAGCCAGCAGCGCGGCTAGCTGCAACCTGTGCTCCCTCCTGCTCCACAGGCGCGTCAGTCCATCGAAGCTACCCATTGCCCGCATGAAGCCTGCCCTTTCCAGCGCTTCAATCCATGCCACCCTGAGCCCTTCGACTGCGCTCAGGGTAAACTCCGCGAATGGTCTAAGTCAGGGTGTGTCCAAAGGCCTGCCCTTTGTCAAGGCTCATAATGCACATGGGCGGGTTATGGTTGTATGGGCTATAATGCCCCCTTCTCCTCGACAGGCTCGGGGCAGGCCCTGGCCTTTCCCCACAGGGGGAAGGGACTGTTCTCGCCCCCCTTGGGGGAGAGTCAGAGAGGGGGCTGGCCTTGCCTTACCACTGGCGCCGCGCCGATGGGCATCACGTCCCCTGCTAAGGGGTAAAACAAGTTTCGCACGGCCGCCCTCCCGGGCAAAGAGAAGATGGGGATATTGTACCCTAAATGGGGCGTGTTGGGCATTCCACCGCAAGGCCGGGCGGCTGGGACTTCACCGAAGCACCGTTTAGGCCAGGACTTTGACCTGGCAAGCTGGGGCCAGGGCCTGCTCATGAGGCGCAGTCGGAAAGGAACTGGAGCGCCAGGGCGTTGAACTCGTCTGCCTTCTCCATGTGGGGCCAGTGGCCGCAGCAGTCGAATACGGCGAGCCTGGCCTGAGGGGCCACGGCGGGGACGCGGTAGGCATGGGCCACGGGTAGGATCCGGTCATGGCTGCCCCACACCACCAGGAGGGGCGTGTCCAGCCGCGCTAGCTGGTGCAGCAGGATGTAACGCCTGCGCACCCCCAGCAGGGTGACGCTGTGCCTGAGGGTGCGTACCACGGCCTCCTTGGCGCCGGGCATCTGCCGGCTGCGGTAAAGCTCGTTGAGCAGGGCAGGCGTGACGAAGCGGCGGTCGTAAAAGACGTTGTAGAGCATGTACCTGGTGCCGCCCACCCTGGAGCTTTCCAGCACGTCTCCCAGCAGAGGCAGGGCCGCCAGCCGCACGTAAAGGGAGACCTCCTTCCCCAAGCCCGGGCTGCCGATCACCACCAGGCCTGAGAGAAGGCCAGGGTGCTGGAGGGCCGCCAGAATCCCCAGCGTGCCGCCAACGGAACTGCCAATGACAGCCGGCCTCTCCAGCCCCAGCGCCTGGATGAGTCGGACAGTGTACCGCACCACGGTCTCGGGGCTGTAGTCTATGTCCGGCTTATCAGTATCGCCGTGGCCCGGCAGGTCCACGGCATATACCCGGAACGCCCTGGACAGGGGGCCAATGTTGTCCCGCCAGGTGACAAAGGAAGCGCCCAGGCCATGAAAGAGCAGCAGGGGAGGCCCCTCCCCTGCTGCTCGGTAGTGTGTGTTTATGCCGTCAACGTTGACGTACCTGGACTCGCCCGGCACGTCAATAGTGACCCTAGCCTGTGGCGCCGACTGCTGACCTGGCCTTTTCGAACTTGAGCGAATCGCCTTCGACATCCACAATAACCTGGTCGCCCGCCGTGAACTCGCCCGCCAGGACTCTCCTGGACAGGGCGTTCTCGATGTAGCGCTGCACCGCGCGGCGCAGCGGGCGCGCACCGAAGACGCTGTCGTACCCTACCCTGGCCAGCCACTCCCTGGCGGCGTCAGTCAGCACCAGAGTGATGCCGCGCTCATCCAGGCGGCGCTGCACGTCCTTCACCTGCAGGTCAACGATCTGCTTGATCTGCTCCGGCGTGAGCGGATCGAAGATGATAATCTCGTCAATCCGGTTCAGGAACTCCGGGCGAAAGGTCTTCTTCAGCGCCTCCTCGACGGACGAGCGCAGCCGCACGGCGTCGTCCCTGGGGCCAATGTCCCGCAGGAAGCCGACGGCCGGCCTGGCGAACTCGCTGGTGCCAAGGTTACTGGTCATTATGACAAGTGTATTGCGGAAGTCAACTGTCCGGCCATGCCCATCGGTGAGCCGGCCATCCTCCAGTATCTGGAGCAGGATGTTGAACACGTCCGGGTGCGCCTTCTCGATCTCGTCGAAGAGGATGACCCTGAAGGGGCGCCGGCGGACGGCCTCGGTGAGCTGGCCGCCCTCTTCGTAGCCGACATAGCCCGGCGGCGCGCCGATGAGCCTGGACACGGTGTGCTTCTCCATGTACTCGGACATGTCAATGCGCACCATGTTGGACTCGTCGTCGAAGAGGTACTCGGCCAGCGCCCTGGCCAGCTCGGTCTTGCCCACGCCCGTTGGCCCCAGGAAGATGAAGCTGCCGATGGGCCGGTCCGGGTCCTTGAGGCCGGCCCTGGCGCGGCGGATGGCGTCGGAAACGGCCCTGATGGCCGCGTCCTGGCCAATGACACGCTCGTGCAGGCGCTCCTCCATGTGGAGCAGCTTCTCCGCCTCGCTCTCCAGCAGGCGGTCAACGGGGATGCCCGTCCAGGTGGCCACCAGCCTGCCGATGTCCTCCGCGTCCACCACCATGTCCACGTTCTTCCTGGAGAGCACTCCGGCCTTCTCGCGGTTGTACTCCTCCTCCAGGCGCAGGCGGTTGGCGCGAAGCTCGGCGGCGCGCTGGTAGTCGCCGCGCTGGGCGGCGGCCTCCTCCTCGTCCTGCATCTGCTGGACGCGCTTCTCCTTCTCCTTCAGGTCCTGGGGGAGCGACTGGGCCTCGATGCGTAGCTTGCTGGCCGCCTCGTCAATGAGGTCCACGGCCTTGTCAGGCAGCAGCCTGCCGGTGATGTAGCGCTGGCTCAGACGCACGGCGGCCACGATGGCCGAGTCGTCTATCTTGACCTTGTGGTGGCGCTCGTAGCGTGGCCTGAGCGCGCGCAGCATCTCGATGGCGGTGTCGGTGTCCGGCTCCTCCACCAGGATGGGCTGGAAGCGGCGCTCCAGGGCCGCGTCCTTCTCAATATGCTTGCGGTACTCGTCCTCGGTGGTGGCGCCAAGGCACTGTAGCTCACCACGGGCCAGTGCCGGCTTCATCATGTTGCTGGCGTCAATGGCCCCCTCGGCGGCACCCGCGCCGACGACAGTGTGGATCTCGTCAATGAACAGGATGATCTCACCCTGGGCCTGCTTGATCTCGTCCATTACAGCCTTGAGGCGCTCCTCGAACTCGCCACGGAACTTGGAGCCGGCCACCAGGGCGCCCATGTCCAGCGCCAGCACCCTGCGGCCCTTGAGCTCGTCGGGCACATCGCCGGAGACGATGCGCTGGGCTAGCCCCTCGGCGATGGCGGTCTTGCCCACGCCGGCGCCGCCCAGCAGGACGGGGTTGTTCTTGGTGCGCCGGATGAGGGTCTGCATCACCCTGGAAATCTCGGCGTCGCGGCCTATGACAGGGTCCAGCTTGCCCTCGCGGGCCAGCCTGGTCAGGTCCACGCTGTAGCGCTCCAGGGAGCGGTAGCGGCTCTCGGCGCGCGGGTCGGTGACGCGGTGTCCGCCGCGGACCTTCTGCAGCGCCTGGTACACCTTCTCCGTGTCCACACCGAACTCGGCCAGCAGCCTGGACACCGGCCCCTGGTTCTCCTGGGTCACGGCCACCAGGATATGCTCGGTGCCGATGAACTCGTCGTTAAGCCGGTCAGCCTCTGCCTTGGCCCTGTCCAGCAGCCTGGCCGCCCTGGGAGTCACGTAAATCTGCGTGGACTCGTAGGCGACCTTGGGGGCCTGCTCCAGGGCCTGGTGCAGCCGAGCGCGCATGGCGTCCAGGGGGACTCCCAGCTCGCGCAGGATCTCGGCAGGGACGCCTTCCTGCAGCTCCAGCAGGGCCATGAGGATGTGCTCCACGTCCCACTGGGCATGCTTGTAGCGGCGCATGATCTCCTGGGACGCCGCCAGCACTTCCTGCGCCTGTTCGGTAAACTGCTCTGGTTTCAGTACCATGTGTCTGTCCTCTGGCAATAGGAATGCCGTAAACTACAGTCATTATATCAATATCTTTGATACAAGTCCACTCAAGGTCTCCAGGGCTAATCGCGATACGGCAGGCTTCACTGGCACAGGCCCCCAGTGAAGCGTCACCTTGACTTGATGAGAGGCAGATGGCAGACTAGAGCCAGGTCTGGTGGAGCTGGCAGAGGGCCTGGCCGTTGATCATAGACCTCCACACGCACACGCGCCCCAACTCAGATGATAGCCAGATGTGCCCTGACCAACTCATCGAAAGGGCAAAGCAGCTAGGGCTGGACGGGGTGTGCATCACCGACCACGACCGGTTCTGGCGGCACGAAGAGATAGCGACTCTGGCGAAGGCCCACGGTTTCCTGGTGCTGCCAGGGTGCGAGGTGACCACCGAGGAAGGCCACTTGCTGGTCTTCGGACTGCGCCGGTACGTCTTCGGCATGCACCGGGCAGCCTTCGTAAGGCGGCTGGTGGACCAGGAAGGCGGAGCGATGCTGCTGGCCCACCCCTACAGGAGGACCTACTACAGGGAGAGAGAGCAGGACGGCCACGCGGCCTACAGGGTTATGCTGGAGCGTGCCTGCAGCAACAGGGTGTTCTCCATGGTGGAGGGGATTGAGGTCCTCAATGGGCGCGGCTCTGACCCCGAAAACGCATTTGCCCTGGACATCGCCCGGCGGCTCAATCTCAGGGGCGTGGGCACCAGCGACTCTCACAAGACGCAGGACCTGGGGACCTTCGCCACAGAATTCCAGCGCCCGGTGCGCTGCCTGGAAGACCTCATCGCCGAACTCAGGGCGGGCAGGTTCAGGCCTGTGGCCCTGGATGGGCGCGCCAGACCCACGGCAAGGCCAGGTGGAAAAGGCTTAGCATCGCCGGCAGAGATGTAGCGATGACACAGACCCTTCTGGAAGTCAGGAACCTGCACACCTACTTCAAGACCAAAGAAGGCACCATAAAGGCGGTCAATGGCGTGGACCTGAGCCTCAAGGAGGACAGCGTCCTTGGGGTGGTGGGCGAGAGCGGCTGCGGCAAGACAGTTACCGCACTCTCTATTCTCCAGCTAGTGCCCTTCCCTGGCAAGATTGTGGAGGGGAAAGTCCTTTACAAGGGGACTGACCTGCTCACCCTGAACGCGGAGCAGATGCGCAAGATCAGGGGCAAGGAGATTTCCCTCATCTTCCAAGACGCCATGGCAGCGCTGAACCCGGTGATCCCCATCGGCAAACAGGTCGAGGAGATCATGCTGGAGCACACGTCCATGGGCAAGAGGGAGGCCCGCAACCTGGCCGTTGACCTTCTGACCCAGATGGGCATTCCCGACGCCAGGCGCATCCTGAACCACTACCCGTTCCAGCTCAGCGGCGGCATGGCCCAGCGCGTCATGCTGGCCATCGGCATCGCCCTCAAGCCCCGCGTGCTCATCGCCGACGAGCCAACGTCCAACTTGGACGTGACGCTCCAGGCCGAGATACTCCACCGCCTGCGCCAGCTCAGGCGGGACAACCGCTCCACCATCATGCTGATTACCCACGACCTGGGCGTCATCGCGCAGATGGCGGAAGAGGTGGCCGTGATGTACGGCGGCACCATCGTGGAGTACGCCGACACCCGCACCCTGTTCCGGCGTCCCCTGCACCCGTACACCTGGGGCCTGTTCCAGGCGCTGCCCCGGCTGGACGAGCCGGACAGGGCGTTGACGCCCATACGTGGCTCGCCGCCCAGGATGGTGGACCCGCCCGACCAGTGCCCCTTTCTGCACCGCTGCCCCAAGGCCGTCAGCCAGTGCCGGACCACCCCCCGGCCCCCGCTGGTGGAGGTGGAGCCAGGCCACCGCATCGCCTGCTACAACCCCATCAGCGAGAACCGCGACTAGGCCTGCTGGCCGGCGTCCCCTGGCCTAACCGCGCCCGGAGGCCGGCCGGGTGGCCCTGGGCTGCGTAGCGCCAGAGGCCAGCTCGGCGATGAGCACGTCCAGCACCGTATCATCGCCGCCGGCGCCTGTCTTGATGCTCAGGTCGGCCTCCACAAGCCGGGGGTATATGTCCAGCAGCCGCTCCTGGGTGAACCTGGACTCCTGCTCCAGCGTCTTTTCCAGCGGATAGCGGGCCAGGCCCAACCGCTTGCCTATCTCGGCGACAGGCAGCCGCTGCGCCCTGAGCTCCTTGGCCAGCAGGAGCAGCCGGACCTGGCGGGCCAGCATCGTCAGCACATAAGCCGACGGCCTGCCCGCGTCCAGGAGTTGGTGGACCAGCCTGAGGGCCATGCCTGCCCGGCCCTCCAGCACCGCGTCCACCGTGGCGAAGATGTTGGCCTCCCTTACATAGGACACCATCTCCTCCACGTCCTCACGCCGCACGGGCTTCCCGGCCCTGTAGAGCGCCAGTTTCTCCATCTCGTTGTCAATGGCCTCCAGGTTGTTGCCCACGACTTCCGTCAGCAGGCCGATGGCCGCCGGGTCTATGGCTATGCCCTTCTTGCTGGCCCGGTCCTGCACCCACTGCCTGAGGACGGCGCCCGTGGGCAGGGGAAACGCCGTGACCCTGGCCAGGGGCTTCAGCCTGGCAAAGAGCTGGTTACCGGCGGTGAGGTTCTCATCGGTGAACACCAGGTCGGTGCTTTCGGGCAGGGTGACCAGGAACGTCGGCAGGGCTTCCCACTGGCCCAGGCCGCGCGTGGGCGGCTCGCCACTCTCGCGGCCCCGGGAAGGCCCCTTGGGCTCGAACTGGCCCAGCAGCCCATCCACCACGGCCAGCCGCCTGGCGGCCAGGAAGGGCACTGTGGCACAGGCGGCGGCAAGCTTCTCAAAGCTGACTTCCTGCCCGCTGAAGGTCACGACATTGAAGTCCCGCATCTCCGGAGGCTGTATGGCCTCCTTCATGGCGGCCACCGTCTCCCGTTTTGAAAGGCTGTCTTCACCATGGAGTATATAGATCACTGGCTCAGTCACCCCCAGGCGCCAGAAAAGGGTGCTGCTCAGGCCCTGGCGACAACATTGTATTACTTTTCCGGGCGCTCGGGACTCCCCTTGCCCCAATGCACCAGATGCGCGACCATTAGAGTGAACAACTGTCACAGGCTATTCAGAGAGCAATTCATGGACATAGGCATTATCGGCCTGCCGCGCAGCGGCAAGACCACCATATTCAACGCGGTAACACGTGGGCGGGCGCAGACCGCCGGCCACGCCGACCCCAGGGGCAAGCCCAATGTCGGCGTGGCCAAGGTGCCAGACCCACGCCTGGACGCGCTGGACAAGATGTTCAAGCCCAGGCGCAAGGTGCAGGCGGAGGTGACTTACATTGACGTCCCGGCGGCGCCGGAGGGCCTGGGCAAGACTCGCGGCATATCCGGCGAGTTCCTCAACAACCTGCAGAAGGCTGATGCCATCCTCATCGTGGCGCGGGCCTTCACTGACCCTTCGGTAGAACACATCCAGGGCAGCGTTGACGCCTTCCGCGATATTGAGACCATGCTCTACGAGCTTACCTTCTCGGACCTGGGCATCCTGGAGCGGCGGGTCACCAAGCTGGTGGAGCGCTCCAAGGGCGCCAGGGCCCATGAGCGGGACGCCATCAACCGCGAGCAGGCTTTCCTCGACAGGGTCCGAGGAGACCTGGAAAACGGCGTCCGCGTCAGCGAGCAGAAGCTCAGCGAGGAAGAGGCCAGGCTGCTGGAGGGGTTCCAGCTACTGACGGCCAAGCCTCTCATCATCGTCGCCAACGTGGGGGAAGAGCAGGTCCAGGAGGTCCAGGCCATGGAGGCCAGGCTGGAGGCCGCCTTCCATGGCCCGCGCATACGCACCGCCGCCCTGTGTGGTATCCTGGAGATGGAACTGGCGCAAATGGAGCCGACCGACGAGGAGGAGTTCCGCAAGTCCATGGGCCTGGGCGAGTCCGGCCTGGACCGCATGGTGCGGCTCTCCTACGACGTGCTGGGCCTCATCAACTTCTTCACCGTCGGCGAGGACGAGGTGAGGGCCTGGCCCATCGCCCGGGGCACGCCGGCCGTCAGGGCCGCCGGGAAGATTCACTCGGACATGGAGCGCGGGTTCATTCGCGCCGAGGTGGTCAGCTACGACGCCCTGATGGCCTGTGGCAGCATGGCCGAGGCCCGCCGGCGTGGCCTGCTGCGTCAGGAAGGCAAGAGCTACATAGTAAACGATGGCGATATCATCACCTTCCTCTTCAACGTGTGAGCCACTGGGCCAGCCTGGGCAGCAGGAAGCCGGTATGGTCGGCCCCCTGGCGCTCTACGTCCATATTCCCTTTTGCGAGACCAGGTGCCCGTACTGTGATTTCAACACCTACTCCAGGCTCGAGGCCCTCATTCCGGCCTACATCCCCGCGCTGCGGGCCGAGCTGGCGTTGTGGGGCGACCTGCTGGGCTATCCCCAGGCCAGGACTGTCTTCTTTGGAGGCGGCACGCCCTCCTACCTTCCCTCCGCAGACATCGCCTCGGTGCTGGAGGCGATAAAGTCGGCCTTCCGGGTGGAGGAGGGCGCCGAGGTCACCCTGGAGGCCAATCCGGGCGACTTCACGCCCCGCAAGCTGGAGGACTACCTGGCCCAGGGGATAGACCGCCTGAGCATCGGCGTGCAGAGCTTCGACGACCGCCTGCTGCGGGTGCTGGGCAGGCGACACTCGGCGTCCCAGGCCATGGAAGCCTACCGCATGGCCCTCGAGGCGGGCTTCGACAACGTGAGCATTGACCTGATGTTTGGCCTGCCACACCAGGGCCTGGAGGACTGGCGGGCAACGCTGATGACCGCCGCCGATTTGGCCCCCAGGCATGTCTCCATGTACTGCCTCACCCTGGAGGAGGGCACGCCCATGGAGCGCTGGGTCAGGACGGGAGCGCTGCCGGAGCCTGACCCGGACCTGGCGGCGGACATGTACCTGCTGGCCCAGGAGGTCATGGAGGGCCTGGGCTACCGCCACTACGAGATTTCCAACTGGGCGCGGCCAGGCTACGAGAGCCGCCACAACCTGACCTACTGGCGCAACCAGCCCTACCTGGGCGTGGGGCCGGGCGCCCACTCTTACCTGGCGGGCCACAGGTTTGCTAACCTCAAGTCACCCAGGGAGTACATCCGGAGGCTTCAGCGGAGCGCCGCCACGGGCCACGTGGGGCGTCGGCTGGACGAAGAGGCCATACGCGGCGTCCCGACCGTCGAGGCCGTGGAGGCCGTGGGCACGCGGCTGGAAATGGCCGAGACCATGATGCTGGGGCTGCGCCTGGATACAGGCATAGACCTGGCCGAGTTCGCGCGGCGGTTCGGCCAGTCGCCGGCCCAGGCCTACCCCGACGCCATAGCGGAGCTGACGACGCTGGGGCTGCTGGAAACAGGCGACGGCGCCCTGAGGCTCACCAGGCAGGGCCGCATGGTGGGCAACCAGGTCTTCAGCCGCTTTTTCCAGTAGCTGCTGCGCCGGCCACAGGAATCCTCTATTCTATTGTCAAGCACTCCCGGAGCATGAGGTCGCCCCATGTACGTCGTAGGCACAGCAGGACACGTTGACCACGGCAAGTCCACTCTGGTGAAGGCCCTCACCGGCATAGACCCCGACCGCCTGCGCGAGGAGAAGGAGCGCGGCATGACTATTGACCTTGGCTTCGCCTGGCTGCGCTTGCCCAGCGGCCGCGAGGTCAGCGTCATTGACGTGCCAGGGCACGAGCGCTTCGTCAACAACATGCTGGCCGGCGTCGGCGGCATAGACATGGCCGTGCTGGTGGTGGCCGCCGACGAGTCGGTCATGCCCCAGACCAGGGAGCACCTGGCCATCCTGGACCTGCTCCAGGTCAGGCGCGGCCTGGTAGCCATCACCAAGAAAGACCTGGTGGACGAGGACTGGCTGGACCTGGTCAAGGCCGACATCGAGGACGTGCTCAAGGGCACCGTCCTGGAGGGTGTGCCCATGGTGGCGGTGTCGGCGCTGACAGGCGAGGGGCTGGCTGAGCTTGTGGCCGCCATAGACCGGCTACTCCAGGAGACCCCGCCAAGGAAGGACCTGGGCAGGCCACGGCTGCCCATAGACCGCTCCTTCACCATCTCCGGTTTCGGCACGGTGGTCAC
This sequence comes from Dehalococcoidia bacterium, assembly GCA_034433305.1. Classification (GTDB taxonomy): domain Bacteria; phylum Chloroflexota; class Dehalococcoidia; order Lucifugimonadales; family DAOUAM01; genus DAOUAM01. The sequence goes on along the minus strand of DAOUAM010000006.1, from coordinate 21,718 downwards.
CGGCACCCTCATAGATGGCAGGCTCAGCGTGGGCCAGGAGGTGGAGCTGGTGCTTTCGGGCAAGAGCGCCCGTATCCGTGGCCTCCAGAGCCATCGGCAGAAGGTGGACCAGGTGATGCCCGGGACGCGGGTGGCCGCCAACCTCATCGGCGTTTCCCACGAGGAGATCAGCCGGGGCGAAGTGCTGACCACCGCCGGGTGGCTGAGGCCCACCATGGCCATGGACGTCCACCTGCGAGTGATACCGGGCGCGCCCCACCCCGTGCGGCACAACATGTTCGTGACGCTCCACACGGGCAGCAGCGAGACCCTGGCCCGGGTGCGGCTGCTGGAGGGCCAGGTGGCCGAGCCTGGCGTCGCTACCTGGGGCCAACTGGCGCTGCAATCGCCCCTGGCCGTGGTCAAGGGCGATTACTTCGTCATTCGCTCCAGCCAGACCACGCTGGGCGGCGGCAACGTGGTTGACCCACACCCGCGCCGCCACAAGCGCATGTACCAGCCCATCATCGAGCGCCTGGCCGTCATGGAGCGTGGCTCCGACAGAGATGTGCTGCTCAAGACCATCGAGGCCGCCGAGGGCAGCGAGTTCCAGGCCCTGGTGAACCAGGCCAATCTGGAGCCAGAAGTGGCGCGGGCGGAGCTGAAGGCCATGGCCGCCGAGAGGCTGGTGGTCACCCTGGGGCAGCGCACCAACGGCGTGGGCTCCTACGTCTACAGCGCCGCCGGCTGGCAGTCGGTGTCCGAGAGGGCGCGGAAGGCGCTGGAGGCCTACCACAAGCAGTTCCCGCTGCGCAAGGGCGCGCCCAAGGAGGAGCTGCGCAGCCGCCTGGGCATGACCCCCCAGGTGTTCAACAATGCCCTGCCCAAGCTCCAGGAGGACGGCGTCATCGTGGAAGAAGGGGCGCTGGTCAGGCTGCCGGGCCACCAGCCCCGGCTCAGCGAGGCCCAGCAGCGGGCCGTCCAGGACTACCTGCGCTTGCTGGAGTCCGACCGCTTCTCTCCCCCCACGGACTCGCCCATAGATGCAGAGGTCCTTAACCTGCTGGTGGACGAGGGCAAAGTCGTAAAAGTCAGCGAGACGGTGGTCTTTTCCGCTTCAGCCTACAGGGAAATGGTTGATAAAATAGCGGCGTACATAAAAGAGCACGGCCAGGTTGCAGTGGGAGACGTCAGGGACATGTTCAACACCAGCCGCAAGTACGCCCTGGCGCTCCTGGACTACCTGGACCACCAGCGCATCACTCGCCGCGTGGGCGATGTCAGAGTCTTGAGGTAGGTATTGAGGACTGAAGGCCAGCATGACCAACCCGGACCAGCCGGTGCTGGAGATTAAGCTCGACCCGGACCGTCTGCCAGTATCCTGCCTGTCTTCCACCCTTCGCGCCCTGCAGGCCGCCGTGCGAGAGAGCGCCAGGGCCAGCGAGGGCACGCGGCAGCCCTTTGTCCAGCAGCCCCAGCCCGTGCTGCTCCTGTCCACACGGGTACTTGACGGCGACCTGGTCCTGGGCCTCAGCTTCGTTGACCCCTTCAGCTCCGAGCCGCTGCCCCAGCTATCGGCGGTGGCCTTCCGAGAGTTCCTGCACCAGTTCACGGCCTACCTCAAGGGACTACCGCAGCCAGGACTGTGGGGCAACTCCCGGCGGGACTCCAGCCGGCGCAGGCATGAGTCGGAGCTGACCAGGCGGCTGGGCAGAGTCCGCGCCGAGCTACGGCGGCTTCCCAGGGCCACCATCGCCCTGGGAAGCCAGACCATCCACATCGAGGGCGACCGGATGGAGATCAGCTAGCCGGCACCCGAGGGGGCCTGCATGTCCCTTGACCTGAGCAAGACAGCCCTTCAGATAGACCAGATGGCCCTGGAGCTGAAGGCCCGCAGCAGCGACAGGCGGGCCAGGCTGGGCAAGGCCCTGGAGGCCATCGCAGCCTTTGACGCCCAGGCCCACGCCCGCAAGCATGGGCTGAGCCGGGCCACGCTGGCATGGCCTGCCGCCGAGGTCAGGGGCGACCCCCGCGAGCACTGCCCACCCCCACCCCTGCCGCGAGACTTCCGCGTGGTGGGCGTGGACGGCTCACACATAGACGTGGACAGGCACATCCCGGCGCGCTGCTTCCTCATCAACATCGGCCTGGTGGTGCTCACGTATGGCAGCCAGCCAGACGCCCGGCTGTCCAGCCAGCCAAAGCTCTTCGCCCAGGACGAGGAGCTGGTGATGCGGGACAGAGTGGAGCCGTACCGGGAGCAGGCCATCGAAGGAGGGGTCCTTGGGGCCAGGCGCACAGTGGAGGAGGTCAGGGCGCTGGCCCGCACCGTGGCTGCTCTGCCTTCTGATGTGCCGATGCTGGCCCTCATGGACGGCTCGCTGCTCCTGATGGGCATCGTGGGCCACGGCTACCATGACTTCGTGCAGCGGGAGCTTATACAGGAAGGCTTCGTGGCGGCGCTGGAAGACCTGCGGCGCCTGGCGATGTCCCGGCCACTGGCCGTGGCCAGCTACATAAGCCTTCCCCGCAGCAGCGAGGTGGTCAACGCCCTGCGCCTGGAGGTCTGCCCCTTCGAGGTCGCCCGGTGCGACGCCCTGTGCGGCAAGCGCGAGCTCAGCCAGCGCCCCTGCGAACAGGCCCTGGGCGGCCTGCTGGACCGTCAGCTTTTCTGGGAGCTGCTGGAGCCGGGCGAGCGCTCCTGCCTCTTCGCCAGCACCTCGCCTGTGGTCCAGAACTTCTATCAGGGGCACGACATACACTTCTTCTACGTCCACGCCGGCCAGGAGATAGGCCGCGTGGAGGTGCCCCTGTGGGTGGCCGAGGACGAGGCGCTGCTGGGCCTGGCCCACGCGCTGGTGATAGACCAGTGCCGGCGCGGGCCGGGCTACCCGGTGGCCCTCATGGAAGCCCACGAGCAGGCCGTGGTCACCGGCGCCGACCGCCGCGCCTTCCTGGAGCTGGTGGAAGGCGCCCTGGAGGGCCAGCGCCTGCCCATGTACTACTCGGAGAAGAGCCGCTCCAAGCGGCTACGGTGGGTGTGAGAATGTGGTGCCAGTCGCCGTCCAGACCCAACGCTGCTTTAAAGGGGCTGGCGGTGCGGGGCCAAGCGCCGCAAGACCTCCCCCGCAGTCCCCTCTCTGGCTCTCCCCCAGAGGGGGCGAGGACCCTCCCTTCCCCTGTGGGGGAAGGCCAGGATGGGGGCAGGACACTGCCCTGATATGCATAAGCTCATTTCAACTGCGGTTACCTGCTTAACATGATATGGAAAAGAACACAACATCAGCAGTCGCACACCGCCTGGGCGAGGTGATAGAGGCCTCGACCACGGGCTTCGTTGTCCAGTGCTACCGGCTCTACGGGGCGCCGCCCCTGGGCTGCCTCGTCCGCTGCGGCGACGAGGCGCCGGTGTACGGTATCGTCCACGAGGTCGCTACCCGCAGCATGGACCCCGGCCGGCACCCCATCCCCAGGGGCGAGGACGAAGCGACCGAGGAAGGGGTGTACCTGAGTAACCCGCAGCTCAACAGGCTGCTGCTCACCGAGTTCCACTCGGTGACCGTGGGCCACCGGGCCGACGGTGCGCTGCGGCGCTACATCGCCCCGCTGCCGCCGCGCATCCACTCCTTCGTGTACCAGTGCGACGCCGAAGAACTGAAGGACTTCAGCAGCTCCCTGGAGTTCATTCCCATTCTGCTGGCCTCGCCCGCTGTCCAGGCGCAGGACGACGTTATAGCGTCCTTCCTGCGGCTGGCCAGCGCCGCCCACCCTGAGCCGGAGGGGTTCCTGGTGGGGGCCGGCAAGGAGCTGGCGGTCCTGCTGGGCGGCCAGTTGCAGCGGTTGACCAGTATCCTCAGGAGGCTTTCGCCGTGAATGGCAACTCCCACGCACCTGGCCTTCAACCGGGGCGGCGGCTGGGAATGGTGGTGGCGGGGTCCCTGACGGAAGGCGTGGAGGTCAGGCTGGACCCGGGCATCTCGATAGAAGACATCAAGGTCGGCGCCTTCGTGAACATCAGGGGCCAGCGGCTGCGCTTCTTCGGCGTGGTCACCGACACCTCCCTTGGCTCCACAGACCCCAACCTCAGGCTCACTCCCCCGGATGTGTCCAATCCCTTTATAGCCCAGGTGGTCACGGGCACGACAGCCTACGGTGCCATCAAGGTAGAGCCGATGCTGACGCTGAGCTATGACCCGGCGGAGGCGCTGGACGGCCCCCAGCCCGCCAAGACCATCCCCAGGCACTTCTCCGAGGTGTCGCTGGCCTCAGAGCAGGACATCCAGCTTGTATTCGGCCAGGAGGACGAGCACCATTTCTGGATAGGCAATCCCCTGGACATGCAGTCCAGGCTGTGCCTGGACATAGGCGAGTTCGTGAAACGCAGCAACGGCGTCTTCGGCAAGAGCGGCACGGGCAAGACCTTCCTCACCCGCCTGCTGCTCATCGGCATCCTTCAGAGCGACGCTGCCAGCAACCTGATATTCGACATGCAGAGCGAGTACGGCTGGGCCGGTTACAGCGAAAGGCAGCGGCAGGTGAAGGGCCTGAAGCAGCTTTTTCCCTCCAGGGTGGCCGTCTTCTCCCTGGACGAGGAAAGCTCCCGTCGGCGCGGCCTTACCCCTGACTACGTGGTGCGCATCGGCTACGACGAACTGGAGCCTGAGGACATCCACATGCTCCGTGAGACGCTGGACCTGTCGGATGTGGCCGCCGAAGCCGCCTACTCCCTTCAGCGTCACTTCGGCAAGAGCTGGCTCAGGGACTTCCTGGCCCTTTCGGGAGGGCAGGCCGTGGGCGAGCTGGCCCAGGCCCTCAACGTCAACGAGCGCGCCCTGGCGACCCTGCACAACCGCCTGTCCCGGTTCCGGCGCTTCCACTTCATTGACGACGGGCCGGGGCACGACTCGGTGAACCAGGTACTGCACTACCTGGACAGGGGTATGCACGTGGTGCTGGAGTTCGGGCGCTACCAGAGCGACCTGGCGGCCTACATGCTGGTGGCCAATCTGCTCACCCGCCGGATCCACGAGCGCTACGTGCAGCGCAAGGAGAAGGCTATGGGCGACCAGCGGGAGGAGCCAAGGCCGCTGGTCATCACCATCGAGGAGGCCCACAAGTTCCTCAGCCCCCAGGTGGCCGGCCAGACCATCTTCGGCGCCATCGCCAGGGAGATGCGCAAGTACAACGTCACGCTGCTGGTGGTGGACCAGCGCCCCAGCGGCATTGACGAGGAAGTCTTGAGCCAGCTAGGCACCAAGATAACCTGCCTGCTGGACAACGAGAAGGACATTGACGCCGTGCTGACGGGCGTGTCGGGCAGCCGCAAGCTGCGCTCGGTGCTGGCGCGGCTGGAGTCCAGGCAGCAGGCGCTGGTCTTCGGCCACGCCGTGCCCATGCCGGTGGTCATCCAGACCCGCGAGTACGGCTCCGCCGAGTCCTACAAGTCCCTGGGCTTCCGTGAGGCGGCGGAACTCAAGGCGCAGATGGAGCGCGACATGGAGGACCTCTTCGGGCCGGGGCGAGGGTAGGCTAATGTGGACTTCTGTATTTCGGCATGCTATCTTGCCCCTTCATGGCCTTCCCCCACAGGGGGAAGGGAGGCTTCTCGCCCCCTCTGGGGGAGAGTCAGAGAAGGGGCTGGCCTCTTGCCCCCTTCCTGGCCTTCCCCCACAGGGGGAAGGGACTGTTCTCGCCCCCTTTGGGGGAGAGCCAGAGAGGGGGCTGGCAAAGCCTGTCCTATGCCTTGACAGGAAAGTACTGGCGTCCTCGATTCCGATGCTGACAACCCGATTGTCTTCGTCGAAATCAAGTACAATCCCCGGCGCCACCTCTTGTGACGCGACGCTCGCTTTACTGGCTAGCTCCAGATAAAGCATGTCTGTCCCTGCATCGTAGCGAATATTCATGGCCTGGCTACCCCTGCAGCCTGAACCCACGATCGAAGAATGCCTTATGCACCGCTTCTCCGTCTGGCTCCGTCACCACGCGCAGGTACTTAGCCGCCTCCGGAATGAACGCCCAGTAGCTCGTCGTCTTCATCTAGCTGTAGCGCCTAGAGCCCCATCTCTTCCAGCCGCTCATCCTTGATGCCAAAGTGGTGGGCCACCTCGTGGATGACGGTGTTGCGTACCTCCTGGATGACCTCCTGGTCGCTGGAGCAGATGGCCTCGATGGGCTTCTGGAACAGCGTTATCTTGTCCGGCAGCACCATGCTGTAGTCGTAGTGCCGCTCGGTCAGGGGAATGCCTTCGTAGAGGCCCAGCAGGTACTCTCCCTGCTCCAGGCCCGAGCCCACCAGTTGCTCCCTGGTAGGCCACTCCTCAACGATGATGTCCACGTTGTCCAGGTGCGCCCTTATCTCCTCAGGGATGTCCTGAAGCGCCCGGCGCACCAGTCTCTCGAACCGTGCTCGCTCCATATTCCCACTATAGCAGGCCCGGCGCCTGCGCCCTCAAAGCTTGCTGGCCGACGCCCCCTTGCCCCCCCACCGCCCCTGGCATATCGTATGCCCCGTGCAAGGGCAGTCACAACTATACCATTGAGGAGGCCCAAGGTGAAGGTTACAGCCATCAAGTGCTTCCCGGTCGCCGACAGCGACGGCCGGCCCTACTTCATCGTCAAGGTGGAGACCGACGCGGGCATCCACGGGCTGGGCGAGATAGGCATCCGCTGGTGGGGCAACGCCATCGAGAAGGCCATTGAGCACCTGTCGGAGCTGGTCATCGGCCAGGACCCCTTCAGCACCGAGCGCCTGTGGCAGCACATGTTCCGCGGCTCCTTCTTCCCCGCCGACAAGGTGTACTGCTGCGCCATCAGCGCCATTGACATCGCCCTGTGGGACATCAAGGGCAAGGCAGTGGGCATGCCCGTGTACAAGCTGCTGGGCGGCCCGGTGCGCGACAAGGTGGTATGCTATCCTCACACCCAGGGGCGCAGCACCAAAGAGCTTGTGGAGAACTGCAAGCGCGCGGTGGCCGAGGGCTGGAAGTTCGTGCGCTGGGGCCAGCCGGAGACCGCCGGCGTGCTGGAGTACCGGGGACGCGATGGCCGCCTGGAGCCGGTGGAGTCCATACGCATCGCCGAGGAGCAGATGGCGGCGGTGCGCGAGGCCGTCGGCCCCAACATCCAGGTCTGCTTTGACGTCCACACCAGGCTGGACACGGCCATGGTCATACAGATGTGCAAGTCCCTGGAGCCTTACCGGCCCTACTTCATCGAGGACCCCCTGCGCTCCGAGAACCCGGCCAGCTACCGGACCCTGGCGCGCCACGTCTCGCTGCCCATCGCCGCCGGGGAGCAGTGGGCCAGCAAGTGGCCCTTCCGCGAGGTCATCGAGGAGGAGCTGATAAGCTACGCCCGCATAGACCTGTGCATCGTCGGCGGCATCACCGAGGCCCTGAAGGTCACCCACTGGTGCGAGACCCACTACATTGACATAGTGCCCCACAACCCGCTGGGGCCGGTGAGCGCGGCGGCGTGCGTGTCGCTGTGCATGGCCTCCACCAACGTGGGCGTCCAGGAGATGCCCAGGAGGCCGGGCAGCTTCGCCACGGACCTGTTCCCCGAGCAGATCCAGTGGGCCGACGGCTACGCCTGGTGCCCTGACAAGCCTGGCCTGGGCGTGGAGTTCGACGAGAGGGCCGCCGAGTCCCGGCGCATCAACCCCAGCGGCTGGCCTCCGCTGCTGCGCCGCAACGACGGCGCCTTCACCAACTGGTAGGCCTGCCGTTCTGAGGGCTGGTCAAGGCACCAGCAGGGCAGTCCGCAGGGGCGTTGCGTGCAACGCCCCTGCGGAGGTATGGCCTGTACCTGCGGCCCGTGCCGGCGGTGATATAATGTGCCCCACCATGGCAGACCCTCAGGTAACGCTCCAATGGCCCTGCTAGGGTACTTCTCCGGGCGCGCGGCCTGGGCCGGCTCCCTGCGCTACCGGGACTTCCGGCTCCTCTGGAGCGCCACGCTGCTCCACTCCCTGGCCATGGGCATGGAGCAGGTCGCCCTGGGCTGGCTGGTCCTGGAGATGACCGACTCGCCTTTCATGGTCGGCGTCTCCTCGGCCCTTCGCATGGCCCCCTTCTTCTTCCTGGGCCTCATCTCGGGCGCGGTCGCCGACCGCGTGGACCGGCGCATCTTCCTGCGCATTATCACCCTGGGAGGAAGTATAACCTCCGGGCTTCTGGCACTGCTCCTGGTTATGGAAATCGCCACCGTATGGCACGTGCTAGCCCTGGCCACGGCCACGGGCTGCCTCTGGGCCTTCACCATGACAGTCCGACAGGCCTACATCTACGACATTGTTGGCCCACAACTGGCCCTCAACGGCATGTCGCTGAACGCGGTGAGTCAGCGCCTGGGCGGCGTCATCGGCGCTATAGAGGCAGGGATAATCATCGTGGAAGTGGGGATTGACGCCCAGTACCTGGCGGTAAGCGCCAGCTATGTCGGCGCGGCCCTGGTCTTGCTGGCCACTCGGGACCTGGGACAGGCGGCGCCCACGGAACGCGGGCCGGTGGTGAAGAACCTGGTCAGGTACCTGGGGACTATCCGGGCCAACCGGACATTGATGGCCCTGATGTTCCTGACGGCCACCACCGAGATATTCGGGTTCACTCACCAGAGCCTGCTGCCTGTGTTCGCCAGGGACGTGCTGGGTGTAGGGGCACTGGGCCTGGGCCTGATGACCGCCTTCCGGCAGGGCGGCGGCATGCTGGGGCTGATGCTCCTGGCCAACATGGGCAACTCCCGGCGCAAGGGGGTGTTCATGTTCGCCACGGCGGCCGGCTTCGGGCTGGGCCAGATGGCTGTGCCGCTGGCATCCAACATCTTCCTGTTCCTGGCGCTGCTGACCTTCATCAACGCCTGCGCCTCGGGGGTGGACACGCTGTACAAGACGCTGATGCAGGCCAGCGTGCCCAACGAGCAGCGGGGCCGCGCCATGGGGTCATGGGTGCTGAGCATCGGCCTGGCGCCAGTGGGACACCTGGGCATCGGCGCCATGGCCGGCGCGCTGAGCGCACCGGTGGCGCTGCTCATCAATGGCAGCGTCCTGACCTTCGTCACCGTGGCCTCGGCGCTGGGCATGCCGCGACTGCGCCGGCTGCCCTAGCCGCGCCCTGGCTCACCAGGGCAGACGCTCCAGGATGCGCGGCCCCAGGACAAGAATGCCAATGACCGCCGCGCCCACCGCGGCGACCAGGACGCCGCCCGCGGCCACGTCCTTGGCCCTCCCCACCAGCGGGCTGAACTCCGGGGCCACCGCGTCCGCCAGCAGTTCGAGGCTGGTGTTCAGCGCCTCCGCCACCCACACCATCACGATCGCCACCACAATCAGCGCCCATTGCGTAGCCGTGAGGCCGAGGAACAGGCCCAGGATGCAGACGGCCACCGTTGCGACGGCGTGTATGAGCGCGTTCTTCTGGGACGCCACCAGGAAACGCAGGCCCCTGATGGCGCAGGCGAAGCTGCGCAGCCTGACCTTCAGGCTGAAGCTGCTATTGCTGTTCGTCACGTTGTCGTACCCTGGACTGGCCTGGAATCCAGAAGCCTTTCAGTACAGTATATATGCTAAAATGGCCGGCGGACTTGTTAGACTGGTATTAGCTCCAGGCACGCGGAAAAGGCGGAGCGCCAGAAGATGCCCACTTACCGGGTGACCAGGACAGTCCACTTCTGCTATGGCCACCGTCTGCTGGACTACCATGGCAAGTGCCGGCACCTGCACGGCCATAACGGTGTCCTGGAGGTGGACATAGAGGGTGAGCAGCTTGACGGCCTGGGCATGGTCGCCGACTTCACCCTGGTGCGCGACGTCGTCAAGGAGTGGGTTGACGCCAACCTGGACCATCGCATGGTGCTCTGCCGCAGGGACCCCGTTGTGCCGCTGCTGGAGGAACTGGGCGAGCCGCTGTACCTTATGGACGAGAACCCGACGGCGGAGAACATCGCCAGGCACGTCTATGAGCATGCGCGTGGCAGGGGCCTGATGGTGGCGGAGGTGCGCCTGTGGGAGACTCCCTCAAGCTGCGCTGTTTACCGCGCGGACTAGCCCGCCTCTTTTTCCTGCGGGGGTAGTCACGGCCACGGTTTTGTGATAAATTGCACACATGATGGGTATGGCCAGGAGCACAGGGACCCGGACGCGGCCAGGGCGGAGCGCGGCGGTGAGGGACGGGCTGCTGGTTATCAGCGCCGCCCTCATGGCCGTGACGCTGTACCTTGTCTTTTTCTGGGTGCCCACGGAGCAGAACCTGGGCGTTTCCCAGCGCATCTTTTACTTCCACGTGCCGCTGGGCTGGCTGGGCATGCTGTCCATCGTGCTGGTGGCCGTCGCCAGCGCCATGCACCTGGTTACCGGCAAGGAAAAGTGGGACAGCCTGGCCTACGCCACCGCCGAGCTGGGCGTCATATGTGCCAGCCTGATCCTGATAACAGGCGTCATATGGGCCAGGGGTGACCTGGGCTGGTGGTGGACGTGGGACGCCAAGCTCACGACCACGCTGGTGCTGTGGTTCATCTACGTGGGCTACCTGATGGTCCGGGCCTATGCCCCCCGGGGAACACAGGGGGCGCGCTATGGCTCCATCGTGGCCCTCATAGGCGCCCTGGACGCGCCCATCATTTACATGGCTTCGGTCTGGTGGCGCACCGCCCACCCGGAGCTAAATACAGGCCCCCTGGCCGCCGAAGAGGACGCCATCGGCTCCAGCAGTATCTATATGACCCTGCTAGTGTCCCTGGTGACCTTCAGCGTGCTATACGTGTACTTGCTCATGGAAAGGTACTTCATGCGGCGCACCGAAGCCGCCCTGGACGAGCTATACCAGAGCCATGCCTGACACACTTCCACTGAGACACATCCTGCTGGCCCTGCTGCTGATGGCAACGCTGGCAGCCGCACTCATTCCATCCCGCGAGGCGCACGCCTACGGCGGCCCTGGCCCCGACCAGGCCACGCAAGTAGCCCTGGAGGCACCGCAGCAGGGCGAGGGCGATCTGGAGGGCGAGTCAGAGCTGCCCTGGCTCTTCGCGGTGTTCTTTATCACCTGGGCGGTCTTCTTCGGCTACGTCTTTGTCATGTCGCGCCGACAGCGGGAGATGCAGCGCGAGATCGAGGCCCTGCGCAGCGCGCTGGCCGAAAAGGAGCGCCAGTCCACCAGGGCAGAGTAGAGCAAAGTCTGGCGTGGCCCGCCTGGGGCCATAGCCGGGCCAGGAGCCACAGAGCGTACCTGGAGTTGGCAATATGTCGCAAGCAGCGTCAAGCTACCCACAACCGGCCATGGAGAGCGGCGGCTTCTTCGCCCACAGGGGCAAGCTGCTTGTCGGCCTGGTGGTGCTGGCTGCGGCGCTGGGGTACTTCGCCTTCACGGCCTTTCAGGGCGCCACGGTCTACTATTACACCGTGAGCGAGCTTACCAGCCTTGGCCCGACGCCTGAGGGCAAGATGGTGAGGGTGAGCGGCAAGCTGGTGCCGGCCTCTTTCGCCCGCGAAGGGGACTCCACTCTGGCCCACTTTGAGCTGACGGACGGCTCCCAGGCGCTGCCGGCCATTCACAACGGCGTGCTGCCCGACCTGTTCTTCAATGAGCACTCGGAGATCATCCTGGAAGGGCGGTACACGCCGAGCGGCGTCTTCCAGAGCCAGAACGTGATAGTGAAGTGTCCCTCCAAGTACATCACCGCCGAGCAGCGTGGCTGAGCCGAGACCGCGAGGGAATAGCAAAGGGCGGGAGCTTTCCCGCCCTTTGAGTTTTTTATGGCCGACTGCCGCGCCTATCTGGCGGTGCAGGCGTCGGCGAAGCCATTTCTGCGATGGGTACCATCACAGAAAGGCTTGTTGGACGAGCCGCCACACCGACACAGGAATATTGGGCCGTCCTTTAGCTGGAACTCCTTGCCCTGGTGATCCACAATCTTGATAGGCCCTTGGACCATGTACGGCCCATCCTTACGTGGTGTGATGACGACATCAGCCATCATGACTCCTCCTGAGAAGTGTTGCACACAAGGTAAGATGCGGCATCACCCCCGGCGATTCGCATGCGGCCACCCTGGCACGACAGAAAGGGCCTCCTGGCCCTGTCGGCCTTCAAGAGGCTGCCCCTTGCACCTCTCCTGGACAAGGACGGCTACTTCCCGGCCTTGTGTAGCCTGGCGCGCAGCCGCTCGCGGAAAGACTCGGGGGCCTGCTGCTTGGGCGCCGCCCTGAGCAATTCAACGGTGCTACGGAGCGTGTTGATGAAGGCCCGGCAAGGTTTGCAGCGTTCCAGGTGGCCCTTCAGGCTCACCGCCACAGCCTCTTCCAGTTCGCCATCAATGTAGTCCGACGAAAGGTCAATGACCTCGCGGCACGGCGTCCCACCTTTTCGGCCGCCGAATAGCCTTGCCCTCAGCGAATCGAACACTGGCGCTGTTCCTCATACTGGCTGAAATCAGCCGTTACCTTTAGAATGTATTGAAAGGCAGCCCATCGGTCAATACCGGGGTCCTGGTCCTTCGGGACACTACTAGAGTTAGATGCTGCCACTGTTATCGAGATTTTTTCCCCGACACAGGCCGTCAATGACATCACCCCGGAACGCACCAGAGGACTTTCAGTCGGTTGTCGAGAAGTACGCCGACTTCGTGTACAACGTGGCCTACCGGATGATGGGCAACGCCGAGGACGCTGAGGACGTGGCCCAGGAAGCCTTCCTGTCCGCCTACCGGGCCTTCGGCCGGTTCCGCGGTGAGTCGCAGGTCAGCACCTGGCTTTACCGCATCACCGTCAACGCGGCCCTTATGAAGCTCCGCAAAGACCAGAGGTCCCGTGGCCTGACCGATGCCAGCCTGGACACGGTAGAGGTGGCGGACTGGGACCTGACGCCCGAGCGTTCCGCTCTGATGTCAGAGCTGGGGGAAAAGCTGCAACAGGGGCTGGACCAGCTAGACCCCGACCTGCGGGCCGCTGTGGTGCTGAGGGACATTGAGGGGCTGTCCAACTCCGAGGCGGCTGACATCCTGGGGGTAACCGTCGCCGCCCTCAAGTCACGCCTGCACCGGGGCCGTGTGCTGCTGCGCAAGTACCTGGAGGAGTACCTCCGAGGCCACAGCAAAAGCTGACGCCCCGTGTGTCCGCACCCGAAAAAGCGAGAGCGCTCCGATTGCTGGAGCGCTCTCGTCTTTCGGCCCAAGGGAGGCTGCTAAATAGCGTAGGAGGCCAGCAACTGCTCTGGCGTCCTGACCCTGGCCTTGCCGGCCACTGCTGCCATGCGGGACTCGAAGGTCGGACGCGTGGTGTCCCTGTAAATCACGCCCAGGGGTACGCCCGGGGTGTTGACAATGTTGAAGGCCGCGGCAAGATCTGCCGGGTTGTGGCTGTCGGGGATGTCCCAGGCCAGCGGGTCAATACCCTTCTTGGGATTGCCCTTCAAGGCCTCGTAGGTATTGTTGTAGGTGGTGCAGGGCGACTGGACATGGACGATGGCAAACCCGGGGTGCTTCATGGCCTCGTACATTAGCTGGGACAGTTCCTTCACCTTGCTGGACATCCCAGAGGCCACGAAGCTGACGCCCAGGGTGAGATAGAGCTTGAGGGGATTGATGGCGTCCTCGGGCTTACCATAAGGCGTGGAGCTGGTCACCTGCCCCAGGTGCGTCGTGGGCGAACTCTGGCCCTTGGTCAGCCCGTAAACGCCGTTGTCCATCACGACAGCCGTAATGTTCAGGTTCCGGGCCGCTTGAGGCGCGATGTGCTCCATCCCTATGCTGAGGAAGTCGCCATCGCCGGCGACCACCACCACGTTAAGGTCCGGGCGGGCCATCTTGATGCCCAGGGCGACAGGCAGCGTCCTGCCGTGGATCCCATGGAAGCCATAGGGCTGCGGCCCTTCTAGAAGGTGTACCAGGTTGCCCGAGCAGCCGATGCCGGCGACCACCACGTTATTCTCCACCGGCAACTCCGTCTCGATGACGTGCCGCTCCATGGCTCCTTCCAGCGCCCGGCGCACTCCGAAGTCACCGCAGCCGGGGCACCACTTGAAGTCATATTCGGGGTTCTTGTCGCTCATACCGTTACACTCGCTTTGCGTTCCTGTCGGACCACGTCTCGTATCCGCTGCACCAGGTCCCTTACTTTGAAAGGCAGGCCCGTGTACTGGGTGATGGACTCGGCCCTCACACCATAGGAGCGCAGGATGCTGGAGAACTGGCCCTGGTAGTTAAGCTCAGGCACCAGCACCAGCTCCTTCTTCTTGAGCTCCCTGAGCAGCGCGGGCGGCAAGGGATGTACGAACATGGTGTAGTACCAGGCCAGGTCATGGCCCTCGGCGGCCAGCTTCCTGTAGGCCTCCAGGGTGGGGCCTTTCGAGCCGCCCCAGGGCAGGACAGCCACAGGCGCTCGCGTATTCTGCGCCTCGTAGGTGCCATCGTGCAGCAGCTTCAGCTTGCTGAACCTTCGCTCGGTCATCTGGATGTGGCGATGGGGCAGGTGGGTTGTATCCCCCATGGGGTCGTGCTCGCTGCCGTTAGCCACATAGCTGCCAGGGTGGCCGGGAATGGGCATGGGCGATAGCTCGGAGCCGTCGTAGCGCTGGTAGCCATTGGTGCCCGTGTATATCATCCGCTGCTCCACCACCACCCTGGAGAGGTCAGGCCTGGGGATATTCTGCTGTCGCTCCGACAGGGCGTGTTCGCTCAGCAGCACTACTGGCCCCTGGTAGCGCTCCGCCCAGTTGAAGGCGGCGATGGCGGCGTAGAAACACTCCTCCACGGAGCCAGGAGCAATGATGGGAAGCCTGACGTCACCATGGCCCGGGAACATGGCCGTCATCAGGTCTGACTGCTCCGTCTTGGTGGGCAGACCGGTGGAGGGGCCGCCGCGCTGTATGTCGGCGACCACCAGGGGTATTTCAGCCATCCAGGCCAGGCCCAGGCCTTCGCTCATCAGGGAGAAGCCAGGGCCAGCCGTGGCGGTCATAGCCTTCTTGCCCGCGTAGCCGGCGCCAATGACGGCGTTGATAGCCTCGATCTCCGAGCTAGCCTGGTACACGAACTTGCCGGGGCCTGCCAGGTTGTTCTCCATCCAGACCAGGATGGAGGTAGCGGGAGAAATGGGGTAGCCAATATAGAAGTCCAGGCCAGCGACCAGCGACCCAAGGGCTATGGCATGGTTGCCGTTGATGAGGATTTGCTCGCCCTCCGGCTTGATGGGCGGTGACAACTCACCCAGGCTGAAACCACTCTTGGCAGCCTCGGCGCGGCCCAGGGCCAGCGCCTTGATGTTGGACTCTATGATTTCCTGGTCGTTGGCGCGGCCACGGCTGAAGCGCTTGATGACAAACTGGTCCAGGATAGCAGGTGGCATATTGACCAGTTGGGCCAGGGCACCTATGACCACCATGTTAGCCGCTCGGGTATTGCCAGTGGACTTGGCCAGCTCGTCGAAGGGTATGCCGAAGCTCCTGCCGTCGGCCTGAAGCTCAAACTCGCCAGAGTTATAAACGACTACGCCACCCTCGCGGACTTCTTGCTTGTGGGTCTCATAGGCCTCGCGAGTGAAGGCGACCAACACATCCAGTTCGTCGCCGGAGCTGAGGATTTCCGTGGTGGAGATGCGTGTCTGAGTCCAGGTAGGGCCTCCCAGGATCTGGGAGGGGAACGTTGCGAAGGTCTGTACGTGGTAGCCTACTGCCGCAGCGGCCTGGGCCAGGCCTTCGGCGGAGGTTACTACGCCCTGACCTCCCTCACCCGCAAATCGGACCACGAAATCATTCTTCTTCAATGACTGCCTCCAGATAGGCGAGTAGCGAGTGCTTCATGCGTGGCGCTACCCAGGTGGTGATTTACGTGGGCCTACTTCATTGTACCACTGCTCGCCGGAACGCATAAGGGGTTGGCACTACAAGATGACCACCTGGCTGGAGGTGCAAGCCAACGCTACTCTATTGCAGTATAACGGGCCAATCTGACCGCCAGAGGCTGGTCAGCAAGGCGTGACACACCCTGCCACGTCTACAAGGCCCCTGTGCGCTTCTAATATTATCAGGTGCCGCATACGGGTGTCAATTTCGTAATCCGTATGAACACCTAGCTGAAGCCGCTCATTACATCGCGGCCACCGCGCTAGCGTGCCCCAAGCGCCGTAATCCGACGCAGCATTCCTGGCTTCCATTCCTCCGTGGGCTGGGTTACAGCACGCCTCACGCCATCACTCCTCCACCACAAGGTGGAAAGCTACCGGGCACACCACCAGGAAGATGGCATCAAATACAGCCAGCAGCGGGACCCAGCGTCCCAGGTCGCCCGACGCGCTGCCTCTGATTATCACGCCAGAGGCTTCTACCGCGGCTATAACCACCGGCAGTACCACGGGAAAGAACAGGACAGGCAGCATCACTTCCCTGGCGCGGGTGTTGACCGCCATGGCCGAAAACACGGTGCCGACAGTGGCCACGCCCAGGGTAGCCAGCAGCGCCACAGGCACCAGGCCAGGCAGGGCCAGGGGCAGGTTGAACAGCACGGCAAAAGCCGGGAACACCAGCACCTCCACCAGCACCATGAACAGGAAGTTGGCCAGCATCTTGCCGAAGAACAGGGTATCCCTGCCCACAGGCGCCAGCATCAGCCCCTGCAGGTTGCCTCGGTCCTTCTCCAGCCCGAAGGAGCGGTTGAGTCCCAACACGCCGCCGAAGGTGAAGGCCACCCACAGCACGCCGGGGGCCACTACCGCCACCATCTGAGGCGTCGGCTCTATGGCGAAGCTGAATATGAGGATGGCCAGCAGGGCGAAGACCAGGACCGAGACGATTATGTCCTTGGTCCTGGCCTCCAGGAGGATGTCCTTCCAGACAATGGCTGCCAGCGGGCCCCAGAAGCTCCTCATGCGCTGGCCCCGGTGTAGCGGCGGTAGGTCTCCCGGATGGCAGCAGAGCCTGCGCCGGAAAGCGACTCCTCATGGGCCACTCTGCCCCGGGCCAGGATGGCCACGCGGTCGCCCAGGGCCAGCCCACGCTCCAGGTTGTGGGTGGTCAGCAGGACAGCGCGGCGCGGCGATGTGCGGTCGGCGATGACGGCCTCCAGCAGGGCCAGGGCCTCCTGGTCCAGGCCGCTCTCAGGCTCGTCCATCAGCAGCACCAGCGGGTCATGGAGCAGCGCGCGGGCAATGCTGAAGCGCTTCCTCATTCCATGGGACAGCGTGCCCACCCGCTGGTGCAGCCGGGCGGACATTCCCATACGCTCCGTGGCCGAGGCAATGCGCTCGTCCACCCGGTCTAGGCCGAACATGCGACAGTAGAACTTCAGGTTCTCGTAGGCGGTGAGGTCGTCGTACAGGAGGGTGTCGTGGGTCACCACGCCGATGAGCCGGCGCACGCGCTCGCCCCAGCGACGGACATCCATCCCGCCGACGCGCACCGCGCCGGCGTCGGGCCGCGTCAGGGTAGCCAGCACCTTGATGAGGGTCGTCTTGCCAGAGCCATTGGGGCCTAGCACCGCCAGCACCTGGCCCCAGGGCACCTCCAGGTCCAGGCCACGCAGCACCTGTGTGCGCCCGAAGGCCTTGCTCAGCCCTTTGACCTCAATGGCCAGTCCCTCGGAGGCTGGCCTGTCCTGCGCCGCTGCCACAGTCTGTTTCCCTTTTCACAATAGACACTTACATGTAGTATAAATGAGTGAGGCGGAGAATCCGAGCCTCGGCGCAGAGGTGAAAAGATGCCCACCATCCAGGACCTGCAGCAGAAGTACGAAAGCCTCTCCCAGCGTTTCGATTCCGCGCCGGCTGAGGGCGTGGACCCTGACTGCCTTCTGTGCTTCGATTATGAGTATGCAGGACAGGAGGCGGAGGTCGCCATAGATACCGATGAGTTTACCGCCGTCTGCCCCTGGACCGGCCTGCCGGACTATGGCACCCTGACCATAAGGTACGTGCCTGACAGGCTGTGCATCGAGCTCAAGTCCCTGAAGTATTACCTGCTGTCCTACCGCAACGTGGGCATCGTGCAGGAGCACGCGGCCAACCGCATCCTCAACGACCTGGTGGCGGCCTGCAAGCCCCTGCGCATGACCGTGACCCTGGACTACAAGGTACGCGGGGGGCTGCACACCTGCGTCACCGTGAGCTACCAGAAGGGCCGGGAAGAATGACCAGCTTTGGGGTGACCCTCCTCTCCGGCGGGCTGGACTCCACCACCGTGACGGCCTACGCCCGGGAGCGGGTGGACCGCCTGACGGCCCTGACCTTCCACTACGGCCAGGCCCACAGCAAGGAGGTGGAGTGCGCTCGCCACATCGCCCGGCTCATGGGCATCGAGCACAGGCTGCTGGACATCTCCTTCCTCAGCGATGTGGCCTGGTACTCCGCCCTCACCCACCCGGAGCTATTCCCCATCCCCACGGGCCGAGAGGCCCAGGAGATAGGCTTTGGCATCCCCATAACCTACGTGCCCCTGCGCAACACCATCTTCATCTCCCTGGCCACGGCCTTCCTGGAGAGCCAGGTGCTCCACGCCCTGGAGATGGAGGGCATGAAGCCCGAGGATGTCAGCGCCCACGTGTACCTGGCGCCCAACGCCATTGACTACAGCGGCTATCCCGACTGCCGCCCCGAGTACTACGAGAAGGTGCGCCAGGCCCTGGAGTACGGCTGCAAGCTCTGGACACAGTACCAGGTGCCCATCAACATCGAGACGCCCATCATCCATCTGTCCAAGGCGGAGATAGCCGAGCTGGGGCTGAGGCTGAAGGCGCCCCTGGAGCACACCTGGAGCTGCTACCAGGGCGGCGAAGTCCCCTGCGGCCAGTGCGATAGCTGCATCCTCAGGGCCAGGGGCTTCCAGGAGGCTGGGCTGCAAGACCCGCTGCTGGCCCGGCTGGGGAGGGCCTAGCATGCTCAAGGTCAGCCGCAAGCCCTCGGGGGAGCCGGAGGTCTTCTACTCCCTCCAGGGTGAAGGGGCCAGCATCGGCACCCCCACGGTCTTCCTGCGGCTGGCGCTGTGCAACCTGACCTGCACCTGGTGCGACACCAGGTACACCTGGGACTGGAAGCACTACGACTTCAAGAAGGAAGTGGTGGCGCTGCCGGCCGAGGACCTGGAGCGGCGCATCGTGGAGTTTGGCTGCCCCCACCTGGTCATCACCGGCGGCGAGCCACTGATGCAGCAGCAGAAGCTGGCTCCCCTGGCGCTGTCCCTGCGGCAGCAGGGCTTCTACATCGAGGTGGAGACCAACGGGACGCTGGCGCCCAGCGCGGCCATGGTGGCCGCCGTGTCCCAGTGGAACGTTTCCCCCAAGCTGGCCAACTCGGGCAACAGCCCCCAGCGTCGAGAGGTGCCGCAGGCGCTGGCCGCCTTCAGGGACCTGAGCAATGCCTACTTCAAGTTTGTGCTGGTGGAGCCAGCCGACCTGGAGGAGGTCTGCCGGCTGGTGGACAGGTACTCCCTGCCGCCCCAGCGCACCATCCTCATGCCCGAAGGCACCACTTCTCAGGACATCGCGGCCCGCAGCAAGTGGGTGGCCCAGGCCTGCGCCCGGCACGGTTTCCGGTTCTCCACGCGCCTGCACATACTCCTGTGGGGCGACGAGCGCGGCCGGTAGCCGGCGGGCCTAGGCTGGCGGCCCCACCAGGATGTCCTCGCCCTCCACGCGCACGGGATAGACCCGCAGGCCCTCGGTAGCCGGCGGCGCAGTGTTCTCGCCCGTTTTCACGTTGAAGCGGCTGCCGTGCCAGGGACACTCCACCTCTTCGTCCTCCAGGAAGCCCTCGGACAGCGGGCCTTCAGCGTGGGTGCACACCTCGCTCACAGCGTAGAACTGGCCGCCGAGCTTGGCCAGCAGCACGCGTTCGCTACCTACCTCCACCAGCATCATCTCGCCATCAGCCAGCTCAGAAGTATTTGCTACCTTCACAAACTTGTCCATTACCGGCCTCCTTCTCTGTAGTGCCCAGCAAGTCCGAGTTGATGGCCGCTTTCACCCGTTGGCAAAGGCCAGGGCCTGCCGAACAGGAGGTCAGGCGGGCCGCTCTGGCCCAGCATACCCTATATCGGCCACGGCTACCACACCCATCATCCTCCTGAAGAGTTGGGCCACTCCCAGCCCTCCACTAGCCCACTCTGGCGGCTGTGCGGTACACTATGGCGTATCCAGAAGGGGTGGGGAGAGTGCAACTGACGCGGGTCGAGTCCAGTATGGTCTACGCCATCGGGTACGAGCGCGAGACCCGGACGCTGGACGTCGTTTTCCTCAGCGGAGGGATTTACCGCTACCATAACTTGCCAGAGGAAGTATTCCAGGGCCTGCTGTCCGCCGAGTCCAAGGGTCGGTACATGTGGGCCAGGGTGATAGACGTGTACCCATTCGAACGAGTCCGCCGGAGGCGGCCCGTACCCACAAAGCAAGCCAAGAGTCTGGAGAAAGGAGAGTCAGCATGAAATTTGCCAGGTACGAAGTGAATGGACAGGTGGCCTACGGCCTGGTGGAGGGCGACGTCATCAAGGAGATCAGCGCGCCGCCCTACGAGGCATACAAGGCCACGGGGCGTACCGTCCGGCTCTCGCAGGTCAAGCTCCTTTCGCCCGTGATGCCCCGGAAGGTGGTGGCCATCGGGCTTAACTACAAGAGCCACCTGGGCGACCGCCAGCCTCCCAAGGTCCCCGAGCCATTCCTGAAGGCGTCCACCTCGGTCATCGGCCCCAATGACGCCATCATCATCCCGCGAGAGGCCATCCAGGAAGGCGTCCGCGTCCAGCCCGAGGCAGAGATGACGGTGGTTATCGGCAAGCGCTGCAAGCGGGCCACCAGGGAGAACGCGCTGAGCTATGTGCTGGGCTACACCTGCGGCAACGACGTCAGCGCCCGCAACTGGCAGCGCAACGACCTGCAGTGGTGGCGCGCCAAGTCCAGCGATACCTTCACCCCGCTGGGGCCTTTCATAGTCACCGATCTGGACCCCGGCAAGCTCCATCTCATTGGCCGCATCAACGGCAAGGTAGTCCAGGAGCAGGTGACCTCTGACCTGCTGTACGGCGTGCCGACCATCATAGAGTTCGTCAGCCGCGTCATGACTCTGGAGCCAGGCGACGTCATAATGACAGGCACGCCCGGCCAGCCCGGAGACATCAAGGACGGCGACACAGTCGAGGTGGAGATCGAGGGCGTAGGCGTCCTCAAGAACCCCGTCAAGGCCGAGCGGGCAGACTAGGCAGGGGCCGCGAGACCTCACCCCCGTTCCCCCTCTCCAGCCTGCTCTGAGCTTGCCGAAGAGTGGGGAGGGGGCCATAGATGGACCACCGTTGTACCTCTAAAGACTGGGGGTGAGGTCCCGCCGTGCCTTGCAGCCGCTTCCGCTTGATAGCCCTGGCCAACGCCTGAAGGCGTGGGGCTAAAGCGCGAACGGCCGGATGCTTATGCCGACTCTGCCTAAAAGTGGCGGCAAAGTCCCTTCTCCCCTGGCGGGAGAAGGTCAGAGCTTGCCCCTTCGGCAGGCTCAGGACAGGCCTGAGCCTGCCGAAGGGATGAGGGGGAAACCTGGCAGGGCGCAGGGTACACATGGGCATAAGGCCGCTGCGCAGGTCAGCATGCCCCCATCCTGACCTTCTCCCAGTGGGGGAAGGGACAGTCCTCGCCCCCTTTGGGCGAGAGCTAGAGAGCAACTGTCTTGGGTGTCAATCACTTTGTATAGGCAGGGTTCCAGGGACGGTCTTGCTTGAGCAGCGCATTCAACACCACCAGGAGCTTGTGCATGCAGGCCGTTAGCGCTACCTTCTTG
>DAOUAM010000005.1:0-31905 GCA_034433305.1 Dehalococcoidia bacterium | reverse complement strand
TCCCTGTCCTCTTCCCGTAAGCGTGTTGCCAGATATTCTAGCGCAAATATGTAGCCCTGCCAGCCCAGGCCTGCGATCTGCCCCACGGCGATGGGCGCGACCACCGAGTGATGGCGGAACTCCTCGCGGGCGTGAATGTTGGACAGGTGTACCTCCAGGACAGGCAGCCTGGAGTCCACCAGGGCATCTCGCAGCGACAGGCCATAGTGGGTCAGCGCGCCAGCGTTGATGATGATGCCAGCCGCGTCCGGCGCCGCCGACTGGATATAGTCCAC
The DNA here is from genome assembly GCA_034433305.1 of Dehalococcoidia bacterium. Taxonomy (GTDB): domain Bacteria; phylum Chloroflexota; class Dehalococcoidia; order Lucifugimonadales; family DAOUAM01; genus DAOUAM01. The sequence continues at coordinate 31,630 of DAOUAM010000005.1, read as the reverse complement.
CATGGCCCCCTCATGGTTGGACTGGAAAAACTCCACCTCCAGCCCCAGCGCCTGGGCCCTGTCCCTGACGCGCTCCTCGATGTCCGCCAGCGTCAGGACGCCGTAGTACCGGGACTCTCGCTTGCCCAGCATGTTAAGGTTGGGGCCGTTTATCACCAGGACTTTCATTGGCGGACCTCTATCTGAAGGCTCCCAGGCTTCATCTCATCCCGGGCCCTCATCCCGGCCTTCTCCCATGGGGAGAAGGGGGTTCTCCCTTGCCCTCAGAGGGAGGGCCGGTGTGAGGGCGCCTGGCCCGTGGGTGCGCGGCCATGTACACCTCACGCGCCCGCGATTGGGTGACATGCGTGTAAATCTGCGTCGTCGCCGGGCTGGCGTGGCCCAGCAGTTCCTGGACGACTCGCAGGTCGGCGCCGCCTTCCAGCAGGTGGGTGGCGAAGGAATGGCGCAGAGTGTGAGTATGCACCTTGCCATTCAGCCCCGCCTTGCTGGCGTAGCGCCGCACCTTCTCCTGGATGCTGCGCTGGCTTAGCCTGTCCCCGAAGCAGTTGAGGAACAGGGCGTCGCCGCTGCCCCGGCCGGCCAGGCCGGGCCGCACGTCGCGCAGGTAAAGGGCCACGGCGTCCCGCGCTGGCCCGCCCATGAGCACCACACGCTCCTTGGCCCCCTTGCCCCTGACCTGCAGCTCCCTGGTCTCCAGGTCCAGGTCGCCAATGTCCAGGCCGTGGACCTCGCTCACGCGCAGCCCTGAGGCGTACACAAGCTCCAGCAGGGCGCGGTCGCGCAGCCCCAGCGGCTCCGACGTGTCCGGCGCTTCCACCAGCCTGGCGGCCTCCGTCTGGGACAGGAAGCGGGGCAGGCGTGTGTCCAGCTTCATCATGCCGCTCCTGGGCAGCGGGTCCCTGTCCATCAGCCCCTCCCGCACCAGCCAGCGCAGGAAGGAGCGCAGGGCGCTGAGCTTCCGGGCCACGCTGTGCTTCACGTAGCCCAGCTCGAACAGCCAGGCCAGGTAGCCACGGAGGGCCACTCTGTCCAGCGCCTTCAGGCCCGGGATGTCCCTGAGCCGCATGTACTCGTACAGCGGCGCCAGGTCTGTCCGATAGTTGCGTATGGTCAGCGGCGCCAGGCCCTCGTCGGCCTTGAGGTGCGCCTGGTAGTTGCTCATGATGGAGCGCCACTGGCGATGGTCCATGCTAAACGGTTATCTCCACGGCTTCGCTCTCAGGCACAGGCCCCTTGTACTGGCAGGAGGTGCAGCGTGCGCCTGAGCGGCCCGAGGCCACCAGCAGCTTGCCGCACTCCGGGCAGGGCTGCGGCAGCGGGCGCTGGTTAACGGCGAAGTTGCAGGTGGGGTAGTTGGAGCAGCCGTAGAACCGCTTGCCCCCCTTGCCACGCTGCTTGCGCTCCACCAGCTCGCCGCCGCACTGAGGGCACTCCACGCCCGTCTTGTTCAGCAGGGGCCTGGAGTTGCGGCACTCGGGGAAGCCGCTGCACGAGAGGAAGCGCCCGAACCGGCCGGTCTTGATGACCATGGGGCGCCCGCACTTCTCGCAGACCTCGTCGGTCTCCTCGTCAATAAGCTCCCTGGGGACGCGCTCGGCCTCCTTCATGGCCTTTTCCAGGGCCTGCTGGAAAGGCTGATAGAAGTCCTGCAGCATGGGCACCCACTGGCGCTCGCCCCGGGCGATCTCGTCCAGTCCCTCCTCCACGCGGGCCGTGAAGCCCACGTCCATGATGTCCGGGAAGTGGGCCGTCAGCAGGTCGGTGACGGCGAAGCCCAGCTTGGTGGGCACCAGCCGGCCTCTGTCCTTCTCCACGTAGTTGCGGTCCTGGATGGTGGCAATGATGGGCGCGTAGGTGCTGGGCCGGCCTATGCCCTGCTCCTCCAGCGCCTTGATGAGCGTCGCCTCGGTGTAGCGCGGCGGGGGCTGGGTGAAGTGCTGCTCCGGCGTCAGGCCCAGGCAGTCCAGCGGGTCATCCCTGGCCAGCTCGGGCAGCGGGCCGGTGTCCCTGGCCTCGTCATCGGCCCCGTTCTCGGCGTCTTCCATGTACACCACCCGGAAGCCAGGGAACTTGAGCACCGACCCCGACGCGCGGAAGGCGTACTGTGTCCCCGAAACCCTGCTATCGGCGGCGACCTCCACGGTGGTGGAGTCGAAGACCGCGTCGGTCATCTGGCTGGCGACCATGCGCTTCCAGACCAGCTCGTAGAGCCGGAACTGGTCCGTGTCCAGGTACTGGCGGATGAACTCCGGCTCCCTGGCGATGGAGGTGGGCCGGATGGCCTCGTGGGCCTCCTGGGCGCCCTTGACTTTCCTGGTGTAGCGGCGCGGCGTACGCGGCGCGTACTCGGGGCCGAACTTGCCGCGGATGTACTGGGCCGCCTCCCTCAGCGCCTCCTGGGAGACGTTGGTGGAGTCTGTCCGCATGTAGGTGATGAGGCCCACGGAGCCTTCGTCGCCGATGGGCAGGCCCTCGTAAAGCTGCTGGGCGACCATCATGGTCTTGCGTGCTGAAAACCTCAGCTTCTGGGACGCCTCCTGCTGGAGCGTGCTGGTGATGAAAGGGGGAGACGGGCTTCTGCGCGTCTCCCGGCGGCGCACCGACTCCACGTAGTAGCTGGCCCCGTCCAGGTCGGCGACAATCTCACCGGCCCGCTGGCCGTCTGGTATATTTAGCTTGCCGTCCTGCCCCTTGATGGCATGGAGCATGGCCTTGAAGGGCTGGCCTGGCTCGCCGCCGTCCTGGGGGTGCTTGGCCAGCGTGGCCTCGATGGTCCAGTACTCTTCGGCCACGAAGGCCTGTATCTCGCGCTCGCGGTCCACCACCAGGCGCAGGGCCACCGACTGGACGCGGCCGGCCGACAGGCCACGGCGGACCTTGCCCCACAGCAGCGGGCTGAGCCTGTAGCCCACCAGCCTGTCCAGGATGCGCCGGGCCTGCTGTGCCTCGATGAGGTGGTAGTCCAGCTCGCGGGGATGGGCGAAGGCCTCGCGGATGGCCTTCTGGGTGATCTCGTGGAACACCACGCGCCTGGCCTTGGACTCGTCAATCCTGGCGGCCTTGAGCAGGTGCCAGGAGATGGCCTCGCCCTCCCTGTCCGGGTCGGTGGCGAGGTAAACAGTCTCGGCCTCTCTGGAAGCCTCGGCCAGCTCCTGAATGACCTTCTTCTTGTCCGGGACGACGACGTAGGTCGGATGGAAGCCGTTGTCATCCACCTCGACGCCCATCTTGCCCTGGGGAAGGTCCCGTACGTGGCCCATGGAGGCCTTGGCTATGTAATTCCTCCCCAGGAAGCGCCCGACGGTGCGGGCCTTGGCAGGGGACTCGACGATAACGAGGTTCTTTGCCATGATTCTCACACTGTTGTCTGGTATTGGGAAGGACTCTCCTGGAGTCTCACATAGTGCATGCCGCCTACCTGCCTTACCATCCCCTTCAACTCCATCAGGGCCAGGGCACTGCTTACTACTGATATAGCCATTCCAGAGCTGCGCACAATCTCATCAATGTGGACGGGGTCAAAGGTGACGTAGCGCAGTACCTCGGCCTCGCTCTCGTCCCTGGGGAACAGGGCGGCGAACTCCAACTGGTGGTCAACGGCGGAGAGGTTCAGCTCTTCCAGGATGTCCTTGACGGTGCAGACCAGCTTGGCCCGCGATTCCCTGATGAGCCTGTTGGTGCCGCTGCTGGACGGGGCGAAGATGTTGCCCGGAACGGCAAAGACCTCCCGGTCCTGCTCCAGGGCGTGGTCGGCGGTGATGATGGCGCCGCTGTCCTCGCCGGCCTCCACCACCAGCGTGCCCAGCGTCATGCCGCTCATGATGCGGTTGCGGCGGGGGAAGTTCTGGGCGTCGGGCCGGGTGCCCAGCGGGTGCTCCGAGACCAGGGCTCCGTTGCGGGAGACCTCCTCGGCCAGCCGCGCATGCTCATGGGGATAGATGACATCCACCCCACTGCCCAGCACGGCGATGGTGCGCTTGCCTGCCTCCAGGGCTGCCCTGTGGGCGATGGCGTCAATGCCCCTGGCCAGGCCGCTGACGATGGTCACGCCCGCCTGGGCCAGGTCGTAGGACAGCCTGTAGGCCGCCTCGCGCCCGTAGGCCGTGGCCCTGCGCGTGCCCACGACGGCAATAGAGCGTTCGTCCTCCGGCAGAAGTTCGCCCCGCACGTAGAGCACCGGGGGCAGGTCGTAGATCTCCTTCAGGCGTGGCGGGTAGTCGGTATCGTGCCAGGTAATGGCCTTGACACCCGCCTGCTGGAGCAGGCGGACCTCGGCATCGGGGTCAACGTCCGGCCTGCGAGCGGCGATCCACTGCGCTGTCCGCAAGTCCAGGCCAGCGCGCTGAAGCTCGCTCACGCTGGCGCTCCACGCCCGGCCCAGAGACCCGAAGTGGGCCTCCAAGAGCTTGAAGCGCGCCCGGCCGATGCGCGGGATGCGGTTGAAGGCGACCCAGTATTTCAGCTCCTGTATGTCCATCGCTAGCTCAATTCTAGCATAGACCGCGATAGCGCAAGCTGCAAAAGTGTGCCAGTGGTGCGGGAATACTGTGGGGCCTGGCCAGGGCTGCCTGGCGCGGGACAGGCCACGGCAGAGCTATGGCGGAGAGGGTGGGATTCGAACCCACGGTCCCGTTGCCAGGACACGCGCTCTCCAGGCGCGCCTATTAGACCGCTCTAGCACCTCTCCTGGACGTGCCTTCGGAACACCGGGGAGTTGCACCGGGCCTCTGGAGAGAAGGCCCTGGACCGTCAAGGCAGCGGAAAACTGGCGGAGAGGGTGGGATTCGAACCCACGATGGGATTGCTCCCATACCGGTTTTCGAGACCAGCGCCATAAACCGCTCGGCCACCTCTCCCACCAGGAAATTATAGCATAACGTGGCGCTGGGCAAAGGGAAGGCGCACGCGGCTGCGCCGCGCTCTGTGGGCACGCACCTGCCTTACCTGGTGGGAGGGATGGAACAGCCACCCTTGCTCTGTGGTGGCAGCCTGCGGGCGCCTGGAACTGGCACTTGCATTACCCGGTCAGCCTCCAGGGGCAAGAGATAATAGAAGAGAGGATGCGGGTACTGGCGCCTGAGGGTGCACGCCACGGAGGCCACCTGGTCAGAGAATGGCTGGCGCTCAGGCCGTCCTGCGCTCCTGAAAGGCCTTGTCCTCTCTGGCCTCGGCTTCCACGTCGGGGTAGGTGACGTGGCCGCAGGCCAGGCATATCACGTATATGCCATACATATCGCGCTCGACGCTTCTATCGCCCGAGCACCTGGGGCAAGACTTGAACAGCACCATCATTCCACTTCCTTCGTGCGGAGTGGTACTCTCGTCAATGGTCGCAGCCCCACCTGTGCGAAGCTGCGACCATCAAAACCATCCTAGCTATTTTATGGGTGGGCCAGGGGCATTATGACCATGACAGCGCCAGGATTTGTGAGGAGAACACACATTTCCAGGGCGAGACTTGCTTTCTGGGCCGCTGGGTGTTTACACCCACAGGAGTTGATACATATCGGGCTATAGAATCATGAAATGAGATTGCGGGATTTCACCCAGCCAGCCGCCAGACAGCAAAGGTCGCCGCAGTCCATTGCCGTGGCACGGAGCTAGCGGCGACCTGCAAGACGAAGGAAAGCCAGCGTGGACGTCAGGACTTCTCGGCGGACTTGCGCTCCTTGGCGTGGCTGGCCCTGGCGCCGGCCTCCACGGGCCGCTTGGCCTCAGGCTCCGAGGCCGAGCCATTGATGTCGGCCTTGAAGGGGTCGCTGGCCGGAGTGGAGGACTCGGCCTCACCGTCGGAATAGGAGGACTCGGCCATGAACCACCTGGAGGTGGCCTTGAGCCGGGTGATGTTGGTCAGGATGCGCTGGGTCTCCAGCTCCTCGTCGGCGGCCGCCCGCATGTCCTCCAGGCGAGAGAGAACGAGCTTGATCTCCTTGAGGGCCTGGCGACGCAGTTCGGTAATCTCCCGGTGGGCAGCCTGGCGGGCCTGCTCCTGGATGTCTTCGGCCTTGCGCTGGGCTTCGGCGATAACGTTGGCGGCTTCCACCTCAGCCCGCTCCCTCACATCCCTGGCCTTCATGTACTCGCCCTCCGCCTCCTGGCGGACCTTGGCGGCCTCCATGTGAATGTTCTTGGCATCCTGCAGCTCGCGAGCGGCCTCGGCCCTCATGCGCTCGCAGAGCGCCCTGGTGGCCTCGATGGCCTCTCGCTCAGCCTGCTCTCTGGCCGCTTCGGCCTTGGCCCTTCGGGCCTTGGAGTCAGCCAGGTCGTTGTCAGCGAAGGCCTTGTAAACCATCAAATGCCTCCACAGGGAGTCAATCTTGTCATCTGATGAACTCTCGAAAGAGAGCGACTCCAGGAGGTCTAGCTGCTCCTTGAGTTCATCTTGTCGGTCAGGCATCGGGTCCCTCCTAGGTAGATAAGGGTGGTACCAGTTGCTGAAGCTCCTGGCCGGTCTTTCTAGCAGGCGTGATTCAGCAGAGTACCTTTTCTTCTAATGGTAGTCTGCTTAGAAAGGCATGCTTCCACGGTAGAGGCTTCCAAACACCTGGGGGCATATACCTAGCAGCCCGAAGCCTTCATCCGCCGCGAGGTACCGTGCCGGGCTGGGGCTTCCACATCTCAACCAGGTCTGCGGCAAGGTCCCGTCTCCCCGGCGGGCCGACTGGTGTGTGCAATCGCCCAATGCATGCAGCCGTGGGCTGTCGCCACAGGCAGGGGGCTGCTCTCCCTGGCTCCCACCTTACTGACTGCACGGCAGTATTTTGAGCATGCGGCGGACAGGACCAGGGGCGGAGGGCCGTTGCTACTCCGACAGGCGTTCGGGAGGCACCAGCCGGTCTATGTTGATGGCCCGCCTGGCCCTGGTGTAGCGCACGCGCAGGTTCTCACCCACCAGCAGCCGCTCGAAGGTCACGCCATCCACCTCGATCATCTCAGGGCCAACGTGGATGTAGAACTTGTCCGGCGGGCGGCACTCCTTGGTCTTCAGTCGCCCCTCGACTCGATGGTAGGGCGGCAGGGCATCCATCAGGGCCGATGCCCAGGACTTGAGCACGCACCACAACCTGTCCAACAGCCTGCCCTGGTCCATTGGCTGTCCTGTGCCTCCACGTATCCAGAGGATGGCCAGAGTCCCAGCTCCCGAACAGGCCACCAGCACCAGGCGCGCGGTCGAGGGACTGGACTGGCTTGACAGTCTGGGATGTCATGTGGGCCTCTGGCACTAGAGCAAGCCAGTGCCAGCCTAATGATACCAGAAAGGGCCATATGGTGAGTCCGTCCAGGGGGAAGGCATGACCGTCGGCTCAGAGGACCTGGAGCAGGGCCTGTTCCAGCTCTTCCAGCGTGGCGAAGGCCTCGAACCGGGCGGCGATGGCGCCATGCCTGTCCAGCACGAAAGTCCACTCGCTGCTGGGCAGCCCCCACTCCAGCACCGCCGGCGACAGGCGCGCCTTCTCCAGGTCGCCCTGGATCTCGTGGGGGTTGTCGTACAGGTCCACGTGAATGAAGTTGGCGCGGCCCCGGTACCTGTTCTTCAACTCCTGAAGCACCTCCACCTGCGGCCCGCAGACGGCATTGGTGCAGAAGGCTGGGCTGGCAAAGACCACCACCGAGGGCCGGCCGCTCTCCACGGCCTCCCTGATGGTGACCTGGTAAAGCTCAGGGTCTTGCAGGGAGCCTGTAGTCAACTGGTCCAGGGAAGGGACGTCGCTGGCGGTCCTGGTGACGCTCTTGATGGCGGGCGAGCCAACGGCGGGCGCCAGCGGCGCGGCGCGCACGTCGAACTCAAGCTGAGCGCTGCCCCCGACCCCTCCGGGCTGGTGCGCGCTGATGTCTATCCGCCAGCGGCCGGGCCTGTCGAAGTCCAGCCGCGCCGTGTACAGGCCACGGCTGCCATAGGGCCAGGGCCGGAACACGGCCAGCGTCGTCTGCCTGGGGCCTTCCAGGGTGCCGTCGCTGGCGACGTAGTAGGACGACACCGTCGCGGCCGGGGCGCGCACCAGGCCGCTGGGCGAGACCAGCGCGATGCCCACGCGGTTAGGCCCTGTGGCGAGGTCCGAAGTGCCCAGGATGGCCTGCAGTCCATCGGGCGAGACGGGGCCTTCGATGAGAGAGGCTTCCACCAGCCGTATGGCCAGGTTGGACGAGGGCTGAGGGCCGTCTGGCTGTCCCGCTGGCTGGGCGTCCAGGCGGCAGGCGGCCAGGGCCAGCAGCACCATCGCGCCCAGCACAAGACTGGGGGCTGACATCCAGCTTCTAGGGACCTGTACCATAGGCACCGAAGGTGAAGGCATAGAGTGCCAGGCCAGTCACGTTGGCGCTGAGCCTCAGCTCGTGGCCGCCAAACTCCGGCTGCTCCACCAGCCGGTACATACGGGAGCCGTCCACCTGGACGAAGCTATTGCCCTGCTGGTCGAATTGCACGTCCGCGCCTGCCTGGGACGGCGTCAGCGGCGCGCCGTCCAGAGTGACACGCACATCTATAGGGCCTGTCGTCCCGTCGCTGCTCATGACGGCGTTGACGCTGGTGGCGTAGAACTTGATGGCGATGTAGTCCTCGAAGCTCTCCGTCTGCCTGGCGTGTACCAGGCTCTCTGGCGTGTTGCGCCACAGGCCCTGGAGGTAAATGAAGTGGTTCCTGTGGCTGCCCGGGTCCTGGTACAGCACCTCGGCGTTGGGCTCGTTGTAGTACTCCTCGTGGAGCACATAGGGCGCGTCGCCGGCCAGCAGCGCGCCATAGTTACGGGACACGCCGCCGTATAGCTCACGGGTCATGACCGTCTCGATGTCACTGGAGAAGGCGGCGGGGTGCGCCTGCGGGCCGGGGTCCGTGCCCACCGGCACCTGGTCCAGCATGGCCCCTGTCTCCTGCAGCAGCTCGCGTATCTTCTGCTCCGTCTCCTGGTACTTGCCCTCGCCAAAGTGGACGAAGCGCACGTAGCCTTCCCTGTCAATCAGGTACTTGGCGGGCCAGTAGCGGTTGCTGAAGGCGTTCCAGGTGCCGTAGTCGTTGTCCTGGGCTATGGCGTACTGCAGCCCGTACTCTCTCACGGCCTTTTCGACGTTCTCCTTGACCTTCTCGAACTCGAACTCCGGCGTGTGTACGCCGATGATGACCAGCCCGTGAGGGGCGTACTTCTCGTGCCACTGCTTGAGGTATGGTAGCGTGCGAATGCAGTTGACGCAGGTGTAAGTCCAGAAGTCTACCAGCACGACCTTGCCGCGCTGGCTGGCGATGGTGAGCGGCTCCGTGTTGATCCAGCCAGCAATGCCCTGTAGCTCCGGCGCGGGCTGCCGCTGCTCGTTGCTGGAGGGTACGGGCGCTGGAGTGGGAGTTGCCGGGGGAGCGGTGGCAGTCGAGGGCGCTGGCGTCTGAGTTGGCGCGGGGGTATCGGGCGGTGTCGGAGTCGTCGGCCCGGCTGCCTCCCTGCCACACGCCAGCAGTGCCATGGCAAAAAGAACGGCCACAGCCATACCCACCAGGGACATGGGCTTGTCCATCACACCCCCTCGAAGGACTCGGAAAACGCCGGCTATCCACAGCCCGGTGTGGCTACGGCCTTACCAGGCCCGCATGGAGGCCAGGAAAGCGGACTGCGCACCTGCCTGCTCCGTGGCCTGTTATATAAAGACCTACGCTGCGGCCCCTTCTGGCGGATCAAAAAAGGCGCCGCCAGCGTGCAACTGGCGCGCAGTCCATCAGACTGCCCGACGAAGGCAAGCGCCGGGGCTACTCCCTGGTCAGCAGAATGCGCAGCACCTCGGGCGCTGCCTGCATGGCCCGCTCCCAGAGAAGCTCCCTGGGCAGGCTGCCCAGGGGATGAGGGAGCACCACTACGGGGTAGTCGGGAATGCCGCCAATCTGGGACATAGCCCTGGCGCTGGATGTGAATGGCTCGGTGCAGATCACCGCCGTGGGGACGCCCTTCTTCTCCAGTTCGATGCCATCGTGCACACTGCACGAGGAGCAGGAGCCTCAGTCGCCCGAGGCTGTTATCACCACGTCACACTGATCGGCCAGGTCATCCAGTATCTGCTGGGGGCAGGGCCGGGAAGCGTTGCCCTTGTTACGGGCGACAACGCTGCGGAACTCGTAGCGGTCGGCCAGGACCTGGTGCACCATGTCCAGCAACTCATCGGAGTTGCGCTTGCCGTTGGCCAGCAGCCCTATGACCGCGCCATCCAGGGTCGCGGGACGCCGGGCTATCACGGCGCTGGCCGGCAACGGCTCCACCGTGGGGTCCAGCACACGAAGCTTGGTTGTCGTTACCACATCAGACCTCCGGGCCTTTCAAACACCTGAAGGCCAACTTCTCTAGCAGTCCGTCACCCATGCTTTGATGCACTGCATTACGCCATGTAACGGCGGGCCGGAGGGGGCAAAAGCCCCATCTTATTGGGTGACACTCAGCTAGGCTTTTATCTCTCTGGTGACCGAGCGGGAGTTGGAGCCGCCACCCCACAGGGGTATGATGGCGGAGAAGCCTCCCGCCGCACCTCCGGCGACCACGATAGTGATGCTATCGGGGCTTCGGACCACACCCTTGAGGACCTTGCTTTCCTCGCCCCGAAGGGGGCCGGCAGCCCTGCCTGCCCTGGTCCAGTCGGACACGCGACGCTGGGCTGTCTGGAACAGGTACTCCTTGACCTGACGCTTGGACCAGTCCGCCGCCTTGATGTGGCCGACGTGTTCAGGGGACAGGACCACCACCAGTTCGCCCTGGTCCATCCCCACGGCGAAGAGGGCGTCGCGGAAGCTGGTCAGCACCTGCTCTGGCCTGTGGCCCTCGTGGTTGGTGACCTGGATGGGCGACAGGCCGGCGAAGATGCTCACGGCGCTCCTGCCAGGCCGGATGCCGCGCTCGATGTGCAGTGGCTCCCAGGGGCTGACCTCCTCGGCCTCGGCAATGCAGAAGCTGTACTTGCCCGGGTGCCCCAGGGTCGCCTTGTCCAGGACGCCCGGGATAGCGCCCGTAATGTTGCACAGGACAAGCCGTATGGCGCGCCCGATGGTGGCATTGGCCCTGTGCCCCGGGCCGAACACGCTGACGCCAGAGTTGAGGCGAAGGTCCTTCGCTATGGGGCCATTGACCACCAGCAGCACGGCAGCGCCCATGGTGCTGACCGATATGGCGTGCAGGTTGAACTGCGGCTCGCACATGGCCTCCACGGCGGCCACCACCACCGGGAAGTACTCCGGCAGGCAGCCGGCCATGACCGCGTTGATGGCTACCTTCTCCGCCGTGATCACGCGCCCCTTGGTCGGCTCCGTGCCGATAATGTCCGATGGGGACAGGCCGGCCCGGTCCAGGAACTGCTGCACGCGCTCCACCGTGGGCGGGATGACAGGCAGGCCGTCCGTCCAGCCCTGGCGGAAGTAGAACTCGATAGCCTCGGTGGCGTCGTCAAACTCGTATTGCCTGGATGCCAGGCGTTGCACTGCCATGTCCGGCTCCGTTCTGCACTGAGAGAGCACGCTGCCTGCCACGATTATAGGCCCCCTCCGGCCCACGGTCAATCGGCCTGGGGTGGGATAACACATGAATACGATAAACGTATATAATATTGGAAATTTGTCAGGTGCGCTGGCGTGAATTGACAACTCTAGAGGCGGGGTGAACCATGCACCCATTGTCTATGCCGAGGCTTATCTGGAGACGCCTGGTAGATGACTGGAAGCTGCTTCTTTGTATCTTCAGCGGCATAGTAATTGCCACAAGCCTCGTTGCCGGCGCGCCAGTGTACCTGAAGTCCCTGGAAAGATTGAGCATTAACATTGCCATTGACAGGGCATCCCTGGTCTTTCTGGATGTCTTTGCCTTTGCACCCCACATACCCCTGGAGCGAGAGAAGCTTCAGGAGACCGATGCCTTCATCAACACCGCCACCGAGAGGTACCTTGCCTCCATTTACCGTGGCCGTGACCGCTACCTGAAGGTGCCCACGTACCTGGTGGGCCTGCCCCGGCAGCCACTGACCGACGCCCCTTCGGACCAGCGCGTGTCGCGGGGCTACTTCCAGTACCTGTCCAACCTGGAGCACCACGTCACCTTCCTGGATGGGCGCATGGCCTCCGACCAGGTAACGCCCGGCCCGCGCGGCCCCATCGTGGAGGCGGTGCTGGGCGAGGTCTCCGCCGAGGTGTTCGACCTCCAGGTGGGGGACGAGGTTGTCCTGACGCCTTCCCTGGGCGACCCCACTCGCTTAACGGCCAGGGTCGTGGGCATCCTGGAGCCAACGGACCCGACAGAGGAGTACTGGCAGCACAACGCCAACATATTCATCGAGCCTGAGCCGCTGGACGAGGCACCCGACGTGGGCGTGGAGGTAGACCCTGAAGAGCCGCCCCTGGCGCTTTTCATCACCAGGGAGGCGATGATAGAGGGCGTGGGCAAGGCGTACCCGGGCACGCTGGTAAGCTCCACATGGTTTACGTACATAGACAAGGAGGGCCTCAAGCGCTGGTCACCCGATGAGACCAGCAGCCGCATCTCGGCCTTCGAGCATGAGTTGGCGGGGCGTATGAGCGGCTCGGCGGTGTTCACGGGCATAAAGAAGCTGCTCTCGGACTTCCAGCAGCGCAGCTTCTTCACCAGCGTACCCCTGCTGCTGCTGCTGAGCGTCATGGTCATAACGGTGCTGTACTTTCTGGCCATGATGGTCTCTTACCTGGTGCAGAGCCGCGAGGCGGACATTGCGCTGCTGCGTAGCCGGGGGGTGAATGACTGGCAGCTATTGAGGCTCTACGCCCTGGAGGGCCTGGTGCTGACCGTCACGGCGGTGGTGCTGGCGCCCTTCATCGCCATGGGCGTCGTGTCGTCGGCGGGCCTTCTACCATACTTCCGGGAGATGTCCGGTGGCGGCCTGCTGCCGGTGGAGCTCAGGCTTATGCCCTTCCTGGTAGCCACGGGCGCCGGGCTGTTGTGTCTCGTCATCTTCGTGGTGCCAGCGCTGCTGGGCTCCAGGACCGGGCTGGTGATTCACAAGCTGCGCTCTTCGAGGCCGCCGTCCATTCCCATCTTTCAGCGCTACTACCTGGACGTGGGGCTGCTGACACTGGGAGGCCTGGTATTCTGGGAGCTTTACGCCCGGGGCCACCTGGTGTCAGGCGGGCTATTCCGGGACATCTCCATTAACGAGGCGCTGCTTCTGGCGCCGGTGCTGTTCCTGACGGCTGTGGCGCTGCTGTTCATGCGCTTCTTCCCGCTGTTTGTCCGCTTCATCAGTGGCGAGTCGGCGGCGCTGCTGCACCTGCTGACTGGCGCGGTCGTCATTTTCCTGGGCTGGGCTATCATCTTCAGGGAGGTGCTGGCCGACCGCATGCTGGGCTGGGCCTGGCCAGTGGCACTGCTTCTGGCCCTGGCCGTCGCCTATGTGGCGACGGAGCGCGCCCGCCGGTTGCGTTTCAAGCTGGCCGGGTTCGCGCTCCAGGGCGGGCTGGTGGCGCTGTTCGTGCTGGCCGAGCCGCTTTCCTCGGACCGCAGGCTGCTGGTGTCCACCCTGGTGCTCATGTTCATTGTGCCGGCCCAGGTGGCATTCCTGGCCTTCAAGGCAATGGTCAGCGCCATGCCGGTGTGGATGTCCATGTCCCTGTGGCGCATGGCGCGCAATCCCTTGCAGTATAGCTGGCTGGTGCTGCTCCTGGTGCTGGTCGCCGGCCTGGGCATCCTGTCCACCACTGTGGGTGGGACGCTGGACCGCAGCTACCGGGAGCGCATCCTGTACGACGTGGGCGCCGACATCCGGGTGAGCGGCATACCGGGCCACATCGCCCGCGGACGCGAGGCGCTCAAAGAGCGCTACCTGACCATACCCGGCGTCACGGCGGTGTCCCTGGCCCTGCGTGGCAGCGGCAGCATCGGCTCTACCTATTCCGGCGGCCACTTCCAGGTGCTGGCCGTGGAGTCCCAGGACTTCCACTACCTGTCGTGGTACAGGCCGGACTTCTCCGAGCGCCCCCTGGACAGCATCATGCGAGTGCTGCAGTCCAACGTCTACGCCGAGCCTGTGGTCATACCCGATGACGCGGTGAGGCTGGCGGTCTGGGTCAAGCCCCAGGATGTATACCCCAATATGTTCCTGTGGATGGTCATACGAGACCGGCGCGGCGTCATCAGCACGGTGACGCTGGGCAGGGTGGGAGCGCCCGAGTGGCACCTGATGAGCACCGAGGTCCCCCAGCACCTGCAGAAGCCCCTGCACCTGGTGTCTGTCCAGATATTCGAGCCAGTCTTTGGGCCTGCCGGCACTCCGGGCACCATCCTGCTGGACAACATACATACCCTGAGCCAGGATGGCGAGGTGCGGGTGCTTGAGGACTTCGAGGGCCAGAACAGGTGGACGCCGCTGGCCACGTCGCTGCTGTCCTCGGACAGTGTGGTGCCCGTGGCCCAGGACGTCTACTCCGGCAGGCGCTCGGGGCTGTTCAGCTTCGGAAAGGACACCGACAGGGGCATACGCGGCTTCTATCAAAGCCCCACGGGCGGCCCGGTGCCCCTGGTGACCAGCTCTTCTTTTCTGAAGGCCACGGGTGCCAGGCCCGGCGACGAGATGATCGTGAATATCCTGGGGCGTCTGATCCCCGTCTCTATTCGGGACGAGGTGGACTACTTCCCGACCCTGGACCCATCTGGCAACGGGTTCGTGGTGGCGGACCTGGACAACCTGCTGCGCCACCTGAATATCCTGGCGCCCACCTCCACCCTCGTCCCTAACGAGCTTTTCCTCACGGAAGCGCCCGGGGCCGATGACGCGGTGCGCGAGGTGGTGTACTTCCTGGCGGGCGCGCCAGACCTGGTGCATGACCGGGAGCTACAACTGGAGGCCATCCGGCTGGACCCCCTCATCACGGCCGGCTGGAAGGCCATGATGCTGCTGTCCCTGGGCATAATCCTCTTCGTGGCCGGACTGGGCTACATAACCTACCTCCTGTCCTTCGCCGACCGCAGCCGCGTGGAGATGGGCTTCCTGCGCTCGCTGGGCATATCGCGGCACCAGATGATGGGCCTGCTGGGCCTGGAGAACCTGGTCATAGTCGCCATAGGGCTGGGCCTGGGCACCTGGGCCGGCTTCCAGATGAGCACCCTGCTGGTATCCTCGGTGGCGGTCACGGAGACCGGTGACCCTGTGGTGCCGCCCTTCATCCTGGTCACGGACTGGAACCTGCTGGTGCTGGTGTACACGGCGCTGCTAGCCGTGTTTGCCGGCGCCATCTATGCGCTGAACCGCAGCATACTGCACCTTGACCTGCACACCGTATCCAGAGTGGAGGCAGTCTGAGGAGTGGGAGCCGTGGTAAACGTCGTAACTCGGCTGGCATATGCATGGCAACTGGTGTTCAAGCGTGGCCTGGCCCACTGGAGGCTCCTCTCCTCGGTCATCTTTGGCGTGCTGCTGGCGTCGGTTATCATGTCCGGCACGGTCATATACTTCGATGCCCTGAGGGAACTGGCGCTGCGCAACGCCTTCAGCAAGCACACCACCACCGACCTGGACATGCTGGTGAAGTCCGACAGGGGTCCCACGACTGTCCCGGAGTACGAGAAGGTGGCCCGCGTCACCAACGACGAGGTCAACGCTCGCGTGGGCTGGTTCCTGCGCGACCGAATCCAGGCACACAAAAGCTCCACCTTTTTCCTGACTACTCCAGGCAACGAAGCCCAGGCCGGCAACGACAACGCTCGCTCCTATTTCGCTGTGGTGCCACGTCTCCAGCAGCATATCACCCTGCTCCCCGGCGGGCGCTGGCCCGCTGAGCAGGCCCTGAACGAGCCAGGCCAGCCACTGGTGCTGGAGGCCATAGCGCCGGCTGAGGCCGCCAGCATCTTTGGTGTCGGCGTGGGCGACAGGCTCTCGGTGGTGCCCTACTGGACCGACGTAACGCCCCACGCCGTGGTGGTCATCAGCGGCCTGTTCCAGCGCAACGACCCCCACGAGGAGTTCTGGTACCTGGACGATGGCCTGCTCAAGTCCTCCACCGGCGAGAGCTTCCGCACCATCCCCTTTTACATCTCGGAGAACACCTTCTTCAACGTGGTGGGCGCCTCCTTCCGCAACATGACCAGCACCTACGCCTGGCTGCTGGCGGTGGACACGGACAGGATAAACGCCGGCAACACCACCCGGGCGCGTGCCGACATCGAGGCCATGAGGTCGCGTCTGGGCAGCACCCTTTTTAGCTTCCGCCAGATCACGGAGCTTGACCGCGTGCTGGCCGAGTACGACCAGAGGCTCTTCTTCACCAAGGTGCCCATGTTCGTGGTCATGGTCCTTATAACGGCGGTCATCCTCTACTACGTGGTCACCCTATCCTCGCTCCTGGTGGAGCAGCAGCGTGGGGAGATCGCGCTGCTGCGCAGCCGGGGCGCCACCTCGGCCCAGGTGCTGGCGGTATTTGTGCTGGAGGGCGTCACCATCGCGGCCCTGGCCACCGCGGCCGGCCCGCTGCTGGCCTCAGCGGCTATCGGCATACTGGGCTACACGCCCGCCTTCGCCGACCTGAGCGGCAGCGCCCGGCTGGACGCCACTATATCCAGCGGTGCCTATATGATGAGCGCCGTGGGCGGCCTGCTGAGCTTTGGCGCCCTCATGGTCCCCGCCGTCCATGCTTCCCATATCGGTGCCACCAGGCACCGGCAGCAATCAGCGCGTCCGCCGCGCCAGCCCGCCTTCCAGCGCTACTACCTGGACGTGCTGCTGCTGGTGATAAGCATCCTGCTGTTCCGCCAGCTTGTGGAGCAAGGCTCGGTGGTGGCGACCCAGGTGTTCGGCGACGTGGCAGTGAACCAGTTGCTCCTGGCCGTGCCCGCGCTGATGCTGGTGGCGGCCGCCATGGTGCTACTGCGGCTGTTCCCGCTGGTGATGGACATCGCCAGCCGCGTCTTCTCCCGCTGGCTGCCTGCGGGGCTGGTGATGGGCGTGTGGCAGATGGCCAGGAACCCGACGCACTACGCCCGGCTCTCCCTGCTCCTGATTCTGACCGCCGGCCTGGGCATCTTCGCCGCCAGCTTCGGCGGCACGCTGGAGCGCAGCTTCCGGGAGCGGGTGCTCTACGCCACCGGCAGCGATATAAGGGTCGAGGGCATGGCCCTCAACTCCCGTGGGCCGACCAGGCCCCTGGTGGAAAGCTACAAAGACCTGCCGGGCGTTGACACGGCAAGCCCTGCGCTGCGCAGCATCGGCCACGACCTCTCCAGGCTGCTGGGCGAGGACTATACCATGCTGGCGGTGGACCGCGAGACCTTCGATAAGGTTGCCTGGTTCCGGGGCGACTTCACCGACAAGCCAGTGCGGGAGCTGCTGGACTCGATAAATCACGCCACGCCGCCCCAGGGCCTGGCGCTGCCCGACGACGCCACCGCCATTGGCGTCAGGGCCAGGCCGGACAGGCCCCATCCCTCCGTGATGGTCACGGCGCGGATCAAGGACAGCAACGACCGTTACTTCACCTACTTCCTGGGCACGCTGGACTCCCCGGACTGGCAGGTGCTGGAGGCCAACCTGGCGCGCGGCGGCTTCGGCCAGCGGTCGCCCCTGCAGCCGGTCAGGCCGCTGACGCTGGTGTCGCTCTCCGTGCACGAAGTCAACGGCCGCGGCAGGCTACGCGCCGGGGCCATCTCCCTGGACCAGGTCCACGTCAAGAGGGCTACGGGCGAGACCCAGGTCATCGAGCCTTTCGACGATTCCACCAACTGGAACCTGCTCAAGGTCACCCCGGAGGCCATCTCCGACAACCTGGATGGCTCCACCAGCACATCCAACGGCGGCCCGGGCCACGTCACCTTCATCTGGTCCGAGGGCAGCCCGCTGACCAGCCGTGGCATTTTCCATGGCCCGCCCACCCGGCCCATACCGGTGCTGGCCAGCAAGTCGTTCCTCCAGGACACGGGCCATAGCATCGGAGAGGAGCTTGAGGTATCCGTGTCGGGCCACCGCGTGCCTGTCAAGCTGGTGGACACCATCAACCTCTTCCCCACGCTGGACACCATCAACGAGCGCTTCCTCATATCGGACGTGACGTCGCTGGTCAGGTACACCAACCTGGATGCCACCTCCAGCGAGCTGCGCCCCAACGAGGTCTGGATAGCCACTGGCGTCAATGGCGCCGACCGCCAGCAACTGGTGGACAGGCTCAGGGACAGCGTCCCCTTCACCAGCAGGATAGTCCACGACCGCGTGGAGGAGATGGCGGACTCCCAGGTAGACCCCCTGGTGGAGGCGGGCTGGAGGGCACTGCTGTTCATGGCCTTCTCGGCGGTGCTGCTGCTGAGTGGCCTCGGGTTCCTGGTCCACGCCTACGTGTCCTTCCGTGACAGGGAGGTGCAGTTCGCCCTCATGCGGACCATCGGCTTTTCCATGAGGCAGTTGACCATGCTGGTCTGGCTGGAGCAGGCGCTGGTCATAGCCGCCGGCCTTGCCCTGGGCACCTGGATGGGCGGAAGGCTGGGGGCCATCATCATGCCCTTCCTGGGCCACGACGACCGCGGTAGCGAGGTGCTGCCACCTTTCATCCTGGAGGTCAACTGGAACACCCTGGTCATCACCTACGCAGTCATGTCGCTGGTGTTCGCGGTCATAATACTGGGCGTCATCTGGTTCATACGTCGCATATCTTTACAGCGGGTGCTGAGGCTGGGGGAAATGTAAGGGCCCGTCCAGGCCAGCAGCCAACCACTCCCACAGGAGATTTCCATGAGTGGCAGAGAGCCATACATCGTATGTGAGGACCTGTTCAAGATATACAAGATCGCCGACCTTGAAGTGGTGGCCCTGCGGGGCCTCGACCTGGTGGTGGACCAGGGCGAGGTGGTCGCCATCGTCGGGGCGAGCGGCAGCGGCAAGAGCACGCTGCTCAACATCCTGGCGGGCTTCGACACCCCCTCCGCCGGGAGGGTCAGGGTGGGCGGCAACGACCTGCTGCGCATGACCCCCAAGGAGATCGAGCGCTACCGCCTCAACGAGGTCGGGTTTATCTGGCAGCAGACCAGCCGGAACCTGTTCCCGTACCTGTCGGCCCTGGAGAACGTGGCCCTGCCCATGATGCTCAGCAACCTCTCCTTCGGGGAGCGGAGGAGGAGGGCCCAGGAGCTACTGGAGCTGGTGGGCCTGGGCCATCGGATGCACCACACGCCTGAGAAGCTGTCCGGCGGCGAGCAGCAGCGCGTCTCCATTGCCGTGGCCCTGGCCAACAAGCCTCCCCTGCTCCTGGCCGACGAGCCTACCGGAGAGCTGGACGACTTTAACGCCGGCGAGATACTGGACCTGTTCGGCACCATCAACACTGAGCTGCACACCACCATCCTCATTGTGAGCCACGACCCGGATATCGCCTACAAGGTGGGCCGCGTCGTCCTGATCCGCGATGGCAAGACCTCCGTAGAGATACGCAGGCGTGTTACCTTCCAGCGCATCAGCGGGCAGGCCAACACCGAGCAGCCCCTGGAGGAGTTCATCCTGGTGGACGGCAGTGGCCGCGTGCAGATACCCAGGGAGTTCCTGGACAAGCTCAAGATCCGGGAGCGCGCCAGGGTGTTCCTGGAGGATGGCAGAGTATCCCTTGTCCCGGAGGAGCGCCAGAATTGAGCAGGATCCAGCGACTGATCGTTACCGAGGACTTGTGTCGGACCTACAAGCTGGGCGGCGAGGAAGTCCACGCCCTGCGCAACATCAACATGACGGTGTTGCCGGGCCAGTTTATTGCGGTGGTGGGCAGGTCTGGCTCGGGCAAGACCACGCTCCTTAACCTGATGGCCGGGCTGGACAGGCCTACCTCTGGCAGGGTGCTCTTCCAGGAGCGCGACCTGTCGGGCATGAGCGAGAAGGAACTGACGGACATCCGGCGCCACAAGATGGGCTTCGTCTTTCAGTCCTTCGGGCTGCTGCCGCTGCTCTCCGCCCTGGAGAACGTGGAGCTACCCCTGCGCATAGCTGGGGTCAGGGCCAGGGAGCGAGAGGAGCGCGCCCGCGAGGCGCTGGAGATGGTGGGGCTGGCCCGGCGGGCCAGGCACCGCCCCTACGAGCTTTCGGGCGGCGAGCAGCAGCGCGTCGCCATTGCCCGCGCCATTGTCAACCGCCCCCCGCTGCTCCTGGCTGACGAGCCTACCGGAGAACTGGACTCGGTGAACGCCCGGGCCATCTTCGGCCTCTTCAAGGAGATGGTGCGCAAGCAGGGTATAAGCGTCGTGGCCGCGACCCACGACTCCACCCTCCTGGCCATGGCCGACGAGGTGCGCGAGATCCGCGACGGCACCCTCCAGGAGCACGTGAAGCAGCTCCAGCGCTTCCGCAGCTAGGCGGGACTTTCAACCCCATTCCCCCTTTCCACCCTTCGGCAAGCTCAAGACAGGCTGGAGAGGGGCCACAGATTGGCCGACGCTTTGCCCTTAAAGACTGGGGGTGAGGTCACGCCCACTAGAAGGACGTGTAGCCTCCATCCACCGGTATGGCCGTGCCGGTGACGTAGTCCGAGGCCCTGCTGGCCAGGAATACGGCGGTGCCCGCCAGCTCGTCCGGCTCGCCCCAGCGCCCGTGCGGGATGCGCGACCTGATGAACTCGTACCGCTGCGGGTACCGCGTCTTGATGGTGGAGGTGAGGTCTGTGTGGACCCAGCCCGGCAGAATGGCGTTGACCTGGATATTGTCCTTTGCCCAGGCCACGGCCAGGCTCCTGGTAAGCTGTACGACACCGCCTTTGCTGGCCGAGTAGGGCGCCACCCAGTCGCTGCCGAAGATAGATGTCATGGAGCCTATGTTGATGATCTTGCCACCGCCAGCCCTGGCCATGTGCGGGTAGGCCGCCCGGCAGCACAGGAACGTACCGGTCAGGTTCACCGCCAGCACCTGCTCCCACTCCTCCAGGGTATAGTCCTGGGGTGGCTTGCGGATGCTTATGCCAGCGTTGTTGACCAGGATGTTCACCTGGCCAAAGGTATCCAGGGCCGCCTTCACCATGTCTGCCACCGACTTCTCGTCCTTCACATCGGTAGGGACGCCCATGGCCTTCGCGCCCAGTGCCTGGAGCTGCTTCAGGGCCTGGGCCGTCTTTTCCTGGTTGCGTGCCGCCACCACTATGCTGGCCCCTGCCTGGGCCAGTCCTTTAGCGATTCCAAGGCCAATGCCTCCGTTGCCACCGGTCACGATGGCGGCCTTGCCTGTCAGATCAAACAGCGCGCTGGGCATGCCTGCCTCCCACCAGTCTCATGCCTGCTTGCGCAGGGGGCCGTTGGGCCGGAACTCGTCGAGGATGGCGGTCGTGGCTGGCGCCAGCAGCTCCCCGCTCTCCCGGCGCCGCGCCAGCAGGTCCAGGGCGAAGTCAGAGAGGGCAGGCCTGGCCCGGATGGCCTCGGGCATATACCGCATGCAGCGCCGCATGAGCACCTGGGCTGGCCGGGCAGTCTTTTCGGTGCAGGCGTAGGCGTAGCTGCACAGGTAGGCGTGGCAAGTGGTTGTCTCGCGGTAAATGGGCGGGACTCGGCTGGAGGAAGGGGGCATCCGGGTGTTCAGGAACTCCTGGAGGGCCCTGTCCAGGGCGCCAGGTAGTGGCTGGCTGGCACGCATATTCATCCTCAGGCCTGGAACTTGAAGAAGGGCAACGCCACCGTCCTTTCCGGCCGGCGGGCCAGCCCAAAGATTAAACAAAGTATTGGAAAAAGGCAAGCTAGACTACCGGCACCTGCCGGCCATTCTGGCGCCAGCGTGGCTGACAGGGGCAGCCTGCCTCCCGGCCCGCTGAGGCATGGCGTGGGCTTCACACCAGCCGCGCCACACGGTGGGCTGGGCGGGCAGGGAAAGCCAGCTTTGCCTGGCGGCGGCCAGGATTGCGAACGTTTGTTAGAAAGTGGTACAATATATAGGCAGAATTGCCTTGAAAAATCTCCCCGAAATGGCTTCCACTAGAAGCCAGGCCCTCTTTGTCTAGCAGGGCATAGAGCAACACAGGGTGCTCAGGGATTGGGGCCAGTCAAGCAACTCCGCAGCCAAGACCTTCACTTGAGATGGCAAAGCCTTTCCAGGCTACGCCTGGCGGTCCGCGACGCCCTGTAACGCGGGCAGCAGCCTCTGGCACCACAATGGGGTGAACGCAAGCCCGCCCGTTTTCTTCTAGGACTATCACAGGAGCAGATTATGGCACTAGACCACAAGGAACTCGAGGCCACCGAATACACGGCCAGCGACATCCAGGTCCTGGAGGGCATGGAGGCCGTGAGGCGGCGGCCTGGCATGTACATCGGCAGCACCGACCAGCGCGGTCTGCACCACCTGGTCTACGAGATCGTGGACAACAGTGTGGACGAGTTCATGGCTGGCTTCTGCTCTCGCATTGACATCCACATCGCCGAGGACGGCACCGTCCGCATTGAGGACAACGGCCGCGGCATTCCCGTGGACATCCACCCGACGACGGGCCTGCCGGCCGTGGAAACTGTACTGTGCACCCTGCACGCGGGCGGCAAGTTCGGCAGCAAGGCCTACACCGTCTCCGGCGGCCTGCACGGCGTCGGCGCCTCCGTGGTCAACGCCCTGTCCGAGAAGCTGCGCGTCGAGGTGTACCGCGATGGCTACAGGTACAGCCAGGAGTTTGTCCGTGGCAAGCGCCAGACGGACCTGAAGAAGGACAGGTTGCCCCCGCAAGAGGGCCACAGACGCGGCACCGTCATCTACTTCCTGCCCGACCGTCTGATATTCGAAGACATTAATTTCGAATTCGACGTCCTGTGCCAGCGCTTCAAGGAGATGGCCTATCTCAACAAGGGCCTGGAGATCCGCTTTCGCAGCGACTGGCACACAAACCTTTTCCCCGACAACGAGCGCACCTACTACTTCGAGGGCGGTATTGCCAGCTTCGTGCGCAACCTGAACAGCAACAGGGTGGTGCTGCACCGGGACCCCATCTACATCGAGAAGCAGGTCAATGGCACTATAGTCGAGGCGGCGCTCCAGTACAACGACAGCTACACCGAGTTCGTTTACTCCTTCGCCAACTGCATCAACACGGTGGACGGCGGCTCTCACCTGACCGGCTTCCGCGCCGCGCTCACCCGGGTGCTCAACGACTACGGGCGCAAGCAGAAGCTCCTCAAGGACAACGAGCCTAACCTCGCCGGCGAGGACACGCGGGAGGGCCTGACCGCCGTGGTCAGCGTCAAGCTCCGGAACCCTCAGTTCGAGGGCCAGACCAAGACCAAGCTGGGCAACCCCGAGGTACGCAACCAGGTGGAGAGCGTCGTCGCCGAGGGCCTCATGGTCTTTCTGGAGGACCACCCACAGGACGCCCGCCACATCATCGAGAAGTGCGTCACCGCCCAGCGGGCGCGGGAGGCCGCCCGCAAGGCCCGCGACCTGGTCATACGCAAGAACGCCATGGACGGCGGCGGGCTGCCAGGCAAGCTGGCCGACTGCTCCGAGAAGAACCCGGAGCTGTGCGAGCTATACCTGGTGGAGGGCGACTCGGCTGGCGGTACGGCCAAGATGGGCCGGGACCGCAGGACACAGGCCATACTGCCGCTGCGAGGCAAGATACTTAACGTTGAGAAGGCCCGCGCCGACAAGATGCTGGGCCACGAGGAAATCAGGGCCATGATCACGGCCATCGGCGCTGGCCTGGACGACGACTTCAACCTGGCCAGGCTGCGCTACCACCGCATCATCATTATGACCGATGCCGATGTGGACGGCTCCCACATACGCACGCTGCTCCTGACCTTCTTCTTCCGGCACATGCAGCCGCTCATCACCAACGGCCATCTGTACATCGCCCAGCCGCCGCTGTACAAGATAGCCGTGGGCAAGGAGCAGCACTACGTCTACAGCGAGGCCCAGCGCGAGAGCCTCCTGCACCAGCTCGATGGCAAGCGCAACATCAACATCCAGCGCTACAAGGGCCTGGGCGAGATGAACGCCGAGCAACTCTGGGAGACCACCATGAACCCGGAGACGCGCACACTGCTGCAGGTCTCCATCAAGGACGCCGCCGAGGCCGAGACCATCTTCTCGCTCCTCATGGGCGACGTGGTGGAGCCGCGCCGCAACTTCATCCAGGCCCACGCCCTGGAAGTGAAGAACCTGGACGTATAGCCTAGCGCCAGGGCTACGCCGGCTTCGCCACGGGATGCACCTTTCAGGCTATGGCGACGGGCTGAAGCTCGCCTTCCAGGCTGTTGATGACCAGTCCCGTGGGTAGCTTGGGGTAGAAGTAGGTGGACTTGGGAGGCAGCCGCTCACCGCTGCTTACCACGGCCTCGAACAGGTCCATGGACAGTGGGCGCAGCAGAAAGGCCATCTGGTTCGCGCCCTCTCGCACGCTGGTTATGGCGTCCGGCGCGTCGTGGACGAAGGTCACCGCGTCCTCTTCCACGCCCTGGCCCAGGGCCGGATGTATGGCAAGGTGGTGGAGTATCCACATATCGCACTTTTCCAGGGGCGGGCCATCGGGCGCGGGGCGGTAGGTCTCCCGCAGGGTCAGGCGATGGGCCTTGCCGCGCTCCATGCCATAGACCACTATGACAACCTCCTCCCTGGGCTGTTCGGCCAGGTACTCCTCTATGGCCCGGGCTATAATCTGGGGAGAGCCTCTGGGTGTGTCTAAAGGCTCTATCTCGAATATGAGGTCTAGCCGCCGTTTAAGGGAGGCCAACTGGTCGTTGGTCAGCCCCCCGACGAGCCGGTGGTAGGGCAGCACCAGCAGGCCAGGGTCGTCCATGGAGACGAGGGTCATCAGCATGAAGCGCGCCGCCGCATCCGGCGGCAGAGGCCCTTCCGACGCCTCCAGCTTGTTGAGGTACTGAAGGGCTGTCTCGTAGCGGTGGTGCCCGTCGGCCACGAATACCCGCAGGTCGGCCAGGGCACTGCTGATGCGCAGCAGCATGGTGGAGTCGGTTATTACCCACATGTCATAGCCCGCCTGGCCGTTGGGGCGCAGGCTGATATCCGGCTGGCCCCGGCGGGCCTCGGTGAGCAACCGGGCTATGGCGCCGTCCTGGTCGCGGTAGAGGGACATAATGGGGCTGAAGTTGGTCTTGCAGGCCTTCATCAGCGCCAGCCTGTCGGCCTTGGGGCCAGGGGTCGTGTACTCGTGGGGCAGGATGATCCCCTTTTCGTACTCTTCCAGGCGCACCGCGGCCATAAGCCCCCGGCGTCGCCTGGTGACGCCCTCGTGGGAGAACTCCTCCTCCAGCAGGTACATGGCCGGCCTGCGCTCGGCCAGCAGCACACCGTCGTCAAGCCATTTGCGGTACAGCTCCTCTGCCCTGGAGTAGCGGGCTGTGACGCTATCGTCCTCAGGCTCTGACTGGGGCAGCTCCAGCCGGACGGCGTTGTAAGGACTACGTTCACCAAGCTGCTTCGCCTGGGCTGGAGAGATGATGTCATAAGGGGGGCAGACCACTTTGCTCAGGTCGCCGACGACAGCAGGGTTGTACCGGATCCCCTGGAATGGTCTGATGTCTGCCATGGTGCTCCACTCTGCTCCAGATACGTGTTGAGTATAGCCCCAGTGTCGAACGAAGTCCAGAGGCAGCCAGAGGCCACGGCAAGGCCCGCAAAGGCGGCCCGCGCTGCCCTTGAGCGCCCGTCCATGAGAGTTTACCATGGACTTATAGCAAGTGCAGGGTGAGACTATGGTCCCAGGAGACGTTGCAGAGCGGGCCAGGTGGCTCAGGAACGAGATCAACCGGCACAACTACCTCTACTTCGTCCTCGACCAGCCGGAGATAAGCGACGCCCAGTATGACGCCCTCATGCGAGAGCTGCGTCAGCTTGAGGCGCAGTACCCGGAACTGGTGACGCCCGACTCGCCTACCCAGCGCGTCGGCGGTGAGCCAGCCAGGGAGTTTGCCCAGGTGCAGCACCCCAGGCCCATGCTGAGCCTGGCCAACGCCTTTAACGACGAGGACTTCATGGCCTGGTACCGCCGCGCGGCCAGCCTGCTCGAGCGCTCCGACTTCGACATGGTGTGCGAGCTCAAGTACGATGGCCTGGCGGTGGCGCTGACCTACGAGGACGGTGTGTTCGTCCGTGGCGCGACCCGGGGCAACGGTATCGTGGGCGAGGACGTCACGGCCAACCTGCGCACCATCAAGAGTATTCCCCTCAGGCTGCGGGCCCAAGCGCCCCAGCGCATGGAAGTCCGGGGCGAGGTCTATCTGCCCAAGTCCGTCTTCCTGCGGCTCAACCGGGAGCGCGAGGCCCGTGGGCTGTCCCTGCTAGCCAACCCTCGCAACGCCGCCGCCGGCTCGCTGCGCCAGCTTGACCCGCGCGTGACCGCCGAGCGTCCACTGGACTTCTTCGCATACAACATCGCCTATGCCGAGGGGCCAGGCGCAGACCTGGTCCCCAACAACCAGTGGGACTCCCTGGAATACCTCAGGAAGTTGGGCTTCAAGGTCAATCCCCACAATAAGCTGGCCAGGACCCCTCAGGAAGTCCTGGAGTACTACCGCCACTGGGCCACCCGGATCGAAGAGCTGGACTATAGCTGCGACGGTGTGGTGGTGAAGGTGAACCTGTTGAGCTACCAGGACCACCTGGGCATCGTGGGCCGCGAACCCCGGTGGGCCATCGCCTACAAGTTCGCGGCGGTGCGCGAGGTGACGCAACTCCTGAACATTGGCATCAACGTGGGCAGGACTGGCTCACTCAATCCCTATGCCATCCTGTCGCCCGTGAACATCAACGGCGCCATAGTGAAGCAGGCTACACTGCACAACGAGGACTACATCCGGGAGAAGGACCTGCGCATCGGCGACTGGGTGGTGGTGGAGCGGGCCGGCGAGGTCATTCCTCAGGTGGTGCGCTCGCTGCCCGAGCGCCGCACGGGGAATGAGCGCGTCTTCGAGATGCCCAGGGAGTGCCCTAGCTGCGGCCAGCCCGTTGTCCGCACCGAGGGCGAGGCCATGCGCTACTGTGTCAACGCGGCCTGTCCCGCCCAGCTTGTGCGCCTGCTGGAGCACTTCGCCAGCAAGGGGGCCATGGACATCGAGGGCCTGGGGGAGAAGCTGTCCCGCGTGCTGGTGGAGTCCGGCCTCGTCAAGGATGTGGCCGACATATACTACCTGAAGAAGGAAGACCTGCTCAGTCTGGAAATCGAAAGCGACAACAGCGCCGCCACGCCACAGGCCCAGGGCCTGGCGGAGGGCCCGCGCCGACAGCGCTTCGGAGAGAAGCGCACAGTGAAGCTGCTGGCGGCCATCGAAAAGAGCAAGGCCCGGCCCCTGTCCCGGGTGCTGGTCGCCCTGGGCATACGCCACGTCGGCTCGGAGGTGGCCGAGATACTGGCCCGCCGCTTCTGGACCATGAAAGCGCTGATGGAAGCCAAAGAGGAGGAGATTGACGCCGTCCCGTCCATCGGCCCCGAGATCGCCTCCAGCGTCTACGCCTACTTCCAGAACAAGTCCAACCAGCACGTTATCCAGAAGCTGGAGGACGCGGGCGTTAACCTGACCAATGGCAGTCGGGCCGCAAGAACTGAACAGCCGCTGGCCGGGCTGAAGTTCGTAGTAACCGGCAGGCTGCGCAGCTTCAGCCGCACCCAGATAGAGGATACCATCAAGGAGCATGGCGGCACGGTGAGCAGCAGCGTCAGCCGCAAGACCGACTACCTGCTGGCGGGCGAGGACCCCGGCTCCAAGCTGGCCGATGCTCAAGCGCTGGGCGTGAAGGTCATCGGCGAAGAGGAGTTCCTGGAGCTAATCAAGGGCAGGCCGGCCGCCGCCAGCGCCCCCGGGTAGGCCCGCCGGCCGGCGCCGCCTTTCCGACGCCGGCCCTCCTTGCCCTCACCAGGTGGCGGGGCTGGGTGGGCGGGTGGGAAAGACAATCTGTGCCTTCGGGAACATGGCCTGGTCATGCAGGCCTGGTACAGGGCGTGGCCTGAGCGGTCTGCACACCCCTGTCAGCCCGCCAGGGAGAAAGGGCTTGACCGCCACCTTCAGACAGAGGTGGCACCAGAAGGGGGTGCCGCCGGCCTGGCGCCCACAAACCTTTTCAGCAGCAGGCTGGAGGGCAGGATTGCGGCGGTCACCAGCCCCATGGCCACCATGGCGGCATCCAGGCTGAGCAGATCGGCGGTCAGGCCGTAGGCGAAGGGGGCCAGCACCGTGCCGCCCTCGTTGGTAGTGTAGTAGAAGCCGTACAGTCGCGCCCGCCGACGCGCCGGCACGAAGTCGGCCACGGTGGCATACAGCACCGATGATGTCCCGTTCAGGCCCAGGCCCAGCGCCACCATGAGAGGCGCGGTGGCCCACACGGGGGCCACAAGGGATAGCACCAGCAGCGCCGCCGTCAGCCCCTTGGTCAGCCACACCAGGCTGACGGTGCCGAAGCGGTCGCCCAGCCAGCCGCAGACGAACTTCCCGGCGGCGCCGCCCGCGAAGAGCAGCACCAGCAGGCCGCTTATCTGGCCAGGCCCCAGGGCCTTGGCCTCCAGCACAAAGGGCAGGAAGGCCAGCGCCGCTCCCCTGGTGGTGGAGTCCAGGAAACCGATGGCGCTCAATGTGATAAACCCGCTCAGCGGAGCGCCATCCGGGCCGCCGGAGGTGACGTGCGGCCGCGCCGGGCGAGGCCGGCCGATGTCCACGCTTCTGCGCCCCATGGCAGAGACCACCATGAAGGCGATGCCCGCCAGGCCCATGACCCAGAGCGTGGTACGCCAGCCGTAGGCAACGGCCATCAGGCCCGCGACGGCAGGCGCCGCCATCTTGCCCAGGTCGCCGGCGAAATTGACCGTGCCGACCGCCGTGGAGCGGCCCTTGTCGTCGTAGGCCCTGGATACCATGCTGGAGGCCAGCGGGTGCTGCGCACCGCCGCCAAGCCCTCCCAGGAAGCTCACGGCCAGCAGCCCTGTGTAAGCCGGCATTGCCGCCATGCCCACCAGGCCCGCCGCGACCCACAGGTTTCCACCCACCAGCAGCCAGAACTCTCCCGCTCGCTCCGCCACGAAGCCCGCCGGTATCTGCAACACGGCGGAGGCACCATTGAACACCGACTTGAGAAGCCCGATCTGGGCGAAGCTCAGGCCCAGGTCGTCCTTGATGAACGGCAGCAGGGGGACAAGAAGAGCGAAGAAGAAGTCGTTCCAGACGTGCATGGCGGAGGCGAACAGGAGGGTCCTGCGGGCCTGTGAAGCCCTGGTCACGAAGTCCAGCATGGGCCATATTATAGGCCCTCGGCATGGCCGCTGCCAGGGCCGCACCTGTCAGGCCGTCTTGAGGGCCTTCAGGGCCGCCTGGTACTGGCGGTAGAAGATGGAGCTGAGCTGCCGCTGCACAGCGTAGCCAAGGGACGGCTCCAGGTTCATGAGCAGCTCCAGCCCCTTGGCCTCGATGCGCGCCACCCGCATGGGCGTCAGCGCCTTGACTGAGGCGGGGTAGGTCTGTCCGTCTATGAGGGAGGACCAGCCAGCGGCATCGCCCGGGTTCACCAGCCCAAGGGACAGCCAGCCATGGTCCAACGCCAGATCGGCGACGCCACAGCCATCAACGACCACGAAGATATGGCGGGCGGACTCGCCCTCGCGCAGCAGGTAGCTATCAGCCTGAACTGAGTCCTCCTCCACCAGGGCGGCCACTTCCATCAACTGCTGCCTGGTGATGTCCTTGAAGAGTTGGCACCTCTCCAGGGCTGCCCTCGCCTCCCTGGAGATGACCCAAGGCCCCTGTACCGTTGACAGGTTGGCAAGGCTGCGCTCCGCCCTGTCCTGCCCACTGGTGGCCTGTTGAGTCCGTCTTGAGCGGCTGCTGGACTTGCGAGCGCTATCGTCTGTTATCACGATTGTCTCCAGATGACTTCATATAACGTATGGCTTCCGGCGACACCTTTGAGCTGGAACTCACCTGCCTCCTGGAGCCTGAACTCGCCCAGGCTGGCTATCAGGGCGCGCACCGTCTGGCAGATGAGTATCTGGCCGCCTCTGGCCAGGGCGCTGATACGCGCCGCGAGGATTACAGGCATGCCGAAGAGGTCCTTCTCCTCCCGTATTGGCTCGCCCACCGAGAGGCCCATGCGCACGGCTATGGGGGCCTCCAGGTGCTGCTGGTTGTAGCTGTCCAGGGCCTGCTGAATGGCTACCGCGCACCCCACGCCCCGCCTGGCGCTCTGGAAGGTGAGCATGAAGCCATCGCCCATGGACTTGACCTCGACGCCACCGTTGGAGCGCGTACACTGACGGACGATGGCATCGTGCTGACGTAGCAGCTCCCGGGCACGTCGGTCGCCCAGGCGTTGCGTCAGGGACGTGGACTCCACAATGTCAGTGAACATGATGGTGATGGTACTCTCGGCCACCATCATGCGATGGTGGCCCGATGCGCCCCCAAGGGCCACGCTACGAGGGTCCATCCTCTGGACAATCGTCGCCACGGTGTTCTTGAGTCCAGGGGTGATGGGCACGCCCCG
Organism: Dehalococcoidia bacterium; assembly: GCA_034433305.1. GTDB lineage: Bacteria > Chloroflexota > Dehalococcoidia > Lucifugimonadales > DAOUAM01 > DAOUAM01. The sequence goes on along the minus strand of DAOUAM010000005.1, from coordinate 1,243 downwards.
CCGCGCCAGAGTGGCTATAAGCACGCCGCCAAGCCTGCCTTCGCTAAGCAACTGGAGCACCGCATCTTCAGGCGCGCCCAGGAACTCGGCGACCTTTGAGACACTGGATAGGTGTTCGACTCGCACGTGCTTTCTTCCGGGACCAGTAGCGATTCTGGAGAGGGCCTGTATAGCCCCAGTTTAGCCCAGTTCCCCCAGGATGAGTTAGTGGACTATCACCCACAGGTACGTGAGGAAGACACTTACATATTTGTGTGTGCGAATATGCAGTAGGAGCCGGGCCATCCGCTGCTCTGGCCTGCCTGGACTGAACGGGCGGCCCGGGCCTTCGTTGCACCGGCGCGCCGTGGCGACGGGTTTAGCCAACGGTGGGCCGGTTTATATTTGGAAAGGGAAGCCGGCCATCCCGGACATGGGGTGTTTACCCCGCTAGCTTGCTCGTTGGGAGCTATGGGACGTTACATACTTAACTCGCTGACACTCAACCAGGTGGGGATCAAGCTGCTGCCTGATGAGGGGGTGGAGGTCGCCGTGGAGCTGGAGGGTGGCCTCACCGAGGAACTGGAACAGCGGCATGCCACCCTGCTCCTCACCAACAAGCGCTTTGTGCGCTACTCGGGTGCTGGGCACAGGGTCAACGTGCTCAGCACAGCCCTGGCGGATGTGGACAGCATCGAGGTCAACCAGTCGGCCAAGAACCCCCAGTGGGTATGGGTGGGCCTGGTGTTTCTGGTGGGTGGCGTCCTGCTGGGCGCCCTGGCGCTGGTAACGCTGGACAATCCCCTCTCGCCCCTGCTGATGGCTTTCTCCCTGGCCCTCATTGGCGTGGTCTTCCTGCTCACCTACTACAACGGCCTGACAGGCGAGGTCATAGTGACCGCGGGGATAAAGGCCATCCGGTGCAGGCTGCGGCCCAAGGCCATGGAGGACATGGCTATCTTCATCCAGCGCTTCTACGAGCTCAAGCTGGGCTACCAGGCCATGCCACCCCCCATCGAGGCTGACCACCTGGCCGGAGAGCAGCAGCCCGGCGCCGCTGTGTCCGCCAGCGCTGGCGAAGAGGCGTGAGCCTTCCCCTGAAGCGCCTTCAGTAGTCTTTCACTCCTGGACTGGGGTTTTTGCCCCCTCTGGCCCCTTGTAAGACTGACAGGGGTATGCAAATCGCCCAGTCCGTGCATCCGTGGGCTGTCACCTTAAGGCAAAGGTGCCTGTTCCCTCCCTCCCACCCAGGGATGTGCCACAG
>DAOUAM010000004.1:0-18377 GCA_034433305.1 Dehalococcoidia bacterium | reverse complement strand
GCCCAACAGCGGGGCTGGGTGGACGGTAACGATGGCGGGAAGTCGGGACACACGCATCTGCATTGTTGAGTAGGGGCAACCCTTGTGGTTGTCCAGGGCCTGTGCAGGTACCAGGCCTGCCCTACGAAATACGGTGTCACCGCACGGGACAGGTATGGCGGTGCCGATGGCGCGGTACTACCTGGATGCCTGGACGTGCTACAATGCTCCCCGACTGACTGAAATGACCCGTGGGGTCTGTCTGAGGAGGACTCGATGCTGGAACGCTTCAAGGTGCCCAAGGAAGACGAGGTACGGGTGCCCGAGCAGTCGCTCAGGGCCACGGTGAAGGCCATCTTCGAGAAGATGGGCGTGTCGCCCGAGGACGCCGCTGTGGGAGCCGACACGCTGGTCAGCACCGACCTGCGCGGTGTGGAGACCCACGGCGTCTCCAACATGCTGCGCGCCTACGTGCGGCAGTACACCCAGGGCTCGCTGAACCCCCGGCCCAACTGGCGCATCACCCGCGAGACGCCGGGCACCGCCGTCATGGACGCCGACCGCGGGCTGGCCGTCATCCTTGGCCCCAGGGCCATGCAGATGGCCGTGGAGAAGGCGAAAAAGGTGGGCGTGGGCGCGGTCATCATGTTCAACGCGGGCCATTCAGGTGGCATCGGCCACCATGCCATGCTGGCTGCGAAGCAGGACATGGTGGGCATGGTCATGACCGCCGGCGGCCTCAGCGTCCTGCCGACTTTCGGCGCCGAGCCTCGCCTGGGCACCAACCCCATTGCCATCGCTGCTCCTGCCAGGAAGGAGCCATTCTTCCTCTTCGACGCCGCCACTTCGGCCATCGCCGGCAACAAGCTGGGGCTGGCCGAAAGGGTAGGCGCCAACATGCTGCCCGGCTGGATCGCCGACCCCGAGGGCAGGCCCATCATGGACGAGATGCCCCTCCCCAAGCGGGGCAACTTCTACCAGCTACCCCTGGGCGGCACCAGGGAGGGCGGCTCCCACAAGGGCTACGGCTTCGGCCTCATGGTGGAGACCATGGCCACCATGCTCTCGGGCGCACTGCCCAGCATGCTGGACCGCAACAGTGGCTCCAAGCACTACTTCGCCGCCTACAACATCGCCGCCTTCACCGACGTGGAGCAGTTCAAGGAGAACATGGACCGCATGCTCCAGATGCTCAAGTCCACGAAGCCGGCGCCGGGGCACTCCCGGGTACTCTATCCTGGCCTGTCCGAGTACGAGGAGGAGCAGGAGCGGCGCGCGCATGGCATACCGCTGCACAAGGAGGTGGTGCAGTGGTTCGACGACATCACCAGCGAGCTTGCCATCCCGCGCCTCCAGACCCTACCGCCGCGCCACCAGTAGTGCGTCAACATAGTTTTGATGAAGGGCTTCACCCTCATCCCAACCTTCTCCCGTCAAGGGATAAAAGGTATTTCCTTTCCCCTGGCGGGATAGGACCAAGGTGAGGGGGAAGCGCCCCATCAAAATCAAGTTGACACAGTACTGGGCCCGGTGGCCTGGCTACTGTAACAGATGTTATCCCACTGGCCCTGGAGCGCATTCAGGCCGAGCGTACGCCACGAATGGCAAGACCACTTTCCCAGGGCAATGCAGGGACGGGTCTCAGACCCGTCCCTGCATACCGCCGCCTGGAGGTAGCGAAGATGCTCCGGCTGCCCGTCCTTGTGCTGGCCTTCGCCATCGCCTTCGCCGTGCTGCTGTTGTCCCCGGCGTTCCTGAGGCAAACCCTTCCCTTTTACTCCCTCATAGAAGTAGGCGACGCCACGGACATCGTCACGCCGCTGGTGCTTATTCCGCTCTACTGGCTCCTGCTGAGCAAGCACGCCGAGAGTCCGCCCGGCGCCGCCGGCACGGTGGCCTTTATGCTGCTGGCCGCGGCCTGGGTGGAGGGGCAGGGCATCCACCTGGCCGCCAACTCCATCGGACATCTGCTGGAGGACGCCGCCGGCACCGACGCTCAGGCCCTCACCCACTTCTACGACGAGGTGCTGGGCCACTATCTCTGGCACATCGGCATCATGGGCCTGTCAGCGCTGCTGGCCTGGCGCCACTGGAACGGCGTTCGCGCTGGCGGCGCGGAGCTTGCCGCCGTGGGGGCAGCGGCGGTCATCTACGGTGCCACCTTCTTCATAATCGTCATCGAAGGTGGCACAGTGCCCGCTGGCCTGCCCTTCGCCGCCGTGATGGCCGTCGCTGGGCTTGGCTGGGGCAGGAAGAGGCTGCTGCGGCAGCCGGTGGTGGGCCTCTTTGGCCTCGGCTACCTGCTATCCCTCGTGCTGTTCATCGCCTGGGCCGCCCGCTGGGGTGGCTTCCCCCAGTTCAGCGAGGTGGGGATTATTGACTGAGGCGCCCCAGCGCCCTCTTGCCGGCCTCCAGCGTCTCTATGATGGTGTCCACATCGAAGACGCAGCCGCCCCAGGTGCCGCCGGAGACGTTCTGCAACGCCGCCCAGAGGCGGGTGTCCTCGGGGAGCTGAGGGTGCGGACTCAGGTCGCCCTGGGCCGAGCGGCGGGCCAGCTCCTCAGTGCCCCAGGCCGCGCCGTGGTACTGGCCCTTCTCGCCCACCAGGTTGATGGAGCCTTCCAGGTTGACCCTGTCAATGACTATCTCCACCAGGTCGCCTTCGCGCACCTTGCTGATAGGCCCGCCCGCCAGGGCCTCCGGACCTACATGGCCTATGCATGCTCCCGTTGAGACGCCGGAGAACCGCGCGTCGGTAATGAGGGCGACCTCCTTGCCGTAGGAAAGGTGCTTCAGGGCCGCCGTTATCTGGTAGACCTCCTCCATGCCGGTGCCCATCGGCCCGCCGCAGGTCAGCACCATGATGTCGCCGGGCTTGATCCTCTCCCTGTCGTCCCTGCTCTTGATGGCCCGGATGGCGTCCCTCTCCGAGTGGAACACACGGGCAGGCCCCAGCTTCCGGTACACACCGTCGCTGCCCACCACCGAGGGGTCTATGGCGGTGCTCTTTATGACGGAGCCTTCGGGTGCCAGGTTGCCGGTGGGGAAGGTCACGGTGCTGGTCAGACCCCTGGCCTTCGCCCGGTCGGGGGACATGATGACGTCGTCGGGGTCCACGCCGTTGACTTCCTTGAGGTACTTTCGCACCTCGTGGCGACGCCTGGAGTCCTCCCACCAGTCCAGGTTCTCGCCCAGCGTCTGGCCGGTGGCCGTCAGGACCGAGGTGTCCAGCAGCCCGAGGCGGCGCAGGTGCAGCATGACCTCGGGCACGCCGCCGGCGGCGTAAAGCTCAGAGGTGGGGTAGCCCTTCGGCCCGTTGGGCAGCACGTCCACCATGCGCGGCGTATGCTTGTTGACGTAGGCCCAGTCCTCCACGGTCATGCGCTTACGGCCGGCCGCGTGGGCTATGGCCGGCGTGTGGAGGAGCAGGTTGGTGGAGCCGCCGCAGGCCGCGTGGACAAACATGGCGTTGCGGAAGGCGGCGTCGGTGAGGATGTCCTCCGACCTGATGCCGCGCCTCTCGGCCAGCACCAGCGCCCGCGCCGAGCGGCGGGCAATGTCCAGCCACGCCGGGGTGCCCGAAGGTGCCAGCGCCGCGTGGGTGATGGCCAACCCCAGTGCCTCGGCCACCACCTGGGATGTGCCCGCCGTCCCCAGGAACTGGCAGCCGCCGCCGGGCGAGGCGCAGGTGCGACAGCCCATTTCCTGGGCGTACTCCAGCGTCACCTCGCCCTGGGCGAACCGGGCGCCAATGGACTGTATCTTGCCCGTGTCCTCGCCCCTGCGAGGGGCCAGCGTCACGCCGCCAGGCACGACCACCACAGGCTGCTTGCGGAGTCCGGCCAGGGCCATCATCATGGCTGGCAGGCCCTTGTCGCAGGACGCTATGCCCATGACGCCCCTGGCCGTCGGCAGGGAGCGGGCCAGCCGCCGGAAGACCTGGGCCGCGTCGTTCCTGTAGGGCAGCGAGTCCAGCATCCCGGTGGTGCCCTGGGTGCGCCCGTCGCAGGGGTCCGAGCAGAACAGGGCGAAGGGCAGTGCGTGTAGCGCCCGCAGCTCGTGGGCCGCCGCCTCCACCTGGCTGGAAAGCTCGAAGTGGCCCGTATGCAGCCCCAGGGCAATGGGCGTGCCGTCAGGCTCTCGCAGGCCGCCGGCGGTGGACAGGATGAGGAACTGCTTCCGCAGTAGCTGGGCCGGCTCCCAGCCCATGCCCGCGTTCTGGCTCATGCCGAAGTGGTTGCCGCTGGGCTCGTTGACGAGGAACTCAGCCGTGAAGGGCAGCCTGCCCGATGGGCCATCGGCGTGGGTCAGAATCCTCCAGGTCTCGGGCGACTCGTGGGCGCCCAGCACGTCCAGCGGGCCTACTTCGCGAGTCGGCTCTTGCAGCTTGGGGTCAGATGTCATAAGAGACCTCCATTGGCTCTCAGTGCGTCGTTCGCCAGTTTCTTTGGGACACGCTTCACCGGGCTTCAAGCCACGCGCAGGATGATATCCCCTGCGTCAGCCGCATACCATCGCTGCTTTTAGTGAATGTCGCCCTCAGAGGGTGTCTCCCAAGTCCCTCCCATTGGCAAGACTCGTAATGCACGTGGGCATCATGCCCCCTTCCTGACCTTCCCCCATAGGGAGAAGGGAGAGTCCTCGCCCCCTGTGGGGGAGAGTCAGAGAGGGGGCCAGCGTCCCCCAGTCAGCTCCAGAGGGGGCGAGTACAGTACCTGCCCCGCTACCGCCAGTGCTCGGGCACTATCGCCTCCTTGAGGCCAAGCTGCTTCGCCGTCCACTCCTCCAGGAACAGACCGTCCCTGTAGCTGGACTGCTGGGACTCGTGTACCTCGACCTTGCCGCCCAGGGCCTGCGCCAGCGGCCTTAGCGTCTCGGTGCTGTGCAGGCTGCCTGGGGGGCCAGCCATGATGAGCGTGGTCGCCTTCACCCTGGGGGCGAACCAGCGCAGGTCGAAGTAGGAAAGAGTGCGCCGCACGGCGTCCTTCCTGTCAGGGTGCAGCCGCAGGTAGTCGTTGACCTCCTCCAGGGGGTAGGCCTGCGTCCGTGGCGCCAGGTCGGCGGTGGCGAAGAACAGCGCCGGCGTACACTCCACGTGGGTGAGGCCGGGACGCAGCGCCGCCGCCATGAGGCCCACGTCGTTCCCCCGCGCCATGACGCGCCTGGCGTCCACCTCCGGGCGGCTGAGCAGGTACTCCACGCCACGGCAGGCGTCGGCGACGATGCCCCGGAAGACGTAGCGCTTCGGGTCATCAATGCCCTCGGTGAGCAGGCCGGGGAACATGGCGGCGAAGGGCCTGTCCGAGTTGCGCTGCCCACGGCCAGCCAGGGAAAAGACCACGAACTGGCCCCGGATGGCGTTGGCCGTCCCCTGGGGAATAGGCTCGTGGGTGCTGGCGTACCGTGGCGGGTAGTAGATGGCCGGGAAAGGCCCTCGCCCCCTGGGGATGCTCAGGTAGCCGAAGAGCCTGTAGGGGCCGCTGCTGGTGATGCGCACGCCGTACAGGGTGGCGAAGTCGGTGTCCCGCAGGGGTATGGGCTCCACCTCCGGCGCTGGCGGGGTCCGCGCCAGGGCCTTCAGCGTCTCCTCCCAGTAGGCGTCGAAGTCGGCGGGCCTGCTATCGCTTGACTGGCTCATTTCTGACCTCGTTGGTTTAGCTGTCAGCTTTCAGCTATCAGGGGTCAGCGCCCCGCCCTCGGGCTGAAAGCTGACCGCTGATAGCTGAAGGCTCTAACCCTTCAGGTGCTCCTCGAAGAACTTTTCCACGATGGCGCCGTGCTTGTAGGAGCCGGCGTCGTGGCCGTGGCCGTCGTAGGTGTAGAGCTTCTTGTCCTTTGTGCCGATGGCGTTGAAGACGGCATAGCCTGTCTCGGGCGGGCAGACGTTGTCCTGCAGGCCAATGTTGACGATGATGGGGCAGCGTATCCTGGGCGCGAAGTTGATGCCGTCGAAGTAGGCCAGCGTCTGCTCCACTGCCTGGCGGCTGTCGGGGTGGAAGCGCAGGTAGTCGTTGATCTCCTGGTACGGGTAGGTGTGGGTCAGCTCGATGGCGTCTATGTAGCCGCACAAGTAGGGCGCGCCGGCGGCCGCGGCCCTGACCTCGTGGCGCATGGCCGCCGTGGTGATGGTCAGGCCGCCGCCCTGACTGCTGCCCGTGACGCCGATGCGCCGCGAGTCCACCTCCGGGCGCGACAGCAGGAAGTCCACGCCGCGCCAGGCGTCCACATAGAAGCCCCGGTAGGAGTAGCTGTTGCGGTCCACGATGTTGTGGGTCAGCAGGCCGGGGTAGCCGGGGTTGAACTGGCTGTTGCTGCGCAGCTTGCCCCTGGGCGCCACGCTCAGCGCCGCGTACCCTCGCCTGGCCCACTCCTTGGGGATGGGCGGGTCGCTCAGGTAGCCTGGCACGTACATGATGGCCGGCAGGGGACGGCGCCCCGACCTGGGCACGCAGTACCAGGCCGCGATGCGCACGTGGTCCAGGCTGTCATAGAACACCTGGAACACTTCCATGTCCTCTGACGAGCGCAGCGGGTCAGGCACCATCTGAGCATTCAACGGGACTTGCGCCACTTGCGCCAGCACATCGCTCCAGAACTCGTCGAAGTCCGAGGGCCTTTTGACCCTGGTCGCGTAGGTCTCCGGTGCTCGCTTTGCCATATCGCCTCCGCAGGTGGGAGCTGTGTGAGGGAGATTATACACTGTCCCCGGCACGCTGAGACTTACTGCCGGTCGGGTTTTTGAGTTACAATGCCCCCAACTGGACTAATACCAGGTCGCTATGATGAGGCCATAAATACGGTAGGGGCAACCCTTGTGGTTGCCCAGGGCCTGGGCAGGCACAAGGGTTGCCCCTACGAAATACGGCGCCATCATACAGAATTGGTATTAAGGGAGGGTCTGATGCCAATACTGGACAGGAGGGATGTGCCCAGGGAAGTGCTGTCGCCGGGCACCGAGCGCTGGGCGCTGGTGGACGGCACCAGGGGCGCCCAGTCGCTGAGCGTGGGCGACGTCCACCTGGCCCCGGGCGCCAGGGTGCCCCTGCACTACCACCCAACCGAAGAGGCCATGGTGGTCCTGGAGGGCGAGCTGGAGGCTGTCCTGGGCGACCAGGTGGTCAGGGTCCGCCCTGGGCACACCGTCCTGGCGCCTCCTGGAGTCAAGCATGGCTTCGTCAACCGCTCTGGCACTCCCGCGCGGCTCATGGCCATCTTCCCCACAGCCAGGATCGAGCGCATCCCGGCAGAGTAGGCCACGAAGCAGAGGAGTCCGCCCGCACCGTGTGTGCCTGGCCGTGAAGAGGGTCTCGCCTCGGCCCCTTCCTGCTGAGTGTGCGCTGGCAATGACACAGCCAGGGCCTGGGGCCACCAGGGCATGCTGACACAGGCTGCGCAGGCCCCCTGACGTACCAGGGAGAGCCGGACATGTCCTTGCGGAGGCCACGCGTGTCCCAGGTATGCAATAGCCTGAAAACAGGAGGACTGGCCCTTGTGGCGTTGGCCTTTGTCCTGGCCTGCGACCAGGGAGGAAGCCAGCCTTCGCCCACACCCCAGCAGGCGGCCAGCGCCCCGGCTATTGTAGTGGCCAGCCCGGCCTTCGCCGAAGGCTCGCCCATCCCCTCCAGGTACACGTGCGATGGACAGGACGTTTCGCCGCCCTTGAGATGGAGCGGCGTGCCGAGAGACGCCCGGAGCCTGGCCCTGGTGGCCGACGACCCGGACGCGCCCAGGGGCACGTGGGTACACTGGGTCATGTACAGCATTCCCCCCAGCGTCGCCGAGCTGCCCGAGGGAGTGCCCACCGTGGACACCACTCCCCAGGGCGCCAGGCAGGGGGTAAACGACTCCCGGAAGGTGGGCTATAGTGGCCCATGCCCGCCTCGGGGTGGCCCGCACCGCTACTTCTTCAAGCTCTACGCCCTGGACATGGAGATTGACCTCAGCCCAGGCGCGACCAAGCAGGACCTGCTGCGCGCCATGGAGGGCCACGTTATCGCCGAAGGCCAGCTCATGGGGACATACCAGCGCCAGTGACGGCCCCGCTACGAGACGCAGGCCGCCACCTGGGAGCCATCCAGGTTGGAGTGGACCTTGTGCTGGCCGCCATTGTACTCGAAGACGAGGGCATAGCCAGGCACTATGACGTCCGGGTAGCTCTTGCCCGGCTCCGGGCAGCCAAGGCTGGGGTTGCTCCAGTCCACCCGCTCGATCCTGGTCAGCACCGGCGCCCGGGCGTCTATGCCCATGCGGCTGGACAGTAGCTGCCGCGCGGCAGTCTCCGCCGCCATGGCCTGGGAGAGGGTAAGGCCTTGCCCCACACCGGCGGGCGACTGCAGGAACCGGAGCAGGTCGCTATCGGCGGGCAGGACCACGGTGGTGTTCTGGGTCAGGAATTTTTTGTATGCCTCCAGGCTGCGCTGGAAGGTGTAGAACTCGGGGGACTGGCCCAGGGCCTGGGCGAAGATGCTGATGGCCTCGGCCTCGCCCTGGCCGCGGATGATGTTGGCGTCGCGCTGGGCCTCGGCGCGGATGATGGTGGCCTCCCGGTCCACCTCAGCCCGAATCTGGGCGTCGCGCTCGGCGCCCTCGGCCCGCTCGCGGTTGGCGATGCGGACGCGCTCGGCCTCCATGCGGGCGTAGATGCTCTCGGCCACCTCCTGCGGAAAATCGGCCCGCTTGATGCGCACGTCCACGATCTCGATGCCGAACTCCCGCACCCTGGGCGCCACGGCGTCCCGCACCCTGTTCATGATGGCCTCTCTGCTGGTGCGGATGATCTGGGCCTGCTCGTCCAGGGCAATCTCGCGCCGCAGCTCCGAGGCCACGATGTCGGTGACCCGCGCCCGGGCGCCCTGCTCGGTGCGCACCGTCCTGAAGAACAGCAGCGGGTCCACGATGCGCCCACGGGCGTAAACATCTATGATGAGCCGCCGCTTGTCCAGGGTCAGCAGCGAGTCAGGGGCCGTGTCGAAGACCATGAGGCGCCTATCGAAGTAGGTCACCCGGTCAATGAAGGGGGTCTTGACGTACAGGCGCGGCTCCGACATGGAGCGCCGAGGCTCGCCGAAGCGCGTCAGGATGGCCATCCTCGTCTCGTCCACAACGAAGAAGGTCTGCGGGCCAAGGATGCCCGCCAGTACCACCAGCAGGACTACTATGGCTGCCAGCAGTCTCATGGGCATGGCCTAGGGCTGAGGCTGAGGGCTGGGCGACGGCGCAGGCCCGGGGGCCGGCATGCCGCCCAGGGGCAGGAACTGCAGCAGGTTGCCGCTGCTATCGGCATCCACGATGAACTTGGTAATGTTGGGCAGCACCTCCTCCATAGCCTCCAGGTACATGCGCTGGCGCGTTACGTCGGGGGCCTTCCTGTACTCCTCCAGGATGGACAGGAAGCGCTGGGCCTCGCCGGTGGCGATGGCGACGCGCTCGGCCTTGAAGGCCTCGGCGGCTTCCATGAGCTTGGCCGCCTCGCCCCGGGCCTTGGGCAGCACGTCCTCGCGGTAGGCCTCGGCCAGGTTGATGATGCGCGTCTTGTCCTCCCTGGCACGCACCACGTCGTCGAAGGCGTCCTGCACCTGCGCCGGCGGGCGGACGTTCTGCAGGTTCACCTGGGTGACCTCAATGCCCGTCTCGTAGGTGTCCAGGAGCTGCTGCATCAGCACCCTGGTCTCGGCCTGGACGGCCTCCTTCTCGGTGGTCAGGACGTCGTCAATGTTCCTGCTGCCCACCACCTGGCGCAGCGCCGTCTCGGCCACGTCCTTGATGGTGGCGCCCGCCGGGTCCACGGCCCTGAACAGGTAGCTCTCCAGGTCCTTGATCTTGAACTGCACCAGCAACTGGACGTCCACGATATTCTCATCGCCGGTGATCATGAGGGCCTCGCCGGGGACCGGCGCGGTGCCGCGCACGCCCAGCTCCAGGCGGCGTATCTCGTCCACCTGGACAACGTTCCTGGTGCCAATGGGCGCGGGCCAGGCCCAGTGCAGGCCTGGCCCCTGGATGCTGTCGAACCTGCCCAGTATGCGCAGCGCCGCCTGCTCGCCGGGCTGCACGGTGTAGAAGCCTGTGCCCAGCCAGACCAGCAGGGCGAACAGCAGCACTCCCAGCACCAGGTAGGCCCCGGTGCTCCTGCCGCCGCTGAAGCCCAGCCGCCTGGCGATGTCCCGCAGCTTTGCCAGCACCTGCTCTAGCGTTATCTCTGGCTCCTCTGGCCTGTACATGGGACTGGTCTCAACGAATGCCCCTATCCTGCCCTTCCTCCAGAGGGGGCAGGGACGGTCCTCGCCCCCTCTGGGGGAGAGCTAGGATAGGGGGCCACCGGGCCGGCCGTGCGAAAAGGGCTATCTGGCCCACTACGTCGGGGCCAGGTCGCAAGCATGATACCACAAGTCTGGTAAAGTAGGGTCAAGGCGGCTCAGGACAGCGCTCCGGCCTCCATGGCAGCCGCTTCTGCCTTGCGATTCTCCAGCGCCTCCAGGAACTCCTGGTAGCTGGAGAAGCCGGCCACCGTCCTGACAAAGGTGCCCAGGTCGGGCGAGAGGGCGCGGAACTGGTGCAACTGGTCGCCGATGGGGCTGACGGACGTGGGGCTTTCGGCATAGGTGCCGTGGAAGGCGAAGTAGGCCTGGTTCAGCTTGCGGATGTGGTAGCCGTGCTCCCAGAAAAGCTGGCGCCGCTCCTCCATGTAGGCCTCGGCCTCCTCTATCCTGCCCTGGGCCAGAAGCTCGTCCACCCGCTGCCTGGTCTGGCGCATCTCGCGAGTGAAGCTGAACCTGCCTCCGTCGGGGGGACGCGCTTCCTCCGCCGGAGGCTGGCCGGCCAGAGGCGGAGGCCCGCCAGCCAGCAGCCCGTAGGCCATACCGCCTATCTCGCGCCCGGCAACGTCGGCCAGCGTCTCGTTCAGGGTCACCATCTCGCTGCTGCTGAACATGCTCTGGCCCAGGGGCTTGAAGAACAGGTAGTTGTGCAGCCACTCGTGAGCGGCGGTGTCCAGCGTCCAGCGCAGGGGCTGGTCGTTGGGGATGGTGGCCGGATAAGTGGCCACGCCGCCGATATCCAGCACCAGCGCCGACAGGTTGTACTCCTTCAGCAGCCTGTCCTCGATGGCCTGGCTCTCCTCCGCCGTTATGTCCGGGTCCAGCAGGACGTCGTAGAGGCGCTGGATGCGGTCGCGGGGCGAGGTCACCAGCAGCCTGGGCATCTGGCTCAGCCGGAAGTCCACGGGCGGGAAGACAAACTCGCCCCGGACGGACAGGCCCCTGTCGGCGATGACGGCGCTGATGGCGGCCTCCAGCGCCTCCTCGGCGTCGGGCCGCAAGGCCTCGCGCCGGGCGATGGCGTGGGCCAACTCAGCCTCCAGGGTGGTCGCGTGGGCAGTGTGACTCCCGCTGCCCAGCGGTCGGGCGTCCTCCAGTTGCGCCTGGAGCTGGCCTATCTCCTGGCCCAACTGGAAGTACTCCTGTACCTTACGCAGACGTGCCTCGGCATCGTCGCCGGCCAGCAGCGTGGACAGGCGGTGCGTCCACTTGCCCAGGAAGTTGCCCAGCTCCCACTCCACCAGGTTGAAAGCGTGGCGGTATGCCACCTGTCGCGCGGGGTCCAGGTGCAGGGCGTCATGCCCCAGGGACACCAGCAGCAGGAACAGCAGGGCCAGGGCCGGCAGTCTCAGTCCTCTCAGTGCCATATATATATTCTACGTGACCGGGCCTGTCAGGTGTCGCCGGGACTGGCATGGGCCTTGCCCTGCCGATTGTGCTAGGATGGTGCCTGACGCGCCAGCAAAACGCAATGGAGGGTGGGCCAATGACTCTGTCCCTGTGCATCGCGGGCTGTGGCTCCTACGCCAGGACGGTCCTGAGGGACATCCACGACATGACCGAAGACGTCAGGCTGTTCTTCGCCAGCCGCGACGTGAAGAAGGCGAAGGAGTTCTGCGAGACCTACGGCGGCGCCGGCTACTTCGGCAGCTACGAGGAGGCCGCCGCAGACCCGCGCGTCGAGGCTATGTACTTCTGCACGCCCCATCACCTGCACCTGGAGCACGCCCTCCTGGCCGCGCGCCACCGCAAGCACATTCTGATGGAGAAGCCCATCGCCCGCACCCTGGCCGAGGCCCGGCAGATGGTCCAGGCGGCCAGGGATTCGGGCGTCAAGCTCATGGTGGCGGAGAACTACCGCTTCCTGCCCACCATGGAGAAGTGCAGGCAGGTCATGTCCCAGTCAGGCATAGCCAGCATCGGCCAGGCCAGGCTCATCCAGGTGAACAGCGAGAGCTACATGGTGCCCACGGACTGGCGCACCAGCGCCGACCTCAACGGCGGCGGAACGTTCATAGATGGGGGCATTCACTTCGTGGACATCCTGGTATACCTGGCCGGGGTGCCCGAGCGAGTGTACGCCGTCCAGCCGCTCCAGGTCTTCCGGCAGGTGGAGGGCGAGGACGGCCTGGTGCTGGTGGCCCGGCTGCCCGGCGGCGCGGTGGGCATGGTCAACTTCTCCCGGGCCACGCCCGTGACGAAGCCGAGGGTCTGGGTGAATGTGACCTGCACCGGAGGTTCCCTGAGCTTCGCGCCCTACGGCAACGAGGTCATCCTTGACACGCCGCCTGCCCAGCGCACCATCACGCTGCCCGAGGCGCGCCGTGGCGTCAGGGGCATGGTGCGGGAGTTCCGCAACAGCATCCGTGAGGACAGGGAGCCGCGCATGTCCGGCGAGGAGGGCATCAAGGACCTGGCCGTGGTCCTGGCCGCCTACGAGTCGGCCCGGCTGGGCCAGGAGGTGCCGGTAAGGCTGTAGCCTCCTGGGCAGTCAGGCTACCCTGACATGCCAGAGGGCCGCCCACTTCTAAGCCCCAGGATGCTTCTCCACAGGCGCGCGGGCCGGGCCAGGGAACGATGTACCCATGGGGCCTGCCCCAGTTGCAGGAAGCGCGTAGGGTCGAAGGCCAGGGCTAGCGCCAGCCCCAGCAGCCCTATGTCCCGCACCACCAGCGGCGCGCTGCCGTTGGCCAGGACCAGCGCTATGGTGACTTCCAGCAGCAGCGCCGACGCCAGCCAGGACGCGGCGGTGCAGGCTATCCCCAGGAAGATGCCACAGCCGGCCATGGTCAGGAGGAAGCCATGCAGCAGCACCAGGGTCGTGCCGCTGACCGGCGAGTACTCCAGTACGATGGCTGGGACAAAATCTGTCCAGGCATCGGGACTGCGTAGCTGCTGGGTGCCAAACCAGCCCAGGACGAAGGCCAGCGAAGCGCGCATCACCAGGTGGCACACGATACGGGGCTTGGAAGCTGACATCCATGGCCCTCCTGCAAGGTCACGAGTACCGGAATGGCAACTGCGCCGCACCGCCAGGCACTATCCCCTACGCAGGTCAAGCGCCTCCAGATCAGTTGCCATGTGGAGTGGTACTCGGACAGGGCAGCCCCCTCTCTTCTGACTCTCCCCCACAGGGGGCGAGAGTCCTCCCTGCCCCCTGTGGGAGAGTCAGAGCTTGCCCCGGGCTTGCCGAGGGAATGAGGGCATTCCAGCTTCGCCTGGCGAGCAATGCCAGCCCCCTCTCTGACTCGCTCCCAGAGGAGCGAGAGCAGTCTCTTCCCCCTGTGGGGGAAGGCCAGGAAGGGGGCATGATGCCCATGGGCATTACGAGTCTTGCCAATGGGAGGGACTCTGGATGCCCCCCCTTATTACGGGACAGGCCGGCATTCAGCCCTGAAGTCCGTGCCCTGGTCAGCCTGCCGAGGGCAAGCGCCCGAAAGTCAGCTTCATCCGGCCCCGGTATTACTGCACGGCGTGGGCCTTCAGGTAGTCGGGGTCAAGCTCTATGCCCAGGCCGGGCCGGTCCGAGAGGTACAGGTCACCGTCCCGGATGTCCAGCGGGCGGTCTATGAAGGCGTTGTAGGCGCTCAGGTCGTAGCGCGAGGTCTCCAGCTTGTAGAAGTTGGGCACGGTGAGCATGACCTGCGCCCCGGCGACGATGTTGATGGGCCCGCTGGCATCGTGGGGCGAAATGGGCACGTAGTAGGCCTCGGCCATGGTGGCGATCTTCTTCAGCTCCGTGATGCCGCCAGTCCAGGTCACGTCGGGCATCACGAAGTCGGCCAGGTTGTTCTGGAAGATGGGTACGAACTCGAAGCGGGTGTACAGCCGCTCGCCCACGGAGATGCGCACCGAGATTTCCTCGCGCACCTGCTTGAGGGCATGGTAGCTCTCCACCGGCACAGGCTCCTCGAACCAGTGTATCTTGTAGGGCGCCAGCCTGTTGGCCAGCCGAATGGCCGTGGGCACGTTGTAGTTGCCGTGGGCGTCTATGAGGATTTCGATGCGCGGGCCTACCGCCTCGCGGATGGCGGCCACGATTGCCTCGGCCTCCTCCTCGCCCTCCGGGCTGAGCTGGCCGTCCAGGTAGGCGACGCCCCTGCCTGCGATGGCGTGCATGAAGGGGTCCAGCTTGAAGGCCTTGTAGCCCGCCGCCACGATCTCCCTGGCGTCCTCGGCGGCCTGCTCTGGGTCTTTAGGCTCCGGCGGATGGGTGTACAGGGCGACGCGGTCGCGGACAGGCCCGCCCAGCAGCCGGTAGATGGGCTTGCCCAGGGACTTGCCCAGGATGTCCCACAGGGCGATGTCAATGCCGCTGATGGCCGCCGTGGTGGCCCCACGCGTGCCCATGTAGGTCACCGAGCGGAAGAGCTTGTGCCAGATAGCCTCGATGCTGGCCGGGTCATCGCCCACGATCATCTCGCCGAAGGCCCGCGTCACGCTGGCGATGGCCTTGTTGGCTACAGGGCCGGGGTAGGTGGTGATCTCGCCCCAGCCGGTGATGCCCTCGTCGGTGTCCACCTGCACAAAGACGAACTGCCGGGTGCGCGGCACCCTGGGCTTGCCGGCGCCGGGCCGGTCGTCCCACTGGGTGTTAACAACCCATGGTGTAACCCTGGTTATTTTCATGGCTCTCTTTTTCCTCCGACCTGTAAAGCTACACCTGCGGCCTCTCCAATAGCACGGTGACTCCCATGTCTATGTACTTCTGGCGCAGGTCAGGGGTGTAGTTGCGGAAGCACACGCGGATGTCGGTGCCCTTGAGCTGCTGAAGGACGTGGCGCACGCAGTCGTCCACGGTCTTGAAGGGATGGTGCGGGTGCCCCTCCAGGCTGAAGCTCAAGTCCGACGGGCCGAAGGACAGGCAGTCCACGCCTGGCCTGGCAAGCTGGCGGGCGTTGGTGATGGCCTCGATGGACTCCACCTGGAGCCAGAGGACGCCGTACTCGTTCCACCAGCGGGCGTACTCCAGCCTGTCGCCGCGCTGGTCTATGCCGACGCGGGCCGCGCCGCCCCAGCTACGGCGGCCCCTGGGCGGGTAGTAGAAGGCCGCCAGGGCCTCGTCCACCGTCGCCTCGGTCATCACCTCTGGCACCTCGACGCCCGAAGGCCCCAGGTCCAGCAGGTTGCCAATGAGATAGGCGTGGCGGGTGTGCTTGATGCGGAACTGCACCGGCACGCCCAACTCGTTGGCCGCGGCGCAGAAGGCCACCAGCCGCTCCTCGTTGAAGGCGGTGTGCTGGCTGTCCACGGAGACGAAGTCGTAGCGGTCCTTCTCCAGGATGGCCTTCAGCCTGTCCTTGGTGGCCGTGATGGGTGCCGATACGCCCAGGAGGACGTCCCCCTTGTGGATGCGTTGCTTCAGGTTCAGCGAGGTACTGGCCTGTCCTGGCATGGCCTGTCTCCTTTCCAGCATGGTCTATCGTTGCGACGGAGTGTAGCAGCGGCAGGGCCAAGGGTCAACTGGCGGCCCTGGGCCGGTTGCATTCAGCCGGGGGCAACGTATAATCACTCCAGCGTCATCCCTTGCTGTAACCTGATGCACATGGGCGCTGGTCTGGAATGCAGTCCAGCCCCCGCTCTAGCTCTCCCCCACAGGGGGCGAGAACAGTCCCTGCCCCTTCGGCACGCTCAGGGCAGGCCCGAGCCTGTCGAGGGGAAGGGGGCATTATGGGCCTTGCCGATCAAACGGACTTTGGAATTACTCTCTCAGAGAAGGAGGAGACCATGCCTGAACGAAGAGTGCCGACGAAGGCAGAGGTGGAGTCGTACCTGAGGGACCGGCGCAACTGGGGACGCTGGGGCAGCAAGGGCAGCGCCGGGGCCATCAATCTGATAACCGCCGAGAAGCGGCTGAAGGCGACGCAGCTTGTGCGTACCGGGCGCACCGTGTCCATGAGCAGGCCCTTCCCGGTGAACCCTTCGGTGGAGAACCCAAGGCCGGCCCAGCACTACCTGCAGGTCTGGGACCGGCCCCCGGGAGGCGGCGCCGCCGTGGACTACTACGGCGTGCTGTACCACGGCACGTCGGTGACGCACATTGACGCCCTGTGCCACGTCTGGGACGCCGCCGGCATGTGGGACGGCAAGAAGCCATCGGAGGTGCTCACATTCGGCGGGGCCACCTACGGCTCGGTGGACGCCTGGAGCGACGGCATCCTGACGCGGGGCGTGCTGCTGGACGTGCCCAGGCACCGAGGCAGGCCCTATGTGACCGTTGACGCGCCCGTCCACGGCTGGGAGCTTGAGGACATCGCGAAGGCTGAAGGCGTGTCCATCGAGCCGGGTGACGCCGTGTTCGTGTACAGCGGGCGGGAGGCCTACGCCCGCGACCACGGCGGCGTATGGGCCAACCCGGTCACCGGCGCGCCTCGGCCCGGCCTGCACGCCTCCTGCCTGCCCTTCATCCGCGACCACGACATCGCCATCCTGGGCTGGGACATGATGGACGCCTCGCCCAACGAGTACGGCCTGCCCTGGACGGTGCACGGCGTCATCTTCGCCTATGGCGTGGCGCTGGTGGACAACGCGCTGCTGGAGCCGCTGGCCCGCGCCTGCGCCGAGGAAGGCCGCCACGAGTTCCTGGTGACCATAAATCCGCTCAGGGTCATCGGCGGCACCGGCTCCCCGGCAAATCCCATCGCGGTGTTCTAGGCCCGGCTTTTCAAACACGCCCTGAATGGGAGGCCGGCGGAGGCTGACCTCACCCCCGGTGTCTGAAGGCACAGCGTTGGCTGAGCTATGGCCCCTCTCCATGCGTGGAGGGGGGCAACGGGGGTGAGGTCTGGACGCCTGCCCCTGCGCTGGGCCACAGATTTCAGGTGGGGCCTGCCATGTCCCGCCATGGCCTGGCCGATGGCGGGGCCGCGTGGCGTGGGCTAGTCAGGGACGGCGTTGCCGCTGGCGTCACACCTGACCCTGGGGTCGTCCAGTGAGCGGGCGCGGTAGACGCTGCCCAGGCAGGTGAGGCCAGCTCCTTGCTCCGGCCCGTCGAAGAAGACGATGCCCATGTAGCCGTCCGGGCCGACCTCCATGATGTCTTTCCATGTGATGAAGAAGAACCACCTGTCCACATTGTAGTCGGAGGCGTTGCCTTCCAGCCAGTCCAGCACGGCGATAAGGTAGTCGCTCATCCTGTCCCAGTGGTAATCGCCCACGGGCGCCAGCCTGTCGGGGAAATGCTCCCATACCCAATCGTCATAGCCCACGTGGATGGCTATCTCGGTGATCCAGATGGGCGTGTCCTGGTACTCGGGGATGCTGTCCAGGTAGTCCCGCATGCCCTGGACCTGCATGACCGCGATCTGCCAGTGCTGGAAGCTGGCCCCCCTGGACTGGTAGAAGGCTGGCCTGGTAGGGTCGTTGTTGGGCGTGTTGTTCCAGTCAATGGGGTACACATCTATGGCCCAGACGTCCACGGGTGGCTTTTCGCCGTACCTGGCCTCATACGCCTGGATGAAGTCCTCCAGCCACTCGCTGCCGAAGTAGTAGCCGCTGCATCCCACACAGGTGAAGTCCCAGTTGAGCACACTGGTGCCAATGATGCGGGCCGATGGGTCAGCCAGCCTGATCTGGCTGGCGAAGTAGTGGAACACCGGCGCGAACCGGCTACCCGTTATATAGGGGTAGCGGTTGGCCTCGCCGAAGATGTACCAGTAGGAGCCTGGCGCCGACTGGGCCCTCTGCCTCACCTGCGCCCGCGTCAGGAAGCCCCTGGCGGCAATCTCGGCATCCGTCCGGGACTCGATGGTCTCGGCCCAGCCTGAGTTCCATACGTCGGGGGCCGTTGGCACGGGGATGAAAGGCACCTTGGAGGCGCCCTCTGGCACCGAGGACATATCTGGCGTGAAGTCCAGGTACCACTTCACCCCCAGCCGGCTGAGGAAGTAGCGGCTATCGTCCTCGGAGCCAGTGTGCAGCACCACGCCAAAGCGGTTGTCGCCCTCGATGGGCAGGGGCGTGGGAGTCGGCGTGGGGGAAGGGGTAGGCGTGGCCGTGGCCGTGGGCGTGGGCGTCCTGGTGCGGGTGGGCGTGGGAGTCCTGCGCGGCGTGTCATCGCTGTCGGGGGTTGCCGAAGCCGTG
>DAOUAM010000003.1:0-46730 GCA_034433305.1 Dehalococcoidia bacterium | reverse complement strand
CCCGGGATGTAGGCGACCACCGAACTGGCTGTGCCACAGACCCCAAAGGAAGCCTTTGCAACTTCCTGATTTTTCTCGACCCACAGCAGCAGGGCCACAGCCAGCAGCGCTGCCGCGCCAATAGACTTCAATCCGAGCTTACCGAAGGCTATACTCATGGACTCTCCCTCTCTAACAAACGCACTCAAGGCCGCAGACCCGGGCGGTGAAGATATCCCCCCTTTGTGAAGGCCGAGTGGCATACCGTGAGGCAAAACGGGCCTTCCCACCCACTCGGGGGACTTACTGGGGCATCCTAGTTGATGGAGGTGAATAGCTCTATGGATATATGGTGTAAAAAGATGAACTACAGGTGGTAATCAGGTAAACTGGAGTGAACATAGATTTGGCGCAGCCAGGCACAGATCTCAGCCTATCCCCAGCAGCCGCGCAGCGTTTTCGCCCAGCACCTTTTCCTTGTCTTGCTGGGAGACGCCTGGCGCCTTCAGCACCCACTCCACCGGCGACTCGTAGCCCATGTCGAAAGGGTAGTCGCTGCCCAGCAGCACGTTGTCGGCCGAGACGGTCCTGAGCAGGTATTCCAGGGCCGTGTAGCTGTGGGTGATGCAGTCGTAGTACAGCCGCTTCAGGTAGGCGCTGGGTGGGCTGGAGACCCCGTTGGCCCTGGGCTCCTTGCGGACGGCGAAGCCCCGGTCCAGCCGGCCGATGCCGTAGCAGGCGTAGCCCCCGCCGTGGGCGAAGCACAGCTTCAGGCCCGGGTACCTGTCCAGCACGCCGCCGAAGATGAGGCAAGCTATGGCGATGGTGGTGTCCAGTGGGTTGCCGATGAGGTTGCCCAGATAGAAGCGCCCCGTGCGGTCGGCCGCGGCCGGCGCGTGGGGGTGGAAGAACAGGAAGGCGCCCAGCCTCTCGGCGGCCTCAAAGAAGGGGCGGAAGGTGGGGTCGTCGTAGTTGCGCCCGTTGACATGGGTGCATACCTCCGCGCCCTTGAGGCCCAGCCCCATGCAGCGCTCCAGCTCCCTGATGGCCGCGTCCACGTCCTGCAGGGGCACCGTGGCCAGGCCGCTGAACCTGCCAGGGTACTCCCTGGCGGCCGCCGCTATCTCGTCGTTCAGCTCCCTGGACGCGGCCAGCGCCTCGGCCAGGGGCAGGTGGTAGTTGAAGAAGTAGGGCGGGGAGGACAGCACCTGCATGTCCATGCCGATGGCATCCATGGCCCTGACGCGCTCCTGGAGAGGGGTGTTCCAGTTGGGGGCCACAGGCCCGGCGCGCCGGTCGCGGGTGTCTATGAACTGCTGGCCGCCGACGGTCTGGAGCGTGGCGCCGAACCAGTTGCCCTTGCGGGCCACGGCCTGCCAGAAGCACTGGGGGATGAGATGGGCGTGAATGTCTATGTGCATGGTGCCTCCTGCTCTTCCTGGGGTGTGACTGGACTGTTAGCAAGCTGTTATCGAGCTATTAGGTTGGTGACCGCGATTGAGACTGTTCCCTGCTACCCTGAGGTCAACATCCCTGTAATGCAGGGATCGTGGCCCCGGGAGAGGACATAACGCTACGTCTGGAGTGAAGTCGCCATGATAGGACTGCTCTGGCTGGTCTTCCTGGTACTGCTGGTCCTGTGGCTTATCGGGTTCAGCGTCAACTGGGGAGCGTTCATATGGTTGCTGCTTATCGCCGCGGTGGTGGTCTTGCTGTTCAACGTGTTCGCCGGCCTCTCGCGTGGACGCTGGTACTGAGTAAGCCCAGCCCTGGCAGAAGGAGGGCCAGATGTACATAGGAGGCGGCATCCTCCTGCTGATCCTTGTTGTTGTGATACTGCTGCTGGTGCTCCGCTAGCTCCGAGCGGGAGCGCCAGGGTGTCCAGTTCCGCTCCCTGGGGAGCGGGCTGCTAGATGGGTGAAGAGGGCGCGGGGAATTGCAGGCCCCCGCGCCCTCTCTGTCTGGCCCGCGCCGGGCTACTTGCGCCCGATGGTGAGCACGCCGCCATACTTGCCGCGCCGCGCCTCGAAGGCGGCTATCCTGTCCTCGTTCTGGAGCGTCAGGCCGATGGAGTCCAGGCCGTTGAGGAGGCAGTAGCGCCGGAAAGGCTCGATCTGGAAGCTGGCGACCACTTCCTCGCGGTCGTCCCAGACGCGCTGGGCCTCCAGGTCCACGTGGAGCCTGTAGCCGGGGTCGGCCTCGGCCCTGGCGATGATCTGCTTCACCGTCTCCTCGGGCAGCGTGACGGGCAGGATGCCGTTCTGGAAGCAGTTGTTGTAGAAGATGTCGGCGAAGCTGGGGGCGATGATGCAGCGGAAGCCGTAGTCCAGCAGCGCCCAGGGGGCGTGCTCCCGCGAGGAGCCGGAGCCGAAGTTGCGCCCGGCCACCAGGATGGATGCCCCCTGGTAGCCCGGCCTGTTCAGCACGAAGTCCGGGTTGGGCGAGCCGTCCTCCTTGAAGCGCCAGTCGAAGAACAGGAACTGCCCGAAGCCCGTGCGCTCGATGCGCTTGAGGAACTGCTTGGGGATGATCTGGTCCGTATCCACGTTGACGCGGTCCAGCGGTGCGACGACGCCGTGCAGCCTGACGAAAGGTTCCATATGCGTTACTCCCGGTACTGTTCCCGAATGGTCTTTTGAATGTAGCACTAATTATTATTATGCTGACTGTTCCCGTAGCAGGCTTATTAGTCTGCTCTGATAGATTTGACCCGCTGGTGGTGAGTCTCTCTGCGGGCTCGGGACAGGCTCTGTCGAACCACAAGGCTATCAGCATAGCAACCTTGAGCAAGACTCAGGTCAGTTTGAGGGCTTGCGTGTCCTCGCTAATTTCCTGAGGCTTTCCCAATCACCGTGAATTAGCGCCTCCTTCTTTTCCCTTGACCATCCCTTTATCTGTCTTTCTCGTTCGAACGCCTCTTGTCTGGTGGAGAAGTCCTGAGTGAATACTAAAGTAACAGGTCTGCGAGTGGTTGTGTATCCTGGGACTTCGCCCCTATTATGGGTTGCAATCCTCTTTTCAAGGTCATCTGTATGACCCGTGTAGTAAGAGCCATCTGAGCACCTCAGAATATAAACATAGAAGCTCATTTTATATGTTGGCTCTAGGCCTCGTGGTTCGACACGCTCACCACGAGCGGGTGTAATACCAGGTCGCTATGATGCTGTAGGGGCAAGCCTTTTGCCTACCCAAGTCCATGGCAGGCACAAGGCCTGTTCCTACGCAATACGGCGTTATCACACAGAACCGGTATAATACCCACACGCGGATGAAAGGAATATAACCCGCTCATCCTGAGCCTGTCGAAGGATGATGCCTAAGACCGACGTCCGGGTACACGCCCAAGACGAGCGGGACTCCTTATGCGCCCCTATACCTCCTCGTACCTGAAGCAGTCCACCACGTGGTCATTGACCATGCCTATGGTCTGCATGAAAGCATAGCAGATGGTGGAGCCGACGAACCTGAAGCCCCGCTTCTGCAAGTCCTTGCTGATGGCATCGGACAGCGGCGTCCTGGCGGGTATCTCGCTGATGTGCTTGAACTGGTTCCTGATGGGCTTGCCATCGGTGAACCGCCAGATGTAGGCGTCGAAGGAGCCGGCCTCCTGCTGCACCTCCAGGAACCGCTGGGCGTTGGCTATCGCCGAGGCGATCTTCTGCCGGTTGCGGATGATGCCCCCGTCCGACAGCAGCCGCTGGATGTCTTGCTGGCCGTACTGGGCCACCAGGGCCGGGTCAAAGCCGTCGAAAGCCTTGCGGAAACTCTCGCGCTTGTTGAGCACCGTGGCCCAGCTCAGCCCCGCCTGCGCGCCCTCCAGCACCAGGAACTCGAAGAGCTTCCTGTCGTCGTGCAGGGGAACGCCCCACTCGGTGTCATGGTAGCGGGCCATGAGGGGGCTGCTGTTGGCCCAGGCGCACCTGTTCATTGTTTCTATCATATCCGCCCTAGGCTGCGATGTAGTGGCGCACGTCAACTTGCACGCCAGCCTTCAGCGCATCCTCTGCGGTTTCCAGAAGACGCGCCGTTACCTGGCTTTCCACGTACTCCTCTCCGCAGTTTTCGCAAACAAGGGCTGGCACATCCTTCACCACCAGCGTCAGACTGCCTCTAGTCAGGGTGACAGTAGCAAGACCGGGCCGCACATCACCATACTTACAAATTACGCACTTCATTTAACTCTCCGTCGGAAGCCCGGTTCCCATCGCTTGAGGTCAGGTTCGTACACGGTGACTACTATGATCATCCCTTACTCGCTGTTCTCGGCTATGAGCACATGGAGAGGGCGAGGCCCACTCCATCCTAACAGGAGCCGGCTTGGATAGGGACTGTCATCTGGGTAGGTCTCGATCACTTCTCCCGTCCCAAGCACCCGGTACACGTCCGCATCGCTAATGTTCCTCTGGAACATGCGTCGAAGGGCGTGCAACCTGAAGACCACTTTCACGGCGCTCAGCTTGGGCCTCTCAATGCTAGCTCAATGTCTTACCACTCCCTTATGTCCACGAAGTGGCCGGCGATGGCGGCGGCGGCGGCCATCTGCGGGCTGACCAGGTGGGTGCGCCCGCCCTTGCCCTGGCGTCCCTCGAAGTTGCGGTTGGACGTGGAGGCGCAGCGCTGGCCCGGCTGGAGGATGTCAGGGTTCATGCCCAGGCACATGGAGCAGCCCGCCTCGCGCCAGTCGAAGCCGGCGTCCTTGAAGATGCGGTCCAGGCCCTCGCGCTCGGCCTGCTTCTTGATGGCGTAAGAGCCGGGGACGACCATGGCGTACACGCGGTCGCTGACCTTGCGGCCCTTGACGACCCTGGCGGCGTTGCGCAGGTCCTCGATGCGGGAGTTGGTGCAGGAGCCGATGAACACGCGGTCCAGGGTGATGGACTGGATGGGCGTGCCAGGCTCCAGGGCCATGTACTTCAGGGCGCGCTCTGCCGCCGCGCGGTCGTCGGGGTTGGGGAAATCGTCGGGGTCGGGCACGCGGCCCGTGATGGGCGCCACCTGGCCGGGGTTGGTCCCCCAGGTGACGAAAGGCTCCAGGGTGCGGGCATCTATCTCCACTACCTTGTCGTACCTGGCCCCGGGGTCGGTGGCCAGCTTGCGCCACTGCTCCACGGCGGCCTCGAAGTCCTCGCCCTGGGGCACGTGGGGCCGGCCCCGCATGTACTCGAAGGTAACGTCGTCGGGCGCGACCATGCCGGCCCGGCCGCCGGCCTCGATGGACATGTTGCACACCGTCATGCGGCCTTCCATGGACAGGGAGCGGATGGCCTCGCCGGTGTACTCGATGACGTGGCCTGTGGCGCCGCTGACGCCTATCTTGCCGATGATGCCCAGTATGACGTCCTTGGCCATGACGCCCTGGGGCAGCTTGCCGTTGACCCGTATCTCCATGGTCCTGGGCTTGAACTGGGGCAGGGTCTGGGTGGCCAGCACGTGCTCCACCTCGGAGGTGCCGATGCCCATGGCGAAGGCCCCGAAGGCGCCGTGGGTCGAGGTATGGCTGTCGCCGCAGACGATGACCATGCCCGGCTGGGTGTAGCCCTGCTCCGGCCCGATGACATGCACAATGCCCTGAAGAGGGCTGTACATGTCGTAGAGGGTGATGCCGAACTCCTTGCAGTTGCGGGAGAGGGCATCAAGCTGCTGCTTGGCGATGGGGTCGGTGATGGGCAGGGAGCGGTCCCACGTGGGCGTGTTGTGGTCGGCGGTGGCGATGGTCAGGTCTGTCCGGCGGACCTTGCGGCCCGCCATGCGCAGGCCGTCGAAGGCCTGGGGCGACGTGACCTCGTGCACCAGGTGCAGGTCCACGTACAGGAGTGCCGGCTTCCCCGGCTCCTCGTGCACCACGTGGGCGTCCCAGATTTTCTCGAACATCGTCTTGGGCATAGCAACCTCTCTAGGAGATGTAGTTTTCCAGGTACAGATAGGGCAGCCCGAGGCTATGGCGGGCCAGGGCGGAGTTATTCCCGACCAGCGCTTCGCACTGCTCCTCCAGGGCCGTGGCTATTATGATGGCATCTGGAAGAGGCAGGCGACTGCTGGACCTTACCAGCGCGGCGCGCCTTGCCACAGACCGGTCAACGCTCCTCACAGCCAGGTTGGGAGCAACCCTGAAGAATAGCTCTGCCTTTTCCTGCGTCGGCCAGTCGCCTGTTCGCAACGGTTTTACAAGTACCTCTGCCTCTACTATGGTGGAGACAACACCTACCATCAAGCCCCGCTCCATCAGACGCAGCAGGTGCTGGGCAAGTTCCCTGTAGGGCCTTATATCTTCCAGGGCGTAAATCACCACGTTAGTGTCCAGGGCTATCCGACGAAAAGGCCGCAGGTCCTGGAGCCAGCGGTCTGCTTGAGGGGAAGGCGGCATTGCTACGCGACCCGGCGATAGCAAGGCTCCGCGCCAGGGGCCGGCTGCTCCAGGCGCTTCACGGCATGTATTTCCTCCAGCTTCTGGAGCTTCTGGTCTGCGTGCTCCACCTTCGACCTCTTTTTGATTTCGCTCAGGGGATAGGCCTCAGTTGGCGACGTAGCATCATACACGGCCCGCAACTCTGGGTCCAGGGCCAGGGCGTCTTTCAGGGCATCTATATCCCCTCCGTAGCGTACCTCCGCGATGTACCTGTCTATCTCCTCCCTGGTGGAGCCGAAGACACCCTTAAGGCTCCCCGCGAAGTAGTCGGCCCAGCTAGCTGGCCGTGGCAGCAGCACGATGTGGCCGCCGATGAGTTCCACGACAAGCTTGTCTCCAGGCTTCAGGCCCAGGGTACGCACCATCTCGGCTGGTAGCGTGACCTGGTGTTTGCTGGAAAGGGTGACGATAGGCATAGGTACATCTCCCTGGTAAAGCATACCAGGGAAATAGTAAAGTATGTCAAGCAAGTGCGCAAGCCCAGGGCTAGCCGGGCATCTGGCCCCTGGTAACACAAGCCCTCAGGCGAATCCCGGATAGGGGGCTGGCAGCACCGCGCTTGAATGCCTCGATTTGCTCAGGCACAGCGTCTCTGAGGACCGCCAGTACAATTCTGGACACACGCTTTACAGGAGGGTCCCCCGGGACTTTCCTTCGCCTGAAATCATCATGCCTGGTAGTTGTTCCACAGGTATAGCCCACCCTGGGGGCAGCGACGCCCCCAGGGTGAGCAGGGCTACGCTGTCGTCGCGCCGGCGGAGGCCCGCTCGGTCTGCTCCAGGGCCAGCATGCGGTTGAGGGCGTTCATGTAGGCCTTGGCGCTGGCCACGATGATGTCGGTGTCGGAGCCGCGGCCCACGTGTACCTTGCCATCCTTCTGGATGCGGATGGTCACGGTGCCGATGGCGTCTATGCCCTCGGTGACGGCGTTGACGTTGAACTCGATGAGGGTGTTGGGCGCCTGCACGATGCGGTTGATAGCCTTGTACACGGCGTCCACAGGGCCGGTGCCGGTGGCGGCGTCGGTGACCGCCTTGCCCTCGGGCGTGATGAGGGTCACCGTGGCGGTAGGCACCTCGCGGTTGCCGCAGGACACCTGCACGTGCTCCAGCCTGTAGATGCTGGGCTCGGCGATGATGCGGCGCTCGTTGGCCATGAGCGCCTCCAGGTCCGCGTCGGTGACCTCGCGCTTCTTGTCGGCCAGCAGCTTGAAGGACTCGAAGGCCTTGTTCAACTCCTCGTTGGAGAGCTTGTAGCCAAGCTGCTCCAGCCGGGCGCGCAGGCCGGCGCGGCCGCTGAGCTTGCCCAGGACCAGCGAGTTGCTGGGCCAGCCGACGGAGCGCGGGTCCATGATCTCGAAGGTCGTCCGCTCCTTGAGCACGCCGTCCTGGTGGATGCCCGAGGCGTGGCGGAAGGCGTTGGCGCCTACGATGGCCTTGTTGGGCTGCACCGGGAAGCCGGTGATGTCGCTGACCAGGCGGCTGGTGCGGTAGATCTGGGTCGTGTCAACGTTGGTGGACACGCCCAGGATGTCCTTGCGGGTTTGGATGGCCATGATGATCTCTTCCAGGGCGGCGTTGCCCGCGCGCTCGCCCAGGCCGTTGATGCAGCCCTCCACCTGCCGGGCGCCGGCCTGGATGGCGGCGACGCTGTTGGCCACGGACATGCCCAGGTCGTTGTGGCAGTGGACGCTGAGCACCGCCTTGTGGATGTTGGGCACGTTCTTCCTGATGAGGCTGATGCGCTGGGCGAACTCCGCTGGCACCGTGTAGCCCACGGTGTCGGGGATGTTGACGGTGGTGGCGCCGGCGTTGATGACCGCCTCCAGCATCTTGTAGAGGAAGGGCAGGTCGGTGCGGGTGGCATCCATGGGCGAGAACTCCACGTCCTCGCAGTAGCGCTTAGCCCGCTCCACCGAGGCCACGGCCATCTCCAGCACCTCCTCCGGGTTGCGGCGGAGCTGGTGGATGATCTGGATGTCGGACGAGGAGATGAACACGTGGATGCGCGGGCGGGCGGCGTCCTTGAGCGCCTCCCAGGCCCTGTCCACGTCGTCGGGATGGCAGCGGGCCAGCGAGGCGATGATGGGCCTGCGGACCTCCCGGGCGATGGTCTGCACCGCCTCGAAGTCGCCTGGCGAGCTGGCCGCGAACCCGGCCTCGATGACGTCAACGCCCAGCCGGTCGAGCTGCTTCGCTATCTCCAGCTTCTCCTGGACGGTCAGGCCCGCCCCGGCGGACTGCTCGCCGTCGCGCAGCGTGGTGTCGAAGATGATTACCCTGTCCATTTGCATTGCTGTGTTCTCCTCCGGGTGCGCCGTTCCCCACCGTAGGCCCCCTTCCTGGCCTTCCCCCAAAGGGGGAAGGGGATTGTCCTCGCCCCCTGTGGGGGAGAGCTAGAGAGGGGGCTGGCGTCTAGCCCCCTTCCTGGCCTTCCCCTAAAGGGGGAAGGGACTGTTCTCGCCCCCTGTGGGGGAGAGCCAGAGAGGGGGCTGGCTCTGCCTGCATACCAGCGCAGCGCCAGCGTGCATCACGCTCTCACGGGGAGCGGCGCCTTGCCCTTTGATCTGGCTATGTGAACGTGCTGGTCAAAGACCTTCGGGCCACTGAAGGGCTATCGAAGGAGAACGCAGTCCGCGCAGCCAAGCCCTGCCAAGACCCGGCCTACGCGGCGGACTACGTGGGGCACCTCCGCGTTGTTCATCCCGAACTCCTTATGCTAGTAGTCTTGCCACCGGTCTCGATGGAAGGCCCTGCCCCCATCCTGGCCTTCCCCCAGAGGGGGAATGGAGGGTCCTCGCCCCCTATGGGGGAGAGCCAGAGAGGGGGCCTCAGTCCACATTCTTCAGGAAGCTCATCATGCCGCGCAGGTCTTTGCCGACCTTCTCGATGGGGTGCTCGGCGTTCTCCTTGCGCAGGCGGTTGAAGCGCGGCCGGCCCTCGTCGTTCTCGGCGATCCACTCCCGGGCGAAGCTGCCGTCCTGGATGGCGGCCAGCACCTTCTTCATGTTCTGCTTCACGTGCTCGTCTATGACCATCGGCCCACGGGTGTAGTCGCCGTACTCGGCGGTATCGCTGACCGAGAAGCGCATGTAGCCCAGGCCGCCCTGGTAGAGCAGGTCCACGATGAGCTTCAGTTCGTGCAGGCATTCGAAGTAGGCCGACTCGGGCTGGTAGCCGGCCTCCACCAGCGTCTCGAAGGCGGCCTTGATAAGCGCGGCCACGCCGCCGCACAGCACCGTCTGCTCGCCGAAGAGGTCGGTCTCCGTCTCCTCCTGAAAGGTGGTCTCCAGCACGCCGGCGCGGGTGCAGCCGATGCCCCGGGCGTAGGCCAGGGCGACGTCGTGGGCCTTGCCAGACACGTCCTGGTGAATGGCCAGCAGCCCCGGCACGCCCGAGCCTTTCACGAAGACCTCGCGCATGCGGTGGCCCGGCGCCTTGGGCGCCACCATGGACACGTCCACCGTGTCAGGCGGGACGATGGTCTTGTAGTGGATGTTGAAGCCGTGGGCGAACATGAGTGTCTTGCCAGGGTGCAGGTGGGGCTTGATGGACTCCCTGTAGACCTCCGCCTGAGAGGTGTCGGGGATCAGCATCATGATGATGTCGGCCTGGCGGGCGACGTCGGCCACAAGTCCGACCTTCAGCCCCTCCTGCTCGGCCCTGGGCCAACTCTTGCTGCCCCTGTACAGGCCGACCATGACGTTCATGCCGTTGTCGCGCAGGTTCAGGGCGTGGGCGTGGCCCTGGCTGCCGTAGCCGATGACGCCGATGGTCTTGTCCTGGACCAGCGACAGGTCGGCGTCGTTCTCGTAGTACATCTTTGCCATGTCAGTACCTCTCAGGTTATAGAATCTGTCCCAGGGTGCTGGCCTTCTCCTTCGGCCCCCTTCCTGGCCTTCCCCCAAAGGGGGAAGGGACTGTCCTCGCCCCCTCTGGGGGAGAGCCAGAGAGGGGGCTGGCCGCCGTCACACACTGCCAGTCTCGGTGATGCGTCCGCGGGGGCGGGCGCCGTTGGCGTGGCCGTTCTCCTCCTGGGCGTTCATGCCTCGCCTCATGGCGATGGCGCCTGTGCGCATGACCTCCATGACCCCGAAGGGCTTCAGGAGGTTGTGCAGCGAGTCTATCTTGTCCTCGTCGCCGGTGACCTCGATGATCAGGGACTCGGGGGCCACGTCCACGATGTTGGCCCGGAAGATGTCCACGAGCTGGATGATCTCGCTGCGGGTGTGGACGGTGGTCTTGACCCTGATGAGGGCCAGCTCCCTGGACACGATGTTCTCTTCCGAGATGTCCGAGACCTTGATGACGTCCACCAGCTTGTGCAGGTGCTTGGTCACCTGCTCCACCACCGAGTCATCGCCCTCGACCACGAAGGTCATGCGGGACAGGTTGGGTATCTCGCTGTGCCCGACGGCCAGGCTGGCGATGTTGAAGCCGCGCCGGCGGAAAAGGCTGGCCACGCGGTTGAGGACGCCGGGCTTGTCCTCCACCAGCGCCGTAATGGTGCGCCGCGGTTGTCTCGTGCTATTTGTCGTCATTTTCGGACCTCTGAGGGCCTGGGCGCCTCGATCATGTCCTTGATGGTCGCGCCAGAGGGTATCATGGGGTAGACGTTCTCCTCCTGCTCCACCATGAAGTCAATGAGAGCAGGCCCGTCGTACTCCATGGCCCTGTGGATCGCCCCCCTGACCTGCGCCCTGTCGGTCACCCGCTCGCCGTACATGCCGAAGGCCTCGGCCAGCTTCACGAAGTCCGGGTTGCGGGTGTAGCCGGTGGCCACGTAGCTCTTCTTGTAGAACAGCTCCTGCCACTGGCGCACCATGCCCAGGTAGCAGTTGTTGATGATGGCGAACTTCACCGGGATGTGGTTCTCCACCAGCGTCGCCAGCTCGGCCATGGTCATCTGGAAGCCGCCGTCGCCGGCCACGGACCAGACCACCTTGTCGGGCCTGCCCACCTGGGCGCCCATGGCGCCGGGCACCTCGTAGCCCATGGCCCCCGAGCCGCCGGAGGACACCAGGGTGCGCGGCTCGTTGAAGGTGTAGTACTGGGCGGCCCACATCTGGTGCTGCCCCACGCCCGTAACGATGATGGCTTCGCCGCCCGTGGCCTGGGCCAGCTCCTGCATGACGTACTGGGGCAGCAGCTTCTCGCTCTCGTTGGGGTCGGTCAGCGGGTGCTCACGCCGTAGCTGGTCAATGCGCTGCAGCCACTCCAGGTGGGTCGCTGGCTCCACGTGCCTGTTCAACTCCCGCAGCACGTGCTTCAGGTCGCCCACGATGGGCACGTCCACCTTGATGTTCTTGCCGATCTCCGAGGGGTCTATGTCCACGTGGACCTTCCTGGACCTGGTGGCGAAGGCCCTGGGGTTGCCCGTCACGCGGTCGTCGAAGCGCATGCCCAGGGCAATGAGCAGGTCGGCCTCCTCGATGGCCAGGCTGGAGTAGGCCATGCCATGCATCCCTGGCCAGCCGGCGTAGAGGTAGTGGCTGCCCGGGAAAGAGCTTATGCCCAGGAGCGTGTTGACCACCGGCACCTGGGCCTTTTCGGCCAGCTCCCGCAGCTCGGCGTAGGCGCCGGACAGGATGACGCCGTGGCCTGCCAGTATCAGCGGCCTCCTGGCCTCCTTGATAAGCTGGGCCGCCTTGCGCACCTGGCCTGAGTGGCCGTGGATGGTGGGCTTGTAGCCTGGCAGGTCCACCTCTTCGGGGTGCTGGAACTCGGCCACCTCGTTGAACACGTCCTTGGGGATGTCAATGAGCACCACGCCCGGCCGGCCGGTGGTGGCGATGTGGAACGCCTCCTTGATGACGCGGGGGATGTCCGCCGCGTGCATCACCAGGTAGTTGTGCTTGGTGATGGGCAGGGTGATGCCGGTAATGTCGCACTCCTGGAAGGCGTCGGAGCCGATGGCCGCGCGGCCCACCTGGCCGGTGACGACCACCATGGGCACCGAGTCCATCTGGGCGGTCAGGATGCCGGTCACCAGGTTGGTGGCGCCGGGGCCAGACGTGGCCCAGGCAACGCCTGCCTTGCCGGTGACCCGGGCGTAGCCGTCGGCGGCGTGGGCCGCGCCCTGCTCGTGGCGTACAAGGATGTGCCGTAGCTGGGGGTACTCGGGCAGCGTCTGGTAGAGGGGAAGAATGGCCCCGCCGGGGAGGCCGAAGATTACCTCCACCCCTTCCCTGATCAGGCACTCACAGACCATCTGGGACCCCCGCAGCTTCATGGGACTACACCTCCAAGGATTCTTCTCGTGGGCCGTCAGCCTCCAGCGGTCGGCTGCTCGGCCAATCAGATAACATCTTCGTACTTGGACTTTGCCTCTTCCGGCCCTTACCCATCGGGAGAGGGGAAGTGCCAGGAAGAGGGCCAGCGCATGGCGTCACAGGGGCCGGCTGTCCACAGCCTCAGCGCCCGCCATCGGAGCGACGCCCCACGCTTCTCGTCCGCTATAAAAAAAGTCCCGTCCCCTGAGGGACGGGACTGGACTACCCGTGGTACCACCCTGATTGCCCAGCGCCCGGACGTCTCAACGCCCTGCGCGGGGCCACTCGATGGCTATAACGTCGCCACCGTCCGGCCCTACTGGGTAGCTTTCAGCAATCAGCGCCCATCCCCGCCAGGGTAGTGGGCTGAAAGCTGATGGCTGACCGCCGACAGCTATGTTCAGGCCGACTGCTCCGGGGCGAGTTCGCGGGCTTCCCTGCGCCGGGCTTCCACCTGCCCCCGGCTCTCTGTGGCCGATTGGCCCGCTACTACTCCCCTTCAGCGCATTTGTGAAAGGTTTAACAGTAAAACCAATGGCTAATGTTAGCACAGTTCTCGGACGCGTGTCAAATGGAATTTTCCGGCCTGAATGCACCAGGGGACTGGTAGGTCTGGCCTCCCACTCGGACTCCTGCAAGGTCCTCCTCTGGTACCCTTGAGTTGCCTCTGCACGGCGGTATGCAGGGGGCGGGTCTCAGACCAGCTCTGCTTGAAGGCGGCGATAAGGTCCCTGCCCCCTGTGGGGGAAAGGCCAGGAAGGGGGCCAGACGCCAGCCCCCTCTCTGGCTCTCCCCCAGAGGGGGCGAGAATAGTCCCTGCCCCCTGTGGGGGAAGGTCAGGAAGGGGGCATGCTGACCTGTGCAGCAGCCTAATGCCCATGTGTAGCCTGCGCCCTGCCAGGTGTTCCACGGGCCTATGTACACCCCTGCTACAGAGGTGTCTGGCCAACACAGGAGAGGACTGAGGTGAGGGTATGGAATCTTGACCCCTGGTGCGCAATTTTCAACGGCGCGCCCCGCGATAAAGCTAGTCTGGTAAATCTTGTCCCTTTAGTCCCTCTCGGGATGTACTACCTGCCCATGCCGCGCTAGTGTGGACTACAGGGCCGCGGCGCTGGCATGCATATTGGGGTGTGGGGGTGAGGTCATGGCCCGCAGCAGGCAGCAGGCAGGGCCGCCACAAGGGCAGGCCGCCGAGGAAGGACACGTCATCGAGCTGAGGGGCTTGAGGAAGTCCTTCGACCAGGCCGTCATCAACGGCATCAGCCTGGACATAGACAGCGGCCAGGTCTTCGGACTCATCGGCCCCAGCGGCTGCGGCAAGACCACGCTGGTGAGGCTGATGGCCGGGACGCTGAAGCCCACCAGCGGCACCGTGCGCGTGCTGGGCACAGACCCCACCCGGTTCACCTCCAGGGAGCGCGAGCGCATTGGCTACATGCCCCAGGGCTTTTTCCTGTACCCGATGCTCACGGCCATGGAGAACGCCCACTTCGTGGGCGGGCTGTACGGCGTGGGCTGGCTCAAGCGGCGCAGGCGCATCCGGGAGCTGTTCCAGTTCCTGGAGCTGTGGGACGCCCGGGGAAGGCTGGCCAGCGACTTGTCGGGTGGAATGCAGCGCCGGCTGGAGTTGGCCTGCGCCCTCATCCACGGGCCTGAGCTGGTCTTCGTGGACGAGCCGACGGCCGGCCTGGACCCCGTGCTGCGCTCCAGGATATGGGAGTACCTGCACGGCCTCCGCGACCAGGGTATGACCGTCATCGTGACTACCCAGTATATAGGTGAGGCTTCCCTGTGCGACAGGGTCGCCATCCTGGACAGGGGCAGGGTGATAGCAGTCGGCTCGCCTGGGGAGCTGCGCCAGCGGGCGCTGCTGGATGCGGTGGTGGAGGTCAGGGCCGGGCGCTTCACGCCCGATGACACCGAGGCTCTTCGGGAGCTGGAGAGTGTCCGCGACGTGGAGTGGCTGGAGCCAGGGCTGCTGCGCCTGCGGGCCACCGATGTGGGCGCGGCGACGCTGGAGGTGGCGCGGACGCTGGAGGCCCGGGGCCGCCATGTGGACTCGGTCCGTCCCTACGTGCCCTCCTTTGATGAGGTCTTCATGAAGCTGGTATCCGACCGTGATTAAGGGCCTGGTCCGCACCTTCAGCTTCTTCGGCAGGTGGCTGGCCGAGCTGCTGCGCCAGCCTGTGCTGGTACTGGTGCTGGTGGTAGGCCCCTTCCTGGTGCTGCTGGCCTTCGGCCTGGGCGTCACGGCCTTCGAGCCCAGGCCAAAGACCATCGTGGTGGTCCCGGCCCAGGGCGGCGCTCGCGATGTCCCCCAGCGGCTGGGCGAGCACCTGGACATCGTCGGCCAGACCTCAGACCTCGACCAGGCGCGGGAGCAGTTGCGCCGGGGCGATGCAGATGCCGTGGTGGTGCTGCCGGGGGACCCACGGCAGGCCATCGCCAGCGGCCAGCACGCCCGGTTGACGGTGGTCACCAACGAGATTGACCCCATCCGCCGCGCCTTCATCCAGTCCTACCTCAACGACCAGGTAGCCAGCCTGAACCAGCAGGCCGTGAGGGGCCTGGTGGAGTCGGCCCAGGCATCGTCGGGCGAGATAGACAGGCAGATAGAGCAGGCCAGGGGCTATATTGCCCTCATCCGCTCCTCCCGGGGGGACGCCCAGGCGGCGCGGCGGCAGCTCCAGGAGCTGCGGGCCGTGACGGACGCGCTGGCGCAGGCGGCCTCGCAGGTGGCGTCGGCGCAGCGGGAGGCGTCCCTCTTCGCGCCGGGCCTGGAGGACCTCTCCCGGCGGGCGGACCGCGTCTCCCGTGGCGCCAGCGAGCTGGACCAGGACGTGAGCAACCTGGAGTCCAGGCTCGGCGCCGCCGGCGACCCGCCAGGGACGCTGGAGCAGGACCTGGCGCGGGTAGAGGCCGACCTGGACGAGCTGGACCGCGCCGTGGCCGAGGCCGCCGCTGTCCCGGCGGAGGTGCTGAGCGCGCCCTTCCAGCTAGACCTGGAGAACGCCGCGCCCTTTGCGCCCACCTACGTCGCCTTCTACGCCCCGGCGGTGCTGGCCTTGCTGCTCCAGCACCTGGCCATAACCCTGGGCGCTCTATCGCTGGCCCGCGTCCGGCTGCTGGGTGTCATGGAGCTGCTGCGGGTGTCGCCGGCCCGGTCCTCCGAGGTGGTGGTGGGCAACTACCTGTCCTACGGCGTGCTGTGCGCCATCGTGGCGGCGGCGCTGACGGCGCTGCTGGTGCTCTGGCTGGACGTGCCGCTGATTGGCACGTACCTGGACTTCGCCGCCGTGCTGGTGCTGCTGGTCCTGAGCGCCCTGGGCATCGGCTTCCTGGTGGCGACCCTTTCGTCCACCGAGCACCAGGCGGCCCAGTTCGCCATGCTGGTGCTGCTGGCCGCCATATTCTTCAGCGGCTTCATCGTCGGCCTGGAGCGGGTCACCTGGCCTGTGCGGGCCATATCCTACCTGCTGCCGTCCACCTACGCCATTCGCAGCCTCCAGGACGTCATGCTGCGGGGCGTCCTGCGCGCGCCCACTGACCTGGTGGTGCTGCTGGCCGCAGGCGTCCTCCTCTTCGCCGCCACCGTCTACCTCTTCCGCCGCGAGTTCCGGCCGGGGTAGACCTCACCCCCGGTGTATAAGAGGGTGTTTCCTGAGAGGGTATGTCCGAAGTCAGGTCTTACCCCTCAGCAGGGGACGTGATGCCCATTGGCGCCGCGCCGGTGGTAAGGGAAAGCAGCCCTCTCTCTAGCTCTCCCCCAAGGGGGGCGAGGATGTCCCTGCCCCCTGTGGGGGAAGGCCAGGAAGGGGCCAGAGGCCCGCCCCTGGCAGCCCGGGCCGATTTGATGGAGGGCTGGCAGACGGCGGTTGTATGTGGTACTCTCTTGGCATCAATTTTCCCGGCCTTGCAACGTTCCTGTTATATCGGCTCTCTGTGTATAAGGAAGCGGCAAAGGGGCTTGAGGACTGGCCCTGGCCAGCACACCGGTTGGAGGAGACAGAATGGGCACTGTCAACGGGAGCTACCTCATCGCGCGGACGCTGAAGGAGGAGGGTGTCGAGGCCCTGTTCTACCTGATGGGCGGCCCTGACTTCGACATTGTCATGTCCTGTCAGGACCTGGGCATCAAGACCATAGACTTCCGGCACGAGCAGGCGGCGGCCTTCGCGGCCCACGCCTACGCCAGGGTCACTGGCAAGCCCGGCGTGTGCACCGCAGCCTCCGGCCCGGGCACACTGAATCTGCTCACGGGCGTCTACACCGCCTCCATAGACTGCGCGCCCATGGTTATCCTGGGCGGCGCCAGCCCCGTCCACGAGATAGGCCGCGGCGCCTTCCAGGAGGTGGACCAGGTAGACATCATCAAGCCCCTGTGCAAGTACTGGCACCGGCCCACCAGGGCGGCCCGCTACCCCGAGATTGTCAGCACGGCCATCCGGCAGGCCACCAGCGGACGCCCCGGCCCCGTGTACGTGGACTGCGGCGGCGACGTGCTCTACGAGGAGCTTGAGGAGGACAAGGCCATCCGGCCCAGCCGCGCCCAGAAGCGCAGCCGGCCCGCCGCCGACCCCGGCGCCGTCAAGGAGGCCGTGGACATGCTGGCCAAGGCCGAGCGGCCCATCATCTACGCCGGCGGTGGCGCCTTCTTCTCCGGCGCCGCGCCCGAGCTGGAGCGCTTCGTTGACATCACCAAGATACCCTTCTACACCACGCCCATGTCCCGTGGCCTGGTGCCCGAGGACCACGTCGTCTCCTTCCAGGGCGCCCGTACCACGGCCATGCGCGAGGCCGACGTCATCCTGGTGGTAGGCACGCGCCTCAACTGGATGATACAGTACGGCCAGCGCTTCGCCAGGGACGCCAAGATCATCCAGATAGACATCGAGCCTTCGGAGATCGGCCACAACCGCAGCGTTACCCTGGGCATCGTGGGCGATGCCAGGGCCGTCATGGCCCAGATGGTGGCCGAGGCCGAGGCCCAGGCCCACAGGTTCGCCGGCGCCCTGGAGTCCCCGTGGATCGCCCATCTGCGAGACGATAACGACCGCCGCGCCGCCGAAATCGCGCCCCTCCTCAACTCCGACCAGGTGCCCATCCACCCGCTGCGTCTGTGCAAGGAGGTCCGGGAGTTCCTGGACAGGGACGCCATCCTGGTGGTGGACGGCAACGAGATCCTGCACTTTGGCCGCCAGTCCATACCCACCTTCGTGCCCGGCCATCGCCTCAACTCCGGCGTCACCGGCACCATGGGCGTCGGGCTGCCCTACGGCATCGGCGCCAAGGTGGCCAAGCCCGACAAGCAGGTGCTGGTGCTGCACGGCGACGGCTCCATGGGCATGAACGCCATGGAGGTGGACACCTGCGTGCGCTTCAACCTGCCGGTGGTCACGGTGGTCAGCAACAACGCCGGCTGGACGGCCCGGACGCCCAACCGCCGCAAGCCTGGCCGCG
Organism: Dehalococcoidia bacterium; assembly: GCA_034433305.1. Classification (GTDB taxonomy): domain Bacteria; phylum Chloroflexota; class Dehalococcoidia; order Lucifugimonadales; family DAOUAM01; genus DAOUAM01. The sequence goes on along the minus strand of DAOUAM010000003.1, from coordinate 28,611 downwards.
AGCTGGGCTTCACCGCCTTCGACAAGATGGCCGAGTCCCTGGGCGCCTACGGCGAGCGCGTGGAGGACCCCAACCAGATCAAGCCTGCCCTGGAGCGGGCCTTCAACAGCGGCAGGCCAGCCGTCATCAACGTCATCGTGGAGCCGACGGCCGCCGCCGTCTCCCGCGCCTGGGGCGGCGCCAGGATGGAGTAAGGGGACGCTGGCTGACAGCGCCCAACGCAGGGCCAGGCTGCAAGGGCCTGGCCCTGCCCTTTCGAGCGGAAGCCGCCTCCTGGCCTGGCGGCCTCGTTGGGCCACGAAAAGGCAACGCAAGAGGTCTTGCCCATGGGATTTACCATTCGGCCCGTGACGCCAGAGGACAGGGACTGGCTCCGGCAGATAGTGACCGAGCTCCTGGGAGGCATCCCCATAGTCACCCCCAGCGGGAGATACGCTCCGGAGAGTCTCCCGGGCTTCGTCGCCGTGCAGGATGGCGTTCGCGTTGGCCTGCTGAACTACCACATCGCGGGGGACCGGTGCGAGGTCGTGACGCTGGCCAGCCTGCGCCCGGGGGCGGGCATCGGCACGGCGCTGATGGAGGCGGCCAGGCGTGTAGCCGTGCAGCAAGGGTGCCGGCGGCTCTGGCTGGTGACGACCAACGACAACCTGAACGCCCTGCGCTTCTACCAGAAGCGCGGGTTCCTGCTGGTGGCCCTATACCGCAACGCCATGGACCAGGTCCGGCGCATCAAGCCTGCTGTCCCGCTGGTGGGCCTGGACGGCATCCCCCTCCGCGACATGATCGAGCTGGAAATGCCGCTGGTATAATGCCAGTCGCTATGATGGTGCCATAAATTCGTAGGGGCAACCCTTGGGCCTCCTCCTTCGGCTGGCCCAGGACAGGCCCAGGGCCTGGGCAACCACAAGGGTTGCCCCTACGAAATACGGCGTTACTATACAGGACCGGTCTGACAGGCCACAGGCCGAATTGCTCCGCAGGGCTGCGGCATGGACGCATAGCGCCAGGGCTGACGGGTGCGACCTTCAGACGTCGGCACTCTTTATGCCTTCTATAAATTCAAAACCTGGTATAATTGCGTATCCCATTGGTGCGTATGTACCAGTAAGGAGAAGGGCCATGCCACACTGCCACACCGAGCACGAGCAGCCACAAACGCAGACGCGTTCCCGCCGGACGCGCCGCGCCCGGCAGACCGAGACGGCCCCACGGCCCGGCTTCTACGCCTCGCCCGCCGAGGCTATGAAGGCCAAGCCGGAAGAGTTCATGTACGTTGCCGGCCTCCATACGGGTACGGGCGTGGACGAGCCTGACTTCCTGGCCGTGGTGGATGTCAACCCGGAGTCGGACACCTACAGCAAGATCATCCACCGCATGCCCATGCCCTATAAGGGAGACGAGCTGCACCACTTCGGCTGGCAGGTGTGCAGCTCAGCCTGCCACACCACCACGCTGGAGCGCAAGTACCTGGTCATACCCGGCTTCGGCTCCTCCCGCATATACATCGTGGACGTGGGCACAGACCCCCGCCGGCCCGGCATCGCCAAAGTCATCGAGCCGCAGGAGGTCATCTCCAGGACCAACCTCACCTGGCCCCATACCGTCCACTGCATGCCCGGCGACATCGTCACCATCAGCATGCTGGGCGACGCCCGCGAGGAGCTGCCCGGCGGCTTCCTGGTGCTGGACGCCAAAGACTTCCACGTCCTGGGCCGCTGGGAGCAGAAGAACGGCGACCAGTTCATCAACTACGACTTCTGGTACCAGCCGCGCAAGAACGTCATGGTCTCCAGCGAGTTCGGCGTGCCCAACGCCTTCAAGGGCGGCTTCAAGCTGGAGGACGTCTCGGCCGGCAGGTATGGCCGCGCCATCCATTTCTGGGACCTGGAGAAGCACGAGCGCATCCAGAAGATAGACCTGGGCGAGACGGGCCTGATCCCCCTGGAGGTGCGCTGGCTCCACAACCCCGACGCCGAGGAGGGCTACGTGGCCGCCGCCCTCTCCAGCACTGTCTGGCACTTCTTCAAACAGGACGGTAGCTGGAAGGTGGAGAAGGCCATCGAGGTGCCGCCGGTGGAGCTGCCGGGCTGGCCTTTCCCGGTGCCCAGCCTCATCACCGACCAGCTCATCTCCATGGACGACCGGTTCCTCTACTTCGCCAACTGGCTCCACGGCGACATCCGCCAGTACGACATCACCGACCGCTCTCATCCGAGGCTGACGGGCCAGGTCATACTGCCGGGCGTGCGCCACAAGGTCACCCACGCTGGCCGCGAGCTTAACGGCGGCCCCAACATGCTCCAGCTCAGCATGGACGGCCGCAGGCTCTACGCCTCCATCTCGCTTCTGAGTAGCTGGGACAACCAGTTCTACCCGGGCCACCGCTCCTGGATGGTCAAGATCAACGTCAACCCCAGCGGCGGCATGGAGCTGGACCCCAGCTTCTTCGTGGACTTCTACCCGGCCCGCGCCCACGAGATGCACATCCCCGGCGGCGACTGCACCACGGAGATCTTCTCCTAGAGGGCAGGGTAGGGGGTAACTGACGAGGGCCACGGGCCAGCCCGTGGCCCTCGCTGTGAAGGCCCATCCCACTATGGAGGTACCCATGCCGACCATACACACCGTGGCGGGCACAGGGCAGCGGGGGGCCGACGGCGACGGCGGCCCGGCGGTAGATGCGCGCTTCGACCAGCCCTTCCACGTGGCGCTGGACCCCCAGGAGCGCCACCTGTACGTTGCCGACTGCTTCAACTTCCGCGTGCGCCGGGTGGACCTGCTCTCTGGCATGGTGACCACCTTCGCCGGCACCGGCCAGCGCGGCTACTCGGGCGACGGCGGCCCAGCCACCGAGGCGCGGCTGGACGAGGTCTACGCCATCCAGGTGGACGCCAGCGGCGATGTGTACATTGTCCAGCGCTTCCACCCGGCGGTGCGCAAGATAGACGCCGCCACAGGCACCATCACCACCGTCGCCGGCGATGGCACCGTGGGCTATCGCGGCGACGGCGGCCCCGGCCACAGGGCGCAGCTCCGGGAGCCTAACGACTGCTGCCTGGACGGCAGGGGCGGCCTGCTCATCGCCGACGTGCAGGACCAGCGCATCCGGCGGCTGGACATCAAGACGGGCGTCATCACCACCTTTGCTGGCACGGGCGAGAAGGCCCACACCGGCGACGGCGGGCCTGCCATGAAGGCAGCCATACTGGGCGCACGCGCCGTCTGCGTGGACGGCCGGGGCAACACCTACATCTGCGAGCGCGAGGGGAGCACCATCCGCGTGGTGGACTCCAACGGCACCATCGCCACCTTTGCCGGCACCGGCGGGCGTGGCTACGCCGGCGACGGCGGCCCGGCCATCCGGGGCGTCTTCGACCGGCCCAAGGGCGTCCGCTGCGACCGGCGGGGCAACCTCTTTGTTGTGGACACCGAGGACCACGCCATCCGGCGGATAGACGCCGCCACTGGTGTCCTCACCACTGTGGCCGGCGGCCATCGCGGCCCCGAGGGCGACGGCGGCGAGGCCACGGCTGCCGGGCTGGCCCGTCCCCACGGCGTGGAGATAGACAGCCGTGGCAACCTCTACATCGCCGACAGCGAGAACCACCGCGTCCGCGTCGTTGCCCTGGGCGCCTGAGCCGTCAGGGGCGGCCCTTCGGCCCGACGGAGGCTACCAGTTGACCAGGTGGGGCTTCTGCTTCTTCCAGCCGGCGTCGGAGGGGAAGATGGTGGTCATGGAGATGCGCTTGGGGTCACCGTCGAACCAGTCCTGCACCGTGGAGCGCCACTTCTTGTAGTGGGGCGCGTTGCGGTGCGCCTCCAGCGCCTTCTGGTCGGCGTAGACCTCGTACAGGTGGATGCGGTTGGGGTCGGTATCGTCCTGAAGCACGTCGAAGCGGTAGCACCCCGGCTCGTCCCGCACCGAGCCCTGGGCGTCGCCCATGAGGGCATCCAGGAACTTCTGCTTGAAGCCCGGCTTGATCTGGATGGTAACGAATATGGAAATCATGGTGCCTCCTGGTATTTTACGGCTTGACCACCACCTGCACCTGGCTGGACGGCTTCACCAGCTCCTCGAAGGCCGACTGTATCGCCTCCAGGGGGATGAAGCTGGTCTCGGAGAGCAGGGGGGCCATGTTGACCTTGCCGGAGCGTATCAGCCCCAGGGCGATGCGCCAGTCCTCGGAGGCCGAGCCGAAGGAGGACTTCAGCTCCACCTCGCGGGCCATCCAGTCCACGGGCAGCACAGACACCGGCTCCCAGGCGATGGCGATGAGCACCACCTGGCCGCCACGGGCCGCCATGTCCAGGGCGTTCTGGAGCGTGGGCCTGGCCGCGGCGCACTCGAAGACGAGGCGGGGGCCAACGCCATCGGTCAGTTCCACCATCCTGGCGACAGCATCCTCCCTGGTGGGGTCAATGACGGCGTCGGCGCCCAGGCGGCGGGCGGCCTCGGCCCTGGCTGGCGCCGGCTCCGACACGAACACCGCGCTGGCGCCGGCGGCCCTGGCCACCTGCATGGTCAGCAGGCCGATAGGCCCGGCCCCCAGCACGGCCACCGTGTCGCCCACCCGCAGCCGGGACATGCGCACGGCGTGGACGGCCACGGCGCAGGGCTCGCACAGCGCCGCCGCCTCGTCGGACACGCCTTCGGGCACAGGGATAGGCTCCCAGGACTCCATGAGCACGTACTCGGCGTAGGCCCGCAGCCGGCGGCCGCCGAAGCCCATGGTGCGGTAGTTGTAGCGAGGCTCGCGAGCATAGGCAGGCCCGGAGCCTGAGGGTGGGCTGCCTCCGCCACCTACCACGCGGTCGCCCACCTTCCAGTTGGACACCCCTGGCCCGACCTGGGCCACAGTCCCGCAGTACTCGTGGCCCAGCACCGTCCCGGGCGGCACCACGTCATACAGCCACCCGTGGACGTCCGTGCCGCAGATGGCGCAGTACTTCACCCTGACCAGCACCTGGCCAGGGCCGGGCGCCGGCGTGGGTATATCCTGGACGGCAAAGGTCTGCTTGCCCTTGTAGACGGCGGCTCTCATGTGGTCCTCCGATGGCTGACGCAGGCTGTGGCGCGTCAACCCTTGTGGGGGATGCTATTCCCAAAGGCCGCGCCTGTCAAGCGGGAGGAAGACAGGTCTCTACGCCGTGGACTGGCGCGGCGCCGAGGCCTGGCCGCGGCCGGCCGTCTCGCGGGCGGCCACTACCAGCGCCAGCGCCACTACCGTCAGCAGCACGGCGTTCAGCACCATGGCGATGCCGGAGCCGGAGATGTGGGCCGACATGCCGCTGGTGGCGTCGGCCACCAGGCCCAGCAGTACCGGGCCGATGATGAAGCCCAGGTCGCCGAAGGTCCGGTAGAGGCCCATGGTCACGCCGGCCTTGCCCGGCGGCGCCAGGTCTCCGGCGTAGGCCGCCGGCGCCGGGCCAATGATGCCCGTGCCCAGGCCCAGCACGATGCCCGCCAGGTGGAACATCCACAGGCTATTACCAAGGGCGAACATGCCCAGCCCAAGGAAGCTCAGCAGCGTGCCTGGCAGCACCAGCGCCTTCCGGCCAAAGCGGTCGCTGATGTAGCCCGTGGGCATGACGCACAACAGGTTTATCGTCGTCATCACGGTAAAGATGAGGCCCAACTGGGTATTGGATATGTCCAGCCGCTCCACGGCCACCAGGGGCAGCAGGGTCTGACGGGAGCCGGTGCGGGTGAAGAACACCAGCAGGGTGAAGCCGCTGACCAGCAGGAAGGTGGGGTTGGTGAGCAGCAGCTTGATGGTGGAGAGGTCCCAGGAGCCGCCTTTCTGCTTCTGGCCTGATGCGGGGGCGCCCTGGGCCGAGGCGCGGACGTCGGGCAGGCGGAAGAAGACCCAGGCCGCCGCCGTGGCCGCCAGCAGGCCCGCCAGGAAGAAGGGCCAGCGGAAGCCCAGCGTGTCGGCCACGAAGCCACCGATGGTGGGGCCGATGTCGGTGCCCAGCAGCAGGCTGCTCTGCTGGAGGCCCATCAGCCGGGCGCGGTTCTCCCTGGTGGAGACGTCGGCGATGTAGGACATGGCGCCGGTGACGTACATGGCCGAGCCAGCGCCGGCCAGGAAGCGCCAGGCCACCAGCTCCGGTATGCTGCCCGAAATCCCCACCAGGCCCGTGCCCGTGCCGCTGAGCAGCAGCCCCACGCCCATGAGCAGCCTGCGCCCGAAGCGCTGGCCGATAAGCCCCGCTGGCAGGTTGAGCACCAGCCGCGCCAGCCCGAAGACGCCCACCGCCACGCCCACGAAGGTGGCGCCCACGCCGAACTCCCTGGTGAACACCGGCAGCACCGGCGTTATGACGCCCTGGCCCGTCATGGAGATGGCTGTCGCCACGCAGACTACGATGACCCCGTAGTTTGCCGAGAGCAGGCTGCGGTAGCGCTGTACCAGGGCGGGCGTCGTCAAGACCAGCCTCCTTGTGTCTGGCGGCCAGGGCTGCTGGAAGCGATCAGGCTGGACAATTATACATCCAGGCCCGCCAGGACAGTCCATCTTCGGTGGAGGCTACTTCGTGAAGGCAGAGGTGGAGTGTTGCACCGAATCGTCAGGGAAGGGGCATGCTGGAGCACAAATAAGAAGTCGGGCCAGCGTGGAGACCATACTACCATAGCTCCTTTCTTCCTATATTTTTGCGCTGGCCCTTCGCTATTACTGAACGCCTGGTGTGTACAGTATGTTACAGAATATACACGCTTATTTCACTTTTCGTCCGTCAACCTTCGGCTGCGGCTAGAGCTGGCGTCCCCATACGGCATGCCTGCCGCCCGCGTCCCCTGGCGCGGCAGGAGGGCGATGTCCAGCTTCCCTCCGGCCGGCCGCTCCATACAGAACGCCGCTAGCCAGCAGCGATTCTACCTATCAGCTCATTCCAGTGCACTTTGATTGAGCGGGGAATTTCAGCAGCGCTCAAGAGTCCTACAAGGGTCTTGTTAAAGGCGGAGCGGCCTTTGCGGCCCAGCGTGGCCAGTACTGTCAGTATCCATCCTCGGGTATCAAGAAAATTGACCTCGTGGCCCTGGGCAAAATACTGTCTGGCCTGCTGTCTCGCCTCGTCCGTGAGCGCAGATGGCCTGAGGAAAAAGAGATAGTCCTCTACGCCAGTTGGGCTAATCTTGCTGTTGAAAGTCGAGACCATTCTGGGCCTGTCGAGGACACGCTCTGTAACCTCAGCAGACAGGAGCACCTGGCCCTGGCTCATGATGGTGACGTCACCGCCAGCGCCTGAAGCAGTGTCCGCTACATTGATACCCTGCCACTGGATATCCCAGTCAAGCTGGAAAGTCTGCTTGATCGCCAGGAATGTAGCCACCACCAGCAGGACAGGGAGCCTGCCGCCGCTGGGCGTCGCCAGCAGGTCAGAGATTATGGCGTCATACTGCTCAAGGCTAATCCGCTGGAGTCTTGCCAGAGGAACATCGGCCTCCTCGCGGAGCCTGGCAAATCTGTAAAGTACGTATTTCAGCACCTGGTGGAGAGCAGCATCATCGGCCAGCCGCTCAATGCAGGCGATGAGGTCGAGGAAGGCGTCATAGCCTGCTTTGTCCTTCAGGCCGCTGCGTGTGGCGGCGTGGAATTGCACTGAGCGCCTGAATACACTCAGGTAAGGTCCGCGCGAACTGGGTATTCGTTTGTCGTGTAAGAAAGGATTGACTACCCTTTCGTCAAGGCTTCTCCCGCTGAAAGCCTTCGGCCCCTGGTCCAGATAAGGCTGGCGAATGTTGATGCTCTTATCTTGTATCCTGGCGATGAGGCAGCCAAGGAGGACTTCGCGGTATGCCTGCGTCCTGGATGAAAATATGGGACTGCAGGCATCCTGCACGCGCCTGTCTGCTTCAGGGACAGTACCCTGAAGCAGACAGGCTTCTACTTCAGTGAAGGTGGTATCAAGCAGGTACCTGGCGCTACTGTAGTCAACGGGCATGGTTGGGTAGTCAATAGTTCATCCAGACAGCCTCTTGACGCGGCTTTTTGATAGAATGGCAATTCTTCACTGGTGCCTCGAAACAGCGCCAGTCCTTATAGAGCTCGTCCATAAGGTCGCACCGGTAGCCAGAGATAGCCACTTTGCCCTTGCAGCTCTTCAGGGCCTCCGCCAACCAGCGGTGCTCGACTTCGTCCATCTCAAACTCGTAGGCCTTGTCGTCGCCACGGACCTCGTGAACATAGGGGGGGTCGCAATAAAATAGTGTGTCCGGGCTGTCATAGAGCCGGATGACATCCAGTGCGGGCCTGTTCTCGATCTGGACTCTCAGAAGTCGCATGGCTATGTCCGGAAGGTCTTCCACGCTGCCAAGCCATCGGGATACCACGCCAGACATGCCAGCTCTACTGGTGTTCTTGCAATTGGCCCAACGCCCCAGAGACGCAGTCTGGGCCAGCCCCGTCCGGGCCTGCCGTGCCCGTACAAAGAAGCGGCGTGCTCTCTCCACATCAGAGAGGTCTTCTCCATCGGAGTGAATAGCGTGATAGAACTCCTCACGGGAGAAGGGTGTAAGAGCTATGGCCTTTACAAGCTCATCCGTCCGGTCTCTGAGCATCCGGAAAAAGTTGACTACCTCGCCGTCAATATCGTTGTAGGTCTCCACAGGAGAGGGTTGGCGGTTCAGGAGCACCGCCGCAGAGCCGGCAAAAGGCTCACAATAGTGATGGCACTGGGGCAATAGGGGTAGCAGCCAGTTGAGATGATTGAATTTCCCACCATACCAGCCAAAGGCAATAAGCTTGCGGTCTCGCCGCTGAGCGTGGTCGGCATCGGTTTGTGACCTCAGATAGACCGGCGATGGCGATCTGGCCATTAACTCAGTCCTCCTGCTGACCAGTCCTGCGAACTTCTGCCCTGATAATATCATGTTCTAATCTGTTCTGTCATCTGATTCGGCGACGTGTTCTATGGGTTTTGCCGCAGCCACAGCCGCACCAGGCGCAGCTCCTCGTAGGAGTAGTCCTCGCCCAGGGCCTCGCGGACGGGGGTAAGGGTGAAGGTGCCGGCCCTCTGGAAGGCGGCCCGGATGGCCTCCAGGCGTTCGGCCGGCGGCAAAAGGTAGGCGATGTCCAGCTTCTCACCTACCTCGGCCAGCCGCTCCAGGTGGCTCAAGATGGTGCTCACCGTCAGTCCACGGCGCCGGGCTATCTCCTCCAGGGGCAGGCGTCGCTTCACCAGCTTCCTGGTCTCGTCGTAGGTCGAGCCTTCGCGCCTTGTGCCGCTGACGCGCTGGGGCTGGCGCGTGGGTACCTCCTTGCTTTGCAGGCCGTTGAGCCGGGCATAGTGGCGTATGACCGACAGGAAGGCGTCGCCGGACTGCTCCAGCTTGACAGCGCCGACGCCCGTGATGCGCGAGAGGGCCTCTCGGGTCTGGGGCACGTAGCAGGCCATCTGCTGAAGCGTCTGGTCGCTGAAGACCACGTAGGGCGGCACGTTGCGCTGGGCGGCGATGGACCTGCGTAGCTCCCGCAGCTTCTCGAACAGCCCCTGGTCGTAGGGCAGGCCCTGGCTGGCAGGCGCGGCCGCCGGCTCCTCTGGCGGGCTGGGGGCTGGCAGGCTGATGCGCTGGCGCTGGCCCAGGAAGGCCCGACCCTCCTGCGTGACGGCCAGCGTCGGGTAGTCGGTGCCGCGCCGGGCCAGCAGACCGCGTTCCAGCAGCAGGCCGACGACCCGTCTCAGCTCCTCGCTGGAGCAGTCCCGGGCGATGCCATAGACCGACAGCCGGTCGTGACCCAGGTCCGCCAGCCCCCTGGAGCGCGAGCCGCGCAGCACCTCGATGACGTGGCTGGCGCCGAAGCGCTCGCCCGTGCGGATGACGGCGGAGAGCACCTTCTGGACTATCTCCGTGGCGTCCACCTCCTCCTGCCTGGGGGCGAGGCAGACGTCGCAGCCGGCGCAGCCCTCACCGTCCAGTTGCTCCCCGAAGTAGGCCAGCAGGTACCTGCGGCGGCAGGACGATAGCTCGCAGAACTCCACCATCTGGGCCAGCTTCTGCCGGGCCTGCTCCTGCTGGGCCCTGTCCTCCATCTGGCCGATGAAGAACTCCTGCTTGAACTTGTCGCCGTAGGAGTAGAAGAGGACGCACTCGCTGGGCAGGCCGTCGCGCCCCGCCCTGCCTGTCTCCTGGTAGTACCACTCCAGGGACCTGGGCAGGGTGTAGTGGACCACCAGGCGGACATCCGGCTTGTCTATGCCCATGCCAAAGGCGATGGTGGCGACGATGATGGGCACCTCGTCGCGGATAAACCGCTCCTGGGCCTCCTTGCGCGCCGAGTTCTCCAGCCCCGCGTGGTAGGGCAGCGCCTTGAAGCCATGCTCGACGAGGTCGGCGGCCAGGTCCTCGGTGTCCTTGCGGGAGAGGCAGTAGATGATGGCCGCCTCGCCGCTGTGCTTCTTCAGGAGGGCCAGCAGCGCCTCGAAGGCGTTGCGCTTGGGCCTCACCAGGTAGGTGAGATTGGTGCGGTTGAAGCTGGAGACGAAGGTCCTGGGGCCGCGCAGGTCAAGCTGGACGATGATGTCCTGGCGTACTCGCTCCGTGGCCGAGGCGGTGAGGGCGATGATGGGGACCTGGGGGAACTCCTGGCGCAGCACCTTCAGGTTGCGGTAGTCCGGGCGGAAGTCGTGGCCCCACTCAGAGATGCAGTGGGCCTCGTCCACGGCGATGAGGCTGAGGTCAACGGTGCGCAGAAAGTCGCGGAAGCCGGGCAGCGCCAGTCTCTCGGGGGCCACGTACAGCACCTTGAGCTGGCCGCTGCGGGCCAGCGACCGCACTCCGGCGCTCTCCGATGCCGTGAGGGTGCTGTTGAGGTACGCCGCCGGGATGCCGTTGGCCCTGAGGGCGTCCACCTGGTCCTTCATGAGGGCGATGAGGGGCGACACCACCAGGGCCAGCCCGTCCAGGCACAGCGCCGGCAACTGGTAGCACAGCGACTTGCCGCCGCCAGTGGGCATCAGCACCAGGGTGTCGTGCCGGGCCAGCACGCTGGAGATGACCTCCTCCTGCATGGGCCGGAAGCTGTCATAGCCGAAGTGGGCCTTGAGGACTTTAAGGATGTCTCTGCTGGCTGGCATCAGGGAGTCCCTGCCGACGATAGAGGGGTGCGTGCAACGCCCCTAACAGGGTAATGGCTGGCCGGGCTTTTTTCAATACTTTTGTTCTATAACTATGGCCCTTGCCGGCGTACAGCGTGGCCGCAGACCTGGTATCATAGCACCCAGCCATCCCCGAGGCCCTGGGCCTCGGGGCCATTCCCACAGGAGGACTCGGCGCTATGAAGATAGCTATCATGGGCACTGGCGGTATAGGCGGCTACTTCGGCGGGCTGCTGGCCAGGGCCGGCGAGGACGTGACCTTCATCGCCAGGGGCGCCCACCTGGAGGCCATGCGGCAGCACGGCCTCCAGGTCGCCAGTGACCTGTCGGGCGAGTTCAGCGTCCGTGCCAGGGCCAGCGACGACCCCAGGGCCGTCGGCCCGGTGGACCTGGTGCTCTATGCCGTCAAAATGTACCACAACGCCCAGGCCATCCCGGCCATGGCGTCCCTGGTCGGCCCGCGCACCGTGGTGCTGACCCTCCAGAACGGTGTGGACAACGGCGACAGGCTGGCCGAAGCCTTTGGCCGCGAGCACGTCATGGTCGGCACAGCCAGAGTCCAGGCCCGCATCCGCCAGCCTGGTGTGGTGGAGCAACTGGGCCAGGTGGGGCACATCGTCTTCGGCGAGCTGGACGAGGGCGTCACCGAGAGGGGCAAGCGCCTGCTGGAGGTCTTTCAGCAGGCGGGCTGGAACGTGGAGCTTACCCACAACGCCCAGGTCGCCCTGTGGCTCAAGTTCATCTACCTGGCCGGCTCGGCGGGCATCAACGCCGTCACTCGCCTCACCTACGGCGAGTTGCGCACCGTGCCCGAGACACGCCAGCTTATCCAGGACTCCTACCAGGAGATCATCAACGTCGGCAGGGCCAGGGGCGTCCCGCTGCCCGAGGACACGCTGCCCACCTGCATGAAGTGGCTGGACATCTTCCCGGCCACCGGCATGGCCACGCTGGCCAAGGACTTCATGGAGAGCAAGCCCGTGGAGCTGGAGGGCCTCACGGGCACCGTGGTACGGCTGGGCCGCGAGCTGGAGGTGCCCACGCCCATCAACAGCACCGTGTACGCCCTGCTCAAGCCCGCCGCCATCAGGATAATGTCTGCCTACGGCCTGCGGTGATTCTCGCTGAATCCGGTGGGCACAATTCCCTTGCCACGCAAAGGCCCTCAAAGGTAAAACACACTCCACACAGGAAATCGGTTATACTGATGATTAGCCCGATTTCTTAACGGTTTAATATGATAGTACATGGCATGCGGGCCGCCCCGGCTGGTGCTGACGCTCAGGTATGTCAGGCGTTATTCAGTATAGGGCGGCGCGTTGCCCGCGCTCCGATGTACCCCGCCGGCGTGCCGCAGCGGTGGTGCGTCGGGTGGACTGTCCTGCCAATGACCGACATGTACCCTTCTCACCTGTCCTAGCATGCAGCAGGGGATAGCCTGGCGAGACTGGGGAGCCAGGCTATCCCCTGAAGGTGTTCCCTGGTGGAGGGTAGGGAGGGACTGCATCCGGCCGGACAGGCGGCGTGTTCTGCCTGGCTGGAGGCGACTCCAGCGCCTGGCGCCGCGTCGGCTCACGTGAGAGATGAATAACGCTCACCGGCACAGGCGCCGGTGGGCCGAGGCCGCACCAGCGTAAACTGGCTGGGCTGCTTTTCTCCCTCCCCGGAGTCTGGGGAGGGATGTTTTTTTGTACTTTCTGCGGGAGACCATGAGCACTACATCACGCTTTCCATCCACACTGGCCCATCTGAGGCTGGGAGGCCAGCACGGCAGCCCCAGTCAGCAGGGCCAGAAGACCGCTCCTTCCGGGCACCATGGAGTGCCCATCTCGGCCCAGAGGCTGAAGGTGCGGCGGTCGCTGAAGCTGTCCACCCTGGAGGCCATACCAGGCAGCATCGTGCTGGCCATCAACGATACGGTGGTCATTCCCCTGGGCATGGCGCTGAGGGCCACGGCGTTGCAGGTGAGCCTGCTGGGCTCGCTGCCCTTCCTCATGGCGGCGCTGGCGCAGCTTGCATCGCCCACTGCCATCAAGCGCCTGGGCAGCCGGCGACGGATGCTCCAGCTCTGCTGCGTCCTCAGCGCCCTGGCCTGGGCCTGCGTCATAGTTGTCCCCCTGTTCCCGTCGCCCACGCAGGTCTGGGCGCTGCTGATGCTCATAGTCATAGCCCGCACCTTCTTCGACCTGCCCAGCCCGGCCTGGGGTAGCTGGATATCCGACCTGGTGCCGGTGCGCAAGCGGGGCAAGCACCTGGCCTTCCGCTCGGCCATCGCCAGCGCGGCGGCGCTGACCATATACGTCTCGGCGGGGTTGTTCCTGGACTCGCTGAAGAGCCACATCATAGCGGGCTTCGCGGCGCTGTTCGGGGCCATTGTGGTCTTCCGGCTCTCGTCGGCGGTGGTCTTCACCAGGATGTATGAGCCGCCGCAGCGGGGGACCGGGCTGAAGGCTGTCAGCTTCACGCGGTTTATCACGGAGCTGCCCCACAGCAACCTGGGCCACTTCCTGCTGTACTCCTTCGCCCTGAACTTCGGGGCCAACTTCAGCGGGCCTTTCTTCACCGTGTACCAGTTGCGGGACCTGGAGTTCAGCTACACGGCCTACATGGGGCTGTCAGTGGCCTCGACGCTGGTGACCATTGTGGGCCTGAGGCTGTGGGGGCCTTTCTCCGACCGGCACGGCAACCTGCGCATCATCAAAGTGTCGGCGCTGGGCGTGCCGCTGGTGCCGCTGCTGTGGCTTTTTGTCAACGACCCGCTGGACGCCATGCTGGTGCAGATCGTGGCCGGGCTGGCGTGGGCAGGCCTGAACCTGTGCGCCGTCAACTTCGTGTACGAGTCCTCCACCGACGCCAACCGGGCCAACAACGTGGCCTACTACAACGCCCTCAATGGCGTGGCGCTGTTTCTAGGCGGCGTGACGGGCGGCCTGGTGGTGGAGCACCTGCCGGCCATCAAGGGCAGCGCCATCCTCACCCTGTTCGTGCTGTCGGGCGTCCTGCGCTACGCTGCCGCCTTCATGTTCCTGCCCTTTGTCAAGGAGGTACGTCGGCACCCGCATAAGCCCGAGGCGCCCAGGGCCGAGCACCCATGAAGCATGCCAGTGGCAGGGCCCGATACCAGCTCTGCGTGAAGGTGGCAGTCACCGCCTTCCCTCGGTGGGCGGGAAAAGCGGACTTTGCCTCCACAAGACTGCGCAGGCATGCTGAGGGGAGATAGCCGCCTCTTTGAGCAAAAAGCAAGGTGCTGTAGCGCGGTCGGCGGAAGGGGCCGAGGCAAGGGACAGGGCCGGGTAGCTGCCTCAGTGGTCGGTGACGTGCCCGCCCGGGCCAGCAGGCCCAGGCGGCCCGTGTATGCGTGATGCAAGGTGAACGCGCCAGGCGCCGCTACCTGTGGAGCTGCCAAGCCGAAGCCCAGGTAGAGGCCGTAGCGGGGTAGTCCAAGCGATGCCAGAGGCAGCAGGCACCCCAGCCCTGTTGCATATATTTTGTGGGTATCATCAGAAAATTTCAATATTTTGTTGAATATCTGGAGCGGAAGGCGGCCCAGGGAGGTTGCCTGGCAGGCCGTGGGAGGCCGGACGGGGGTGGGCACCCATGGGCGAGGGTGGCGCAGGCCCTTTCGCCGCCACGCCGCACGTTATACAATAGCTGTTACTGTTCATGTCCATCACATCAAGAATAACCACCATAAGAAGCCCCCGCTCCCTCGGCACCTTCAGGGCGTTCCAGAACCGCAGCTTCAGGCTTCTCTGGCCAGCTAACCTGCTCCTGTACACGTCGCGCTGGATGCAGATGACCATGCTGGGCTGGCTTGTACTGGAGCTGACAGACTCGCCCTGGCTGGTGGCGCTCATCGGGTTCTTTAGCTGGGGGCCAATGCTGCTGCTGGGCCTGGTGGGCGGCATCCTGGCCGACTCGGTGGACCGCAAGCGGCTGCTCATAGGCACTCAGCTTGCCAACCTGACGTCCACTGTGGTCATGGCCGTGCTGCTGAACACGGACAGGATCGAGTTCTGGCATGCCTACGTGACCGTGGCGGTGACGGGCACAGGCTGGGCGCTGGACATGCCCTCGCGCCGCTCCATCATCCATGACCTGCTGGGCCGCCAGGGCGTGACCAACGCCGTGGCCCTGGACTCCATGGGCATGAACGGCAGCAGGATGATCGGGCCGGCGCTGGCGGGCCTGCTCATCACCCTGATAGATGTCAAGGGCGGGTATATTGTCATAGCGGCCTTTCACGTCGTCTCGGTGGCGCTGGTGTGGCTGTCCGGCCTGCCCAGGGGCCACCGCCGCGAGTTCGTCCCTCACACCATTCCCAGGAACCTGGGCGAGGGCCTGGGGTACGTCCGGCGCAATCAGACCATCCTGGCAGTTGTGCTCATCACCTTCTTCATGAACCTGCTGCTGTTCCCCTACATGCAGATGGTGCCGGTGGTGGCGCGGGACGTGCTGCACGTCGGCCCTGGGCTGATGGGCGTGCTCCAGGCCGCCGACGGCCTGGGCGCGCTGGTGGGCGCCTTCCTCATCGCCTCCGTGCCCAACCTGCGGCACCACGGGCGCGTGTACGCCGGCGGCTCGCTGCTGGGGCTGACGTGCCTGCTGGTGTTCTCGCTGTCGGACTGGTACAGCCTATCGTGGGCCACGCTGCTGGTGCTGGGCCTGGGCACCTCGGGCTTCGGGACCATGCAGGCGACCATCGTCATGCTGACGGCCCGGGAGGAGATGCGTGGCCGGGCGCTGGGCGTGGTGAGCCTGGCCATCGGCGCAAGCCCCCTGGGCGCGCTGCTGGTGGGCGCCGTGGCCGACGCCTTCAGCGCCCCCTTCGCCATCGGGCTGAACGCCGCCCTGGGCATCGTATCGCTGGCCCTGGTGTGGCTGATCATGCCCTCGCTGCGGCAGCCCATCTCATCCACTGCAGAGCAACGGTCGTGAGGCCGGCGGGACTCCCATAGGATCCCGGCAGAGGAGGGCCTTTCGGGCCACGGTCAGGCAGGAACGTCACAGGGTATGGCACAGACCTCGCCCCGGACACCCGTGGGCGCCCGCCAGGTACGCACAGCCCGGACCTTCCGGGCCTTTCAGAGTCCAGGCTATCGCCTCCTCTGGGCCTCCAACGTTTCCACCTACGCTTCCCAGTGGATGCAGGTGACCCTGCTGACGTGGCTGGTGCTTGACCTGACGGACTCGCCCCTGCGGGTGTCCCTTATTGGCTTCTTCGGCAGCTTTCCGCTGCTGGCCCTGGGCATATTCGGGGGTATGCTGTCCGACCTGGTTGACCGCCGCAAGCTCATCCGGACAACGCAGACGGTCAACCTGCTGGCGGCAACGACGCTGGCGGCGCTGCTGGCTACCGGCTCTGTCCAGCCCTGGCAGGCGTACCTGATGGCGCTGGTGACCGGCGTGGGCGTCGCGCTGGACTTCCCCTCGCGCCGGGCGCTGATGCTGGACATGCTGGGCGCGGCAGGAGTCACCAACGCCGTGGCCCTGGACACGGTCGCCTTCAATATAAGCCGCATCGTTGGCCCTGTGCTGGCCGGGGCGCTCATAGACCTGTCTGGCGTCACTGGCGGATTCGTGGCCGTCAGCTTCTGCTACCTGGTGGCTGTGGCCATGGCCTGGCGGCTCAAGGCGCCCCAGGCGAAGCGCAGGTTGACCAGCGACAGCGGCGTGCTCCACAACCTGGCGGAAGGCCTCCGCTACGTGCGGGCCAGCCCAACCATAACCGCCGTGGTGCTTATCACTGTCATAATGAACCTGCTGCTGTTCAACTATACCCAGATGGTGCCAGTGGTGGCGCGGGATGTGCTGCAGGTAGGCCCCGGGCTGATGGGCGTGCTCATGGCGGCGGAAGGCATCGGCGCGCTGGCAGGAGCGGTGGTCATCGCCTCGGCCTCCAACCTCAAGTACCTGGGGCGGCTATACGCAGGCGGCTCCTTTCTGGCGCTGATGGCGCTGCTGCTCTTCGCGCTGTCCCGCTGGTACGCGCTATCCTTCCCGGCGCTGCTGGTGCTGGGCCTGGGCACGGCGTGCTTCGGCACCATGCAGAGCACCATCGTCATGCTGACGGCCCGGGAGGAGATGCGTGGCCGGGCGCTGGGTGTGGTGAGCCTGGCCATCGGCGCAAGCCCCCTGGGCGCGCTGCTGGTGGGCGCCGTGGCCGACGCCTTCAGCGCCCCCTTCGCCATCGGGCTGAACGCCGCCCTGGGCATCGGCTTGCTGGCCCTGGTGCTGGCGCTGGTGCCCTCCCTGTGGCAGCACATCCCCTCTCCTGGGCCGCGCATGGAGACGCGCTCATAATGGACATTGTGACTGCCACGGTGATGAGTTGTTGACAGGGGAACAGGCATACTACATACTATCGCCTGTCCCATCTGGGCTGGCTAAAGTAGTTGCAGGGCTAAACTCCTTCGCCGGACGGAGGGCCGGCTGTGCAATTCCTCAACTCGGCCTTGCTGGTACTGGTCATGGCACTGTCCTGCGCCGTTGTCGCTGCGTGCGGCTCCGATGATGACCAGGACGACGGGCTGGATGATGTCCGGCCTACCCCAACAGGGGAAGCCTTCGGAGGGCAGTTTACCCAGTCAGGACAAGCCTCCAGTGGGCCCTTCGGTGGGCAGTACGGGGGCCAGCCAGCGACGCCGACCGCGCGACGGCTTCCCTCCTGATGATGTACCCCTGGTGGCAGCAGCAGCCTTTCCAGGCGTTGTACGTCTTTTACCGTGATGGCCGTGGAAGCCGGCAGGTCTTCCCCAGCAGTGCGTTCCACGTAGCCCCGCCTCCAGGCTCCTTCGTCTGGAGGCTGAGCGGGCGGGACCTGGATATCCAGTTCCTCAGCTACTACCAGGGCGTCCGGCTCCAGGGTTATGACGCCCAACGGGACATTCTCAGCGTGGAGACCAGCGACGCCGGGCCTGCCTTCTGGTTCGGGTGCAGGTCCGGGGCGCTGCCGCCCATAGTAGCAGAGAACGTCTGCCTTCAGCGGTGACCCTCCTCGTCCTGGGCCAGACCAAGCACAGGGCCTGCCCCTACAAGAGCACTTCCACCCGTAGCGTCTCCAACCAGGAATGGTGCCGTAAAAAGCATGGGGCAGGCCAGATGCCTGCCCCATGCACGCCCCGTGTGAGAGACCGCCTGCTACCGCTCCAGCACCACCGTGTCAAACCTGGAGGGCCAGGCCGTGCGGATGATCCAGGGCTGCCAGGACTGCACGTCCTTGCCGGCGACGAAGAGCTTGGGCGCCCAGACGCTGCTCACCAGCAAGGCCTGCTCGTGGTTGTAGCGAGCGTACTCCTCGTGGATGGCGATGCGCTTGAGCGGGTCAAGCTCGTTCTGGCCTTTGGCGTACAGGTCCGCCGCCGTCTGGTTCTCGTAGCCCAGGAGGGAGACTGCTTCCCCAACGCTTATCAACTCCCCCTGCCGGGCTGCGATACACCTCCTTACCCAACATGAGGTTTTATCGGACAGCATAGCCCCTGGGGACCAGCCCTCCGCTGGTGACTAGGGCGAGGGTAGCCGTCTTCAGGTCGCGTAGCGGCGGCGCGGGCGGCACGTCCTCGTAGCGCTTCACCAGCACCTCGGACTGGTAGGGCTTGCCCGTGGTGCGGGCCACCAGCATGTCCACGGCCCGCTCGTAGCCCAGCTTGTCGCGGACGATGGGCCTGCGGAAGCCGCGAGGTATGTAGCCTTCCACCGCGGCGGGGCCAAGCTCCTGGCCCCTGGCCAGCTTCAGGGCCAGCCGCGCCATGCTCTTGACGGCGGCTGGCATGTCCGTGACGCTGGTGCCGGTGGGCACGGCGATAATGTCCCGCCGGTAGGTGATGACGCCCACGTTCTCAGGGTGCATGGCCGTGACCGCCGGGATGCCCTTCTCCTGGGCCAGCTTGCACACCATGGCGCAGGCCAGGCCGTAGCGTCCGGCATCGAAGGCGGGGCCTGCCACGACCACGTTGGGCCGGTACTTCTCCAGGATGGCTGTCGTCTCCTGGAGCGCCCTGTCCTTTTCTTCCACGAAGTAGTTATCGCCAGCTACTATAGTCGCCACCACCGTGCCTGCGCCGGCCAGGGCCTGCTGGAGCGGACGCGCCGGGCCTACCGCGCCTTCCTTGACCTGCACAGGCGCATAGGCGGCCTCCTCGCTGCCAAGCCCGCCGAAGAACTGGTTAAGGTAGTGGACTACCCTTATCTGGTCCGCCATGTGACATCCTCCTTACAGAGGTGCTATGGACACGGCAATTTTATACCTCGTTGAAAACTACTGTCAAAAACTGTTGTGACAATAGACACACAAACGGGGCCATACATGCTATGGAGAGCAACCCTGGCACTGCCCCTGCAGCGCGGAAAAAGATGAGGTAAAGCACTCTGGCGGAGCTTTTGGACAAAAACACAGGCAGGCCTGGCCTGCCAGAAAGGGGGCCGGGTGGCTGGTACATCCCTGGCCAGGTGGGCGGGACGCACACGTCTGCCTTACACCAGGTCGCTATGATGGTGCCATAAATTCGTAAGGGCAGGCCTTGTACCTGCCCTTACGAAATACGGCGTTGCCACACAGGCCCAGTATCAAGGAGTCAGGAAGGCGTGTGCCCTGGTGTTCGTGGCGCAGTCCATACATAGAGGTGGTATTACGGTGTTGCCAGGCCTTCACCAGGCCATACAGGCCGGCGGCAAGGCAATACATACCCCTGTCAGCCCGCCCGCTTACTACACGACACTTTTTCGAAAGTAGGTGGAGGCGTCGGGGCAGCGCTGCCAGACCTCACCCTCGTGGCCCCCTCTACAGCCTGCCATAAGCTTGTGGAGGGCTGTAGAGGGGGCCGGGAGAGGTCCGCTAGCATTTAGCCTGCGCTGGCGGCCTGGCCTAGAGCGGCGAGTTCTGCATTACCCGCTCGGCCATAGCCTCCACCAGAGAGATGATGTCCTCCAGCACAAGCCTGTCCCTGGGGCCCATGACGATGAGCCTGGAGGAAACCCTCCCCTGGGAGAAGAAGATGAAGTAGGCATCCAGGTCCGTAACAGAGGTGTCAACCTTCATCAGGAAGGCGGCGGTGGCGTCGCCCACTGGCGGGATGTCCGCCTTCTGGAAGGTAAGGCTGTCGGGAGTGAAGCCCGCGCCTTCCACGAAGGACTCGCCGGAAATTTGGCCGAATAGCTCCGGCGACATGGCGGACAGCACCTGCACGGGCGCCCTGGCGCTCAGGTCGCTGTTGTAAAGCTCCACCGTGCCGCTGATGTTCATGACCTGGGAGGAGCCAACGGTGAGGGCCAGGGCCGCTGCCCTCAGGTCCCGCTGGTAGGTGGCGATGATGTCGGGGTCGGCGCTCGCCAGGTAGCCCTCAGTCTCGGCGGTGGCGCCCTCGGGGAGGTCTGTCACGTCCAGGGGCATGGCCGAGAGGTCGTAGCCCTCGGCCAGGGCCGCCTCCTCGCCGGTGGCGCCCGTAGAGGGCGTGGGCGATGGCTGCGCCGTCACCTCCGGCGCCTCTATGGTCACCGGCTCGTTGAAGCCCGAGAGCACCATGGTCAGGTTGACGTTGGCGGTAGCCTCGCCGCCAGCGGCCCCCAGCTCCTGGGTCAGTCCCTCTATCTGGAGCTCTCCCTGGGCAGAAATCTGCCGGACCAGGGAGTCGTCAACGCCGACCCACAAGTCCACCGTCATGTCGCCCGTCACCCCCTCGATGGCCTGGGGCACGGGCCTGCCCCTGAGATGGTGCACCGCGACGCCGTTGAGCGTCTCCTGGCCCACGTAGGCCAGGTCCTGCATCGCGGCGGGGCCGCTCTCCAGGAGCTCCTCGGGCTGGCTGAAGATCATGCCAGGGCCTTCGCTGACCGTCCAGGCGCCGCTCTCCGGGTCTTTCACGTAGGTCGTGTTGCCAATGCTCACCGTCTCGGTCTGAATGGCGAAGCCGAATATGGTCATGGACGTGGTCGCCCGGCTGCGGTCGGGCGCCTGGAAGTCGCCTGTGGAGTTGAGGGGGATATCCAGGGTGACTCCCTGGGCTGAGACGTTCATCCTGGCGTCCATCTGGAAGTGGAAAGAGGCCAGGGCCTTCATGGACTCCGCCGCGCGGTCCAGGATGTCCTGGACGCTGGCGCTGGGCGCGGGCGTTGACGTGGGCGCGGGTGTGGGCGTGGCCGTGGGGGCCGGCGTTGGCGTGGGTGTAGGGACAGGCGTGGGGGTCGCTGTAGGCTGCGGCGTCGCCGTGGCCGTTGGCTCAGGGCTAGTGTTGGCGACGGGCGATAGCTCCGAGCCAGCGTCCTCATTGCCGCAGGCGACCATGACGGCGGCCAGCAGGCCCATCAGGGCCAGGGCCAGATGGCGCGTTATTACTGTTTGCTTGCTAATCTTGGGACTCCTTCCTTGTCTGCTCCCGGGGCCTGTCGGCGCCCCTGGGCCGATACCTCTCAACCTGCTAAAACGTTTTCCCTTACATACAGTCAGCCTCCACCACCTTGCGAGTCTTCACTACTCACCAGACCGGGCACCAGGATGCTCAGGGGTCTCTCTGATGGGTATAGATAAACCGTGGATGGGGCAGACACTCACATATCGCCAGGGGAGTCTGGGGACGGCGGTCGGTCAGCGGCCCTGGCCCGGGCTGCTGGCCCGCCCCAGCACGGCCGGGCGCACCCGCGCGTCGTAGCCGCGCTCCGTGGCGGTGGTGAAGAGCGAGACGTGGTTGATACGCCGCTCCTCGTCGGTGTACAGGTGCAGCAGTTGCATGACGCGGTTGTACAGCCCCAGGGACGCCTCCAGGGAGTACTGGCTGGTCCACTTGCCCTCCCATGGCTCTGGCGCCACCGCCACCGACTCCGTCGAGTGGGCGTTGAGGTACTCCAGGAAGCGCTGGGCCACCGAGTACAGCTCCCAGAACTCGTCCTCCTTGGCGTAGCCATCTATCCCCCGGTTGCGGAAGAGCACGAGCTGGTACAGCAGCATCCACCAGTATATGGCCACCAGCCGGGGCTGATTTACCCTGCGGCGATGGCGCTTCAGGCCCCAGTCCAGGGTCTTTTCGGTGTTGCGCACCAGGAGCTGGCGCGTGATCTCCGCCGCTTCGCTGGACAGGGCCTCCCATAGCGCCGCCCTGTGGGGTGGCAGCCCCTGCTGGCCCGTCTGCTGGCGCGAGGCCTCGGCCAGCTCTTCGATCCCTTTTCTGAGGTTGGACTTCAGCCGCCCTGGCAGGACCCATGCCAGAATGTCCATGGCACTCACCGTGGTGTGGAGTCGTGTTCCGGACCGCTCCGCCCTGGCGCGGAGGGTGTGCTACTGGTATCGAGGCTAGTACCGCATCAGGTGGACAGGCATCCCCCAGATTGCCGGCGCACCAGGCCCTTTCATGGCCTCCTTCCTCTCGCCTGTGCTAACTAGCATACCAGATTTTGCTCTTGACCGCGCCCACGGCGGAACTTATGATTCAGTGCGTATTCCGCTGCCAGCGCAGGGTGGCCCGTGGACCTCAAGAAGCACATACGCGACATTCCCGACTTCCCCAGGCCGGGAATACTCTTCCGGGATATAACGCCCCTGCTCAAGAGCGCCGAAGCCTTCCGGCACGTGGTGGATGGCCTGGTGGGCTACGCCGGCCGGCGCGGCGCCGAGGTCGTTGTCGGGATCGAGGCCAGGGGCTTTCTGCTGGCTGCGCCAGTGGCCTACCGGCTGGGCCTGCCTCTGGTGCCCGTGCGCAAACAGGGCAAGCTGCCCTTCCAGACCCGTGCCGTCACCTACGCCCTGGAGTACGGCTCCAGCGCCGTGGAGCTGCACACCGACGCCATCGGGGCGGGCCAGCGCGTGCTGGTGGTGGACGACCTGCTGGCTACCGGCGGGACCATGGCCGCGGCGGCCAGGCTGGTGGAGGCCTCCGGTGGCGTGGTCGCCGGGCTTGCGGTGATCATCGAGCTTTCCGACCTGAAGGGCAGGGACCGACTCTCAGGCTATGATATCTGTTCGCTGGTGCAGTACTAGAGCGTGTCCAGGCCGGGTGTACACCATAAAAGGCCAGACCACTTCCACAGGGCAATGCAGGGGCGGGTTTCAAAGCTGCCCCTGCATGACGCCGTGTAGATGTAACTCAAAAAGCGCTATAGGTCGCTGCGGGCGCCTGCGCAGCCCGCGCTCTGGAAGGTGGAGAGAAGCAACCCATGAGCACAACCCAACGGCGTGTGCCTGGTGGCTACCTGGGCCAGTATATTTCAGGCGCTGACGTCGCGCCGCTGCTGCGCGACCTGCTGCGCCAGTGTGACGTGGAGCAGGCGCTGCGCCTCATCGCTAGCGTCGCCGCCCGGCCCGACAGGGGCGACGCCTTCCAGGACTACCAGCTTGCCGTGGTGGCGCGCTTTCTGCTGGAGTCGGACGGCAAGGGCGGCACAGGCAAGCTGGAGGAGGACGTCCTGGCGCTGTGCTGCGAGCTGGCCACCAGCGTCGTCGTGGCCCCGGGCGCGGCCTTCGGCGTGCCTGTGTCGGACAGCGCCTGGGCACTGGCGCACCGCATCGCCTACCAGCAGTTCCCTGACCAGGACGCCGATGGCTACGTGTTGCGCTCCCTGGTGCTGTACCGACAGGCCGCCCCAGGGCTTCAGCAGGCCGCCGGGTTCCCATTCAAGCGGGCCTACAGCCAGCGCTACGGCCTGACCCTGGACGAGGCCTGGCGCATCGGCTACGCGCTGTACCGCTGGAGCCGCGCCATACCCGGCGGCAGCATTGACGTCCAGAGCCTGACCCGCCTTTCGGACCTCAAGGGCATCGGCATAGGCAAGGTGGAGGGCTTCCTCAAGACCATGGCCTGCGCCTTCGCGGCCTACCGCTCGCTGCTGGACGCGCCCTCGGGCCAGCGGCCCCACTTCGAGCCGTACAACCTCAATCCCTTCCGCAAGTACCCCGTGCTGCGGATGCCCGATGGCCGCTACCTGGTGCCCATACTCGGCTACCTGCTGCGCCGCATCACCCACGGGCTTTACTACGACCTGGTGGAGTTGGACAGGCGCGGGTTCCTTGCCCTGGTAGGCCGGGCCTTCGAGGCCTATGTGGGCAGGTTGCTGTCCGGTCAGGCCGGCAAGGCATCCTGCGATGGCCAGGGCCTGTGGTCTCTCCAGGACGGCGACGCCGTGCTGCTGGCGCAGTGCATCACGCGGCCCTTCGGCGCGCTGGGCCGCGCCACCGGCGACCGCGCCCACCTGCGGCAGGACCTGGCCCGCCAGGGCGGTGTCGTGGACTGCGTAAAGCGGCTCCAGGAGCTTGCCGCCGGCAGCTATGCCGGCCGGCGCGCCGTGGGGCTGGTGGTGGCGCTGGAGGACTTCTACCTGGCCAATGGCCCCTTCATCCGCGGCATAGTCAACGAGGAGCTGGCCCAGCAGGGCAGGCCCGCCATGGACGATAGCATCCAGCTTGCTCACGTGGGTGGGCTGGAGGCGCTGTGTACCCTGTCCAGGAACGCAGGCGTGGGCCTGTGCGCCCTGCTGGCGGAGAAGGTCGGCAGGCCCGGCCTGGCTGGCCTGGAGCTGGACGCCTTCACCCGCTACATGGCTGGCAGGCTGGTGCCAGGCCAGAGCGTCGCCTTGCTGCCATCCATACTGAAAGAGGCAGCTTCGGTGTACCTGCGCTAGCCAGCCTCGGGGCGTGGCCCTTACGGGTGCGCTGGCGTCACAACACTTTCCTGGGGGCATGAGGGGACCTCACCTGGACAGGACGACGCTGTGCCCTTCAACACCGGGGGTGAGGTCCGAGTCTGCATCGTCGGAGGTGTCTGGATGGTGACAGAGCAGCGGACAGAGGAGCTTATAGCGGCGCTGGACAAAAGCGTGGAAGCCGGGCTGGCCTACTTCCAGGGGCCGGGCGCCACATCCAGGGCCAGGATTGGCGCGTGGCGTCCCCGCGAGGTGCTGGCCCACATGCTCTTCTGGCACCAGGCCACCGCCGAGGGCATGGAGTCGGTGCTGGCTGGCGGCAAGCCCTACCGCGTCCACGCCTCGGTGGACGAGATGAACGCCAGGGCCGTGGGTCGGACGGCGGCCATGAGTATACAGCAGCTTGTGGAACAGGTACGCCACTGGCACGCCCGCCTGGTGGCCGCGGCCCGCAAGCTGCCGGATTCCAGCGCCATCGTCCTCATCCGTGGCGATGGCACCGAGCTTTCCGCCCAGCGACGCCTGGAGATCATCGCCCACCACTGGGACGAGCATATCAAGGACCTTCAGGCCCAGTCCTGAGGTGGCCTCGACCGCTTCTCAGCTCTCTTGCCCCGCCGGCGTAGCAGGGAGTGGGGTGAAGGCGGGCGGCCTGACCTCACCCCCGTAGCCCTCTCTCTACCCTTCGGCGAGCTCAGAGCCTGCCCCTTCGGCACGCTCAGGACAGGCCCGAGCCTGCCGAGGGGGCAGGCTGGAGATGGGGCCATAGATAGGCCAACGTGGTGCCTTTGAACACCAGGGGTGAGGCCGGTCCGGCCTGTCACCCTCCTGTTTAGCTTGAAGACCTGCCCCATTCTGCCCCGCAGGCGCTAGGGGGAAACCCGTAACGCCGGCGGGGCCATTTACTTAGGAGCTGGCCTCTAGTCCGCCCGGCTGTCCTGTGCGCACCTCCTCATACGTCCCGCGTCATGCGTCCAGCACAAAGAATTAGTCCTTCCGATGGAAGCCCCCTGCTATGGGACTAGCATAGCATTGGGCCAGGCCCTCAGAACGTTTTGCCCAGAGCAAGGCCGTCGCTGGCCTGCTCCATTCAGGCAGGCGGACTTGGCTGCCTGCTCAGGGGCCTGCTGGTTGCAAGAGAGCCAATCAAAGGAGACGTTTGATGCGCTGGAACTCGTGGTTTGTCCTCTTCTGGGGCCTGCTGCTGGTCGGTGCGGACCAGCTTGTGGCGCCGTCGGGCGAGGTATTGGCCGGCGGGCTGGCGCTGGCCGTGCCCCAGGCTACCCAGGCGCCGCTGCGCAGGTGCGGCGCGGCCTGGACGTGCCAGTTCGGGTCGGACGACATGGACGAAGTTACCGGGATGGCGGTGGATGGACAGGGCAATATCTACGTGGCGGGCTGGAGCATCGGTGCGTTGCCTGGACAGGCCAGCGCCGGCGGCGCGGACATTTTCATCCGCAAGTACGGTCCG
Source organism: Dehalococcoidia bacterium (assembly GCA_034433305.1). Classification (GTDB taxonomy): domain Bacteria; phylum Chloroflexota; class Dehalococcoidia; order Lucifugimonadales; family DAOUAM01; genus DAOUAM01. The sequence goes on along the minus strand of DAOUAM010000003.1, from coordinate 2,417 downwards.
GGCGGGAGGGAGCAGTGGACACGCCAGGCCGGCTCCTCCGATTACGACGTTGCCATCGGCGTCGCGGCGAACGGCGCGGGCGACTCCTACGTGGTGGGCTGGACCGCCGGGGCGCTGCCCGGACAGGCCAGCCTTGGCCGGAACGATGCCTTCGTCGCCAGGTACGGCCCCTCGGGCGAGGCGCTGTGGACACGGCAGTTCGGCTCTGATGGGTTCGAGGTGGCCGTGGGTGTGGCCGTGGACGGGCAGGGCAATGCCTACGTGGCCGGCTGGACCTCCGCCACGCTGCCGGGCCAGGACAGCGCCGGGGGCATGGATGCCTTCCTGCGCAAGTACGATGCCAGCGGCACCGAGCTCTGGACGCGCCAGTTCGGCTCTCGCGACAACGAGGAGGCCACCGGCGTTTCCGTCAGCGGCGATGGCAGGGTGTACGTATCGGGCTGGACATCCGGGGAGCTGGACGGCCAGGAACAGGCTGGCGGCGTGGACTCCTTCGTGAGCGTCTTTGGTGCCGATGGCGAGGCGCTGTGGACGCGCCAGTTCGGGGCCTACGCCGACGACCAGGCCACCGATGTGGCGGTGGACGGCGGCGGCCACATCTACGTGGCGGGCTGGACCTGGGACTCCCTGGCCGAGGAGGTCAGCGCCGGCGGCGTGGACAGCTACGTCCGGCAGTACGACGCCCAGGGCAACGCCCTCTGGACGCGGCAGTTCGGCTCGCCCAGCCTGGACCAGCCCAATAGCCTGGTCGTTGACAGTGATGGCAGCGTGTATGTGGTGGGCTTCACCAACTACGCCCCGCCGGAGAAGCGGCCGGCCGCCTCGGCCAGCGCCGTCGGCTACTCCCAGGAGGCGGTGGCCGCAGATCTGGACATCTTCATCTGGAAGTACGACGCGTCGGGCCAGGCGCTGTGGTCCTTCCAGTGTGGCACCGGCGCCGACGACGAGGCGCGGGCGGTTGCCACCAACGGGCGGGGGGCCATCTACATCAGCGGCTGGACGGCGGGCCGGATGCTGCAGCGCGCCACCGACGGCGGCGACAGCGGCTTCCTGCTGCGCATCTCGCCGGCCAGGTAGCCGCTGGCCCGGCAACACCGGGGGCGAGGCGTCCCATGCCGGGGGCAGCGCACCCTCTCGGCCTGCGGGGCGCCTTGCCCCTGTGGCCCTCGCGGGCCTTACCCTGGGCGGGCCTTATCGTATATAATGGACTGGCCTGGTCAAAGGTCGGGGTGTAGCGCAGCTGGTCAGCGCGCCACGTTCGGGACGTGGAGGTCGGCAGTTCAAATCTGCCCACCCCGACCACTTCTTTTCCTTTCTGCCTGCGCAGGCCTTCCTTCCTGGCTGGCCAACAGGGCAAGGCCGCAATTCCCTCATCAGTACCTCATATTCAGGCCTCTCTTCTCACTGTTTCCTCATGCTCGGGTTGCTACACTGGCCAGTGACGGGCCGAGCGGACTGAGTGTGGTAGAGGCAGACTGAACAGGGGGTTGTGAGGTGGGAGCGTCGGGTTGGGCATCGGCTTCGCGGCCATCTTCCGACTCACCCGCAACATCCTTGTCCTGTGGCCCCTGGTAACACCCATGGGCGCCTTCTACAACAACCTGAGGGCTGGTGATATAGAGCTTCCCTGGCTGTCCATCCTGGGCTTCATAGATGTCATGATGGGAATGGCTGCGGTGCTCTACATCGCCCATCGGTACGTGGCCGGGCGGCGAGCGGCCCGCCTGGCTGCTCGCCAGCGTGGGCCAGCCCCGACGCGCACGGCGACTCAGCAGGCCAGCGCAGCAGGGTGGGGCCTGTCCCTTCACCCTGCTGCCTGAGCATATAGCCTCATACCAGTCCCTGCTTTAAGACGCTACAAATGGAAGGCCATCTCGTAGCAGGGCAGGCCTTGTGCCTGCCCTGCGCACAGCCGAAGGGGTTGCCACTACGGTCTTAGAGGGTGTTTCCCAAGAGGGTATGTCCCAAGTCAGGTCTTACCCCTTAGCAGGAGACGTGATGCCCATTGGCGCCGCGCCGGTGGTAAGGCCAGCCCCCTCTCTGGCTCTCCCCCAGAGGGGGCGAGGACCCTCCCTTCCCACTGTGGGAGAAGGGAAGGATGGGGGCATGCTGACCTGTGCAGCGGCCTTATGCCCATGGGCACCTTGAGTCCTGCCAGGTGTTCCACAGGCCTATACGCCTCTATGGCACAGAGGTCAGTAGCCAGTACAGGAGAGGCCCAGGCCTGCCGAAGGACGCCAAGAACGGCTTTGGCACTTCCTCAAACACGCCCTAGTACTTTTGGACTAGGGCGTGTTTGAAAACATGCTAAACTGGAAGTATGGTACGACGACACGAACTCACCGATAGCCAGTGGCAGCGCCTGGCACCGCTGCTGCCACCCCAGAAACCACCCCAGGGCCGACCTAACCTGGACC
>DAOUAM010000002.1:0-3596 GCA_034433305.1 Dehalococcoidia bacterium | reverse complement strand
GCCTCTCCAGTCGTACCCCGCCAAGGGTGATGCCCCGCTTGATCCCGGACGCCCTGCACGTGGTCGCCACAACCCAACCTGGCGTGTCATTGAGAACCTGGGCAATGCTTGATAAACGCGCGGCACCACTACGCCCGCTCCGCCTGCGGATGGCCGCCGCAGCCCGCGCTGCTGGAAAGCCCCAGTTCGTTCTGGAGAAGGATTACGGCCTGAGCTACCTTCTCGCGGGTATCGCCACGGTGCCGGTGCTTCGAGAGTCGCTGGTCTTCAAAGGCGGGACCTGTCTGCGGAAGGCCTACTTCTCAGGCTACCGTTTCTCAGAAGACCTGGACTACACCGCCCGCATGCCCTGGGAATGCGAGGCCCTTCTCCGAGCGTTCACGGATGCTGCCGCTGAGATGAAAGCCCGACTCTTGGCCTTGGGGCCTTTTGAGGTGGTGGTGGCCGAGGAGCGCCATCGTCAGCCGCATCCCCGAGGCCAGTGCGTGTTCAGGGTACGGGTCCAGTTCCCCTGGATGCGCGGCGCAGACTGTAGCCTGAAGGTCGAGGTCTCAGCACAAGAGCCGCTTCTTGCCGGGTCTGTAGAGCGCCGCCTGATTCATGAGTTTCCAGGGGAGTCGTTAGAGGCGACGATACCCGCCTACCGCCTGGAGGAGATCGCGGCAGAGAAGCTTCGGGCGTTACTCCAGGCGCGCCAGCACCTCCGAGATAGAGGGTGGCTTCGCAACCGGCCCCGCGATCTCTACGACCTGTGGCACCTTTGGCAGCAACGCGCCTTCCCGATGGATTGGAAAGAAGTCCGCCGGGTGTTGCCGGGCAAGGCAGCCGCGTACGGCGTCACCTACAGCGGGCCGGAGGACTTCCTGGATGAGCAGGTCCTGCGGGGGATCGAGCGTGATTGGCGGGCTCAACTCGGGAATTTTGTCATGGACCTGCCGTCTTTCCAAGACTGTGCAATGGCCCTGCGAGCTGTCCTCGGTGAGGTGTTCGACAGGTGGTAGCGGGAGGACTCCGCGTGTCTACACGCCCTGATGGCAGTCCTTGGTGTCTAGGCGGTAGAATAGAGGGGTCGCTCGAAGTGCACGCAGTCCGTTGCGCGAGCGTTCAAAGCTAAGCTACCGTTGAACGTACATGCCGATGTTTGTAAACTGGTGACTGAAGCCCCTTGCATGGCTGTAATTCGGTAGATGGCCTGCCTGCACCTACAGGCGGGACTCCAGGAACTCCTTCAGCGCCACGGCGTTGTTGTGCTCCGCATCCCGTGCGCCGTAAAGCAGCGTGATAGGGCCTTTCCTGGCTTCTTCCAGTAGCGGCCCCCAGACTTCACGGCGCTCCTCCAGCTCAGCGGCGTACCGCCGACGGAACTCGTCCCAGCGGGCCGGGTCGTGATTGAACCAGCGCCTCAATCCGTCACTGGGGGCAATGTCCCTGGGCCAGGCATCAACTCTGGCCTGCTCCTTTGAGACCCCACGAGGCCACAGGCGGTCCACCAGAATGCGCCTGCCGTCCTGGCTTTCAGGGGGTGCATAGATGCGCTTCGCCTGGATGCTCATGCCACGTCCACCCCGCGCTGTCCTGTACATGCTCTCTCTGGCTGAGGCGAGGCCACCCTTTCACCTCTGGTGTGGCAGAAAAAAGGCGGGGCCAGTGACTTGCAGGCCCCGCCCGGGAGTCAGACAAGCGGACCTGGGCCCTTCAGGCTGAAGGGCGCCTCGCAGGCAGCTATCCCTGGGCGGCCTTGGTCAGTTCGGCCCCTGCCGTGAAGCCGACACGCCGGTGCCGGGGTACTGTAATGAGGCTACCAGCCTGGCCACCCCGGATGGGCCGCACTCGCCGCTCCCTTACCTCCCGCACCTCGAAGGAGCCGAAGCCCGTCAGGACTACCCGGTCGCCCGAGGCCAGCGCTTCCCCAATGCTCTCCAGCACCGCGTTAAGGGCCGCCTCGCCCTGCGCCCTGGTACTCCCCAGCTTGGCCGCCACGCGGGCGCTCATGTCGCTCTTCCTCAGTGTTCCCATGGATGTCACCTCCTGTCCACTACTTCCAGAGCACGTAGCTCCTGAGTCGGATGATATGACCATTCCGGGCGAATGTCAAGCGGTGGGCTTGATGGAGTGCGTCCGTTGTGAGGTCGGTGAGAGGCAGTGGCTTGAACAGGCGGCGTGCGATACCCTGAGGCCTGGTCCTGCGTCTGAGCGCCGATGCCGCAGGTCGAAGGGCCCCCTCTAGCGAATAAGGTTAAGTTAGTGACACACGGTACTTGACAAAGCTGAGGCCACATGATATTAATTTCACCTACACTTGTGCTTATTCTGATGTATGCTGCCTTGCGCTCGGCCGCCTTCGGGCGCGACACCAGGCAGGCCGCACAGCCAGGTGCGGAAAGACCAGTCATAATTGCCCCAGCGCCAGAGGAGCGGGTGATTGCTGCGGGCAGTGGTACTTGCCATATCACCCAGAAGAGGATTCCTTGATGAAAGTGCTGTTTTTCTGCCAGGACGGCGCGCGAGTGGAGCAGCTTGTCCTGGCGTTGCGTCTCCGCTGGCCAGACTTGAGGCCTCTGGTGGCTTCCCAGGGCAGCGTGGGTATCCAGGTGGTGGAGCAGGAAGAGCCAGATGTGGTCATAGTCTGCGACGACCTGGCAGATATGGCGATTTGGACAGCCATCAAGGAGATCCGGCGTTTCTCCAACGTCCCCCTGGTGGTGGCCGTGGAGGACAGCCGCAAAGATGACGGGATGGAGGTGGTCAAGGCTATCGAGCTTGGGGCTGACGACTATATCCGCCTGCCGTGCAATCTGATGGTGGTCATGGCCCGCGTCGTTGCCCTGGTTCGAAGGGTGGGGTTCACCAAACAGCAGAGCGACGAGGCACCCATCCGCTGTGGAGACCTGCTCATCAACCCCGCCACCTACGAGGTCTTTCTCGGCTCCACGCGCCTGGTGCTGACTCCCACGGAGTTCAAGCTCCTGTACCTGCTGGCCAAGAACCGCCACATGACCCTCTCTCAGGAGTTCATCCAGCGCGTCATCTGGTCCTACGATGTCGAGGCTGGGGACACCCTGAAGAAGTATATCCAGCGCCTGCGCCGCAAGCTGGGGGATGACGCCCGCAACCCCACCTGGATCAAGACCGTCCACGGTGTAGGCTACCGCTTTAACTTCCCGGACTCCAAGTCTGCCTAGCTGGCTCCAAGCACGGGTCCCGCACCCAGGACAAATAGCGTGGACAGAATCCTCCAGTCAGGGCTGGAGTCACTATCTGTTCACCTTTGTTCCTTCGGTTTTCACCAAAATGCCTCTATGATGGCACTACTCTTTCCCCTGTGTGTTCACACCCGGGCGGTACATTATTGCCATGCCGTATTCCGCTTTGCTGATAGAGCCGGGGCCTGGTGTGCGCCACACTCTCAGAGTGCTGGAGGGGGAGGGCTTTGAGGCCAGGACCGAGGCCGCCAGCACCGCCATCGGGCAGGTAATGCAGCAGGAGCCTACCCTCATCCTGCTGGACGAGGAAACACCCCCCCTGGACGGCGTAGAGGTCCTTCCACTGCTGCGCCGCATCACCAGGGCTGGCATCATCGTCATCGGCGCTGGCGG
>DAOUAM010000001.1:0-54037 GCA_034433305.1 Dehalococcoidia bacterium | reverse complement strand
CCGGCCGCCCCGAATGACGCCAGGGCCACTACCGGGAGTCGCCCTCCCGCAAGTCCGCCGGGAGTCCCCAGTCACGCCAGAGGAGCAGCCGAGGGCACAGCCTCAGGGATGCCAGACGGCATCCTGGGGCAAAATTTATCCAATCAAGTACCTGACACGTCTGGAGTGTCAGTATAACGTCCGCCAGGGGGGACCATGGACTCCAACAACAGGGTTGAGCAGCTAGAGAGCGACCTCAAGCTCCTGAAGAACGAAATAAAGCAGGTGCTTCTGGAGATTCAGGAGCATGTGCTCAATGCTCAGAACCCCTTCACCATTACCGCCTCGGGCTTTGCCGCTGGCCAGAAGCGCGATGCACCTGAGCATGTGGTCAGCACGCAGCCTGCCATCTCCACGCTGGCCGTGGACGCTGTCGAAAGGCCAGGCACCGCCGAGGAAACGCCTCCCGCCAGTCCCGTAGCCAGTACGCCCGTGCCGGGCCAGGAAAGCGCCGCCGGCCCCAGGGCTGAGCAGTACAGGCCGGCGCCCGCACCGCCGGCCTCCGAAGCCCCGGCGCAGCAGGAGTCCTACATCTCAGGGCCACAGGCCCCCAGGCATGGTGGCGCTGCGCACGCCAGCAGCGCCGAGCCAGACCCGTACCGCACCGCCCAGGCTGGCCCCAGCCTGGGCGGTGGCCGTGCAACCGGACAGGGGGACGGCGGCCACCAGCCAGGACAGCAGCCCTTTGTGGTGGGCGCCAGCATGGGGCCAGGTATTCAGTTCCGGCACCACCCCAGCAGGTCCCAGGAGGGCCAGCCAGGCCCTGAACACGCTGAGGCCGACTACAGCCCCGTAGGCGAGGCTGGCGGGAGCAGAGAAAGCCGCCCGGATGTGGAACGCGCCGAGGCCAGCGCCAGGCCTGCTGATAAGGCCCCCCGTGGCGCGGCCAGGAAACGCGATGGCTTTGACCTGGTCACCATCGCCGGGCTGGCGCAGTGGACGGACAAGGTGCTCAGGAGGGTCGGGCGGACGAACCTGGAGACGCTCATTGAACTCTCTCAGAAGACTGGCAGGCTTTCGGCGGACCACAGGGAAGTGCTGCTGAGCTTTGTCCAGCTTTTCGACAACAAGGAGGGAGGACACGCCATTTCAGCCAGGCAGATGGTGTCGGTGCTTGCCCAACTGGAGGGCCTGCTGGGGAACGCCTCCACCGATGCCCGGCTCATGTCGTTCCTCCTGCAGGACAGCCTGGAGGAATCGCCATTAATACAGCCATAACGACCATGATGCTGACGGTCGCTGGTATAGCCAGCGCCGTGGCCATAATCAACGCCATCTACCCCGCGCTAACGCGTAGCTCCAGCGCCGTCATTACTGCCAGCGGCAAGGTGGACGACCGCCTCAAGAGCGACATCGAAATCATCCACACGGCAGCGGAGGTGGATGCCGATGGGGATTTCAGCGATACCAACGGCAACGGTAAGTTTGACATATTTGTGTGGGTCAAGAACGTAGGCGATACCAGGATATTTTCAGTAACAGACGTGGACGTGTTCCTTGGACAGACAGGCGAGTTTGTGCGTGTCCCGCACCAGAGCGAGGTGGACGGCACTGTCTATCCCAGGTGGATGGAGAGCATCGAGAACGACACCGAGTGGGGGCCCAAGGCGACCCTGAAGATAACGGTCACCTATGAGACCAGCACGCCGGAGCCTTCGGGGACCTACTACGTCAAGGTTATAGCGCCCAACGGTGTATCCGATGAGGCCCTCTTCAGCATCTAGGGCGCTCCCTGGGTACCATGGGCAGGGCAGGCGAAATTGGCCAACGTAGTGACGGCTATTTTTGCCATCGCGCTGATCATGGGCGGCGCGTTGACTCTTACTCGCGCCGCCCTGCTGTCGGCCAATGGGCTGGCGCTAGCGTGGGAAGAGATGAAAGACCGGACGACCGAACAGACAAGGACCGAGCTTACGCTGCTCACGGCGGACATAGCCGGCGCGGGCGCCGACATAGACATCTCTCTCCGCAACTCGGGGCAGACTGCCCTGGCCGACTTCGCCGACTGGGACGTGGTGGTCCAGTACTACCAGGTCTCGGGCAACTCGGGCCTGGTCATTGACTGGTTTTCCCACACCAGCTCTCCCACGCCAGCCAATGGCCAGTGGACCGTCCGGGGCATTTACCTGGACGCCAGCACCCAGGAGCCAGAAGTCTATGACCCCGACATACTCAACCCGGGCGAGGAGATAATCATACGCATTAACGTGACTCCCGCCATACCGGTGCAGACGGACAACCTCGCCACCATAGGTGCCGCCAACGGCTTCACCGTGTCGGCGCCTTTCTCACGATAGGAGGAACCATGCCAGACCTCGATTTTGAACTGGAAGATGGGGAAAGCCAGAAGGCCAAGGCCAGGGTCATATCTACTGGCAACCAGGAGATAGACAAGAAGATGGGTGGGGGCATTCCCCTGGGCTCCATGATCCTCATCGAGGGCGAGTCCGACTCGGGCAAGTCCGTCCTGACCCAGCAAATGATCTGGGGCTCGCTGTACGACGGCTTCAGGGTGGTCCTGTATACCACCGAGAATACTGTCAAGAGCTTCGTGCGCCAGATGAACAGCCTGAGCCTGGACATTACCGACTTCCTGCTTCTGGGCAAGCTGAGGGTCTTCCCCATCATGGCGTCCAAGGCACAGCTCAGCCCGGTTGACGTGTTCAAGATACTGCTGAGCGACCTGCCCCGGCACCAGGATGCCGCCCTGGTCATAGTGGACTCGCTCACGACCTTCATCACCCATACCTCCATCGAGGACACTATGACCTACTTCGAGACCTGCAAGCACTTCTGCGACGAAGGCATGAGCATCGTCAATGTCGTCAACTCCTACGCCTTCGGTGAGGCGGAGCTGGGCAGGGTCCGCTCCATGTGCGACGCCCACCTGCGGCTGCGCACAGAGGAGGTAGGTGACCGCCTGCTCAAGGTGCTGGAGGTGGCCAAGGTGCGGGGCGCCGAGATGAGCACCGGCAACATCATAAGCTTCGACGTGGAGCCTATGCTGGGGATGCGCATCATCCCCGTATCCAAAGTGAGCGTCTAGCAATGGACGACTCGATTCAGAAGTCGTGGCTGGGGGGCTATGCCGATATTCACGCTGCCTTTTGCGGTAGATGAAACACAGAAGGTCCATGACGGTGACCCGTTTAGCTGCGCGCTCTTCAAAATGCTCCCGGCGCCCATGCAGGAGACTACCAGGGAGAGCGTTTACCTTCTGGAGTACCTGCACCTGCTCCCCATAAAGGAGATCGGCATACCGGAGTACTATCCCAGGCTTTCCGGCAAGCTAAGGGACAAGAAAAACCTGAACCTGATCTACCCGGTGGATGGCGGTATCTACATACACGTTATGGAAGACCCCAGGGGCGGGCGGGACTACTATATCCCGGTCGAGCCGAAGCTGAGCCACGGCATTGACCAGGAGAAGCTGCTCCACAGCATCGAGATGAAGCTGCTGGACTACGCCATGGAGTTTGAGGGAGCAGAGACGCCCGAGCAGCAGCGAACCGTCCTGGAGGACCTGCTGGAGCGCATTTGCCGCGCCCAGCCCAACGAGGAGAACGGCTTCCGCGGCTTCCTGCGCAAGCTGCTGCGCCGGGGCCACGCCAATGGCCTCGCCTTGAGCGAGCGTGACCTCAAGGTGGTCAAGTACATCATGACCAGGGACAAGCTGGGGATGGGCGTCCTGGAACCGCTCATCAGGGACACCAACATCGAGGATATCAGTTGCAGCGGCCTGGGCGCGCTCTTTGTCGAGCACAAGGTCTTCAAGAGCCTGCGCACCGCCTTCGAGTTCTCGTCCCACGACGAGCTGGACGAGTTCGTGCTTAGGCTGTCGGAGCGCATCAAGAAACCTGTCACCTTCCGCAGCCCGATCGTGGACGCTACCCTGCCTGACGGCTCCAGGATCAACATCGTCTATGGCGGCGATGTCTCCAAGCGGGGCAGCAACTTCACCATCAGGAAATTCGCGGACACGCCCCTGAGCGTCCTGCAACTGGTGGAGTTCGGCAGCATAGACTACATGATGGCGGCCTACCTTTCGCTCTGCATCGGCGAAGGCATGAACATGTTCGTCTCCGGCGAGACGGCCTCCGGCAAGACGACACTGCTCAATGCCCTGACGGTCTTTATCCACCCGGAGGCCAAGATCGTGTCCATCGAGGACACGCCGGAGCTACAGGTGCCGCACCCCAACTGGACGCGAGAGGTAACGCGCGCCGCCAAACCCGGCGAGACCAACTCGGGCGTGGGCATGTTCGACCTGCTGAAGGCAGCCCTGCGCCAGCGCCCCAATGAGATCATCATCGGCGAGATCCGTGGTGAGGAAGGCCTGATTGCCTTCCAGGCCATGCAGACGGGCCACTCCTGCATGGCTACCTTCCATGCCTCCTCGGTCCAGAAGCTCATTCAGAGGCTCACGGGCAGCCCCATCAACGTGCCCAAGACCTACGTGGACAACCTGAACATCGTGGTCATACAGAGCGCTGTCAGGCTGCCCAACGGCAAGCTGGGCCGCCGGGCGCTGAGCATCGCCGAGATTATCGGCTACGACTCCTCCTCCGACTCCTTCTCCTTCACCGAGGTGTTCCGCTGGAACCCGGTGACGGACAGCTTCGAGTTCCTGGGGGAGATGAACAGCTACATTCTGGAGCAGAAGATAGCGCCCAGGAGGGGCATACCGCCGGAGAAGAAGAGGCAGGTCTATTCCCTGGTGAAACGCCGGGCGCGCATCCTGGAGAAGCTCGCCCAGAATGGCGTCAAGGACTACCATGAATTTTACAGGGTCATTGCGAAAGCTCAGAGAGAGGGTGTCTTCTAGGGAAGACAGCGCCCAGGAGAAGCCCAGGGCCAGGCAGAGCAGCCCCAGCACCCGGACGCTGCAGTTCGACCTTTTCGCCCAGCTCTCCTACATGTCGGCGGTAGCCACGGCCGGCGTCACCCGCGCCGAGCTATTCCAGTACGCCGCCCAGTTGCCTTACTCTTCCTCCGGCTACTTCCGGAACATCAACACTCTGGCCAAGAAGCTGAACATTGACTACTCCCAGGCCTGCCGCATGGTGGCCGAGAAGACCAGGGAACCCGATGTGCGGAGCCTGCTGCTGCGCATGTCCGGCTCCCTGGCCTCCGGCGAGGGCGAGGCAGATTTCCTGCAGCGGGAGGCCGAGATCATTGGCGAGACCTACGGCAACCAGTACGAGCGTGACGTGGAGTCCCTCAAGAAGTGGACGGACGCCTACGTGACGCTCATCGTGGCCTCGGGCCTCATCGTCATTGTGGCTATTATCTCCATGATGATCTACGACGTGGGCAAGGCCTTTGTCCTGGGCCTGGGCTTTGCCATGGTCATGGCCTCCTGCTTTGGCGCGTGGGTTATCTATGCCAGCGCCCCACGGGAGATCAAGACCAGGGCTTCAGGCCCCAGCTCCAGGCTTCAGGTGCAGGCCATGAAGACTTTCAGGCTGGTCCTGCCCATATGCGTCACCGTCTGCGCCGTCATGTTCATGCTGAAGCTACCTCTGGGGGTAGTGATGCTGGTGGGGGCCGCCTTCCTGTTCGTGCCTGGCTACCTCATCAGCAGGGACGACAAGCGGATAAAGGACTTGGATAGCGACATTCCCGCCGTCGTCCGCGTGCTGGGCGGGGTCACGTCCGCCGTGGGCACCACCATAACCGAGGCGCTGGGCAAGGTGGACCGCAGGTCCATGGGCTCGCTCATGCCCGAAATGACGCGCCTTCGTCACAGGCTGCGCGCCGGCATTGCCCCTGACCTGTGCTGGAAGGCCCTGGTCAACGAGACGGGCAGCGAGCTCATCGAGCGGACAGTCAAGATGTTCTGGGACGCCCTCAGCCTGGGCGGTGACCCGGCCAAAATTGGCAACGCCGCATCTTTCTTCGCCTCTCGCATCGCCTTCATGAGGGCCTCGCGGGCGCTGGTGGCGTCCACCTTCCGCTGGGTGGTCCTGCCGCTACACGCGGCCATGGTCGGCCTGCTGCTGTTCATTGTCGAGATTATCGGCCTGTTCAGCATGAAGATAACGGAAAGCTCCGCCGCGCTCCAGGACGCTTCCAGCGTGGAGCTTTCCAACTCCGGCCTTGCCATAAGCGATATGTTCGCCTTCGGCAACATAGACATGCAGCTTGTTAACTTCATGGTCACAGCGGTGGTCTTTGTGCTGACGGGCGCCAACGCCTACGCGCCCAAGGCCGCCGACGGCGGGCACAATCTCAAGCTGGTCTATAGCCTGGCCATCATGATGGCCGTCTCTGGTCTGCTCATGCTGCTGGTGCCCGTATTTGCCCACTCCATTTTCGCCTCCATCGTGGAAGGCACCAACTAAAGGACAAGGAGGTCTCAAGACAATGGGACTGCTGAAGAGAGTCCGCCGCAAGGGGGACGCCGAGGAACAGCCGGCGGAGATTGGCGCGGACGAGACGGTAAATTCGCTGGAACAGGTAAGCATCCCAGGCAATAATCTAGGGCCTGAGCAAGAGCGAGAAAAGGAACTGGCCCTGCTGGACCAGTACCTTACCTCCCGCAAGGGCGAGGAAAAGGAGGAGCAGGCCGCTGCCCCACAGGCCCCGGTAGCCGAGAAGGCCCCGCCCCAGCCCACGGCGGCCTCCACAGCCGATGACTCGGACGACCTGATGGACATCTTCAAGTCTGAGCAGGAAGAGGACACCGACATGTCTGCCGTGACCAGGGACCTTGAGGAGATAGACATGTCAGCCCTGCTGGCCCAGGCCAGAGGCATTGCAGCCAGGCTGCGTCAGATATCAAAGGCCCCCAGGTAGCTCCCCAGCAAAGGAAATTAAGAATGAGCAAGCTTAGCAAGGCTTCGGCCAGTGGCCCGGAGCAGAGCGACTCGGCCCGGCCGGCGGATGGCGGCACCGCCGACTGGCGCAATGGCCCTGGCGCGGCTGACGCGCTGAACGAGTCCATCATCGCCAACATACATCACCCACTGCTGGTGCTGGACAGCGCACGCCGGATCATACGCTGCAACCAGTACTTCCTGAACATCTTTCGTCTCACGCCCGAGATGGTGGCCGGCCAGCCGGTCATTACCGACGTGGTGCCCGACGAGCGCATGGACGCCATCGTCAGGCAGGGCCTCGTGTCCGACGAGGCGGTGCGAGAGATAGAGTTCAGTTGCGCCATCGGAGGTGGCGAGGAGCGCCAGTTCCTCGTGGGCGTGTCCAGGCTGCACGGCCAGGTCGAAGGGCTGCTGGTGACCTTCGATGAGATTACCGAGTGGAAGCGCCGCCAACTCCAGGTCATGGAGGCCAGCAGGCTGGTATCGGTGGGCGAGATGGCCGCCGGCATCGCCCACGAGATCAACAACCCCCTGGCCGCGGTCATGGGCTTCGCCCAGCTTGTCCTGCGGCGCGAGCTTGAGCCTTCGGTCAGGCAAGACCTGGAGAAGATACTTGCCGAGGCCCAGCGGGCCTCCAAGATTGTCGCCAACCTCCAGTCCTTTGCCCGCAGGCACAAGCCCCGCAAGCAGTACACGGACCTGGTCGCTACCCTTCGCAGGATACTGGAGTTCCGGTCTTACGAGTTCCGGGTCAGCAACATTCAGGCCGTCCTGAACGTGGCCGACAATGTGCCCTCCACCATGGCCGACGAGCACCAGATGGAGCAGGTCTTTCTCAACATCATCACCAACGCCGAGCAGTTCATGACTGATGCCCACGGAGGAGGCCAGCTCACCGTGGACGTTGCCCGGGCAGGAGACAGGCTGTGCATCTCCTTCTCAGACAACGGCCCCGGGATAGCGCCGGAGCACCTGGCCAAGATATTTGACCCCTTTTTTACCACCAAGGACGTGGGCAGGGGCACCGGACTGGGCCTGAGCATCTGCTATGGCATTGTCCACGAGCATGGCGGCACCATTCGGGCAGAGAGCAAGCCAGGGCAGGGCGCCACATTCATCCTGGAATTGCCCATCATCGGGCCGCCGCCAGGACAGGAGGTGAGCGCGCCACTGACCAGAGCGCCCCGCAGGCTGCGGGCGCTGGTAGTGGATGACGAGCCAGCAGTGTCTGAGCTTCTGGCCCGGTTCCTGGCCGAGGACGGCCACGTGGTGGATATCGCGACCAGTGGCGACGAGGTCATCACCAGAAGCGACCTGGGCAAGTACGACGTGATACTGCTGGACGTCAAGATGCCGGGGGTCAAGGGCACACAGATCTTCGACTATATACGGCAGCTTCCAGGCAACGCCGCGTCCAGGGTCCTGTTCGTGACCGGCGACACCACGGACATGACGACCCAGGACTTCATAGCCGCGACGGGCAGCCCGATGCTCGCCAAGCCCTTCACTCTGGAGGAGCTACGGGCGTCGGTGCAACGCATCGCCCGGCAGGGAGGCGCCCACTAGTTCGGGCACGGCCTCTTTTTGCTTTCGTACTCTTAAACTAACGGAGGGGAGTGATGCCGAGGACCAAGCAAGCACTGATCATAGATGACGACCAGGACGTGACTGGGGAACTCAAGTTGCTCCTGAATGGCCTGGGGTACAAGGTGACAACGCTCCAGAACGCGTCAGCCATTACCGACGCCATAGGCACCCGCCAGTACGAGGTAGCCCTGGTAAACATGAGGCTCCCGGATGCCAACTGGCGTCGCACCTTCAGGGCGGTAAAGACGGCGTCCAAGACCACGACAGTCATAATGATGGCCAGGTCGCCCGACGAGGACGACTTGCGCTATGCCCTTAACGCAGGCTCCTACATAGTCCTGAACAGGCCCCTTTCCCGCGACCAGCTTAACTGCATCATCAGCCCCAGGAACGACGGCCTGTTTGTGGTGCTGCGCTAGGGCCGCGGGCCAGTCAGTGTCACGCCGCTCCTTACATCCCTGGAGCGGCAAGGACAGCGCGAAGGCCCCACGTGGCAGGCCCATCAGTGTATCCTCTTCTCGTAGCCCTGCCACTCCTTCTCCCGCAGGATGTACTTCTGGATTTTGCCCGTGGCCGTCTTGGGCAGGTCACCGAACTCCACGTACCTGGGCGCCTTGAAATGGGCGATGCGTGCGCGGCAGAACTGGATAAGCTCCTCGGCGTTCAGTTCCACGCCGGGGCGCCTGGTCACGAAGGCCTTGGGCACCTCGCCCCACTTCTGGTCGGGCACGCCGACCACGCACACCTCCAGCACGGCGGGATGCTCCATGATGACCTTCTCCACCTCCTGACTGGAGATGTTCTCGCCGCCCGAGATGATGATGTCCTTGGCCCGGTCCTTTAGCTCGATGTAGCCATCGGGGTGGCGCACGCCCAGGTCGCCCGAGTGGAACCAGCCGCCCTTGAAGGCCCTGGCGGTGGCCTCGGGGTCCTTATAGTAGCCGGACATGACGTTGTTGCCCCGCATGACCACCTCACCCATGGCCTGGCCGTCGCTGGGCACATCCTTCATATCCTCGTCCACCACGCGCAGGTTAGTGCCGGCGACGATGTAGGGCACACCCTGGCGTGACTTGAGGCGGGCGCGCTCCTCCACCGGCAGGTCGTCCCAGCCGGGCTGGATGGCGCAGACGGTGTGAGGCCCGTAGGTCTCTGTAAGGCCATAGACGTGGTGAATGTAGGCGCCCATGCCCTCCATGGTCCTGATGACCTGGGGCGCTGGCGGTGCTCCAGCGGTGGTGATGGTAAGGCCGCGCAGGTCCTGGCCATGAGCGGCGGGCGAGGAGTACAGGGAGACCAGCACCGTGGGGGCGCAGCACATGTGGGTGACGCCCCTCTCCCTGATGAGGCGATAGACCTCCACGGGGTCCACGCGGCGCAGGCATACATGGGTGGCGCCAACCGCCGTCACGCCCCAGGTGAAGCACCAGCCGTTGCAGTGGAACATGGGCAGGGTCCACAGGTAAACGCTGCGCCAGCTAAGGCCCACCTCCAGCGCCTCGCCCAGGGCGTTCAGGTACGCGCCACGAGCGTGGTACTCCACACCCTTGGGCATGCCCGTGGTGCCCGACGTGTAGTTGATGCAGATGGTGTCCACCTCCGAGTCCAGCGCCTCCCTGTGGTCGCCAGGAGGCGCCGAGGCCAGGAAGGCCTCGTAGTCCGGCCCTGGTATGTCCTCTGCCCTGGGCGCGGCGTCCACTACCTGGACGAAGAGGCCCACGCCAGGCACCTGGTCTTTCAGCGCCCGCACCGTGGGCGCCAGCTCCGAGTCAAAGACCAGCACCTTGGCGCCCGAGTGGTTGAGGATGTAGGCGATCTCTCTCGGCGAGAGCCGGATATTGAGGGCCACCAGGATGGCGCCTATGCGCAGCGGCCCGTAGTGGCCCTCCAGCATGGGCGGCAGGTTTGGCACCAGGAAGGCAACGCGGTCCCCCTTGCCCACCCCCGCCTGCCTCAGCGCCCCCGCGAGCCGGCGCACGCGCTGGTGGAACTGGGCGTAGGTATATGTCCTGTCCCGGTAAATGACGGCGGGCTTGTCGGGATAGACAGCGGCGCTACGCTCCAGAAAGGTGATGGGGTTCAGGTCCTCAAAGGAGACTCGCTCATTCATGTGTCGTCCTCCTGGTGCCACGCTTGCCTTACCATCCGATGGCGTAGCACGCCCGCCGGGGGTCGGCGCCGGTGCTGAGGACGCCAGTTTCCGGGTCCCGGCGCGCGACGGTGGCGCCCATGCCGCACACGGGCACACGCTTCACCTTGTGGCCCAGCGCCTTCAGTTCCTCAGCCGTGGACTCGGGGATGCCGGCCTCCAGGTTGAGCTGGCCGGGATAGTACACGTGGGGGTAGAAGGAGTTGGTGACGCTCTGGGTGGAGAACCTGGGCGCTTCGATGGCCTCCTGCGGGTCCATGCCAAATACCAGCGTGTTCAGCACAAGCTGGAGGTTGGCCTGGGCCTGGTCGTCACCTCCCGGGCAGCCTACGGTCATGATGGGGACGCCATCCTTGAGCACCATGTAGTTGACCAGGGTCGTCCGGGGCCGCTTGTGAGGCTCCAGGGCGTTGGGATGGCCCTCCCGCAGGTTCAGCATCTCCATGCGGGTGCTCAGGCAACAGCCCAGTTCCGGGAAGAAGACCGACTTGGCGAAGGCGCCGCCGCTGGGTGTGGCGCAGACCATGTTGCCATCGCGGTCCAGCACGGCGATGTGCGTGGTGCCGCCGTCGTTGCCCGCGCCGCCGTCCGCCGCCGTGCCCTTCGCTGGCGCGTGGGCGGCGCCGGCCTTGGGCCTGGCCCTGGAGTAGCGCCACGGGTCGCCGGCGGGGGGCAACTCCGGGTGCGCCTTGCTGGGGTTGATGAGCCTGACGCGCTCGGCGGCGTACTCCCTGGACAGCAGGCCGTCCAGCGGCACCGTGGCGAAGTCAGGGTCGCCGTAGAAGGCCTCCCGGTCGGCGAAGGCCAGCTTGAGGGCCTCGGCCACCGTGTGAATGTAGGCCGGCGAGTTGTGGCCCAGTCTCCTGAGGTCGAAGTGCTCCAGGATGTTGAGCGCCTGGAGCAGGACCGGCGCCTGCGTCCAGGCCGTTTGGCCGCAGACCTCGTAGCCGGCGAAGGTCGTGCGGGCCGGCTGCTCGTACTGGGCGTGGTAGCTGGCCAGGTCGTCCATGTCCAGGATGCCGCCGACGCGTTGGGAGCACTCGGCGATGGCCCTGGCGACTTCGCCCCTGTAGAAGGCGTGGCGGGCGGCCCGCAGCCCGGCCAGGCGATGGCCTGGCGTGCGCGCCTCGGCGGCGGCCAGCCGCTTCAGGGTGGCTGCCAGCGCCTTCTGCACCAGCAGGCTCCCTGGCTTCGGCAGGCTGCCGTCCTGGAAAAAGACGTCCATGCCGCCGGGCGGGTACTGGGCAAACTGCTGGCGCGCCTCCGGCGTGTCCAGTCGGCGGAGCATGTACTCGTAGTTGGGGATGCCGTGCTCCGCGTAGTGGATGGACGGTGCCAGCACCTCGGCCAGCGTCCTGGTGCCGTAGCGCTCCAGCAGCGAGATGAGCGCGTCCACGACGCCGGGGACGGTGAAGGACAGGTGCGCCAGAGGGCCAGGCCCTGTGGGGATGCTGTCCAGGCCACGGGAGCGGTAGAACTCGATGGTGGCCCTGCCTGGAGCGGTGCCCTGGCCGCTCAGGGAGAGCAGGTCGCCGCTGGCGGCGTGGTAGAGCATGAACACGCCCTCGGCGGCCAGGGAGTAGGAGGCGATAGGCTCCACCACCGCCGCCGCGAACCCGGCGGCCACCACGGCATCGAAGGCGTTGCCGCCGCTGAGCAGCACCCTCATGCCGGCCATGGAGGTCAGGTAGTGGCCGCTGGAGATAATGCCCTGGGTAGCGTAAATCACCGGGCGCCCTGTTGGTGGTCGCGCCGTGTCGCCCTGCTCCAGTACATAAGTCCTGCCGGTCACCATATGCTCTGCCTCCTTGCTCCTGCTATTGGCCGCTTCACGGTCAAGGGCTGCCTACTTCTTGACCTTCCTCCAGAACTGCTCCAGGTTGTTGGTGGGGCGCCAGCCAAGGATGCGCCTGGCCTTCTCGTTGCTGAACTTCTGGTGCGGGATGTCGGCGAAGATGTTGAAGATTTCGCACCGCGACGGCAACTGCTCCAGAGGAATGCTCAGGGCGTGGCGGAAGGCCTGGGCGGCGTCGTCCCAGGTCACCGAGAAGGGCGTGAAGTCCTGGCCGTCCGCCGAGTGGTCATCAGGATAGCGGAAGTTGTAGAAGAGCAGGGTGATGACGTGAATGTTGTGCTCCTCGGAGAACACCCTGCATATCTCCTGGCCCAGGGACTTGGTCAGGGCGTACAGGCCCGTGCCCGACTGGGAGGGGATGTCCGGCCCCAGCAGGTAGTCAAAGCGCTCGTAGGTCGGGCCGGCGATGGTGAAGTGAGGGCCTGTATTGATGACCCGGCGGATGCCGTGCCTGACGGCGGCGGTCATGACGTTGTAGCAGCCACGAGCGTTGACATCGAAGGCAAGCTGGCGGTCGTGGCGCAGCACCGAGAGGTTGATGATGGCGTCCATGCCTTCCGCCGCGGCCACCACGGCGTCCAGGTCGCCGACGTCCACCTTGCGGTACTCGTGGTTGGTCTCGACGTCCTTGATGTCGGTGAGGCGGAGGCGGTAGTCCTTCTCCAGGGCCTTGACCACGTGGGGGCCTAGCATACCCGTGGCCCCGTATATAACGACGTTCATGGCTTGCTCCTCATATCTGGCTGGGCGCGTAGCCCAGGGACTTCTGTGCCGCCGTTGTCAGGTAGCGGGCGTTGGGCACCGCCGACTGGACGTGGAAGATGTTCCAGCCCGTCACGTCAGCCACCAGCGCCTTCTCCACCGCCTGGAGCAGGTCATCCCTGTACAGGGCCGACGTGGACACCTGCGCGGAGGGCGTGGCGTCCCACACAATCTCGCCCAGCCGCAGGCAGATGATGTTGAGCTTTCTCTCGCGGGCGAACTCCCGGCACACGAACTCGCCCAGGTGGTAGCACAGCGTGGGCGGGTCGGTGGTGGGCACGGGGCGCCAGCGCTCGGTGACGGCCAGGTCCTCGGGGTACCTGTCCAGCACCTTCAGGGAACTCAGCAATATGACCAGGGGCACCCGCTCCTCCGAGGCGGCCCACAGCAGGTTATAGGTGCAGCGCATGGCGTGGTCAAGCTGCTCCGAGGCGCTGGCCTGTGGGTCGCTCTCCCCCGAGTGGATGATGACGTCCATGCCCCGGACCAGCAGGTTGGTCCCCGCGTCGTGGCCCAGGTCGGAGCGGACGAACTCCAGCCTGGCGGGCGTCATCTTGCGGTCCGTCAGCCGCACCTGGTGGTTGTGGCTCAGCCAGGAGCCTATCTCCGACGACAGCCTGGAGGCCGCCGAGGTAATCAGGACTTTCATGGGACTCCTCTATGTTGTTTAGGGGCCCTCAGCCCCCTCTCTGGCTCTCCCCCAGAGGGGGCGAGAACCCTCCCTGCCCCCTTTGGGGGAAGGCCAGGAAGGGGGCCAGAGGCCAGCCCCCTCTCTGGCTCTCCCCCACAGAGGGGAGAGGACCCTCCCTGCCCCCTTTGGGGGAAGGCCAGGATGGGGGCAAAGCGCTCGCGAAAGGTCTTGTCACGTTACATCCGATGGCGCGGGGCCGCCGGCCCTGGCGCGCTGCAACTGCTCCGTGGTGGCCGGCGGCAGCCGGGCCAGTTCCTCGTATAGCTCAGGCGGCGGGTGCACGTCCCGCAGGGCCGGTATGACCACCTCGCCCATGAGCCTTATGGAGCGCATGACCTTCTCGTGCTGGATGCCGCCGAAGAGCATCCAGTTGCTGACGTGGGTGACGCCCAGGCTGGCGGCGCGCCGGAACCTGGCTATGACCGTTTCAGGGCTGCCGAAGAACAGCCGGTCCAGCAGCCCGTCGTCATCCAGCTCCCCCTCGTAAGGCCCGGAGCCGACGCAGCCGTTGGTCACCTCCAGCCGGGACAGCGCCCTGCCGGCGCGCACCTGCCAGCGAGCATACTCCAGGGCTGCCCGGGCTTCGGCGTCGGTCTCGGCCACGTGGGTTATGGCCTGCATGCCCAGGCGCAGGCCATGGTAGGGCTTGCCCAAATCCCTGTGGGCGTGGACCAGGGCGCCCAGGTGGGCCTTGACGCCGCCAGCGCCCAGCAGGCCTGTGGTGATGGGCATCATGTCCCACCGGGCCGCCACCTTCATGGTCTCGACGCTGGTCCCGGCTATCCAGAAAGGCGGGTGAGGCTTCTGCAAGGGCTTGGGCCAGACCGTGACCTCCTGGGGGAGCTTGACGTACCTGCCCTCGTAGGTGAAGGACTCCTGCCGCGTCCAGGCCATGACCAGCACTTCCAGGGCCTCGTTGAACCTGTCCCGCGACTCCTCCGCGCTGACGCCGAAGCGCGCGAACTCGTGGGGTTGGTAGCCGCGGCCCACACCGCAGATGAACCTGCCGTCCAGCAGGTTGTCCAGCACGGCCACTTCCTCGGCCAGCCGCAGCGGCTGCCAGATGGGCAGCACCAGCACGGCGGTGGCTATCCTGAGCCTCCTGGTGCGCTGGCCGATGTACAGGGCCTGGAGCAGCGGCGAAGGCGACATGCCGTAGTTGGAGAAGTGGTGCTCGGCAATGAGGCAGTAGTCAAAGCCCATCTCCTCCGAGTACTGGAGCTGCTCGACCCCCTCCTCGAACAGGGTCTTCCAGTCCCGCAGGCCTGGGTTGGGCCACTCGTAGAACAGTCCAAACTGCATTTCGGCAGCCAGCGTGCTCTGGATGGACAATGGTTAACGAGTACTATAGCGCCTGGCAGTCCAGATAGCAATGGGCTGCCGCTGGGCGCGCCGCTAATCGTATCCGCCTACGGCTGACTCGCGGGATGGGCCTGGCAGCCAGGGCCAGCGCGGCCATAAGCTGAAGCTGGAGCAGCGCGAAGGCAGACCCTGGTGGTCTCGCTAAGCAGGTGGCCCGAATTGGTATGCACAGATGCCAGCGTCTGCCCTCTCTCTAGCTCTCCCCCAGAGGGGGCGAGGACCGTCCCCGCCCCCCTTGGGGGAAGGCCAGGAAGGGGGCCAGGCGCCTGCATACAAAAGTCCATATCAACCACGGCTACATGCCTGGTCAGCGCCTCTCTGGGAAACAGGGTAAAGTCACAGGTCCAGTAAGGGAGGAGCAAACAATGGCTATGGAGTTCATGTGCCCCGTGTGCAGCAGCACCATGACCGCCGAGTCCGACGAGGACATGGTCAGGGAAGCGCAGGCCCACATGCAGCAAGTCCACAACCAGACCATATCCAGGGAAGAGGCCATGAGGATGTTCAGCTCCACGTCCTGAGGGGACGACGCCCGCCGCCAGCTACCTCAGCCCCTACTCGTTGGCACTGTTGCTGGATGGGACCTCAGGACCGGCGGACTCGATCCGCCGGACGATTATCCTGGAGGGTGAGACGACACCTCCAGAGAGGCAGAACTGGATAGCCTGCTGGAAGGTCAGATTGGTGTCATAGACGTCCTGCAGGGGCAGGATGGCTACCCAGCCGGTGTAGGGCGTCGGCGAGGTAGGGACGTAGACCACCGCCAGGCTGCGGCCCTCGCCGTCCGTGGTGATGGCTGTCAGCAGGCCAATGGTCCAGGTGCCCGTGCGGGGGTACTCCAGCAGCACCACCCGCTTGAAGCCGATGTTGCCCGGCCCTGAGAAGGACTCCACAAGCTGCCTCGATGCGCCGTAGACGCTGCCAATAATGGGCAGCCGGTGCAGCAGCGCCTGGCCAAGCCCAAAGACCCGGCGTCCCACCATGTTGGCGAAGAGCAGGCCGACCAGGTATATGAAGACCATCTCGATGGCTATCCCCAGCCCCGGCACCTCGCGGTGCAGCACCAGCCTGATGACCGGCTGGAGCAGCCCGTCCAGCGAGTTGAAGACGAAGCGCAGTACCAGGAAGGTCAGCGCTACAGGCAGGACCAGCAGCGCACCAGCGATGAACGTCCGGCGGACGTGACGCATGAAAACCTTCCCGGTGCCCCACGCGTACCAGCGTCCCACTACCATTGGTCCTGGCTCTCCTTTGCTCCCCTGGCGTCCTTCCTCCCAGCGCCACCTCCCCCCTTGCACCTGGAAATACCTCATGGAGTATACCACGCCCTGACAGCAACGGCAGGCGCGGGCCAGCGGCGCCCCGCTGTGGTACAATTCTGCGTGACCCGGTGCCGCCGCCTGGCGCCAGAAGGAGGGACCCATGGCTGGACAGGAGTTGCCCCAGGAGCTACTGGACAGGTACAGGAAGGTGTCGGTGGCCACGGTGTACAGTGGGGTGAGGCAGCTTGGCTACGAGCCGTGCTTCATGCGCGGCGTGCGGGCCTTCACTCCGGGCGCGCGGCTGGCCGGCAGGGCCAGGACGCTGCGCTTTGTGCCGCCGCGCCTGGACATCCAGAAGGAGACGCAGCGCGGCGAGGCCTCGCCCGAGTACATCGCCATGGGCTCCTGCGGGCCAGGGGATGTGCTGGTGTGCGACGCCCTGGGCAAGTCCCACGCCTCCATCGGCGGCGACGTCAAGATACTCCAGCTCCAGATGGTGGGCGCAGAGGGCATTGTTACCGACGGCGCCATCCGCGACCTGGACGCCGTCAGGGAGTACGGTCTGAAGCTCTTCGCCGGCGGCAGGACCGGCGCCATCGGCGTGCCAGATGTCTGGCCCTTCGAGGCCAACGTCACCATCCAGTGCGGCGGCGTGGCCGTCCGGCCCGGTGACCTGGTTGTGGGCGACGACGATGGCGTGGTGGTTGTCCCGAAGCACGTCGCCAGGGAAGTCCTGGAGTGGGCCGAGGAGCACGAGCAGCACGAGGAATACATCAAAGGCCTCATCCAGAAAGAGAAGGTCGCCCCTGGCAAGTACTACAATGCTGAGACCTTCAAGAGGCTGCAGGAGGAGCGCAGGCGCTAGGCCATCGGAAGGCCCCGGCGCCTCTGGACAAGTGCAAAGGAGGGACTCATGGCTGACCAGGAAATCTCCCAGGACATCCTGGAAAGGTACAGGAAGGTGACGGTAGCGACGGTGTACGGCGGCGTGCGCAGGCTGGGCTACGAGCCGTGCTTTATGCGGGGCGTGCAGAACTTCACGCCCGGGCAGAAGCTGGTGGGCCGTGCCCGGACGCTGCGCTTCGTCCCGCCGAGGCCGGACATCATGAAGGAGGTCCACAAGGGCGAGGACTCGCCGGAGTATCACGCCATGGGCGCCTGCGGCCCGGGCGACGTCCTGGTGTGCGACGCCATGGGCAAGAGGTACGCGGCCATCGGCGGCGACGTGAAGCTGCTCCAGCTCCAGATGAACGGTGCCGAGGGCGTGGTGACCGATGGCGGCATCCGCGACCTGGAGATAGTGCGCGGCTACGGCCTGAAGGTCTTCGCCGGCGACCGCACGCCCATGGGTGGGGCCGGCGAGATTGACCCCTACGAGGCCAACGTCACCATCCAGTGCGGTGGCGTGGCCGTCCGCCCCGGAGACCTCATCGTGGGCGACGACGATGGCGTGGTGGTTGTGCCGAAGCACGTCGCCAGGGAAGTCCTGGAGTGGGTCGAGGAGCATGAGGCCGTGGAGGAGTACATCAAGGGCCTCATCCAGAAGGAGAAGGTCGCCCCCGGCAAGTACTATCCCATCACCGAGGAGACGGTGAAACGCTACCGCGAGTCGCGCAAGGTCAGGCGGTAGGGTGCGTGGCCTGGAGCGGTCCCGCCCCACGTCGGCCTTCTCCCGTCCAAGGCGAGATGTGCATTGGCAATGTAGGAGCGAGTCTGAGACCCGTCTCTACATTGACACACCGCTAGCCTGCTGGACATCCCGACAGCCAGACGGCTGACCTATCAGGCCAGCCAGTCGTCCAGCCATCTGACTGTCGGGATGACGAAACGGCGGTGGCACGGCGGCAAACACAGGCTATGCCTCGCGGGGCCAGAAGGCAGGCTGACCCCTGCGGCCTTTCCCTGCCGGCTGCCAGGGTGCAACGTGACGGAGGTTGCCATGAAGGAACAGCCAGTCCTCTACCAGGAGACAGATGGCATCGCCATCCTCACCCTCAACAACCCTGGAAGGCGCAACGCTCTGTCCGAGGCCATGCTGTCGGCCCTCAAGGCGCGGCTGGAGGCCGTCGGGCAGGACAGGCGCGTCCGAGTGGTAATCATCCGCGCCGTGGGGCCGGTCTTCAGCTCGGGCCACGACCTGCGGGAGCTTATTGACCGGGACGAGGAGAGCTACACCCGTGTCTTCGCCCTCTGCACCGACGTCATGGAGGCCATTCGCGGCCTGCCCCAGCCGGTGATTGCCCAGGTCCAGGGCCTGGCCACTGCCGCCGGCTGCCAGCTTGTGGCAAGCTGCGACCTGGCCGTTGCCTCCGAGGACGCCGCCTTCGCCACGCCGGGCGTGAAGATCGGGCTGTTCTGCACCACGCCTGGAGTGGCCCTTGGCCGCGCAGTGCCCGCCAAGAAGGCCATGGAGATGCTACTGACGGGCACCCCTATACCGGCCCGGGAGGCGCTGGCCTGTGGCCTGGTCAACAGGGTGGTGCCCCCTGGCGAGCTGGAAACCCAGACCCTCGCGCTGGCCCGGCAGATTGCCTCTGCCAGCGCCCACGTGCTGGCCCTCGGCAAGTCGGCCTTCTACCGACAGATGGAGCTGGACATCTCCGAAGCCTATCGCCTTGCCCAGCGAGTCATGGTGGAAAACCTGCTCGCCCACGACGCCCAGGAGGGCATAAACGCCTTCCTCCAGAAGCGCCCTCCCCGTTGGGAGGACTGAGCCTGTGACGCCGCCATCCTGCAGGGGCCGATGACAGGACTTCAACCATACATGGGCGTTCCGCAACTGCGGGGACGGCCTGCTTTGCTGCTGGCCCTGGCCTGTCTGCTCATGGCCGTGGCGGCCGGCTGCCGCTCGGGGCCTCCGCCCATAGTCTTTGCGTCGGACAGGGACGGCAACCTGGAAATCTACAGAATGACGGCCACCGGCGGGGACATCCGGAACCTCACCAGCAGCCCCCTCCGCGACTGGTCACCCGTGGTGTCGCCTGACAGGAAGCGGGTGGCCTTTCTGACGGAGGTAGGCGAGGGCGACGCCATAGACGTCATGGAGCTTGGGGGCAGGTCGCGGACGCGGCTGACTGCATCAGGTCCTCGGCACCGCGGCCTGCGCTGGTCCCCTGGGAGCAACCGCATTGCCTATGTGGCCGAGCAGGAAGGCGGGCCTTTCATCTACGTGGCCGACCTCCGGCAGTCCCAGCCACAACTGCTTACGACGCTTTCCACCGACGACCCTGGCGACTGGTCGCCGGACGGCCAGTGGGTCGCCTTCTCCGTGCGCGACGGCGGCGCCCGGGGCATCTACATTCGCAACCCCGACGGCGTGAACCAGAAGCAGCTCAGCAGCGGGCCGGACTACAGCCCCAGGTGGTCGCCTGACTCCCGGTGGATTGCCTTCCTGTCCGACCGCGATGGCAACCCTGAGATTTACCTGATGAGTGCCAGCGACGGCAGCGGGCTGAGGCGTCTCACCCAGACGGAAGCCCCCGAGTACCAGATGTCCTGGTCGCCGGACAGCAAGCGGCTGCTGTTCGTGTCGGAGCGGGACGGCAACCCGGAGATTTACACCGCCGGCATCGAGGGCGACGGCCAGGCGAGGCTGACCTTCAACGGCGTGGCCGACGAGCAGCCCCAGTGGTCGCCTGACGGCAAGAGGATAGTCTTCGTGTCCCACCTGTACGGCAACCCGGAGATTATCGTCATGGACGCCGACGGCCGCAACCAGTCGCGCCTGACCACCAGCCCGGGCCAGGACGTCAGCCCTTCGTGGTGAGGCCTGGCCCGGGCCTTCTCACGCCTGGTCCTGGCTGGCCCACTCCTCCCAGGCCTTCTGGAGGCGGGCCTGGGTGCGGGCGTACTCCTCTCCCAGCCGGGCGATTTGGGCGATGTCCTGCCGCTGGCTCGCCTCCTCAAGCTGGCGCTCCAGGTCGCGCAGCACCTCCTCCAGCGCCGGGATGACCTGCTCCGGCCCCGCCTCGGCCGTCTGGGCTTGCTGCTTCTTCTGCGCCTGTGGCGAGCGGCGCGGCGTCTCCCTGGGAGCGCTGGCGGCCCTGGGAGCCGGCTCCTGTTTCGTGCGCACCCACTGGTCGAAAGGCCCCGGGAACACGCGCACGGCCCCGCCTTCGGCGGTCCATAGCTGCTGGGCCAGCAGGGAGATAAGCTGGCGGTCGTGGGACACGAAGAGCAGCGTGCCCTCGAAGGACAGCAGCACCTGCTCCAGCGCCTCCCGGCTGGGGATGTCCAGGTGGGTCGTCGGCTCGTCCAGGACAAGGAAGTTCGGCTCGGTGATGAGCAGCCGGGCCAGGGCGAGCCGGCTGCGCTCGCCGCCGCTGAGGGAGCCGACCAGCTTGTAAACGTCGTCCCCCCGGAACAGGAACCGCGCCAGGTAGGAGCGCGCCTCAGACACCGGGATGTTGCGGGCCTCCAGCAGGGCGTCCAGGACGGTGGAGCCTGCTGGCAGGTCGTCCAGCCCCTGCCTGTAGTAGCCCGTCCTGACGTTCTGGCCGAGGCGCACCGCGCCGGAGACAGGCGGCGTCAGGCCCAGCAGCGTCTCCACCAGGGTCGTCTTGCCGATGCCGTTGTCGCCGATGAGGGCGGTCCTGGAGCCGCGCTCCAGCTTCACATCCGGCACGGCCAGCAACTCCGTCCGCCTGTCCCCATGCACAAAGCCCACCCGCAGGCCGTGGGTGCTGAGAACGACCTGGCCGGTGCGGCTGACCTCGCCGGCCGAAAAGCTCACAGTCTGGTCCCGCTCAGGCGCTTCGAGGCGCTCCAGCCTGTCCAGCCTGGTGGCGCGGCCGCGGGCCTCCCTGGCGCGCTGGCCGGCCCGGTAGCGCCGGATGAACTCCTCCTCCCTGGCGATGAATTCCTGCTGCCGCTGGTACTCCCGCTGCTGGCGCTTCACCTGCTCCACCTTGAGGGCGCGGTACCTGGTGTAGTTGCCGGGGAACACCTGGAGCCGCCCATGGTCCAGCTCCCATACCTGGTCCACCGCGCGGTCGAGGAAGTACCTGTCGTGGGACACGACGATGAAGGCGTGGGGAAAGCGCCCCAGGAACTCCTCCAGCCAGGTGAGGCCGTGGAAGTCCAGGTAGTTGGTAGGCTCGTCCAGCACCAGCAGGTCGGGGTCAGACAGCAGCGCCCGGGCCAGGGCCGCCCGGGTGCGCTCGCCGCCGCTGGCCGAGGCCACCGGCGTCGCCAGCGCCTCGGGCGACAGGCCGACGCCCGCCACCACGCGCTCCATCCGGCTCTGGTAGTCGTAGCCGCCCAGGGACTCGAACTCCTGGAGCAGCGAGGCGTAGCGTCGCTCCGCCTGGCGGCGCTGGGCGTCCTGCGACCACTGGATCTCCAGGGCGCTGGCGGCGATCTCGCCCTCCACCTGAAGTATGCGCTGGAAGGCCAGCATGACCTCGTCCTTCAGGGTGCCGCCGGTGGACAGGGTGGCTACCTGCGGCACATAGCCCATGCGCAGGCCGCTGGCCCGCGTCACGATGCCGCTGGTGGGCGAAAGCTCGCCCACCAGTACCCGCAGCAGCGAGGTTTTGCCGCCGCCGTTAGGCCCCACGATGCCGATGCGGGCGCGGCCAGCCACCTCCAGGTCCACGCCGGAGAAGACCTCGGTGTCGCCATAGTACAGGCTGAGTCCAGATGCTGATATGAGTGACATTTACCTGTCCCGGTCAGTGGCAATGGGCCTCTCCGGTGCGCGGACAGTCGGCCATCGCCTCAGTTGTCGGCGGGCACGGCCTGGGCCTCTCGGGGAGCTGCCACGCCCGGGCCAATGTACCTGTCGAACCACGCCAGCATGCGGGCCAGGTACTCCTCCCGCATCCTGGGATGGCCCATGCGCAGGAAGAGGTGGGAGCAGTCGGGGAAGCGCACGAACTCCACCGTCTTGCCCAGGCGCTTGAGGGCCACGAAGTACTCCTCGCTCTGGCCGATGGGGCAGCGCACATCGGCCTCGCCGTGGAGCAGGAGCACCGGCGTCTCGACGTTGGGCGCGTAGGTTATGGGCGAGTGCTTCACAAGCTCGTCGAAGGCGTCCCTGTAGGTGCCGCCCCACTGGACCTCGCCAAAGCTGACGCCGATGTCGGAAGTGCCGTACATGCTGGCCAGGTTGGTGCAGGGCGCGCCCACCACCGCCGCGCCGAAGCGGTTGGTATGCCCGACGGTCCAGCTACTCATGAACCCGCCGTAGCTGTAGCCGTGCAGGCCCAGGCGGGCCGAGTCCACGTAGGGCCGGGCGCAGGCCGCCTCCACAGCGGCCATGATATCCAGGTAGTCCTCGCCGCCCCAGTCGCGCAGCACGGCTTTGGCGAACTGGGCGCCGTAGGTGGAGGAGCCACGCGGGTTCACGCACAGCACCAGGTAGCCGCTGGTGGCCAGCACCTGCTGTACCAGGTTGAAGGCGTCGTAGAAGGCGCCGTGCGGCCCGCCGTGGATGTCCACCACCAGCGGGTAGCGCCTGGACGGGTCGAAGTCGGGCGGCAACAGCAGCCGCGACTCTATCTGCATCCCGCCACGGGAGATGATGGACTTCTCCCAGCGGGCAGGCGGGTGCTCCTGGAAGTAGGTCCGGTTGTAGTCGGTGAGCTGGCGGTGGGTGCCGGCGGGTGTCTCCACCAGGTGCAGGTCGCCGGCCGAGGTGGGCGGAACGGCCAGCACCACGGCCCGCTGGCCGCTGGCGTCGAAGGCGGCATCGGTAAGCTGCATGCCGCCGCCCCAGACCTTCCTGGGCCTGCCGCCGGCGAGCGAAAGCTCGTAGAGGTGCGTCTCGCCCCGTGCGTCGCCCAGGAAGAGGATACGCCCGTCGGAGGTCCAGCGTAGCTGCGGCGGCGGGATAACGGGCATGTAGCCCGCCACGGGCTTCACCGAGTCGTCGGTGACGCGCCTGGGCGGCTGGCCGGGCCGCAGGAGGAAAAGGCTGCCCTGCCAGCCGGCGCCCATCTCCGGGTCGTCGGAGCCGACCACCAGCAGGCTGCCGCCGTCGGGCGACCAGGTGGGCGCGGCGACGCTGAAAAGCCCCTGGGACCAGCACCGGGCCTCGCCGCCGTCGGCCGGCACCACGTAGGCCTCGTTGTACAGCACAAAGTCCCGGTCCTCCCGCCGGTCGGAGACGAAGGCGATGCGGGTGCCCTCAGGCGACCAGGCCGGCGAGGCGTCGTCCCAGTCGCCGTCGGTAAGCTGACGGCACTGGCCGGAAGCCACGTCCACCACGAAGATATGCCTGTGGGCGTCGCCGCGCCAGCCGATGGTGTCGGACTGATAGCGGATGCGGCGCACCACGCGCACCCTGGGGTCCTTCCTGGGGTCATGGCCCTCGGGCGGCCTGTCGGGGTCCACGTCGGACACGAAGGCCAGGGCGCGGGAGTCGGGCGACCAGGCCGGCTCCCGGACGCCGCCAGGCACCGACGTTAGCTGGCGCGCCTCGCCGCCTGTGGTGGGCATGAGCCAGAGCTGGCGGCGGCCCCTGTCATCGGGGCGCACGAAGGCCAGCCACCTGCCATCGGGCGAGAAGCGGGGCGTCGTGTCCCGCCTGCCCTGGGTGAAGGCGAAGGCCTCGCCGTCGGGCAGGGCCATCACCATGACCTGCGACCGCGTCTCCATGGCCTCCCGGTCCACCTTCGACCGGACGAAGGCCAGGCGTGAGCCATCAGGGGACACCGAAGGCTCCCCGACGCCTGCTAGCTCATAAACAGCCTCCGGAGTAATGGGCTTGGACATAGGCGCGCTCCTCCACAGGGTCTTGTGAGTATTATACGCCACCGGCCTGGCGAGTTCCGCCGGCGCTGGCATAAGCGCTGCTCGACCGATTGCCATTACCCATACCTGCTCACGGACAGCCGGTATGCTGGGGCCTCCCTGGCATGGCTGCCGGGGGAGGAAGGCTGGCGTATGCAGAACGCGCGAGCTAGCGATATTGACAGTTGATGTTGTAGAATTCGGCACATCAAAACGGCTACATTTTATCAAGGACTTTCACTGCTTTTCCTCAGTTTGCTCCATCAGTAATCACGGGACTGTGATGCAGCATCGGAGCCAATCATTTCAGACCGGAATGGACTGGAAAGACGGCCACAGGAGGCCCGGATGTCAGCTTTCAATCTCCTTGATGAACCCTGGATACCCTGCCTGGGCCATGACGGGACAGTACAACGAATGGGTATCAGAGAGGTCTTTACTCGGGCAGGCAGGATACGACAGATCGCGGCAAGCAACCCGATGGACCGCGTGGCCGTCCTCCGGTTCTTGCTGGCGCTGCTGTACTGGTGCCGGGGAAATCCGCCGTCCCAGATGAATTTCACCGCTAATGACTCCTTCCCTGCTGACTGGTCCAGGAAGCTGGAGGTTGTCCCCACGCACGTGGGGGTGAACCAATGTAGTTCTGGTGCACATCGTCGCGTAATATGACAAAGGCAAGCCTATTCTGCCGGATAAGCTCTGGCAATTGACTTTCGTTGAAAAGGCGCCTTAGAATCGAGGCAGAGACCTTCCTTACAGGCTGGGCCATGCTTGAAGAACTGATGGGCCTGGTGGAAAAGTACCTCGCGGGTGAAGCCTCTTTGCAGGAGCTAGCGGACTGGGAGGGTTCCCACTTCTTCGACATCGAGAAGTCGAGCGATGAAAGGCTCAAGAAGCTGGCTGGCGACATCATTAGCGGCTTCTGGTTCGTCGTGGAGCGTGCCATGACAGAGGACGAACTTCGGGAGGAGCTGCGAGGGACTGTCAGCAGGCTCCGTGCCGAGGTTGCATAGTCCACGCTCTGCCGCATAGAGCCACACACCGGCACTTCAGCCCCGCATCATGCACGGCCTGGTGAGCCTCCCCGGCACACCGGGCCAGGTCTTTAGGATAGTGGGCCTTCTTCCCCAGGTGGACATTCACCATGTCATGGAGCGCCCTGGCCGCGTGAATGGCCCAGGCCCCACACTTGGGGCAGCGGTTGTCCCCACGCACGTGGGGGTGAACCGCCCCGTACGGTATGTGTCCCGTGCACCACGTCCGTTGTCCCCACGCACGTGGGGTGGACTGAATTTCTAACGCACCTGTCACCGTGCTGGCCCCAGATTGACACCAGGTTTACATCCAGGTGTCCACCTGTATGTCGTATGGTGAAAATGACGTACAGGCCTGTGGGTGAAGACCGCAGGCCGCCTGGGGGTGAGTCCCTATGGGCATGGTGGCAAGCCTGGGCATTTTGGGCATTGTGGTGGCGTTCCTGGTGGGCGTGCTCAGCGGGTTCCCGACGCTGGACATGCCTCTGCCAGGGCCGGCCAGCGCCCAGGATGAAGCCTATAGCGTCGAGGCTGTCCACCAGGCGGCGGGCCTGTTCGCCGGGTCCTACATGTCCCTGGTGAACGAGATCGCGTCCTTCCAGCAGGACCCGGACTACGAGAGGGCCGAACTGAGGCGTCAGCAGATGGTGGCCTACGGGCAAAGCCTCATGCCCCGGTTGCAGGGCCTGGAGCAGCAGCTCCAGGGGGAGGCCCAGCGGCTGGGCACGCCGACGCCGGGCCAGCCGTAGGCCCCCGCCGCATCCGGCTACTCCTCGCCCTTCAGGTAGACACCCCGGGGGTCCACTTCCTCGCGCAGGATGCGTAGCTCCCGCTCGGTGGGCGGGTCCACGGCGATGATTTCCGGGGCCAGCAGCGGCTTGAAGCCCGTGTTCTCCTGCACCTGCTCCAGGGTGACACCAGGCATAAGCTTGTCTATGCGCAGCCGCCCCCGGGACTTGTCTATGGACATGACCGTGAGGTTGGTGATGACCACGATGTCCGGGTAGGGCACCGGCAGCCCGGCCTTCCTGCGGCCCTCGGGGCCGTCTATGTAGCCGGGGCTGGTGATGAAGTCGCAGCGCTCGGGGAAGCGGCGCTTCTCGTGGCGGGTGATGATGAGTATCTTGCGGGCGTGGGAGGCCAGGTCGTTGGCGCCGCCGCTGCCGGGGAACCTGACCCTGGGCCGTCTGTAGTCGCCGATGACGGTGGAGTTGACGTTGGCGAACTGGTCAATCTGGGCGCCGCCCAGGAAGGCCACGTCCGCCATGCCGCGCTGCAACACGCCGCCCAGGGCGTCCAGCAGCGAGCCGAGCCTGACGGCGCGGTGCATCACACGGGGGTCGGATACCGAGATGGGCGTGGGCACCACGATGGGCGCGATAGGCCCGGTCTCCACCACGTAGGCCATGTGGGGGGCGTGGCTCTTCTGCGCGAAGAGGCTCGCCACCATGGGCAGCCCCGTGCCCACCAGGACAACGTCGCCGTCCTGGATGTACCTGGACGCTTCCACCACCATCAGCTCGTCGAGTCCGTAGTCCCTTTGCATGCAGCGGCCCCTCTTCCGTGGCTTTCCAGTGGCAGCGCGCCGCCGGCCGTCACACCAGCCGGAGCATGGCGGCGCGGAGCTGGTTCAGCTTCTTGATGCCCGCGGCCTTCTGGAGGTAGTCGTCGAAGGTGGGGCAGTCGTAGATGAACTCCTGGAGGTACTTCTGGTACGCCTCGCCGCCGGCGCGGGCGCACGCCTGGTAGTGGCGCAGGTGCTCCTCGTCGTGCTCGTAGTACCTGTAGGTGGAGGTGGGATAGGCGCCCCAGGGCTGCTCCACCACGGCGCTGACGAAGATGTAGGGCACGGTGGTGCGGTCCGGGTCCCTGCGTACCTCGTCGGAGCTTACCAGCTCCTCGCAGGTGACGATGACGGCCCTGGAGGCCCTTATCATCTCCGGCTCGTGAGTGGTGAACCCCTCGATGATGATGTTGCCCATCTCATCGGCCTTCTGGACGTGGACGATGGACACGTCGGGCGTCAGGGCGGGCAGCAGCACCACGGGCTGGCCCGGCTCCCAGGGGTTGTCCAGCAGGTGGAAGGGCTTGCGGCCATCAGAGGGCTTCTTGTTCAGGATGTCGGTGCCCAGGAGGCTCCTGGTGGGCATGAAGGGCAGCCCCAGGGCGCCGGCCAGGAAGCGGGAGGCCATGGCCAGGTGGCTGTAGTCGTCCACCTCGATACGGCCCTCCTCGATGGCCCTGCGCCACCTGAAGGCGGTGCCGAAGCGCTCCAGGTTGCCAGTGCCGCACTCGGTGCGCTTGACCAGCCCGGCGCCCACCATGATGTCCATGGACAGGGCCAGGTTGCAGCCCACCAGGGTCAGGTCCTTCTTGCCCTGGCGCACGATCTCGTGGGCCAGGGCCATGCTGCAGCGCCCGATGCTCTGGCCGCCCATGCCCACGACGGCGCCATCGAACACGAACCGCTCGACCGCCTCCCTGGCGGTCATGACTTTGCTTCCCAGTTGTCTGGCCAAGGCCCCTTTCCCCCTGCGAGTTGCCGCCGTAATTTTACCAGAAGGGCCAGCGGCCTGTCAGTCGCCACCGACCATGGATAGAGGCCCCAGGGAGGGTGCCGCCGGCCTGGCGGGAGAGGCCACGCGGGCCTGATGGGGCCAATGCCATGCGCCGCAGTATGAAGCCGCGCACGGGAGGTCAATTGCCCCCGGGGCGGCCCGCGACAATTTCATCTGAATCCTGCTGGCCTTGCCCCTTGACACTTCTCTTACTTTTCTTGAACAATGGCTAGGAACTTGGCAAGGCCCTGATCACCGCCTGTATTGAGGCCGAAGCCAAGAGCCAGCAAGAATTTAACATAGGTGCTAGCACCTATGTAAATCTGGTGACAATATCAGTTCCACACCAAGGTGGACTCCTGGTAATCTGCCTCCAGTGTAGATTGTGGAGGGTCTCTTAGCGGTGTGGGTGGTACCCCGCAACCGCTAACATCATAGCTCTCGGGTCACCATCGAGCAGTGTCTCGGCCCGCCGAATAACCTTCGCGCCCGCGCTTCAGGAAGGTCCAGGCCTGGAGGGTACAGCACAGGGTCTGGCGGGGGTTAAAGAGTCCTCTTGCATCCTGCCAAGCATGGAGAGCCAGCTTTTTCGCGCGGACTAAATGTGAAGTTTTTCACAAGTGTGGCGTGGGACGCGGTAGCGCAATGGCCCAGGTCTGGCTGTCTGGCGAGGGGGATGCATCATTGAGGAGAGGAGTGCTGCTCCGCCGCGCGGGTAGGTACCAGGAGTCTCAGCCAGCAGCACGGATGTCCGTAAAGGAGGAGCCAGTTGGTCAGTTCAGCTACCAAGCTTGATTTCTCTCAGGGCCATGAAGAGCGGCCAGAGGTCATCAGGAAGACGTCCAGGCCCATCGTCATGGGCAATCGCCTGCTCTGCCCCAGGTGCAGCTCTCAGCTTCAGACAACCTATGATGAGCCTGAGTGCTTGCAGTGCGGGTACGTGGACTATACCTACACCAACCCACTGTCCTACACTAAGAAGAAGAGCATTATCAGCGCCGGCACCGAGTACATCCTGCGCTACGTGGGCGACTCGGAGACGTTGATGAACACCCTGACCTACGTGAAGCTGGTCCGGGTGCGCAACCGCCTTGTTTACGGCGTTTCCTGCCCCTTCTGCGGCAGGCCCATGGTGCAGTCGTCCCTTTCGGGCAAGCGCCGAGAGGTCCGCGAGGAGCGCTACAAGTGCACCGAGGGGCACAGGGTGTCCCTCACCCCAGGCAAGAACGGCTCCCTGGGGTGGAAGTAGGCCGGGTAGATGGACAGCAACCCCCGCCGGCCACGGCGCACCACGGCAGGCACGTTGACGCAGGACTTCTCCTCTTGCCAGGCGCGGCGCGCCAGGGCCCGGTGTGGCGGTTATGGCCAAGGTTGCTGAATGGTACACGCAAGCTAATGGCGCCCCGGTGGTCATATGCGACTTCTCCCCACCCCGGGGCGCCGACCCGGGACTCGCGGCCCAGGCCCGAGGCCTTGCCGCCGACTTCATCTCGGTGGCCTACAGCCCTGGCAAGGCCGCGCGGGTCAACTCGGCCATCATGGCTTACTGGCTCAGGCAGCAAGCCGGCAAGGAGGTCATCTTCACCCTGGCCACCAGGGACATGAACAAGGTAGCCCTGCAGGGCCTTCTCCTGGGCGCCTATCTCCTGGGCCTGGAGAACGTGGTAGTCGTCAAAGGGGACGACTTCAGCCCCCAGGAGCTTGCCTCCGTGAAGGCAGTCAACGATTTCAAGCCCACGGGACTCCTCAAGTCCATCCAGGACCTGAACCGTGGCACTGACTACAAGGGCCAGAGGCTCAGGGCGGCCACGGACTTCTGCATCGGCGCGACCATAGACCTGGGGCGCGGCCTGGAGCGCGAGTTGGCGCTGACGCGCCGCAAGGTGGAGGCCGGCGCCCAGTTCTTCATCACCCAGCCCATCTTTGACCCTGCCCTGGCCAGGCAGTTCCTAGACCGCTATGCCGGGCTTTACGGGCAGCCTCTGACGGCCCCGGTGTTCTTCGGGGTGCAGGTGCTGGCCAGGGACGGCATCGTGTTCAGCAGCGTTCCAGCGTGGGCCACCAGTGACCTGCAGAAGGGAAGGCCCGGACAGGACATAGCCCTCCAGTTGCTGCACCAGTTCACGCGGGAGGGCCTCAACGCCATATACCTCGTGCCCCCCATCCTGCGGGGCGGCGTCCGCGACTACGGCGCGGCCCAGGCTGTCCTGGGGTCCCTCAGGGCCGGTCGCTGACGTCACCTGGCCCTCCCGCTTCCTGAAGGCCTGCCTGGCCCAGTCCCACGACACAAGAACACTTGACCCATGACACACCCTGGCCTACAATCGAGTCAGTGAGGCAGAAATGTTCGAAGCCCTGACAGAAAAGCTGAATGGGGTGTTCCGCCGCCTGGGCAGCAAGGGCAGGCTGACGGAAAAGGACGTGGACGAGGCGCTGCGCGAGGTGCGCCTGGCCCTGCTGGAGGCGGACGTCAACTTCAAGGTGGCGCGGGACCTGGTGGCCCGGATCAGGGAGCGAGCCCTGGCCGAGGACCTGCTCAAGAGCCTGACGCCAGGCCAGCAGGTGGTGAAGATAACCAACGAGGAGCTTACGGCCATCCTGGGAGGCGGTGTCTCCAGGCTACAGCCAGCGGCCAGGCCGCCCTCGGTCATCCTGATGGTGGGCCTCAACGGCTCTGGCAAGACGACCACCGCCGCCAAGCTGGCGCGTCACCTGAAGCAGTCAGGCCAGACGCCGGTGCTGGTGGCCGCAGACCTGCAGCGCCCGGCGGCCATAGACCAGCTTGAGACGCTGGGCAGGCAGATCGGCGTCACGGTGTACCGGGAGGACACATCCCAGCCCACGGCCAGGGTCGCCAGGAATGGCGTGGCGCGCGCCGCCGAGATGGGCGCCATGTGGGCCATCGTGGACACCGCCGGCCGCTTCCAGATTGACGATGAGCTTATGGCGGAGCTGGAGGAGGTCAAGGCAGCCGTCTCGCCGGCCGAGACGCTGCTGGTAGTGGACGCCATGACCGGCCAGGACGCCGTGCGCGCGGCCCAGGAGTTCCACAGCCGCATAGGTGTCACAGGGCTTGTCCTGACCAAGCTGGACAGCGACGCCAGAGGCGGCGCTGCCCTGTCCATCACGTCGGTGACCGGCGTGCCCATCAAGTTCATCGCCACGGGCGAGCGTGTCGAGGCCCTGGAGCAGTTCTACCCCGACAGGCTGGCCTCCCGCATCCTGGGCATGGGCGATGTGCTGACGCTCATCGAGAAGGCCCAGGCCAGCTTTGACCAGCAACAGGCCGCCGAGCTGGAGAAGAAGATACGCCAGGCCACCTTCGACCTGGAGGACTTCCTGGGCCAGTTGCAGCAGCTCCAGCGCATGGGGCCGATAAGCCAGGTGCTGGAGATGGTGCCGGGCTTCTCGGCCATAAAGTCGCGGGTGTCCACGGAAGACCTGGACGAGAAGCACCTGAAGAAGGTAGAGGCCATTATCTATTCCATGACGCCCCAGGAGCGCCGGCGCCCCGAGATTATTGACGGCAGCCGCAGGCGGCGCATCGCCCGGGGCAGCGGCACCACGCCCCAGGACGTGAACCAGCTCCTCAACCAGTTCCGCCAGATGCAGAAGATGATGCGGCAGATGACCTCCAACAAGGGCCGCCGCCAGCTTATGCGCATGATGATGCAGTAGCCTGGCCCTTCCCCTGCGCCAGCACGCCTGGCACCGCCTCCGGCGTCCTCGCCCCATGCCCTGGCCGACTCGGGTACGGACTCCAGTCCGCGCAGGCATGCCCGGGATGTCACCGCAAGGCAGAGGACACACCGCTAGGAGTTGCTGTTCATGCCCCTGGCCCGGAGATTGATGGCTTCCCTGAGGTAAATGTGGACTATGTCCTGAGGGGTCTTGTCGGTGTTGACCAGGACGAGCGCCCTTATGCAGCGGGGCTGGGCATCGGGGATGTTCATCTCGTGGCCGCACAGGAGCGGGACGAAGGTCCAGCCCATCTGCCTGGCCGCCACAGCCGGGAACTCGGCGTTCAGGTCTGGCGTGGTGGTGAACAGGGCTGCCGCCACATCGTCCGGGGTGAGATCGTTGGCCTCGATTAGCTTCTCCAGCAGCTCCTTGGTCGCCTCCAGGATGGCCTCCTTGGTGTTGCTGGTCGCAGTGGTGGCTCCTCGAATCCCCCGGACTTTGCTCATACTAGCCTGCCATCTCCGTAGCTGCCTTCAAAGCCTTGACGAACTCCCTGGCCGTGTCAACGGCCTGCTCCCTGGGCGCGCGGTCCACGGCATCCAGCAGGGCGCTGCCCACCACGGCGCCATCGGCGAAGGCGCTGGCGGCCCTCACGTGCTCAGGCCTGGATATGCCGATGCCCACCAGGACTGGCAAGCTGGTGTGGCGGCGTATCCTGCTTACCAGGTCGGAAAGGCCGGTGGCCAGTTGCTGCCTTGCGCCGGTGACCCCGGTAAGGCTTACGCAGTATATAAATCCCCTGGCCTCTTTGCAAGCCATGGCTATCCGGTAGTCGGTGCTGGTGGGGGCCAGCAGTGGTATGAGGTAGATGCCGTGCTGCTGGCATAGCCGCTGGAAAGGGCCGGACTCCTCGGGCGGCAGGTCCGGGACGATAGTCCCGTCCAGGCCGGCGCTGGCGGCTTCGGCCACGAACCTCTCCAGGCCGTAGCGCAGGAAGGGGTTGAAGTAGCCCATGAACACCAGGGGCGCGTCGCTGCGCCTGGCCCGCAGCCGTCGCAGTACGTCCAGGCAGGTACGCAGGTTGACCCCCTGCTTCAACGCCTGGTAGCTGGTGCGCTGTATGGTGGGGCCATCGGCCAGCGGGTCGCTGAAGGGTATGCCCAGCTCCAGCATGTCCGCGCCCGCCTGGAGTATGGCGTCAGCCAGGGCCAGCGAGGTTTCCACGTCCGGGAAGCCTATGGTCACGAAGGGCACCAGCGCCTTCTGTCCAGAGCCTCTCAGCTCCCTGAACCTGCGGTCTATGCGGTTGTCCGACTGTTGCGGACCATTGGTGGTCATAGCGGAGTCTCTCCTGTTACAGCCCTTCCATCGCTGAGACAAGCACGGCCAGTATGGCAATCAGGTTCTGGGCCATGTGGGCCATGTAGCCGGGCCATATGGACCTGGTCTTGAGGAAAAGCCAGGAAAGCAGCAGCCCACTGACGAAGGCCGGCACCACGGCGCCCACGCTGTTCAAACTGCTGATGTGGCCCAGGGCGAATATGGCCGAGCCTATCACCAGCGCCCACGCCAGGCGCAGGTAGCGGAGCAGCGCCGTGAGCAGAAAGCCCCTGAAGAAAAGCTCCTCGGCAAAGGGCACCCAGAACACAATGACAGCTATGCTCAGCAGCAGGTAAACACCCTTGCCCAGCACATCCCTGGGGACCTGCTCGGGGACCAGGGACTCCAGCCCCAGGGCGGTGACTATCTGAGTGTACGCGGCGCTGAAGCCCAGGCTTAGCAGGAGCGCCAGCCAGGGCAGCAGCATGCTGCTCCGGCCCTCTGGTCCCCTGACTCCAGCAGTGCGCCAGGAAGCCCGGTACTTCAGCACCCCGAAGGACCAGACTGCCAGGACCATCAGCCCCTGCACCAGCAGCCCACCGGCCCAGGGGGTAAGTGTCGGCTGGCCTTCGCCGCCCGACAGCAACTGGGCCGCCAGGACATAGGCCAGGATAGCGAGAACGCTGCCGCCGATAACCAGGGCCGCGCCAAAGACTACGTCAATGGCCCGCCAGGGCACCAGGCGCGGCCATCTGCTCTGGTCTGCCAAAATACCCTTCTCTGCATGTGATGCTTATCACGGAGTGTAGCACCGCGAAGGCACGCCCGCAAATGTAGCCTGCCAGCCAGGCGACGCTAGCTCTTGAGCCAGACTATATCGCCGCAGAGGTCGGCGGGGTGAGGCCTGGAGGCGAACACGCGGTACTCCTCCCGGGAGGCACGGAGGTCGCCATCGTTGCCATGGCCCGGGTAGAAGGTCACGTCGTCGGGCAGCACGAAGAGCCTCTCGGTTATGCTGCGGATGATGAGCTTGAGGTCTTCGGGCGTGCGAGTCCTCCCTGGCCCTCCGGGGAACAGGGTGTCGCCCGTGAACAGGTGCCTGCCGATGGCGAAGCACGTGGAGCCTGGGGTATGCCCCGGCGTGGCTATGGCGTGCAGGGCTATGGTGCCAGCGCGTATGGTCTGGCCATGCTTTATGAAAAAGTCGGGCTGCCTGGGCAACACGTGGGCGTCCGCCTCGCCGATGCCCACCGGGGCGCCCAGTGCCGGTACGACCTCGTCGAACCCCTGGATGTGGTCGAAGTGGTTGTGGGTGATGAGGATGGCCCTGACCCTGGTGCCACTGGCTGTCTCTATGAGCTTGCCAGGGCTTGCAGGGGTATCTATAACTATGCTCTCGCCGGTCTGCGGGCACACCAGGAGGTAGGCGTTGTTGTCATACGGCCCGCACTTGACCTTGTGTATCCTTATGCTGGCGTCCTCATAGTGCAGGGTCATATACCAGTTCTCCGTGATGGGGCTTAAAACCGCAGGGGCAACCCTCGTGGTTGCCCGGGGCAGGCACAAGGCCTGCCCCTACGAGATGGCCTGCCGTTTGCAGCGTTTTCAAACCGGACTGGCAACAGGCTGACTCCTACCGGGCGGACTTTGGCCTGAAGCCTGCTGCGCGGGCAGGCGCCGCGCAAGGTGATTATAACAAGGGGCGCAGGCCCGTCAACTGGGGCCGACACGGGCTATGCAGCCTGGCCCTGGCCTCTTCCAGGGCCAGACGCCGGCCTGCTCTGTAAGGCAGGAGAGGTCACGTTTGGCAACAGGAAAATTCATACCCAGCCAGCCCATTGAGGGAATGTGACCGCCACCTTCAGGCTGACCTGGTATAATGCGGTGGAGCAACGAGGCCCCGGGCGCTTCGGCAGGCATGCCGGGTGAAATGGGGCGCAATACCACAAGCCAGAGAAGGGACTTACCCGATGGGTACATTCGGCCTGACAGTGAAGCATGACACGGGGGGCAAGCGAATAGCCCTCGAGTGCAAGCACCAGAATGGACTGCTCTACGTGGTGCCCAGCGAGGCAAGCTGGGTATGTGCTGAGGACATGTTGCACGTCCACGCGCTGGCCGGCTTTTTCAGGCAGCTAGTGCAGCTTAACGACCAGCGCGTGGAAGAGCTTATGCAGCGTTGGGGGCTGTACTTCCGCGAGCGGCCCCTTCAGGCGCAGGAGGAAGGGAGCGGGCCTTCCAGCTAAAGCTCCTCTTCTTCCTCGGTGATCTCCTCGCCTCCCGCGTTGATGATGCGATGGAGCACGGGGCTGAAGGCCTCGTCGTCGCCGGGCTCGGTGTCGTCGTCGGACCAGTCCTTGATGGCCATGGCGTCGGACTCCTCGCTCTCCTCCTCGCCCATCTCGTAGCCCAGAAGGGTGCTGGGCAGGTACACGCGGTAGTCGGCGCCGCCACGGGACGGGAATGAGACGATGCCCGACTGGGTCGGGTGCTTGTAGGTCTCGCGGATGATGATGGTAAGCTCGCGCTCGCCCACGCTGGTGACCCTGGCCTCATAGCGGTTGCCGCCTTTGATGAGGCGTGTGAGCCTGGCCGCCAGCCTGGGTTCCACCTGGCCCACGTACTCCCCCGATGGGTCGGCCACCTTAAGGGCGGTGCCGTCAATCTGTAGCTCCACCGGATGGCCCGGCGCCAGCTTCAGCAGCACATTGGAAGGGGCGAGGTTAATCAGGGCGGTGACGCCCGCCTTGCCGCTCTCCTCGATAAATACCTCTGGCGTGGTGCTTGTCCTGGCGGCAGGCGGGGGCGAGACCTCGTCGCCCAGGCGCGAGAGGCGCTCCAGGTTCTTCCTGGCGATAGTGTTGTGGGGAGAGATTTGCAGGGCGCGCTGGAACGCCTCTCTGGCCTCCCTGTTGCGCCCCAGCTCGCTGAGGGCCTTGCCCAGGCGGTTGTAGGCCTCCAGGTCTTCCGAGAACTCCATCAGGATGGAGCGGTTGACCTCGACGGCCTCCTCCCAGCGGCTCTGCATCGCCAGGGTGATGGCCTTACGTGCCAGCTCTTTTCTGATCTTCTCTCTATCTCCAGTTCTTGCAGTACTCATCTGTCCAATCCCCGTGCAGTGACGGAATTTTAGCGCGCCTCCAGTGGGCGCGCAAGCAAGTTTTGTCGGGCTTGACAAGGGCTTTTATCCTAACTTATCGCCGTCTCACCTCCAGCGCAAGGGCAACAATCGCCAAAAGGCTTCCAGAATTATGCCCAGGGACATCTTGGAGCGCCCCTTGGTCCGCTCCGCGAATATGATGGGGTACTCCAGGACCCTGTAGCCGAGGCGCTGGCAGGCATGGGCGACCTCGGCCTGAAAGGCGAAGCCAGTGCATCTCATGTGCGACAGGTCCAGGGAGCGCAGGGCGCTGTCCCTGAATCCCTTGAACCCGGAGGTGGCATCCTTCACCCTCAGTCCGGCCACCAGGCGGATGCCCAGGTTGGCGAAGTAGCTCAGCAGGCGCCGCTTGAGGCTCCACTCCCTGTCCACGCCACCGCCTCGCGTGTAGCGGGAGCCAACGACGACGTCCGCCTGCTCCAGCTTCTCCAGCATGGCGGGGATGTACTCGGGCGCGTGGGAGAGGTCGGCGTCCATCTGGAAGACGTACTGCGCCCCCTGGGCCAGCGCCTGGCTGAACCCCGCCACGTAGGCTGTCCCCAGCCCCTGTTTCCCCTGCCGCTGGATGACCTCCAGCCTGCCATCTAGCTGTTTGGACAGCCCGCGGGCTACCTCGCCCGTGCCGTCCGGCGAGTTGTCGTCCACGATTATGAGCTTCATGCCGGGGATGTCCAGGGCGAAGAGGCGCCTGGCAAGCTCCGGCAGGTTCTCGGCCTCGTTGTAGGTCGGCACGACGATGGCGACGGTGCAGGGCTGGGCGCCGGCCGCCTCAGGCGCACCCTTCGCCGGCCCTTCCTTCGCCCCGCTATTTGCTCTACTGCCTGGTCCTGTCATATATCATTCCTCGGGGCCTGCCAGCCTGTACTTG
This sequence comes from Dehalococcoidia bacterium, assembly GCA_034433305.1. Classification (GTDB taxonomy): domain Bacteria; phylum Chloroflexota; class Dehalococcoidia; order Lucifugimonadales; family DAOUAM01; genus DAOUAM01. The sequence goes on along the minus strand of DAOUAM010000001.1, from coordinate 17,154 downwards.
CCCCGCATGTCGCGCCAGCGCACCAGCAGAATGTCACGCAACATGAGAAGGGAGTCGAGGCCCGGCCTGACCTTGCTGGGCCTGTGATGGTACCAGTCTATGGGAATCTCCAGCACTCGCATGCGCCTTCTGAGGGCAAGGTAAAGCACCTCCACGTCGAAGCCGAAGCCCCTGGTCTTCTGGAGCCGGAACAGCTCCTCCGCGGCCTCTCCTCGAAAGCATTTAAAGCCACACTGCGTGTCCTGAAACGCCCGGATAGCCATGAGCCTGACGACCCAGTTGAACAGGCGGCCCAAGACGTGCCGGGCAGGCGACTCGTTGAACCTCCTGGCCCCGGCGATCTGGCGCGAGCCTATGACCACGTCGTAGCCCCTGTCCATGGCCTCCAGGAACCTGGATAGCTGCTGGATGGGCATGGCCAGGTCGGCGTCGCACATGAAGCGGTACTTCCCGCTGGTGGCCAGCATGCCGCATTTGACGGCCCAGCCCTTGCCGCCGTGGGGCACCTTGACTACCCGCACACCCGAGTGGTCACGCGCCCAGCGCTCCACCACCGCCGCCGTGGCATCCAGGCTGCCGTCGTCCACCACCAGGACCTCCCACTGGTAGGACTGGCGGCCCAGGAAGCACACCACCTGCTCCAGAGTGGGCACGATGCTGGCTTCCTCGTTGAAGGCCGGGATCACTATGGACAGGAATGGCGTTGTCAAAAAGCGCTCCGGCAAAGAGGCATCTAGAGAGAGTCTTAGCGGCCAGGACGCCATTCGTCAATGGGGTGGGACAACTGGCCTTGACTGTCTGCTTGGACTGGAACGGGCGCCGGGCAGCGCGGGACAGCAATGAGCCTGACACCGTTTATTCATACATAGACCGAAGCCCTGGGCCTGAAACCAGCACCGGACGCCTACCCCCATACGTGGGCCTAGTCCACCTTCTCCAACTGGAACGCGGCGTGCAGCGCCCTGGCCGCCTCGGCCACCCTCGCCTTGTCCACGATGCAGGTGATGCGTATCTCGGAGGTGGTGATCATCTCGATGTTGATGTTCTGGTCCGCCAGGGCGCGGAACATCCTGGCGGCGTAGCCTGGAGCGTCCAGCATGCCGGTGCCCACAATGCTGACCTTGGCCAGATTGTCGGCGCTGGCCACGCCCCGGCTGCCCAGGCCCCTGGCTACCTGCTCCACCACCTCCAGCGCCCTGGGGAGGTCGGTACGCTTCACCGTGAAAGTCAGGTCGGTGGCACCGTCCACGCTGGCGTTCTGCACGATCACGTCCACGCTGACGTCCGCGGCGGCCAGGGGTTCGAACAGGCTCGCGGCTACCCCCGGCCGGTCCATGACGCCCAGCACGGTTATCTTCGCCACGTTGGTGTCAGTGGCGATGCCCCGGACTCTGTTCCTTATCTCCCCGACTTTGACTTTCATGTCCGCTCCCTCGTGGATCAGCGTGCCTGGTGCGTCAACGAAGCTGGAGGCTACCAGAATGGGGACATTGAACACCATGCCCAGCTCAATGGACCGCGGGTTCATCTTGGCGCCGTAGGCCGCCAGCTCCAGCATCTCCTCGAAGCCTATCTCGTCCAGCTTGCGGGCCTCGGGCACAAGCCTGGGGTCGGCGGTGTAGATGCCCTCCACGTCCGTATATATCTCGCAGCGCTGCGCCCCCAGGCCGGCCGCCAGGGCCACGGCGGTGGTGTCTGAGCCTCCGCGCCCCAGCGTGGTCACGTCCAGGTCCTCGGTAATGCCCTGGAACCCGGCCACTATGACTATGTTCCCCTTGCCCAGCTCCCTGTGGATGCGCTCCGGCTCCACGACGGCTATCCTGGCCTTGCCATAGCTGGTATCCGTGTGAATGCCGGCCTGGGCGCCGCTCAGGCTGATGGCCATGTACCCCATGGAGCGCAGGGCCATGGCCACCAGGGTGCAGGACACAAGCTCGCCTGTGGAGAGCAGCACGTCCATTTCCCTGGGGTCTGGCCTCTCGGTGACCTGGTGGGCCAGGGCAATCAGGTCGTCGGTGGTATCTCCCATGGCCGAGACCACGGCCACCACCTGGTTTCCCCTGTCCTGCGCCGAAGCAATGCGCCTGGCCACGTTTTTGATTTTCTCGGCGTCGGCCACGGAGCTTCCGCCGTACTTCTGCACTATTACACCCACCTGCTCATACCCTTTTGCGCCCTCGTCCGGACCTTCCCTCACAGGCCCCATAAGGGGACGGATTTTATAACAACAATATCCCTGACATACCCTCCATACAGGGAAGCATACAGCATACTGGCAGCTTTTCTTAAAGCCAACACCAGCCACCCGGAGACGTCCCGTGTTCTGGCACGTTACCCGGCCACATGGGCGCCGCGTGATGTGGGCCTGGTGACCAGCAGCTTGCCGTCCAGCCCGGACTTCACCGCCGCGTCCGCCATCTCGTAGCCTATCGTCATTTCCCTGCCCCGCGCAAGGGCAAGGACGCTGGAGCCTGCGCCGGAAAGCCACACGCCCAGCGCGCCGGCGTCCAGCGCCGCCCGGAAGATGTTGCGCATGGCAGGGAATATGGCCTGCCGGTCTGGCTGGTGCAGCCGGTCCTGGGTGGCAATGGCAAGGTGCGCGAGGTCGCCCGTGGAGAAGGCCCTGACCAGCAGCGCCACACGGCCCATATTATACACGGCATCCTGCCGAGGCACCTGCGGGCGCAGCACCGCCCTGGCCTGCTTTGTGGGCATGGGCATGTCAGGCACGAACAGGACACAGGACAGGCCCTCTGGCACCGGCACCTGGGCCGTGACCAGATGCCCTCCATCCTGCACGACGATGCAGCAGCCACCCAGGATGGCGGGAGAGGCGTTGTCCGGGTGGCCCTCCACCCGCACAGCCAGCTCCAGCAACCGCTCCTGGCCCAGGGCACGGCCACAAAGCTCGTTGCCCGCCACCAGGCCGGCGATTACCGCGGCGGAGCTACTGCCCAGCCCGCGCCCCAGTGGTATGGCGTTGTGGCAGACCAGCCCCACGCTGGGCACAGGCTTCCCCAGCTCCTGGAAGGGCAACTGGAAGCTCTGGTACACAAGGTTGGACTCGTCCCGGGCCAGGGTACCCTCGCCTTCGCCCAGCACCTCAAGGCCCGTGCCGCCAACCTCCACCTGGAGGGTGTTCCATATGTCCAGGGCCATGCCCAGGCAGTCGACGCCTGGCCCCATATTGGCTGTGGTAGCCGGCACTCTGACGGTGATGCTCTGTCTCATGGCTGCAGACCCTGGGAAGTATAGCACCCGCCGGGCCAGCGGAGAAGAGCAATCCAGACAACAAAAGGGCCAAAGCCCAGCGTGCCTGCTCACCAGATGGTAGAATGACCTGGGACCATATCGCGTACTGACTTGAATACTCCTGTGCAGGACACCACACAAACAACGGACACGACGGCGCTCAGGGCCAGGTCGCTGGAGCTACTGGACTTCCCGGCGGTGCGGGAGCAACTGGCCAGGTACGCCACCTTTCCGCCGGCCCGGGAGCTGGCGCTGCAGCTCACGCCCTCCTGGGAGACCTACGAGGTGGACGAGCTACAGCATGAGACCAGCGAGGGGCTGCTCCTCATGGAGCGCTCCGGCAGGGTCAGCCTGGACGCCAGCGGCGACCCGCTGCCTGGCGTGACCAGGGCCGCGCTGGGAGGCACGCTCACCGGCCTGGAGCTTCTGGCCATCGCCGACGCCCTGGAGGTCCAGCGGCGGGCGCGCTCGGCGGTCCTGCGGGAGCGCGACCACGTTCCCACCCTCGCCAGCATCGCGGAGCTTATACCCGACCTCCAGGAGCTACAGCGACAGGTCCGCGGCTGCATCGGGCCAAGGGGCGACGTCCTGGACAGCGCCACGCCGACCCTGGGGGCGCTGCGCCGACAGGTACGGGAGGCCTACCACCGCGTCACCCAGGCGCTGACGCGGCTCATGCAGTCCCCGGGCGCCCAGGAGGCGCTGCAGGACCAGGTGATATCCCTGCGCGGCGACAGGCTTGTGGTGCAGGTGAAGGCCGAGATGCGCCACCGCATACCTGGAATAGTGCTGGATGCCTCCAATACCGGCGCCACGCTCTTCATCGAGCCTTTCGTCACGGTGGAGGCCTGCAACGCCTGGCGAGAGCTGGCGCTGGAGGAGGAGCGGGAAGTCCAGCGGGTGCTGCGGGAGCTTTCGGGCCTGGTGGGAGCGCTGGCCGAGGACATCAAGCTGGGCATAGAGCTTACGGCGCGGCTGGACTTCATCCTGGCACGGGCCGAGTACAGCGCGGCCCTGCGCGGGGTCCTGGTGTCGCGCGGCGGCGCCAGGCCAGCGCCGGCGGAAGTGAAGCTGGCCAACGCCCGCCACCCGCTGCTGGGCAGGGGCGCCGTGCCCATCAGCGTCACCATAGGCCCAGGCTGGTCGGTGCTGGTCATCACCGGCCCCAACACCGGCGGCAAGACGGTGGCTATGAAGACGGTGGGGCTGCTGGCGCTGATGCACCAGTCGGGCCTGCGCGTGCCCGCCGACGAGGGTAGCTCGCTGCCTGTCTTTGACGGCATTTACGCCGACGTGGGCGACGAGCAGAGCATCCAGCAGTCGGTGTCTACATTCAGCTCCCACATGCCTAACGTCATAGCCATCCTGTCCCAGGCCACCACTTCGTCGCTGGTGCTGCTGGACGAGCTTGGCACCAGCACGGACCCGGAGGAAGGCTCCGCGCTGGCCAAGGCCATACTGCAGCACCTGGCCGAGCAGGGCATCACCACCATCGCCACCACGCACCACCGCTCGGTGGCGGCACATGCCGAGGCCACGCCAGGCATGATGAACGCCAGCGTGTCGCTGGACCCGGACTCGCTGCGCCCCACCTTCCACCTGACCATTGGCGTACCGGGCCGCAGCTACGCCATGGCCGTGGCCGCCCGCATGGGCCTTCCCGCCACCATCCTGGAGAAGGCCCGCTCGCTGCTGGAGCCTCAGTACCTGCGGTTCGAGGACTGGCTGAGCGAACTCCAGAAGGAGCGCCAGCAGCTACAGCTCAGACTCGAAGAGGCCGAGGAGGCCCAGGCCAGGGCCGAGGCCACCAGGCGGGACCTGGAAGCCCAGCTTGAGGAGTTGGCCCAGCACCGCGAGGAAATGCTGGATGATATGCGCCGCGACCTGCTGGCCCAGTACGACGAGGTCCGCAGGAAGCTCCACCGCGCCGAGTCGGCGCTGTCCTGGTCGCCCACGCCGGCCACGTCGGAGGAAGTGGCAAAGGCCAGGGAGGCGCTGGCCAGCGCCAGGCGGGAGCTGGAAGCCGTGGAGCGCCGGCGGCCCCAGCGGCTGGCCCGCGCCTCGGAGCAGCGCCCCATCGCCGTGGGCGACACGGTCAGCGTGCGTGGCCTGAACCTTCGAGGCACCGTGGTGTCCATACCGGCCCAGGGGAAGGAGGCCGAGGTCAACATCGGCAAGGTGCGTATGCGGCTGGACATGGGCAGGCTCTCCCGCGTCGAGGAGGCCGAGGCGGGCCACGAAGGCCCCGAGGTCAGCGTGCAGCTTGGCCCCGGCCTGCCATCCACGGAGCTTGACCTGCGCGGTCTGCGCGTGGAGGAGGCGCTGGCGAGGCTGGAGGAGTTCCTGGACAGGGCAGTGAGGGACGGCCTCAGCTCGGTGCGGGTCATCCACGGCAAGGGCACCGGCGCGCTGCGCCAGGCAGTGCGGGCACACCTGGCGCGCCACCCGCTGGCCAGGGCCTTCAGCCCGGAGGCCAGGGAGCGCGGAGGCGAAGGGGCAACGGTGGTCCAGCTAGCATGAGGGTGCCTCCACTGCTCAGCGTAGCCGTCCCTGGCCTTGCCCTGGCGCTGGCTGTGCTGGCCGGATGTGGCCGCGTGCCCCAGGCCATGCCGTCTCCCGCGCCGGTGACGACGCCGGCCGCTGCCTCGCCGACGCCCGGCGCTGGCCCATCGCCGCCGCCAGCCTCGACTGCCACAACCATGCCATCCCCATCTCCCCGGCCCACGGCCACCACGGCCCCGATAGCCACCGCCGTGCCCTCTTCCACTCCACCACCCGCCATGACTGCTACCCCCTCGCCCACGGCGACGGCGCGGACGGCCACGCCTGCGCCGTCCCCCACGCTGCCCACCGTCAGAGTCGCCGTGGGGGAGGCGGCCTTCGTGGCGGAGGTGGCGGACAGCCCAGGCACGCGCTCCAGGGGACTGTCTGGCCGGGCGGGCCTGGCCCCAGGCACGGGCATGCTGTTCGTGTTCGAGTCCTCGGGACGATGGGACTTCTGGATGATAGACATGAAGTTCCCGCTGGACTTCATCTGGATTGGCCGGGACTGCCAGGTGGTGGACCTGACGCTGAACGTGCCGGCGCCGGCCCCCGGGACGTCGGCATCGGAGCTACCGCTGTACTCACCATCGAGGCCGGCGAAGTACACGCTGGAGGTCAACGCGGGCGAGGTGGAGCGGCACGGCATACAGGAAGGGGACAGGGTACACTTCGAGGGAGGGCTACCCGGCGCGCCTGGTGCCTGCGCCGGATGAGGACTGCGGCAAGCACCTGGGAAGAGTCTGAAAAAAAGCCCAAAAGACCGTTGACATCACCCGATAGCTATGCTAAGCTATGAATCTAGTCGAGTGATGTCTCTTACCACCGCTTTTTGTCTTCCGCACGCCTTTTGTCTCTTTACTATACCTCTGCCTTTTTCCGCTGTTCCTGGCCTGGCGCACAAGTTAGAATAGCCTTCATTTCCGAGGAGTGTGAGAACACATGACCTCTTCCACTTGGCAAGTGGCGAACGGTGCATCTCCCCTGGTAAAACGGTCGTACGCCCAGATACCTAGTGTACTGGACGTGCCTAATCTTATACAAGTCCAGATTGACTCCTTTAACTGGCTGAAGGGTGAGGGTCTTAGAGAGCTCTTCGAGGAGATCTCGCCAATAGAGGACTTTGCCGGTGGACGCTTCGCGCTCAGCTTCCTGGACCACTACTTCGAGGAACCCAAGCTGAAGGAGGAGGAGTGCCGGGAGAGGGAGACCACCTACTCAGCGGCCCTCCACGTCAAGGTACGCCTTGAGGTCAAGGCCCAGGGGCCAGGCCACGGTGAGGTCAAGGACCAGACGCTTTTCATAGGCGACATCCCCATGATGACCACCACGGGCACCTTCATCATCAACGGCGCCGAGCGTGTGGTGGTGAGCCAGCTGGTGCGGTCGCCTGGAGTATATTTCACCGTTGACCCCGACCCGACCACGGGCCGGCTGCTGTGCTCCGCCAAGCTCATCCCCTACAGGGGCGCCTGGATGGAGTTCGAGACCAGCAACAGGGACGTGGTCTCGGTCAAGATTGACCGCAAGCGCAAGACGCCGGTCAGCACCCTGCTGCGTGCCATGGGCTACGCGTCCAACGAGGAGCTGCTGGAGCTTTTCGAGGACGTGGACACCAACCCGGAGCACCAGTACATCAAGACGACCATTGAGAAGGACGTGGCGGTAACGGACCAGCAGGACGCCCTGCTGGAGTTCTACCGCCGGCTGCGCCCGGGTGAGCCGCCCAACATTGAGAACGCCCGGTCTTTGCTGGACAACCTCTTTTTCAACAAGAGGCGCTACGACCTGGGCAAGGTGGGACGCTACAAGCTCAACCGCCGGCTGGGCCTGACGGCGGACCCGGACACACGCATCCTGTCGCCGGACGATATCATCGCCCTGCTCAGGATGATGATCAAGATCAACAACGGCGTGGAGCGGTCCGATGACATTGATCACCTGGGCAACCGCCGCGTCCGCGCCGTGGGCGAGCTCATCCAGAACCAGATACGGGTGGGCCTGCTGCGGATGGAGCGCGTCATCAAGGAGCGCATGACCACCCAGATTGACCCTGCTACCACAACGCCCGCCGCCCTGATCAACATCAGGCCGGTGGTGGCCGCCGTCAGGGAGTTCTTCGGTGGCTCGCAGCTCTCCCAGTTTATGGACCAGACCAACCCGCTGGCCGAGCTTACCCACAAGCGCAGGCTGTCGGCCCTGGGGCCTGGTGGCCTTTCCAGGGAGCGTGCAGGCTTCGACGTCCGCGACGTCCACCACTCCCACTATGGGCGCATCTGCCCCATCGAGACGCCAGAAGGGCCCAATATTGGCCTGCTGGGCTCGCTGGCTACCTACGCCCGCACCAACGAGTACGGCTTCATCGAGACGCCGTACCGCAGGGTACACAAGACCATCTCCAGCAAGAACCCTGACCTGGAGGGCCGCACCGTCACCCAGGACATCCTGGACGACAAGGGGAGCACTATCGTGCGGGCCGGCAGCGTGGTCACCCGCAGGGCCATGGCGAAGATAGCCAACCTGCCCGAGCAGGAGATAGCCGTCAAGCCCTACGTCTCGGCGGACCCCAGGGATATTGTGTACCTTTCGGCGGACGAGGAGGAGGAGCTGCACGTCGCCCAGGCCAACTCACCCCTGGACAGCAAGGGCCAGTTCCTGAACGACCGCGTGGAGACGCGCATCCGGGAGATCGTGTCCATGGAGCCGCCCGAGAACGTGTCCTACATGGACGTGTCGCCCATGCAGCTTGTCAGCGTCTCCACCTCTCTGATCCCCTTCCTGGAGCACGATGACGCCAACCGCGCGCTGATGGGTTCCAACATGCAGCGCCAGGCCGTGCCCCTGCTCCAGCCGGAGCCGCCGCTGGTGGGCACCGGCATGGAGGGGCGCGTGGCCAGGGACAGCGGGCAGGTGGTCATCTGCGCTGAGGATGGCGTGGTCACTGAGGCCACGGGCGAGCATATCGTGGTCACGGACTTCCAGGGCAAGCAGCACGAGTACCGTCTGCTGAAGTTCATGAGGAGCAACCAGGGCACCTGCGTCAACCAGCGGCCTATCGTGCACAGGGGCGACCTGGTGGCCGCGGGCCAGGTACTGGCCGATAGCTCCTCCACGGGCCAGGGCGAGCTTGCCCTGGGCCAGAACGTGCTGGCGGCCTTCATGAGCTGGGGCGGCTACAACTTCGAGGACGCCATCATCATCAGCGAGAAGCTGGTCAAGGAGGACAAGTTCACCTCCATCCACATCGAGAAGCACGAGGTGGAGGCCAGGGACACCAAGCTCGGCCCCGAGGAGATCACTCGCGACATACCCAACGTGGGCGAGGAGAGCCTGCGCAACCTGGACGAGGAGGGTGTCATCCGCATCGGCGCCGAGATCGGCCCGGGCGACATCCTGGTGGGCAAGATCACGCCCAAGGGCGAGACCGAGCTGAGCGCCGAGGAGAAGCTGCTGCGCGCCATCTTCGGCGAGAAGGCGCGGGACGTGAAGGACACCTCCCTGCGCGTGCCCCACGGCGAGCGCGGCAAGATTATTGACGTCAAGGTGCTGAGCCGGGAGAACAAGGACGAGCTGCCGCCTGGCGTCAACAAGCTGGTGCGCCTGTGGATCGCCCAGACCCGCAAGATAACCGAGGGCGACAAGATGGCCGGCCGCCACGGCAACAAGGGCGTCATAGCCCGCGTGCTGCCGGAGGAGGACATGCCCTTCCTGCCCGATGGCACCCCTGTGGACATCATCCTGAACCCCATCGGCGTGCCCTCACGCATGAACCTGGGGCAGGTGCTGGAGACCCACCTGGGCTGGGCCGCCAACGAGCTGGGCTTCAGGGCCATCACCCCCGTCTTTAACGGAGCGTCCGACATCAACATCGAGGATGCCCTGGCCCAGGCGTGGTTCATCCGCAAGTCCGGCGCTCTGGACCCCAGGCCAGCGGGCGACCACACCCTCCCCAACGTCCACCGCGAGACTGTCCGCCGGTGGCTGGCCGAGCGCGGCTACGACTACGACAGGGTCTTTGACCCCAACACCGCCGGCGAGGCCCGCAAGGCCTGCATCGAGATATGGCTCAGGGAGGAGGTGGGGCAGGACATCTCGGGCATGACCCTGGAGCAGATGGAGGCCGAGGTGCTCCGGCTCAACAGGGAGAAGCAGGTGGCCGCGCCCATACTGGGCAAGTCCATCCTCTACGATGGCCGGACGGGCGAGCCTTTCGACCAGCCCATCACCGTGGGCCACATCTACATGATGAAGCTGATCCACCTGGTGGAGGACAAGATCCACGCCAGGTCCACGGGGCCATACTCGCTGATAACCCAGCAGCCGCTGGGTGGCAAGGCCCAGTTTGGCGGCCAGCGCTTCGGCGAAATGGAGGTCTGGGCGCTGGAAGCCTACAGCGCCGCCTACAACCTCCAGGAGATGCTCACCGTCAAGTCCGACGACGTGGTGGGCCGCGTGAAGACCTACGAGGCCATCGTCAAGGGCGAGGACGTCATTCAGCCTGGCATACCCGAGTCCTTCCACGTGCTGCTGAAGGAGCTGCAGAGCCTTGGCCTGTCGGTGGAACTGCTGCACGAGGAGCCGGAGGCGCTGGCGCTGCCAGGCCACCCCGGCGAAGGCTCGGCCTCGGAGGGCATGGAGCCTTCCCTGGAGCCTGTGACGCCCTTCCCCCGTAGCGAGGAGCCTGTGCCCCTGAGGGCCAGCGGCGAACAGGCCAGCGTGAGCATGCAGGACGTGCCGGCCCAGGAAGCTGTAAGTAACGACAATTAGCCTGCTGCAAGATGGCGTGCTAAGGAGTAGGGCAATGGCTCAAGCTGGAAACGACTTTAATGCAATCCGAATTTCTCTGGCCTCGCCGGAGCAGATCAAGACCTGGTCCTACGGCGAAGTCACCAAGCCAGAGACCATAAACTATCGCACCCTGCGCCCTGAGAAGGATGGGCTGTTCTGCGAGAAGATCTTCGGCCCCACCAAGGACTGGGAGTGCTACTGCGGCAAGTACAAGAAGATCCGGTACAAGGGCGTTATCTGTGACCGCTGCGGCGTGGAGGTGGCGCGGGCCAAGGTGCGCCGCGAGCGCATGGGCCACATCAACCTGGCTGCGCCAGTGGCCCACATCTGGTTCTCCAAGGGCACGCCCAGCCGCCTGGGGCTGCTGCTGGACCTGTCGCCCCGCAACCTGGACAGGGTCCTTTACTTCGCGCAGTACCTGGTGACCCAGGTCAACGACGCCGCCCGAAAGGCCGCCATCGAGCGACTGCAGCAGGAACTGGACGAGGGCACGGCCCGGCTGGACGCCGAGGCCGAGCAGAAGGTCAACGAGGTCCGGGCCAGGCTTATGGCCAGCGTCAACGGCGCCTCCGGCGACCAGGTCCCCGATGACAAGCGGGAGGCCGCGGAAAACGAGGTCCGCCTGATCACCGCCCGCGTGGAGAAGGACAAGGAGGAACTGGAGAACGAAATCCTCGGCCAGATTGACGAACTGGAGAACCTGCGCGTCCCCCAGCTCATGACCGAGAGCCGCTACCGCGAGATGCGGGACCGCTACAGCGACGTGTTCAGGGCAGGCATGGGCGCCGAGGCAGTGCTGGAGGTGCTGCGCGACCTGAACGTGGACTCCATGCGCGACCAGCTCCAGGATGAGATCAGGTCCACCACAGGCCAGCGCCGCAAGAAGGCCATCAAGCGGCTGCGCGTCGTGGAGGCCTTCCGCAAGAGCGGCAACAGGCCCGAGTGGATGGTTATGACGGTGCTGCCCGTGCTGCCCCCCGAGCTGCGCCCCATGGTGCAGCTCGATGGCGGGCGCTTCGCCACCAGCGACCTCAACGACCTTTACCGGCGCGTCATCAATCGGAACAACCGCCTGAAGCGGCTCATAGAGCTCCAGGCCCCGGAGATCATCGTGCGCAACGAGAAGCGCATGCTCCAGGAGGCCGTGGACGCTCTCATTGACAATGGCCGCCGGGGCCGCGCCGTGTCCGGCAGCCACAATCACAAGCTCAAGTCCCTGTCGGACCTGCTGCGTGGCAAGCAGGGGCGCTTCCGCCAGAACCTGCTGGGCAAGCGCGTGGACTACAGCGGCCGCTCTGTCATCATCGTCGGCCCGGAGCTGAAGCTGCACCAGTGCGGCCTGCCCAGGCGAATGGCCCTGGAGCTGTTCAAGCCCTTTGTCATGAACCGCCTGGTCATGAAGGGCCACGCCCACAACATCAAGAGCGCCAAGCGCCTGGCCGAGCGGGCACGCCCCGAGGTCTGGGACATCCTGGAGGAGGTGGTCAAGGACCGCCCCGTGCTGCTCAACCGTGCGCCCACGCTGCACCGCCTGGGCATCCAGGCCTTCCAGCCCGTGCTCATTGACGGCAGCGCCATCCAGGTCCACCCGCTGGTGTGCACGGCCTTCAACGCCGACTTCGACGGCGACCAGATGGCTGTACACGTGCCGCTATCCCGGGAGGCCGTCCTGGAAGCCCACAAGCTGATGCTGAGCACCTACAACATGCTCTCCCCCAGTTCAGGCGAGCCTATCGTGGCGCCGACCCTGGACATGGTGCTGGGGTGCTACTACATGACCATGGTGGAGAAGGACGCCCCGGGCACCGGCAAGTGCTTCGCCAGCTTCGAGGACGCTCGGCTGGCCTACGACCTGGGCGTGATAGACCTGCGCGCCCTCATCAAGGTGCGCAATCCTTCCGCCGCCGAGGACGGCAACCCCTGGACCGAGACCACCGTGGGCCGCATCATCTTCAACGAGGTGCTGCCGCCGGAGCTGGGCTTCCACAACCAGGAGATGGACAAGGGCGCCCTGAGGAAGGTCACGGCGGAGTGCTACCGGGTGCTGGGCAGCGAGGGCACCGCCAGGACCCTGGACGCCATCAAGGACCTGGGCTTCCACTACGCCGCCAAGGCGGGCATCACCATCGCCATCAATGACATCGAGGTCTCTCCCGAGAAGGCTACCATTGTCACCGAGGCCGAGAACATGGTGAACCTGCTGGAGCAGCAGTACATGGACGGCCTCATCACGGCGGACGAGCGGTACAACAACGCCATCCAGATATGGAACCAGGCCAACGAGAGGCTTACGGGCGTCATTCAGACCAACCTGCGCAACTACGGCGGCATATACCTGATGGCCACATCGGGGGCCAAGGGTAACATCGCCCAGATCAAGCAGATGGCTGGCATGCGCGGCCTGATGTCAGACCCCAAGGGGCGCATCATCGAGAGGCCCATCAAGTCCAACTTCCGGGAGGGCCTCACCGTGCTGGAGTACTTCATCTCCACCCACGGCGCCCGCAAGGGCCTGGCGGACACGGCCCTGCGCACGGCAGACAGCGGCTACCTGACGCGCCGCCTGATAGACGTGGCCCAGGAAGTCATCGTCCTGAGCGAGGACTGCGGCACCGCCGGCGGCATCTGGATAGACGCCGAGGCCGACTCCTCCCTCATCGCTCCTTTCGAGGACCGCGTCAAGGGCCGCTACGCCGCCGCGCCAGTGCCAGACCCCGAGACCGGCGAGATTATGGTTGACCGCAACCAGGAGATCACCGTCGAGGTGGCCGAGAAGCTGAAGAAGGCGAAAGTGCCCGGCGTCATGGTGCGCTCGCCCCTGGCCTGCGAGTCCAGGCGCGGCGTGTGCCGCATGTGCTACGGCCTCTCCCTGGCCACCTGGAAGTCGGTAATGATGGGCGAAGCCGTGGGCATCATAGCAGCCCAGAGCATCGGCGAGCCTGGCACGCAGCTCACCATGCGCACGTTCCACACCGGCGGCATCGCCGTAGCCGACATCACCAGCGGCCTGCCCAGGGTCGAGGAGCTGTTCGAGGCCCGGGCGCCCAAGGGCGAGGCGGTGCTATCCGAGATTGATGGCGTGGTGGAGATAACCGAGGTGCCCGAGGGCCGCAGCATCAAGGTGGTCAGCGTCGAGGAGTACACCGACGAGTACCCGCTGCCAGCGGGCTACAAGGTCCTGGTGGACGACGGCGCCGAGGTCAGCATTGGCCAGCGCCTGGCCGAGCCTGAGCAGCCAGAGGGACAGGAAGAGGCCGGCGCGCTCCAGCCCGTGGACGTCATCGCCAGGGCATCGGGCATAGTCCGGCTGGACGGCGAAAGGCTGACCATCACCTGGAAGGACGAGGACCAGCGGGAGTACCTGATACCCGCCGCGGCCCACATCATCGTGAGGCCTGGCGACCATGTCACCGCCGGCCAGGCGCTGACGGCCGGCCCCAAGAACCCGCAGCAGATACTGAGGATACAGGGCCGGGAGGCGGTGCAGAAGTACCTCATCGAAGAGGTGCAGAAGGTGTACCGCTCCCAGGGCGTCGCCATCCATGACAAGCACATCGAGGTGATCATCGCCCAGATGCTGCGCAAGGTGCGCATTGACGACCCGGGCGACACCGACCTGCTGCCCGGAGAGCTGGTGGACCGCTACCAGTACGAGGAGACCAACGCGGGCATCCTGGCCGAAGGCGGCGAGCCTGCCACGGCCTCCCCCGTGCTGCTGGGCATCACCAGGGCCTCGCTGAACATGGAGAGCTTCCTGGCCGCCGCATCCTTCCAGGAGACGACGCGGGTGCTCACCGAGGCGGCCATCAATGGCGAAGTGGACTACCTGCGCGGCCTGAAGGAGAACGTCATCATCGGCCGGCTCATCCCGGCCCGGTTCGACCTCTCAGAAGAGGGCCGCAAGCGCCTTGGCCTTACCGAGGCCGCCAGGGAGCCAGCCGGCCTCCTGACCGGGCCACCGCCGCAACCGCAGCCGGCCACCTCTACCTCCGACCTGGAAGAGGCCATGGAGGAGCTGCCAGCGCCGTAACGCGACAGATAGGGCCTGGGGGAGGGCACAAGCTGCCTGCCCCCAGGCCCTGCATTGCTTGACCAGCCCCACCAGCCTTGCTAAACTTGACGCGACTGGGGCAACAGGCCCCAGCCCGTGCGACAGTGGGCGGTTAGCTCAGAGGCCTAGAGCGCTGCGTTGACATCGCAGAGGTCAATGGTTCAAATCCATTACCGCCCACCACTCTTCCAGTGTTAGACCTTCCTGTTACCTTTCCTTCTCGGCGCCGCTTCCGACCAAATCTATACCGGGGGCCTTGCAATGTCCTCCATTTCCTCAGATGCCAACTCCTCAGCGACTGACGACAATTCGGCAGTCCGCACGCTCTACCAGCGGCTGCTGGAGTGCTGGAACAGGCGCAACGCCGTAGACTTCGCCGCCCTGTTCAGCGACGACGCTAACCTCGTGGGGTTTGATGGCAGCCAGGTCAATGGCCGGGCAGAGATCGAGTCGCACCTTCGCCAGATATTCGCTGACCACCCTACGGCCTCCTACGTGGGAATAGTCCGGGGGGTGCGCTTTCTGACTCCCCAGGTCGCCGTCCTTCGCGCCGTTGCCGGCCTGGTCCCGCCCGGCCAGTCAGACATCAACCCTGCGGCCAACGCAGTCCAGACGCTGGTCGCCTCAAAGGGCCATGGCGGGTGGCACATAGCCGTCTATCAGAATACCCCAGCAGCGTTCCACGGCCGCCCGGAACTGGGACAGCGGCTGACGGAGGAGCTGCGCCAGGCACTCAGGGCGCTCCGGTAGGGGCTTCCCCCGGGCGCGTGGCAGGCAGTCGGCCTGGCGCGGCTGTGGGCTTCCGTCGCGTTACACAATGCAGCCTCAGCCCGGTGCCAGCAGTCCTCATTGCTGGCGGCCCGGCTGCGGGCCTTTCCGCAGGCGTCAGGCGCCCCTGTAGCTGGAGTCAGGGGCCAGGCCACAGCTTGCAGCCCATACGTCGCTCTGTTACCATAATCGTACAGGGACATTTCAGTCCATCGCCGGCCGGCGAGTCCCGGCGACGCGCCAGCCCGGCCATGTGCAAGCAGCCTGTAGAGCAGGGGGCTGATAGAGATCGCAGAGCAGGAGACCGCCGCCCAGCAGCCACTCCCGGGGGGCGATGCCTCGTTCCAGGAGCAGATCAGCGCCCTCATCACCGGGGCGCTGTCGCCCGACAACGGCCTGACGCCCCTGAAAGGGTTCAAGCTGGACTTCGCCGCTAATCCGGATTTCTACAAGTTCTACTTCTCAGCACGATGCGACTGCGGCACAGCCGCCCTTCTGAGCATAGAGGTATCCCAGCAGAAGACCCTGGAGGAGGTGAAGCGCACCCTGCCCGCCCTGGTGAGCAGACTGGAAGGCCAGGCAAGGGCGTTCTACAGCATGTCGTGCGAGATGCACAGAAGAATGCGCCTCGGCCCGGCAGCGGGCCGTTGAGGCGTCTGACGGGAGAGGGACTCCATGCCACGTGAGCTGACCAGAGAGGAAGCACTTCAGAGGGCCAAGCGGTTCTCGGAAAAGTACGTCGAGCGAGGCCCCTACAAGTTCTTTCCTGACCCCGAAGTGGTGGAGGTGGTGCAGCAGGGCCTCGCCGAGAACGAGATCAAGTACGGCCATCGCTACTGTCCTTGAATGCCCGTGAGCGGCGATCCCGTTGAGGACCGCAAGAAGATCTGCCCCTGCGAGCGGCACCACGAGGACATAGCCCGCGATGGCTTCTGTATCTGAATGTTCTTCGTGAGCGAAGAGTTTCTTCGCAAGTACCAGGAGACCGGGGAGGTCAACCAGACTATCGGCGAGGCAGTCCAGCCCGGCGAGGGCCTCTTCGACAACGTGGCCGGCAAGCGCGAGCACAACATACGACGCAGGGAGGAGGCCGGGCACCAGAAGTCTTCAGGATCGGAATCTTAGGTCCGGAGCGCAAGAGAAAGTGGAGAAGGACATCAAGGTATTCACATCCAACGGCTGAGGGCCATGCCACATGGTGAAAGTGTACCTTTCACGAAAAGGCATCCCCTTCACAGAGTACAATGTGTCCACCAGCCTGGAGGGCCGCAAGATGCTGCTTTCCATGGGTTACCGCACCACGCCCGTGGCCGTCATAGGCGAGCAGAAGGTGGTAGGCTACAGCCCGGCCAAGCTGGAGGAGGCGCTAAAGGCAGAGGGATTTGTCCAGTAGCGGCGCCGGGCACCGCGTTGCAGCCTGCCCTTTGACAGGCCCTGCAACCTGTTGACCCCAGAGCGCCGGACAGGCTAAAATGCAGGTAGCCCTTTAGCAAGGCCGATTTGAAGAGCGGCCCCGTGGTGTAGCGGACAACATGCCTGCCTGTCGAGCAGGAGATCGCCGGTTCGAATCCGGTCGGGGTCGCCACTCCCCCACATAGCTCCTCATCCCCAGACCACAACGCCCGCCCGACGTGGGCATCAGCTATTAGCTATCAGCCCTCAGCTTTCAGCACCCTTCCCCGCCCGTTCAATGGGGCCATAGCCTTTCAGCTATGGATACCGGTGCCCTGTGCACCATGTGCCGCTGCGGCGCG